>JBCBJQ010000024.1:0-64514 GCA_038523235.1 Cyanobacteria bacterium J06626_4
AAGATGCCTGTTCAGACAAAACACCTGCTCTGCAATTTTGAGGACGCACAAATTCAAACTTGGCGCTGCACTAGGCGATCGTCGGGCTTGGGGCAAATGACCCCAACTTCTGCGATCTCGTAAAAAACGATGTTTTTGGGCGACTTGCGTTTTTGCGCCGTCGCTGTGCTTTGCTAATCTCAGGTGAGCCGGATCCTTGAGATGTTTTTCAGACGGCTTTTTTACAGCCGCGATCGCGCTGTCGGCTGGCCTTCGCCTTACCCCGTTAAGATTCCCTTATTGATTCCCCTATGCCTACTGCATCTCTCTCATCTGACCAGGTTTACAGCGTGGTCGAAAACCGCCACAGCAACCCCTTCGAGGTTTTGGGCTCCCATGCGTTAGCGCAGCCAGACGGGAAGACGCGCTGGGTGGTGCGGGCCTATTTGCCCGATGCCGATGCCGCCTGGGTGATTCGCCCCGAGCAGCGGCAAGCATATCCCATGCAGACGGCCCATCATCCGCACTTTTTTGAATGCGAGCTGCCCGGCACCGAAGACCACAACTATCTGATCAAAGTCAGCGAAAATGGCCATGAGCGCACCATGCGCGATCCCTATGCCTTTAAGTCGGCGTTGCTGACTGACTTCGACATTCATCTCTTTACTGAAGGCAACCACCATCTCATTTACGAAAAGATGGGCGCTCATGCCGTGGAGGTGCAGGGCGTCAGCGGTGTTTATTTTGCCGTGTGGGCTCCCAATGCTCGCAGCCTGTCAGTCGTGGGCAACTTCAACAGTTGGGATGGTCGCAAGCATCAAATGCGGCGGCTCGATGGCGGCGTTTGGGATCTGTTTATTCCGGAGCTGCAGGTAGGTGAACTCTACAAATTTGAGATCAAAAATCAGGAAGGACACCTGTATCTCAAGTCTGATCCCTACGGTTTTCAGCAGCAGGTGCGACCCGATACCGCCTCCATTGTCACTGACCTGAGCTATGAGTGGCACGACCAAGACTGGCTAGAGCAGCGCCGCCACACCAACCCCCAAGAGCAGCCGGTCTCTGTGTATGAAGTGCATTTGGGCTCTTGGCTGCACGAGAGTATTGAGCAGCTACCCGCCCAGGGCACTGCTGTAGCGGCGAGTCAAAAACCTGAAGCCCGCTTTCTCACCTATCGCGAACTGGCGCAGCAGTTGATTCCCTACGTCAAGGAGCTGGGCTACACCCACATTGAAGTGTTGCCGATCGCGGAGCATCCCTTTGATGGGTCTTGGGGCTATCAGGTGGCGGGGCATTTTGCGCCCACGTCGCGCTTCGGCAGTCCCCAAGACTTTATGTATTTTGTCGATCAGTGCCACGCTGAGGGCTTGGGCGTGATTGTGGACTGGGTGCCGGGCCACTTTCCGAAAGACAGTCATGGCCTGGCTTATTTTGACGGCAGTCATCTCTATGAGCATTCTGACTCGCGCAAAGGTGAGCACAAAGAGTGGGGCACACTGGTCTTTAACTATTCGCGCCATGAGGTCAGAAACTTTCTCATTGCCAACGCGCTGTTTTGGTTTGAGAAGTATCACATCGATGGCATTCGAGTGGATGCCGTCGCCTCAATGCTGTACCTCGACTACGATCGCGAGGATGGCGAGTGGGTGCCCAACCACTTTGGCGGCAACGAAAATCTAGAAGCGGTCGAGTTTTTGCGGCAGCTCAACTCGGTGATTTTTGGCTACTATCCCGGCATCCTGTCCATTGCCGAAGAATCGACGTCGTGGGCCAATGTGTCGCGCCCCACCTATGTCGGCGGCCTCGGGTTCAATTTCAAATGGAACATGGGCTGGATGCATGACATGCTGAAATATTTCAGCGAGTCTCCCGGCCACCGCCGCTATCACCAAAACAGCGTCACGTTTTCACTGTGGTATGCCTTTAACGAAAACTTTGTGCTGGCGCTATCCCATGACGAGGTGGTGCATGGCAAAGGCAACCTGTTCCAAAAAATGCCGGGCGACGATTGGCAAAAGTTCGCCAATCTGCGAGCGCTTTATGCCTATATGTTTACGCATCCGGGCAAAAAGACCCTCTTTATGGGCATGGAGTTTGGCCAGACGACAGAATGGAATGCCTGGCGCGACCTGGATTGGCCGCTCTTAGAGCAAGCGCCGCACCGACAGCTCAAGCAGTTTGTCACTGACCTCAATGGACTGTACGTGCAAGAACCGGCGCTCTATACCGATGATTTTTCACCCCAGGGGTTTGAGTGGATTGACTGCAACGACGCCGATAACAGCGTGGTGTCCTTTTTGCGGCGCGATCGCGATTCCGACCAGTTCATCGTCACAGTCTGCAACTTTACGCCCCAGCCCCACTATGACTATTGGGTGGGCGTGCCGGAAGCGGGCTATTACCGCGAGGTGATCAACAGCGATGCATCAGAATATGGCGGTAGTGGCGTTGATAATGCGGGGGGCCAGCAAAGTCATGACTGGGATCATCCCCGCTGGCCCCAGGCCCTGAGTTTGACGCTGCCGCCGTTAGGGGTGATGGTCTTCAAATTAGAAAATGGATAATGGATAGAGGTCTTTGTCAGGTACGGGTATGACGCGATCGCCATTTTTTCGTCTCAGTTTTGCTATCACGGCGATGATGTGGTTTTGTCAACCCGCCCAGGCTGATCATCTTGACTACCGTGACGATCTCCCGTTCATTCGCCTCGAAGGCATTGAGCGCATCTGCTTTTCCCAACCGCCCCGTGGACAGCGGGAGGCTACGACTTTTGCTTTTGGCATTCCTGAGACTGACTTTCCCAATGATGTGGCGATCGCTTTGGTCGGGCAAGGACAGCCGCAACTCGCTTTAGACATTGTTGACCGCTTTGTCCCTGGTCGCTACGAACAGTTCGATCAGGCTCGTAGTGTTGCCCTCGCGTTGGCGACCAATGGCTACCCGGATGCCGCTCTGGAGTTGCTGCAGCGGGTCGAAGGCGAAGATGTCATTGGCGATCGCTATCAGGACAATGCGGCGTTTCCCGTGGTGTTTGCCCTGACCGCAGCAGGACAGGGCGAAGCGGCCTTGGCAGCGGCGATGTTGATCGAAGAAGAAAACCACCGGGGCGAGGCGATCGCTCACCTGGTCACTCATTTCATTCAAACCAATGAGGTTGAGCAAGCGATCGCCTTAATCGAATCGGTGGATACCCCTTTTTATCGAGTGGCCGCGCTCGCCTGTGCCGGGGTTGCCCTGACCGAACAGCAACAGTCTGAGCGAGCTGATCGCCTATTTCAGCAAGCGATACAGTTAGCCCAGCAAGGGTTTAACCAAGCCCAGGAGCCTGACGAACCCTTTGCGGCGAGTGAAGCCGTGGGAGCTGTCATCCTGGGCCTAGCGGAAATCGGTGCCGTCGATCAGTCTCGCCAGATATTAGAGTCGCTGCAGCCCGAGGCTGAGCAGGCGAGACGGTACCTGCCTATTTTGAAGTCCACATTCTTAGTGCCTTTACTGCAAAGCGCCCAGGCAACCGCAGGCAGCGACACCGTCCATCAATTGTTGATAGATATTCCCCACAGCCCAGAAGACTGGAGCTGGTTTGGCCTGCCAGCGGTCTGGCTAGGCTTTGCGGCCCATCAAAACTTTTCTGAAGCGCAATATCAGGCGCTGCTAAACCAACTAGAGACCCATCTAGCCCCTTCGGATACCGCCCCGCGTGGCCTGATCTTAGGGGCTGCTGCCGTTGAGTTAGCAGAACAGCAAGCGTTTGCTCCAGCCGTCGCCGCCTATGAGGAATCGATGCAGCGCTTTGCAGCTGACGATGAGGGTGCATATGGGATCTGGCGTGTGCGTAACTTTCTCGCGATCGCAACGGCTATGAAACTGGCGGGCGATACCGAGGCTGCTTGGGCTTTCATTGAACAATACGCTTCAGCACCAGGGACGGCAATCGCCAATTTAGGTGTGGTGACTGGTTTGGCTTGCCATTCCGCTGCTTTTGGGTGTGGCCGCTACGCCTCACTAGAGATCGATCTCACCGCCCTAACCAGTTGGCATTGGCTAGACCTGTACTATATTCTGCAACTCCAGCAGTTCCCTGCACGCGAAAACTTAACCGATGCCCCAGTGCTAACATCGCCAATTGCCCTAGCAAAAGCGGTGGTGTTAACGGAAGTGGCTAAAACCCAAATCAGTTCTGGAGACTACGAAGCCGGACTCGTCACCGCAGCAGAACTTGCCGGCATCGCTCGCGAGACCGTGGCGGTAAATTGGGCACAACAAGAAATTACGCTAGCGTTTGCTGCCGCCCACCAGTTCGACACGGCGATCGCCTTCGCAGAGCAAATCAGCGACCCTCACACTCAATCCACGGTATTACTCTCAATCAGCACTGGTCTGATCACTTCCGGTGCTTATGACCAGGCATTGAGCATCCTCCAAGGGCTATCCCTCAGCTCAGCAGACCAGGGGTTTTTGTTGTTGCAGCAGCAATCTATGCTGGCCGCTTTAGCTGCTGCTGTCGCTCAAGCAGAACGGTTTGAACAAGCGTTGAGCATTGCTCAGATGATAGAGCGTGAATACTTCCAAGACACCGCATTGCGGGCGATCGCCGCCGCTTGGGCGCAGTCAGGACAAGCCGACCAGGCTTTGGCTTTAACCGAACAAATTGACACGCCAAGTGAAAAAGTTGCGGCCCTCAGCCACATCGCGATCGCGCTAATTCAGGCAGGACAAATCGATCAGGGTCTCACGGTTTTGGAGCAGGCTTTCGCCGTTACTCCCAACAACTAATGTCCGAACCCGAGTCAGGAATCAGTCCATCAGCGCGGTCTTGAGAAAATCGATAAATGCGCGTACCTTGCGCGGCACGTAGGCTCGCGATGGATAAACCAGCCAAGCCGCCGTGTTGAAGTCGGTGGCGGTGACTGCGTACTCGGGTAGGACTCGGATCAAATCGCCCCGTTGAATGTCGGCCTCAATGAGCCAGTGGGGCAGTAGAGCTAACCCCATGCCCGCGATCGCGCACTGTTGCAGGGCGATCGCGCTGGAAATCACCGTGCGTCCCGAGACTGCCACCTCGGTGAGCCTGCCATCATGATCTTGAAATCGCCACCGCGAGCGAAACCCAGCAAGCGGAAACCGCAAACAGTCGTGGTGCTCAACATCCTGTGGTTGCCGTAGCGGAGCGGCTCTGCTGAGATAGGCCGGACTGGCACAGACGCTGTAGCGAGTTGGCATCAGGCGCTGAGCCATCAGGGTCGAATCGGCCAGCCGCCCCAGCCGCACCGCGAGATCAACCCGTTCGGTCAGCAGATCGACTACTGCGTCGGTCAGCAATAAATCAACGGTGAGGTCAGGATATTGCGCTGACAACTGGGGCAGCAGCGGCACAATGCACGTTAACCCAAAGGAGACTGAAGCCGTGACGCGGAGCTGGCCCTTGGGCTGTTGCGAAATGTCGGTGGTGACCGCCGATGCCTGCTGCAGCTCTTCAACCAGCGGTTCAACGCGCTCAAAATAGGTCCGGCCCGCTTCGGTGGGCGACAGCTGACGGGTAGTGCGCTGCAAGAGCCGGACGCCCAGCTCTTTTTCGAGATTGGCGATCGCCCGCGACACCGAAGAGGGATCAAGGCGGCGATCGCGCGCCACGGCGGCAAAACTGCCCTGCCTCACCACCTCGACGAATAGCTGCAGCGTGGATACATCCATGCCGCTATTTTAGGGCTGATTCGTGCGCAAGCCGCATGAGAGTTATTCAATCAAAGACCTTTATTGATCATCTTGCAGTTCCTATGCTCAACTCACAGACCTGTCAGGAGATTGGCCAATGAGTAGAATCGCTGTTTTAGGCACCGGAGCGATGGGGGCGCGCATCGCGCAGAACTTGCTCAATGCCCAGCATTCAGTAGTGGTGTACAACCGCACGGCAGAGAGAGGACAGTTGCTGGTGCAGCAAGGAGCGAAGTTCGCCGCCACGCCCCGAACCGCCGCTGCTGAGGCCGACATTGTGATCAGCATGGTGACCGATGATCAGGCTTCTCGATCAGTTTGGCTGGATGCCGACATCGGTGCTGCTCAAGCGTTGAGTGAAGCGGCGATCGCGATCGAATCGAGCACGCTCACTGTTGAGTGGGTCAAGGAATTAGGGGCTGCCTTACACCAGCAAGGAACCAACTTTTTAGATGCGCCGATGGTGGGCTCTCGCCCTCAGGTCGAGGCGGGTAAGCTGACCTATTTGGTGGGCGGCGACGACGCCACTCTGGCGCGTAGTCAAGCGGTTTTGTCAGACGCTGGAGCGGCTCAAGTGTATGCCGTGGGGACAGTGGGGCAGGGCACCGCGATGAAGCTGGCGGTGAATGCGCTGTTTGGTATCCAGGTGGCGGCGCTGGCAGAGGTTTTGAATGGGCTGGCCCAGCAGGGCCTACCTCGCGATGCCGCCCTGGACTGTCTAGGGGAATTGCCGATTATGAGTCCGGCGGCGAAATTAGCGGCGGAGCTGATGCGGGCCAACAACCATGCCCCGCTATTTCCGATCGCCCTGGTGGAAAAAGACTTTCGCTATGGGGTGCAATCAGCCCAAGCCGTTAAGGTGAAGACGCCGATTACCGCTGCTGTGGGAGAGGTGTATCGAGCGGCGATCGCCCAGGGATACGCCGACGACAACATCACCGGCATTATTCAAAGCTTGGCGACCACCTTGGGTTGAAGCCCAGCTCAGTTCTCGGCTGGGCTGGCTATGACCCCTTCAGAATGTTTTCGTGTCAGTATTTGAGTGCCTCGGTTGATTGCCCGTGAGCCCCGACGATGACTGCACCCACGGAATCCGCTTGTTTGTGGAAACCCCCGCTATCTGGCCTGGAACTGTTTGAAGCCACGCTGTTTTCCCAGCAGTTTGGCAAGCACTTTCATGCGGCTTATACGATTGGGGTGAATGAAGAGGGGCTGGGCTGCTGTTTGCTGCGGGGCGACAATCAGCATCATTATCCTGGCAGTTTGAAGCTACTAAATCCGGGTGAGGTGCATACTGGGCAAGCAGTTTCGGCTGATACGGGGTGGTCATTTCGCAATATCTATATCGATGTCACGGCGGTCGAACGGGCCTTGGCTCAGTTCGACTATGCCCGGCCCGGCCTGCCTTACTTTAAGGAAGCGATTGTGTGGGACCCCGCGCTGCGATCGCGGTTTTATGAGTTGTTTCAAGCCCTGACCGCACCGCCTTCCCCCCTGCAACAACAGTCACTGCTGCTGGAGTTGCTGGCTCAGATTTTTCTGCGGAGTGATACGTCTTGGGTGGATTTCCAACTACCGGGTGCGGAATCAAAAGCCGTGGCGGTCGTGCGGGCTTACTTAGAGGCGCACTATGCAGAACGGGTGACGCTGGATGAGTTGGCTCAGCTGGTTAACCTGAGTCCCTATTATTTGATCCGCAGCTTTCGCCAGCAGGTGGGCTGTCCGCCCCACCAGTATCAGCAGCAGTGGCAACTGTTGCGAGCCAAGCAAGCCTTGCAAACGCCGGACGCGATCGCGGCGATCGCGATCGCCCACGGCTTTTATGACCAAAGCCACCTGACCCGTGCCTTTAAGCAAGCCTTTGGCGTCACCCCTGGTCAGTATCAAAAGGTCAATTCTGTCCAAGATCGGTAACCCGAGGCGGTCTTAAGCTAAAGCGAATCGGCCAACCGATTAATGGCACCCAGGGAGCAGGCATGACGATCGCGAAGGACTTTTCAATTTCAGCGGTGATTGCGGGCTTTGTCACCGTGCTGGTCGGGTTTACGGGAGCCGGGGTAATTGTGTTTCAGGCGGCGCAGTCGCTGGGGGCGACGCCGGTTGAGATCGGCTCATGGCTTTGGGCCTTGGGTTGGGGCATGGGGCTCACCAGCATTGGCCTGTCGCTGCGCTATCGGGTGCCGATTGTGACGGCCTGGTCAACGCCGGGGGCCGCCATGCTGATTACCACGACTGCCGATGTGACGATGCCAGAGGCGATCGGGGCGTTCCTCATATCTGCTACTTTGATTACGCTAGTGGGCTTCACCGGCTGGTTTGAGCGGCTCATCCAACATCTACCGCTGTCGCTGGCGGCGGCCATGCTGGCGGGGGTGTTGCTGCAGTTTGGCCTGAATGTCTTTCTGGCGATGCAGTCGCAGTTTGTCATGGTGTTCGCCATGTTTGGCCTCTACCTGCTGATGAGACGCACGCAGCCGCGCTATGCCATTATCGCCGCCCTAGTGCTCGGGGTATTAATTGCCGGTAGCCAGGGTCTCTTGCAACTGGAGGCGGTGCAGTTGCAGTGGGCGACGCCCGTGTTTACCTCGCCGCGATTTTCCCTCAGCGCCCTGATGGGGATGGCGCTGCCGCTGTTCATCGTCACCATGGCGTCGCAAAATGTCCCCGGCGTCGCTGTCATTCGCGCCTTTGGCTACACCGTACCCAGTTCTCCTCTGATTGGCTGGACGGGCGTGGCCACCTTGCTGCTGGCTCCCTTTGGCGCTTTTGCGATTAATCTAGCCGCGATTACTGCGGCGATTTCGATGGGTCGAGAAGCCCATGAAGACTCCAACAAACGCTATGTTGCCGCGGTCGCTGTGGGCGTCTTTTACATCGCGATCGGCTTGTTTGGCGCAACGGTCGGCTCCATTTTTGCGGCGCTGCCTCAAGAGTTGGTGTTGGCGATCGCGGGGCTGGCTCTGCTCGGCACGATTGGCAACGGCTTGGTCACGGCGTTAGCGGCAGAAAAGGAACGAGAACCGGCCCTGATCACGTTTCTGGTCACGGCCTCTGGCATCACGATTTTGGGTATCGGTTCGGCCTTTTGGGGCCTCGTGATCGGGGTCTTGGCGTTAGTTGTGCTGCGGATGAACCCGAGTGAGGCGGCGAAAACGTAGGGCTTAAGAAGCCAGCCGCTTTTATCGCTGAACTCACCAGTCAACTGATTGAAAGACTCAAACTCAACAACCATGCCTCCGTCATCTTGGGCGATGTCAGATGCACTACCGATAGGTGCGCATGTTCAGATCGCTGCCAGAGTTCAGGATATCTTTTACGGTTTTTGGAATAGGTTTTCAGCATCCATAGCAAGATAGAATCCTGGCTAAAAAATGCCTTACGGATGGTTTCTCGATTGCCGTTCCAAAGGGTTTCTTGTGTGAGCGATCGCTGCAATGTTCGTTGCCACAGCCGCCCCATAATTAGCCAAAAAGAATAGTCCAGAAACACGACGGTATCAGCCTGACCCCAAACGATATCGCGCACGACACTGTAGTTGCCATCAACGACCCAGCAATCTTCCCGTAAAGCCTCGCTGACTCGATTTCGAAATACCTGAGGTGCCGCAACGGTCCAATTCGGTTCCCAAAATAAGGCGTCTAACTCGATATGAGGAATCTGCTTTCTTTGAGCAACTTGTTTGGCCAGGGTCGTTTTGCCTGAACCAGTTGTGCCCACAATCGCGATCCGCTGACTAGGATTAGGAGAATTTGCTGGCATAAATTTGACTATGCTCTGAGCCTCACTTTGGTGACACATCGTAGCTCTCTAAAACCTTTTGAGTTGGCGTCACGACTTAAGGTGACAAGTGAAGATTCTGGCTGGAAGTTCTGCCACTGCTAGCGATCGATATCAAACTCCCAATCGTAAACCTCATGGTAGAAAAACTGGGTGCTTTGCAAGCTGATCGGCTGCTCTCAACATACCGGTCAGATAATTTCTGGAGAATCGAATCTGGCATCAGTGTCTGGTTGGCAATCGGCCTACTTCGACGCAGCATCAGACGGCATGGCGATCAGACCAGTATTTAGTTTCAAAATCATTCGGGCGATCGCCCCTCAATTGCATAGTCAGCGCCAGGCCAAATTTCGTTAATTTCGGCAGCTTGAAAGGCGGCGGTGAAGCGTTCCCAAAGAATGCCGTTGCAGTCAGTCTCGGTTGTGAAGCCTGAGGCCGTATCGTCTTCCCAACCCAGGTGGCGCAGTTCGCCGGGGGCGCAAGCGGCATCTTGCCGCACCGAGAAGTTGAGCGTTGCCGTGCGCCAGAGGGCGTACTCGTTAGGCACAACCACACAGGGCTGAGCCCCGAAGCGAACCGAGTAGTCTTGCACGGTGGCGGCAATGTCGTGGGTGGCGATCGCAATATGAATTCGTGGCATTCGTTAAGTCTCTAGCTCCTATGGGTTGGTGGGTAGACAACGCGAAACCGCTCACACACCAGCGGCATATCGAGGGTCGGTGCCCTACCAATTTTCGGTAAGACCCGTGAAAAATATCGCCAATGTTCGCGCCGCCAAGCGTCTAGGGTGCGGTCATCTTCGCCTTCATCGTAGGCAAACTCAGCATCCACTTCATTGAAGGCGCAAACCCGCACCTCCGTCGTTGCCGTGATGCACAGGGGCCGGTCCTCACTGTTAAGCACAATCGTGGTTAACCCCACCGTCGGCAGTGGGCTGGGTTCGGCTTCCCATTCCCATAGGGCAGAGCAGGTGGCGGTTTTGATACCGGCAAGCACCAGGCCTCCGAGGGCGTCGGCGAGGGCGGGCGTATCGCCAAAGGCTTCGGCCAAGTAGGGGCGATCGCCAGCTGCATCAGCGGGCAAAGTCTGAAGATAGCGTTGCCAATAATCGGCGATCAGGGACGAGGTCATCAGGGTTGCCAGGGCATGGGATTGCTAGGAACGCCGCTCCAGAATTTTGCGGATATTCGGCAGAGCGGCAGCAATGTCATCGGGGGTGTAGGCCGTTTTTTGCCAACTCTCTCGCTGGGCCAAACGGTTGGCCCAAGCGCTTAGGCGAGGATAGTTTTCTAACGGTAAGGAGGGCACTAAGGTGCCCGCGACGATGTCAGCCAGGGTCAAGTCTTTACCAGCAAAATAAGGGCCTGGAGCCAAGAGCTGTTCCAAAAATTGCAAGATCACGTTCACGCGGGCTTCAGCCGCTGCCAGCTTTTGGGGCTCAACTTCCAGGCCCACCAGCGGCCGCGTCAATGGCAGGGTCTCTGGCTGCAGTTCGACGACGGTAATCGTTTCCACCATCCGCACCCGAGCGACCATTTCTGGCTCGCTGGGCATGAGTGATGGCGTGGGATATTTAGCTTCTAGATAGGCCAAAATGGCCAGTGATTCCACAACTTGCAATGCCCCATCGGCGATCGCGGGAACGCGCTGTAGCGGATTAATGACCGTAAACTCATCGCTGAATTGATCACCATCTAAGTGGATCAAAATTGGTTCGAAGGGGATTTGCTTTTCTAGCAGGGTGATCCAAACCCGGCGAGCATTGACGGAAACGGGATTGTAATAGAACTTCAGCATGTTGCCTCCGGCAAAAGCAATAGACCTTGACTCAAGTCATCGAAACGGTTGAACCAGAGCGAAAAATCGTCTATCTGCTCAGTATAGAGAGGGATGAGGCCGCCGTTATTTACCTCCCGCCACATCAATAAATGAGCCCGTGGTGTACGCGGCGGCTGTCGATAACAACCACAGAATGGCGTGGGCCACTTCGGTTGCCTTGCCCCCTCGCTGCAGCGGCACCGAAGCTTTGACCCGCTCAATGCGATTGGGTTCACCCCCACTGGCGTGGATATCGGTGTCAATAAATCCGGGACGGACGGCATTGACGCGAATGCCCTCGTGGGCAACTTCTTTGGCGAGCCCTATCGTCAGCGTATCGATCGCGCCTTTAGACGCCGCATAATCCACATATTCACCGGGTGAACCCAGACGCGCCGCCACCGATGAGACGTTGACGATCGCGCCGCCGGTGCCCCCATGCTGAGTCGACATGCGTTTAACCGCTTCACGCGCACAGAGAAAACTACCGATCACGTTGACTTGAAAAATTTGCTGTAGCCGCGCCGCATCCATACTCTGGACACGCATTTGCGACTCTAAAATGCCGGCATTATTCACCAATGCGGTTACGATGCCTAACTGGTCATCCACGGTTTCAAAAAGCTGCATCACCTCATGTTCCAAAGCGATGTCTGCTGCGATCGCGATCGCTTGGCCGCCACTCTGAATAACCGAACTGACGACGCGGTTGGCCGCGGCCTGATTGCGCCGATAATTGACGGCCACGGCATACCCCTGCTGGGCGGCCAAACAGGCCGTCGCCGCCCCAATGCCCCGGCTGCCCCCAGTGACAATCAGGACTTTTTTGTTTTCATGAGCGCTCATAGACAACTTTTGACCTCACTGGCGGCTTGGCTCGTTCCATGCGGTTCGGGAGACGCATTACGATCACTCACCGACGGCATAACGTGTGCGGCTGGGGGCAGTTAAACTTTGGCCGCGTCTGGTTCAAGTATCCTTTGGCTGGGATACGAACAATCCAACACGAGGCAGTCCGTCTTGGCGCGAAAGGGGCCATGCACCTCACCGGGCGGACGGCTGGCATAATCGCCCGCTGTGAGCCAGCGATCGAACGCTTGGTCATAGAGCTGACCAGAAACGATGAAAATCTCTTCGGGATAATCGTGCACCTGCGGCCCCAACTCCGCCGTATCAGCCCCGGCTTTGAAGCGGGTCAGCCGCGTGTAGTCTCCAGTGGTTTCATCAATGGCGAGGAACAGCTGTTCGATCAGGCCGTGGGTGCCTTCAATGACAGTCCATTGATCGGCATGGTCGGCCTGCAGTGGATTCCAGTAGGTCGCTGTGGTTTTAGCCATGGGGAGGGTACCAATGATCAGCGATGAGCGGTGTCCTCATCAATATTCTTGCCAGAGAATGATTTGCCGCTCCGGTTTAGGGATGGTCATGGTTGAGATGGTCGTGATCAGCGGCGATTTTCTGAGCCAGGTCGACAACTTTTTGGTCGATCGCGTCAGCATCGAGCAGGCCCTTGGCGATCAGCAGCTTTTCGCAGGCCTGCAGCCAGCATTCATAGTAGGTGCGGGAATCGGAGGTGCTAGATTCCGCCGTGGCGATTTCTTGAACGAGCTGATCGTTCCATTCTGTCCAGCTGTATTGGCGATCGGCCGCTAACTGATTCACGATCGCAAATGCCTTGGCTTCCCAAGGTGCTTGAAAAACGGGTTCATCTTCCGCTGC
This sequence comes from Cyanobacteria bacterium J06626_4, assembly GCA_038523235.1. GTDB lineage: Bacteria > Cyanobacteriota > Cyanobacteriia > Phormidesmidales > Phormidesmidaceae > Halomicronema. The sequence continues at coordinate 13,006 of JBCBJQ010000024.1, forward strand.
ATGGCCGTCCGTGTCCAAGGGGAACTGGGGTGAGGGCGTAGACATCGGATTCATCTTCATCGCATTAGGGCGCTTCGAGGTGGTCATCAAAGAGATCCAGATAGAGCGCATCACTTGCGGGCGCTGCTTGGCCCCACAGCGCTTGGGCCGAAAATCGCACGCTGTAAACATGCTGGGGCTTCGTGGCCAGCCGCTGCCCCATCGTATCGGGAAAGACATAAACTCCGTGGTCTTGCATGACGGTGCCCACCTTGCCGCGCACGTAGCGCGGTAAGCGGGTGTAGGTGGCCGGGTGCACGACTTTGGCCTGTACTAAATCACCCACCTGAAACTGCGGCGGTAGGTCGCTGTTGACCTGACAGCTGAGCCCCTCTTGTAGCAGCGTTTTGGCAACTGCAGCGGTCATACATTGATTACTGGTTTCAATTGTCATTGTTCCAAGCTGATGGGTTGCTGACACATTGGGGACTGCTTTAGCTCTCCGTCTGGCGGAGATGCGTGATGCGGTCTTCGATCTCGGCGGGGGTGAGCCAACTATGCTCGGTGAGCAATAACTCTAAGGCCGCGAGCCAGCGCTCATAATAGCTAGCGCTGAGGTACTCGCCCGCGGGGATGCGCTCGGCGGCATGACGCGTCTCATCCACGGGAAAGAACGTGCTAAAGGTGGCGAAACTCATGGCAAACACTTTGGCTTCCCAGGCGCTGTGAAAAACGGGCTCATTTTCCTCAATGGGAATCGCGCCCAGCCCCTGCATTCCCCCCAGATCATGTGGTCCATTCATGGGATTTATCTCCTAGGCGGCGATCGGGGTGGGTGAAGTCGGCGGCTCTACCTTAGCCGTCCCAATCATGGCATTGCGAGTGATTAAAGCCGCCAACGCCTCCTCTGATAAGCCATCAGTGCTGCCGGGGCGCTCTGGCAAGACCAGGTAGCGGAGGTCAGCATTACTATCCCACACGCGCACTTCGACCGTATCGGGCAGCACGAGGCCAAATTCGGCTAACACGCTGCGGGGCTCTATGACGGCGCGCGATCGGTAGGCCAATGATTTATACCAGGTGGGCGGCAAGCCTAAAATTGCCCAGGGATAGCAGGAGCAGAGCGTACACACAATCAGGTTATGCACAGTCGCCGTGTTTTCGACGACGATCATATGCTCACTCGAAAAGCCCGTGAGGCCGAGTTCGGCGATCGCGCCAGTGCCATCGGCTAACAGTCGACGTTTAAAGTCCGGGTCCACCCAGGCCTTGGCCACAATTTGAGCGCCGACATGGGGGCCAACCTGATGCTCATAGTGCTCAATGATGGCGTCTAGCGCCGCTGGGTCAACAATGCCTTTTTCAATCAAAAGCGATTCAATGGCTTTTACCCGCAGCGCGATCTCTGATTCTGGACGATGATGATGCGTCGTCATAGGTTTAGAAATTCCCTGTCTGTCAATGCAAAGTAATGCCCTTGATTAAGCAACTTTCCTCTAACTTCTAGTTATTAAAAATCGATTGAGAGGATTCTATCAAGATTATCCTGAAATCCCAACCCTTTAGGTCTCACAGTTGCCGCAGTTGTCCTCAAAAGGATACAGTTCGGTTAGCTCAGTTGAGGCCTGCATGGTTTTAGTCAAAACGTATACTCATCCCTTTGATCTGCCCCTCGAAAAAACGGCTTTGCTGATCATTGATATGCAAAACGACTTTTGCCATCCCGACGGGTTTAACGGTAGCGAACTAGCCCTTGACCTCACTGCCGTCAGAGCTATTATTCCGGCGATTCAGTCGCTCCTTGACTGGGCGAGAGAAATGGAAATCAAGACTATTTTTACCCGCGAAAGTCATGCGCCAGATCTCTCCGATTTATCGCCGAGCAAGCAAATGCGGTATGCCAATGCGGGGTCGCCCATTGGTCAGCGCGGTAAGATGGGCCGATTCTTGGTGAGAGGCGAAGCTGGCGTCGCCATTATCAATGAATTACAACCACTCCCAGAGGAAGCGCAGTTAGACAAACCCGCCCATTCTTGCTTTATCGATACGTCCCTCGACCAGCAGTTGCGGGCCAGCGACATCACCCACCTCATCATCACGGGCGTCACCACCGAATGCTGTGTGCTAGCTACCTACCGCCATGCCAGCGATCTGGGGTATTACTGCCTGCTGCTCGATGATTGTTGTGCGGCCTTTGAGCCGCAAGATCATGACGCGACGGTGCACATTTTGCAGGCGGAAGGCGGCGTCTTGGGTTGGGTGGCCAATTCTCTGCAGCTCTTTGGCGCTTTATCGGTGAAATCAGCCTAAACGATGGCAAGTTGACACCACACCTGAGTTTTGCTGAATCCGCAAAATAACTGGCGGTGAGTGGCTGATGCCGCAATATTTTGCCGGTTAATTTGCTGGAACTGTGGCATTGGCTACAGCGAGCGCCGATTAAATTATCTACTGTCATAGCATCAAGTTCCCTAGCCTTCCGCTTTGACCACACTTGCCCAACCTTGAGGTGACTGCTATGCCCCCGACTCCCCAACTGCTGGGGCGACTTCTTATGCTTGCCCTCGGTGCCAGCTTGTGGACGGCCTGCGCCACGTCTGAGTCTGTACCCGAAGAGGCTTCAGAAACTCCGTCATCAGACGCCGCGATCGCCCCGGATGAGCTGATTCCTGTGAAAGCGGGACATTTGGTCGCGCTCGATATGGCCCCGCTATTTGTTGGGGTAGAATCCGGCTGTTTTGCAGACCATGGCTTAGCTGTAGAAACCGTGTTTTTCACGAATCCTGGTGATAACAATGCGGCCCTAGCGGGGGGGCAAATCGACTTTAGTACCAACCCCTTTACTTTGCCGTTCTTTGCAGCGAATAGTGGCGTCCCCATTAAGACGGTTGCCGCTGCCGGAGGATGGGGCGTTATGCAGGTCATTATTAATAATGAGTATGGAGTTGAGTCCGTCTCTGATTTGACTGAATTTGTGGCGAATAATTCAGTCAAAAAACTGAAGATCGCCACCTTGCGAGGTGACACCTTAGAGCTGATTTTGGTCGATGCCTTTGAAGAAGCCGGGATTGCGCCGGATGCTTTTGAAATGGTTTACTTCGACGATTTGTTGGCGATGGTGGATGCTTTTCGAGTTGGCGAAGTCGATATTTTAAGTCATATCAAACCTTACACGACCCAGTTTGTCGCCAGTGGTGAGGCCACGGTGCTGACTGATAATGCTGAGGTGTGGTCGCCCATGACGCCAAATACGGTGGTCAGCGTGTTGGAGCCCACCTTGACCGATCGCCCAGAAGTGGTGGAAGCCTATCTGAAGGGGCTACAGTGCGCCGCTGAAATCATCAACACTGACCCCGCCGCGGCGATCGCGCTGCTCACCGATGGCAACTATTACCGGGTCGAGGAGTCAGTGTTACTCACGGCCTTTGAAACGCAACCCTCACCCATTACCTTCACCCCGGATTTAGAGGCCGTGCAAACCGTGGTCGATAAAATGGTGGATTTGAAATATATCGAGTCTGATGTGCCTGCCGCCGATATCTTTGATACCGAGATTGTCAAAGGGTTAGAGCAGTAGGATGCCCCGTCAGACCTCTGGTCAGCCGGCATGGCAAGCTTCCCTACTGGCGATCGCCTGTGGGTTGCTATCCTGTGCGATTGTGGTGGGCATTTGGGAAATGGCTGGTCGTGATCCGGCCAATCCGGTCACTCAGGTCTTGCCGCCGCCCTCCCAGTTTTTGCCGGTGTTGTTTGAAAGCGACTTTAAAGTTGGCCTGGGCTCGCAGTCGGCCTCCATCTATCAGTCGGTCATGGTCACCTTGATCCGAGTTTCTTTGGGCATGGCGATCGCCTTTGTGGGCTCCATTGCCTGCGGTTTACTCATCAGTCTTTCCAAATGGTCAGAGTTGTTTATCTTGCCTCTGCTGGGGTTGATGGCGCCGATCGCGCCCATTGCTTGGGTGCCCTTAGCGCTCGTCGTCTTTGGGGTGAGTAACTTGACCGCCATCTTCATCGTCTTTATGGGCGTGTTCTTTACGCTGACGATTGCCACGGTGGCCGAGATTAAGCGGATTCCGGCGCCGCTGTTAATGACGGCTGAAAATTTGGGGGGCGGCAGCTTTAACCGCTGGCGCTGGGTGATCATTCCGGCGGTGCTACCCGGCGTGTTTACCCTCTTGCGACTGAACTTTATCGCCGCTTGGATGGCCGTACTCGCCGCTGAGATGACTGGCTTGCGGGATGGCTTAGGCACTGTGGTGATGACGGGGCGCAACCTGTTCAACAGCGACCTCATTTTGTTGGGCATCTGCATCATTGGCATCACCGGCTTCGCCGTGGATCGTTTACTGTTGCTGATTCAGCGCAAGTTTTTTTGGTGGCAGGTTTAAAGGATGACAACCGGCGATCGCTCCCCAACTTCCTTCTCCACCCCGCCGATTCTGACCTGCCAGGCGCTCACCAAAACGTTCTCAACGGGGCGGCAAACAGCCACTGTTTTGGCCGACGTCAATTTGGCGGTTGACCAGGGTGGCTTTGTCACCATCTTGGGGCAATCGGGCGGCGGCAAGTCAACGCTGCTGAAGCTGCTGGGCGGATTCATCCCCCCGACCTCTGGGCAGGTGCTCTTTCACGGTGTGCCGTTGCCAGGCATTACTCCCAAAATTGGCATGGTGTTTCAAGAAAACACCCTGTACCCGTGGCTGACGGTCGAACAAAACATCGGTTTTGGCTTCAAGGTGCGGGGCAAACAGCCGGCGCAATATCGCCCGCAGGTCAAACATGTTCTGGAGCATGTGGGGCTTTTCCCAGCTCGCAAACTCTATCCCCATCAGCTTTCAGGGGGGATGAAGCAACGAGTGTCGATCGCCCGCTCCATTGCGGTGCAGCCCGACGTCTTGCTTTTGGATGAGCCTTTTTCCGCGTTGGATATTCAATTACGTCGCCGCCTGCAGGGATTTTTGTCCGCCATTTGGCAAGATATGGCAACCACCATGGTGCTGGTCACTCACAATGTGGAAGAGGCTATTTTGTTGGGTCAAAGGCTGATTGTTGTCGGCGATCGCCCTGGTCGAATCATTGAAACGGTGGATCTGTCAGATCCGCGATTTCGCGATCGCTACGATGCTCGATTTTTAGCCTTACAGCGTCATCTAGAAGGCGTCATTGAAGCCGATGCCTACACGCAGGACGGTCGGCTGCCGTCGAACTCGGCAGAGGGGCGATCGACCATTCCCAATCCCTCCTTCAACCCGTCATCCGGTGTGGCTGATTGAGCCTAGCCAGCGTCATGCTGAGCGGCACGGAGTTTTCCCCGCAATGAAACACCGTCCGTTTCCCTCTCCCTTGAAGCGGTTATCCCCTAAACCTTGAACCTCTCCCCAAATCATCGTGCATCGGGGACTAACTGCCACCCTCTACTAGGGCTGAACTCTAGCGGGATATTGAGCCTTGTGAATGGTGAGAATCGTTTTGGAATTCAAGCGTTTAACCTCAGGATTACTTTTGAGGGAATTAATGAACTTCAACAGATCACGATTGTCTTTATAGATATATTCCAGCATGAGGTTAAATTCTCCCGTCACCGAAGCAATGTAGCTGATATTTTCCATGGCTATTAGCTGACTGAGACTGGCCCCTAAAAATACAGGATCAATTTCCAGTTCCAAGTAAGCCACATTTTCATGTTTGACTTTACCCATATTAATAAAGGCACTAATAGAAATAATTGCTTCATCCAGTAGCCGTTTGACTCGATATCGGATCGTCGCTTCGGGCGAATCAATCGAGCGGGCAATGTCGCTGTAAGCAATTCGACCATTTTGCTGTAAAAGCTCAATAATTTTTAGATCTAGCTGGTCTATTTCATATCCTTCAATGGCTGGGGCATCGGAATCAGGAGGAGAAATTTGCATAGTTCTACTGTTGGGCGATCGCAATCATAGGTATTCATACTACAAGCCTTGGCGGCATCCCTATGTCTGATCGCTAATATTTATGGATTCCGCACGATCTAGATGAAGATTAACGATATCAGCAAATAAAAGTAGTCCTCTCTACAGTTCTGGGCAATGGTAGGCGATAAAATTGCTGATAGAAAGCGAAAGCCGCATACAGAAGTACGTAACTTGATGCCTTCTATCGCTATCAAGGCTCCTTCATGGGCTCTAAAGTTATTGCTCTTCTAATGCCTAGAGTTAAGGCAGAGGCTTGATTTATAAAATGTTTTCTGTGGCCTGATTGAATTTAAGTCTTCTGGGGTTTTAGGTCGGTATTTCGTCTGATTTTTGGGTCGTAATCATCGAGTGATTGAGTGGTAAGTATCCCTGCAGAAAGGTGTGTTCTATGAAGCAATCAGAAGCCTTGACGATCAGTATTGGTGTTTTGGGTGGGGTCGATGTTTTTTTGACCGCGACGGTGATTTTGGTGCCAGTTTGGGTGACCTTTACGGCTTGGGCTTCCTTCTTTATTGTGGGCGGTGGTACCCAGGGGTTCATTAAGTCTGTCGCCTGCAACATTACCGGCATTATCATCGCGGCTCTATCTTTATTGGCGATTGATTTGATTGGTGCTAGTCCAATTGTTGCGGCCATTTGTGTGGGGATTGGCAGCGCGGGGATGGTGCAAGCCTCAAAGTTGCCGTTTACCCACGGCATTACTCCGGCGATTGTTTGGGGTTTTTCTCAAACGGTTGGCACAGTTGCCGTGACCGGGTTGCCAGTGACGGCTCCACTACCCAATAATCCGGTTTTGATTGCGATCGCCGCCATGGTTTTGGGTGCCATCTTTGGCTACCTGTCTGAGGCTTGGGGCAAGGCAATGACCACCTCTGCCGCTTAGGTGCAGTTTCCGAGGTGGCTGGATGGAGTCTGGAAAACGTACCCTTAGCGAGAGGTTAATCGCGATGGCATTGATTCAGAAAGTTCCGGTGACAGTGCTAACCGGATATTTAGGGGCGGGCAAAACCACGTTGCTCAACCGCATCTTGACGGAAAACCACGGCCAGCGCGTGGCTGTTATTGTCAATGAATTCGGTGAGGTTGGGATTGATCATCAACTGGTGATTGATGCCGATGAAGAGATTTTTGAGATGAACAACGGCTGCATCTGCTGCACCGTTCGCGGCGATCTAATTCGCATTATTGGCAATCTCATGGCCCAGGCAGAACCCTTTGATCATCTCGTGATTGAAACTACGGGCTTGGCCGATCCGGCGCCGGTAATCCAGTCCTTTTTTACTGACGAAGTGATGGCTCGGCAAACGCAGCTCGATGCGGTAGTGACGGTGGTAGATGCCAAACATGTGGCAGCCCATTGGGATAGCCACGAGGTGCAGGAACAAGTCGCCTTTGCCGATGTGCTGTTGCTCAACAAGACGGATCTGATCGCTCCCGAACAGTTGCAGGCTTTGGAAGCCAAGGTGCGGGGCATCAACGCGATCGCCACTATCTATTCCACTCAAAACTGTGCGATCGATCTGGATAAACTCCTAGGTGTAAAGGCCTTCGATCTGAAGAATGCGCTGAGCATTGATCCTGAATTTTTAGAAGAAGACGCCCACGAGCATGATGACTCGGTGTATTCCGTCGCGATTACCGCCACCGGCACCGTGGACAGTGACCAACTCAATCGCTGGCTCTATCAACTGGTGCAAGCCAAGGGTGCCGACATCTTTCGCATGAAAGGCATCTTGGATGTCGATCAGGCCGAGCGGCGTTTTGTGTTTCAGGGCGTTCACATGACCTTGGATGGTCGCCCCGGCAAACCCTGGCTGCCCGGTGAGCAGCGCCGCAGTGAGCTGGTTTTCATTGGCCGCAATCTGGACGAAGACGAGCTGCGGCAAGGCTTCCAGAGTTGTTTAGTCCCAGCGTATGCCAACGTGACCTGACCCGTTGCTTTTGTGCCTTGATTGACTTTGTTAAGAGTGACCTAATCTGATGAAACTACAGCACTATCTCGGGGGTTTAGAAAACCTCGACCCCGTGAATTTTGAAACCCAGGTGTTTGTCGAACCGTGGGAAGAGCGCATTTTTGGCATTCATACCGCCATGATGGCACTGAGCAATCACTTGGTGGAATCGATTCCCGATTATGAAATCGAGCAGGTGCCAACTCAGTTCAAAAGTTTTTGGACCTGGGGCCATTTGCGCATGGGTGCCGAAGGCATGCATCCGTTTGACTATTTTCGGCTGCGCTACTACGAAAAGTGGTTAGGGGGCATCTCCGGCTTCTTTGTGGAGGAAGGTTACATTACCCAGGCAGAACTGGACCAGCGCACCGCTGAGATTTTGGCCGATGAGGCCAAGGCTCAAGCGCCTTTGCCCAGCGGCGGTGACGCGGCCATTGATGAGCAAGTAGTGAAGTACTTGATCGAGGGCGATTCGCCGATGCGACCCCTGCCAGCTGTGCCCATGTTTAGCGTGGGCGATCGCGTGCGGGTCAAAAATCTGGTCTCAGCGGACCATACACGCTTGCCCGGTCACATTCGTGGCCTCGTGGCAGAAATCGTCAAAGTCTATGACGAGGCCTACACCTACTTTTTCAAGACCACGGATGGTATCGGCACGCCGATGCCGATTTACAGCATCGCCATCAAGGCCACCGACATCTGGGAAACCTCCCTGGCGGATGACAATTCGGTCTATTACAACGACATTTTTGAAGTGTATTTGGAGTATTTGGAAGAAGGTTAAAAGTGAACTGATTCACCCCAGAACGGGTTGGTTAGCCCATGTCATTGCTGCGAGTCCATCGTTTGCCCGGTGATATCAATCCGCCAAAATTCAGCCTTTCTGACCAACTACCCCCTTTGAACCTGACGCCGAGAGGAGCGTGTGATGCCCAGTAACTATCCAGGATTTGGATATTCCGCCGACCGAGAAACCGTGAGTGCTGCCAAGGTCAAAGCCCTAGAATCGCTACTGATTGAGAAGGGCGTGATCACCAGCAATACGGTCGATACCGTACTCAGCCATTTTGAGACCAAAATGGGGCCGTTTAACGGGGCCAAGTTAGTCGCGCGCGCTTGGGTCGACCCGGAGTTTAAAGATCTGCTGGTGGCTGACTGTAATGCCGCCTGTCAGCAAATGGATTTTCCTGACGGCATGTCTGGGGCCGAGGGCGAGCATATGCGAGTCGCCGAAAACACGCCTGAAGTCCATAACGTTATTGTCTGTACCCTGTGCTCTTGCTATCCCTGGCCCACCCTTGGACTGCCCCCTTACTGGTACAAAGACCCGACGTTTCGGGCGCGGGTCACCCGGGAGCCGCGCGTCGTTCTATCAGAGTTTGGGGTAGAGCTGGATGATTCGGTCGAGGTGCGCCTGTGGGATACCAGCGGCCAGATTCGCTGGTGGGTGCTGCCCCTGCGGCCGCCGGGAACCGAAGGCATGAGTGAGGAAGAACTCGCCGCTCTGCTCACGCCGGAAGCCATGATGGGTGTGGCCACGGTGAAGGTTTAAACCGGCCCCACCTCGATCAGCAGCGGGGATGTCTGCTCAACGCGTCTTTCATCCCTCGGCAGCAGACCCACTCCATGCCGCTAAATCATTGCCAAAGTGACTGTGTATGTTTACTAAATTTGAGCATTTTGCTGCCACCAGCCTCATGGGCTCGCCCGAAGAAGCGCCCCCTCGCCAGGACGGCCATCTTCAGTTCGATCGCGAGTGGGAAAAGCTCGCCTTTGGGGTGGCGATCGCCCTGTCTAAGCAAGGCTATTTTGAATGGGAAGAATTTCGGCAAACGCTGATCGCCACCATCGCTGAGTGGGAAGCCACCCACGAGCTGGATGACCCTGAGTGGGACTATTACCAGTGCTGGCTGGCTGCCCTTGAAAAGGTAGTCGTTGAGGCTGGGGTCGTGGGGTCCGAAGAATGGCAAACCCTGATAGCTCAACTGCTGGATTGCAAAACCGCAACCTGACCGTTGTTGCACTCCTGCTAGACAATTTACTTAAGCTGCGGTTTCCCCTTTCGTTAGCGCATAAAGGGTTTAGTTCTTTCTGACTACTTCTTTAGAGCTTACGCGGATCTTTTCCACGGTTATGCTTACAGCGAAGCGATTGTCGGAGCCGAGATGACGCCAAAGCTGTCTTGCCTACTGGGCTTCACCACTATTCAAGGGGACATATTGTAACGGCCCTCTGCGTTTTGCGCGATGGGCACAACGTTATGATTCAGAGAACCGAGATCGCGCTACATGCCGGTCTTCTGAGGCCCAAAATTAATCTTTATAAAGAGAGTCATCCATTTGCCGCATCTCAGAGTCTTTTATCTGAGATGCCTTTGAGTGCAGGTCTCCCCTTCTCATTTGAGAAATTCAGTAACCTGAATCGCGCAAACCCACGACACTCTCAAGGGATCAGATGATTTGGCTGGAATTAATTGGGTACTTGGAGGCAGAATGGCATGCGTCGAACGCAATTGTTCGTATCAAGAGGGTTGCTGGGACTATGGATTGCCTTGTTTGGCGCTTTGCTATTCCTATTGGTATTCGAGGCTAGAGGCGGCGGTGTAGAGGTTCCTTTTGCAGGAATTTCGATTAAGACTGACTCCAATTCCGTTGTTCACTTACCCAATCGCATTTTTACCTGTACAGAAACGGAGCAGCGGCCTCAGTGCCAGGCCGACATTGAAGGCCATCTGTTAGTCATTGCTTTAGCGCCATCATCTAAAGCTGATCTCAGTCTTTGTCAGGCTCGATACGATGGCAATCCTTTAGTTTGTCTCGGTGGGAGCTTGGATTATGCTCCCATGCTTTCAGAATCGTTTGAAATTACCGGCTTAGAACTGACCGCACAACAGTTGAATGCCCTACAGCAAAAATACTGGGGCACTAACAAACTTTTGGCGCTTGGTGACTCGACACTGATCCAAATCAGTCTATGGTTCTCGATCGCGATAGGGGTAATTGCGGCCTGCTTTGCCTGGCTCTATCCCAGTCGATTGAGCAAAGGCTTTGCCGTAGTGGCCGGGGGATTTATGACGTATCAGTTGGTTTGGTTGGCCTTGGCAAGTGTGAAGTACGCCGTGATTCCCCATAGACTGACCGTTGATACTTGGAATCGGGTCGTTGATAGTGGGCCAATCGCGGCAGGCGTCTTAGTCATGGTGATCGTCGCTCTGCTGCTTCGGCATCGAACCAATCAAGTAGCCAAGACCCTGATGACCCTCAGCAACGGGGTCGGGGGCGCATGGATAGCCGGAAATATTCTGGTGGTCCTGCTCTTGAGGTCGGGGTTTGTGGATTAAGTATCGTGGCTGAGTGAGTTTAGCTTGGATGAGGTTGATCAAACCAGTAGGTTCAACGAGTTGGCTCACCCGTTGAGGTGCCGTCGGGCCGACAATGAGTGGCGATATGAGATCACCGTCTCTCACCTCAGACCGTAGAGTTCATGGGCCTCCGACTGCATTTGCGGCCATCACCCCACTGTCGGCTTGCAACAGGCCCAACTGGTGTGAGGAACTTATTCAGAAATAACCGGTTCAGGTATTGAAGGCATTAAAAGTGAGCCGGATGTTGCCCCTTGTGTTGAGACTCGTTGTAAATCTCTAATAACCCTTTAGAGCAACTTTTCTTGGCATTTTACAATGTCAGCATTCCTACCCTCATCAGGCAGCATTTACGAGAAGAACCATGCCCCTAGATCTTGATCGGTTCTGGAAAGCGCTTAATCCATCAAAACCCCTCAATATTGCCCATGCTGAAGATGTCAAATACTACATTGACTTCTCCGATGTGCGCGGCGGCAATGTTACTCGCCAACTTGCCCGTACCATTGAGCGGTTGAAAGATAGTCCCACCTGTCAGCTGTTTACTGGACATATCGGTTGCGGTAAATCAACTGAGTTGTTGTGTCTCCAAACACACCTGACAAAAGCCGGATTTCACGTCGTTTTTTTTGAGTCCAGTGATGAAATGGATCTCAACGATGTGGATGTGACTGATATTCTGATGGCGATCGCCCGGCAGGTGAGTGCCAGTCTGGAAGCCATCAATATTTGTCTCAAGCCCAACTATTTCGTCTCACTGTTTCGCGAAGTGAGTGAAATTTTAAGAACGCCCATCGAAATTAGCAACGTGCAGTTTTCGGCAGGGCTGGCCAGCGTCACCGCCAGCACTAAAGACAGTCCGGAGCTGCGACGGCAGATGCGGCAGATTATGGAGCCGCGCACCAACAACATTCTGGAGTCAATCAATCAGGAACTGCTCGCCCCCGCCGATGCCGCTTTGAAAAAGAAGGGCTACAAGGGGCTTGTCGTGCTGATTGATAATCTGGATCGGCTCGATAATGCCGAAAAAGCTGGCAAACCTCAGCCCGCTTATCTGTTTGTCGATCGCGGGGAACAACTGCGACGACTCAACTGTCACGTGGTCTACACCATTCCCATCGTGTTGGTGTTTTCGAATGAAGCCAACCCCCTGGCCAACCGATTTGGCATCGATCCGCAAGTACTGCCGATGGTGATTACGCGCTATGCCGATGAGGCCCTCTGTGAAGCCGGGCTGGAGCTGCTGCGGCAGCTCATTCTGGCGCGCGCGTTTCCCGAAACCCTGCCCAGCGATCGCCTAGAGCGCGTTGGGGAGATCTTTGAAGACCTAGCGACGCTTGATCTTCTCTGTATGGCTAGCGGTGGGCATGTGCGAAATTTGCTCAAGCTAGGATTTAGCTGCCTGCAGCGCATGGATCCGCCGTTTTCCCGCGAGTGTGTTGAGCGCGTGGTTCGACAGCGCCGCAACGAACTCTTACGCGCCATTACCCCAGATGAAATGGCGCTGTTGCAACAGGTCAAGCGCGAGAAGAAAGCGCGCGGCGAGACCAGTTACGAAGTGCTGCTCAAGAGCATGTTCGTGTTTGAATACCGCAGTGACGACTATGGTCACTGGTTTGACGTCAACCCCATTCTTTATGACGATCTCTAAAGTCTCCGCGCTCTCATCCTCTAATCAAGATGCGTTGCGATCGCTGATTCGCTCGATTGAGCGATCGCAGGGCACGTTTTCGCTGATTTTGGCTCGCTGCAACTATCGGATGCTGCGCGATCGCGTCCGGACGGCGCTCACGCAACAGCTGCAAGTCCCCTTTCAGGAAGTCAATCTGACGCCTCAATCTTCAACCCTGTACACCGCTATCTGTCACACTGTGGGCGATGAGCCGCCCACCGCCATCCTGGTCAACGGACTGGAGATAGTTGCCGATCTCGATACTTTTCTCAGAGTCGCCAATCAAAGCCGAGAAGAGTTTCGCAACAACCTGGCCTGTCCGTTGGTGATTTGGGTGACAGATAGTCTGCTCAATCGGCTCATCCGCGACGCGACCGATTTTGAAAACTGGGCCTCAGTCACCCTCGAGTTTGAAACCGACCTGTCGGAACTAACCCAGTTCGTTGAGCAAACAGCCGACACGATTTTCGAACAGCTCCTGAACTCCCGCGAAAACATTTTCCTCGACAATCAGGCGCTCGACCTTGATCAAACATCTCCTCTGCGGGCCGAACTGCGCACGGCTTGCGAAGAGATTCATCAATATCTCGATCCCCTGCCGTCGGCGGTTGAAGCCAGCAGCCAATTTATTCTCGGTCGCGTCGCCGACAACAATACTGCAATGGCCCGGCAGCACTACGAACGCAGCCTCGAACTCTGGCAACAAGTGGGCCATCAAGATCGCTATGGCCATGTCCAGTTTTATTTGGGCTTGTGGTGGGGCAATTATGCGGTGCGCCACCTGCAGGATCGTCCGGCGGGATTGCAAAAGTCGCGGACCTGGCTAGAGGCGGCGATTCAGACCTTTGAAGCGATTGGGCAGCACCATCGGGTAGCTCAATTCATTAATTATTTGGGCGAGGTGCTGCATCGCCAAGCAGACTGGCTCGCGCTGGATGAGTTAGCCCACAAGGCCTTTACCCTGCATCAGCGCTTTTGTGATTACTTTCGTCAGGCCAAGGCGCTCGGGTTTATGGCGGCGGTGGCGATCGCCCATCAAAAATGGATGCAGGCCGAATATCATGCCAACTTGGCCCTCAGCACTTGGCAGCAGGCGGCCGATCTAATCGTTGCCGAGGGTGATCGCGCTGCCCTACTCAATTGGGAACGCAAGTTTCATCGTCCCTGGTATCTCTATTTTTTAGGCAAAGCCCAACGCCACAGTCAAAATTTTGCCCCTGCTACCCAAAACCTGGAAGAGGCGCGTCAAACTGCTCGACCTAGCTACGATCCCGACCTCTATACCTACATCCTGAATGAGCTGCGAGAGGTCTACTTCACTCAAAAAGACTATCTCAAGGCCTATGAAACCCGTCAGTTCCGGCGAGAAATTCAGAGTCAATTCAATTTGCGGCCCTTTGTCGGTCCCGGTCGATTGCAGGCCAGCCAAGAAGTCACGAATCCTTCTTTGCCCCAACCCCAAAGCCGCGATCATATCGCCCCAGAAATTGCCACCTCGGCCCGCTATCAAGACATCACGGCCCTGCTGCAGCGGATTGAACGCAAAGACTTTCGCCTCAGCGTGGTTTATGGCCCCTCGGGCGTGGGCAAAAGCTCTATTCTCCAGGCCGGATTGTTGCCAGCCCTGAAGCAGCGTACCTTTGATGGGCGACCAGTGATTGCGGTGCTGCAACAGGTTTATCAAAACTGGGTGCCGGAACTCGGCCATCAGCTTGCCCAGGCCTGTCAGGACATTTACCCTGATGCGACACCGATGCCGACTTTTGACTCCCTAGACGCGATCTTGCAGCAACTGCAAGAAAACGAAAAACAGTACTTCAAAACGGTGCTGATTTTCGATCAGTTTGAAGAGTTCTTTTTCGCTAATTCCAATGTTGATGAGCGCTATCGATTTTATGATTTCGCTGTGAACTGTCTCAAAATCTTGGATGTTGAAATCATTCTTTCTATGAAAGAAGATTATCTACATTATCTATTGGTCTGTAACCGACTGACCGATTTGGAGATTATTGGCAACAATATCCTCGACAAAAAAATCCTCTATTACATTGGCAATTTTACCCAAGAAGAAACCTACAATATCGTTAAAAATCGCATCCAACATACTCGCATAAAATTTGACGATGATTTGATTGATCAGATGGTGAAAGATCTGGCCGATCAGTTTGATCAGGTGCGCCCTATTGAACTGCAAATTGTCGGCGCTCAGCTGCAAACGGAGGAAATTACGACGTTAGCTCGGTACCAGGAACTCGCCCAAAATGGTTGCCAACCCAAAGAAGAGTTGGTCAATCGGTACCTGGAAAATGTGGTGGAAGATTGCGGGGCCGAAAATCAAGATCTAGCTGAAATTATTCTCTACCTGCTCACCAGCAAGGAAGGCACTCGTCCGGTCAAGACCAAGTCGGAACTGATGCAGGAAAAGCTGTATGAGGCTTTGTCTAGCAACCCTCAACAAATCGATCTCATTCTGGGGATTTTTGTTCGAGCGGGGCTAGTGCTGTTGGTACCCTCAGCCCCGGTAGACTCCTACCAGCTGGTGCATGATTATCTCGTTAACTTAATTCGAGAAAAGGTTGAGACCAAACACCAAGAAAAAATTACCGACTTGATGAAACAAGTGCGGGGCTTAGACAAAATTGTTCGCTTATTGGCAGTGCTACTCATTTCTATCGTCTCAGTGGGATGCGTGCTGTATCTGCTCTATCGCAACAACAAATTGCTGTATCAAGTCACTCAATTAGAGCGCGACTCTATTGAGAATCAAAGCAAGTTTGATGGCTATCAGCTGAATAGCTTGGAATCTGCCGTGCGCGTGGCCGATCGCTTTAGTGAGCGATCGGTGCTCGAAAAGCGCACCACCCTACCCATTCATACCCTGCAATCGATTCTGGATAATATTTCAGAAAAACGCTGGGTCGATACTCAGCAAGTGCAAATATTCGCCGCTGATGTACACGCCGAAAAACAGTTGGTTGCCACGGCAGGGCTCGACCAAACGGTTAAAGTTTGGGACTTTGTCGGGGAGCAGCAATACAGCATAGATGTGTCCCAGCAGATGTCAGATGCTACTCAAATTTGGGATATTCGATTCACGGCGGCAGGCGATCGCATCGCTGTGATTGATAGCGCGGGCCAACTCATGCTCTGGCAACTCGCCGCGGATCAAACAGAGCCGGAATTATTGCGCCAGGCCCATACCTCCGAGAACTTTCTGACCCGCCTGGTGTCGAGTCCTGATAAATCCGTTTTAGCGACAGCGGGGGCCGACGGCATGATCCGCCTGTGGCAGGCTGACACGCTAGCCGCCCTTGCCGATTGGCAGGCCCACGACGTGCCCATCAGTAGCCTGTATTTTAGTGGCGGTCAACAGCTCGTGTCGGCTGACTATGAAGGCCAGATTCGGGTGTGGTCTACCGAGACAGTAGCCACCGATCTGGGCAGAACCTCATTACGCGAATTTTCGGTGTCGAGTCCCGACGACATGCCCCTGAGTACCTTTGGCCTGGCCGTTAGCCCTGAGGGGGATTTCCTTGCCGCCGCCTCAGAAGACGGTTTTGTGCGACTTTGGGACTTAGCGTCCGGTGAACTGTTACAGCAGTTTTTAGCTCACAATGGCCGCTGGATCACGGCGATTGACTTCGTTACTGACCGGCGTTCCGATACCGTTCAGGCTCAGACGCTACAGTTAGTAACGGCTGATGATCAAGGCGCGATTCGGAGCTGGTCAGTTGATGCCGCCCAGAGTGTTCAACTGCAGGAGTTGAAAGGACATCAGGGCTGGATTTGGAATTTGCTCCACACCTCTCAAGCGGCTCTGTCCCAAACGGCAGCAGCGACCGATCCCCTCTTGATCTCTACTGGCATTGATGGCCGCTTGCGCTTTTGGGAGCTGAAAAACATCTTTGAACAAAATTCTGGCTTTCTCACCAGCGTGATGGGGCACCAAGATCCAGAGTTTGGTTGGGGCCAGGCTTGGAGTACCAGCTATAGTGCCAGTCGCAAGTTATTGGCGACTGCTGGCTCTGATGGCACCGCGAAGGTTTGGCAGCTAGCAGCCCCTGCAGAAGCTCAACAACACCCGCAGTTCCGGTTTCAACTTCAGCATGAAACGGAGCCCTCGCCCCAGTGTGAAGCGCTAGCGACGAATATCGATGTGTTTTGGGTCGTTTTTTCCCCTGATGAGTCCACGATCGCCACCGCTGGGGCCGACTGCACTGTTCGACTTTGGGATAGTAAGACGGGCGAAGCACGCTCTGAAGTAATGCAGCATGAGGCCGATGCCTTTGTATACAGTGTGGCGTTTAGCCCCGATGGCAACTACATTGCTTCGGCTGACTCTAGAGGACGCCTCTTTTTATGGACAGCCGCCGGTGAGCCCCTGGGGAATTTTCTACCCACGGAAGGGGGCTCTGAAAATCCGGAGAAGCAACCCGTATTTGCGGTTAAGTTCAGCCCTGACGGTGATTACATTGCGACCGCCAGTGAAGACGGGAACGTCAAGCTCTGGGCCTTAGAGGGCCAAGGGGCTAACCGGCAGCTACCATCCCAACCAATCGCCACTCTGGCGGGGCATCGTCAAGGGGCTACCAGTGTTGACTTTAGCGACGATGGCCTGATTGCCACGGCGGGCAAAGATGGCACGGTGCGAATTTGGGAAATGGCCGCCGTGCATCAGCAGCCAGAGCCTCAACCGATTCAGGTGCTGTCGGCCTATAGTCAGCGGGTCACTTGGGTTGAGTTTCAACCGACAGAGGACACATCGACCGAGTGGCTGGCGACCGCCAGTAAAGATGGCTCAGTTATTATCTGGGATCGCAGCGTAGAAGGGTGGGGGTTTCAGCAACCGGGCAACGTGTTTAAGCGGCGCTATCAGTTTGCCGGTCATCAAGAGGGCGCATTCAGCGCGACGTTTATCCATGACGGTCAACAAATCGCGGTCGCTCAGGGAGATGGCGACATTAAACTGTGGCGATTAGAGTCAACCCCACAGCTCATCAAGCGCGCTTGCCAATGGCTCAACACAGCCTCTGCAACGAAATCAGTGGAGCGATCGTCAGAATCGAGCCGGTCTGGGCAAAAAAGACTTGCTCCGGATATTGCCGCTGTGTGCCGTAAATATGAATAACGGCAAGGTAAACCAGCTAGCGATTTGGGTTCCTTCGAGTTTGTGCCAGTTGGGTAGGCCAGTTGAGATAATGTCCCTGATTGCTTACTGCGTGAGGGCGATCGCACTATTCTGTAAGGGTGAGGGCTAAGGCCTAAGCAACCTCACTTGATTAGTGAATGATGTCAGGTCATAAATCTACCGTGTGTTCTCCAGTCCTGTCTCCATTAGGAGTCAACCCCATGAAACTCAACCTCACAGCTACTCTCAGCATCCTTTGTCTTGGTGCCGGTGTCTTGACGGTTTGGGCCGGAACGCAAACCCTTGCTCAAACCCTGCAAGCCGATGGCCCCGTGGCCAGCGAGTACAATCCGCCTGGTCGCTCTGGGCGCCGTGGCAGCTATCCTGGTGGCACCCGATTCATCGAGCCCACCCCTCACCGCAACTACGTCTAAAATCAACTATGGTTGTGAACGAAGGTTGTCACCCAAGTCCTCGTTACTAATAACCAGCCACCCCCTCCGCAGCGATGGATTTTTGCTCCCTTCAAACAGCAGCAATCCATCGCTGAATTATGAGTCGGGGTTTTCTCACCCATTTGCCGCACTGCGAAATGTCGGCGATCACGCTCAGACCGATTGAAACCAGCGATCGCTGCTTCCTCCCAACACCTCTGGTTTGATGGCCATCCTGGCCGTCCGCTCTTTCGGCAGTCTGATGGGGCCAGGCAGGCTAGGAAGCCTGCCCAACATAGGTTTCGATCGTGCTCGGGCCTAATGGAAAAGACTATCGTTCCTCCTCAATCGGCAAGCATTACACCTCAACAACACTTGGCTCCTCGAGCCTTTCAAAGGTTATGCGCAGGCTCAAAATTGAGAAACGATGTTACATTACCGATCGCTGGGGCGCTATCAAGAACTGATCGATCGCTTCAAATATCAGCTCAATTTCTGCCAGGGTTGTGTACGGGTTTAACAGCACCACCTTGAGCCAGTTATGCCCCCGATATCGTGGCAGCGATAAAAAGGCCTGTGCTTCCTTCAGCAGATGAGCCTGCAGTCGGCGATTCCAGTCGTCCCACTGGTCGGCTGGCAGCCATTGGGGGCAACCGCGAAAACAGACCAGATTCATCTCCGGCTCACTGGCCAACTGCAGCTCGGGTCGGGCTTTAACGGCGGCGGTGAAATGTGCCGTCAAAGCATAGTTGGCGGCAATGAGTTCGCGATAGCCCTGCTGGCCCAAATGCTGCAGAGACAGCCACAGCTTCAGCACATCGGCATGGCGGGTGCCCTGCACTGAAATTTCCCCCAGGTTGATCCAGTCATCTTCGGTATTCATATAAGGGGCTGCGACTTGAAAGTGCTGCTGCAACTGGTTCATTTCGCGAAACAATATCGAGGCGCAGGTTTTAGAAACATAGAGCCACTTTTGCGGATTAAATGTGACGGAATCAGCCTGCTCAATGCCCTGCAGGCGATCGCGATAGGCCTCAGCAAACATCAGTGCCCCCCCGTAGGCTGCATCCACGTGAAACCACAGGTCATGCTCGCGAGCGATCGCCGCCAGCTCTACCAGGGGGTCAATGTTGCCGGTTACCGTGGTGCCTGCTGTCGCCACCAGCGCAAATGGCTTTTGGCCCTGTTGCTGGGCCTGGTCAATCGCCTGGTGCAACGCCTGCAGGTCCATCTGTGACTGATCGTTAGTGGCCACCGCGATCGCGCCGTCGGTGCCTAACCCCAGCAGCATTGCCGCCTTTTTGATCGAAGAATGCGCCACTTCTGAAACGAAAAATACGGGGGGCTGCGCCTGGGTCATCAGCCCCGTTTTGAGGGTGCCGAGCTTGACATTGCGGGCCACGGCCAGAGCCTGCAGGTTGGCCAAACTACCGCCGCTGACCAACAGCCCGCCAGCGCGATCGCCCAGGCCAAATAGCTGTGCAATTTCGCGCAGCAGCAGCGGCTCCAACCGCGAAAACAACGGCGACATCTCGACACTCAACATGTTGTTATTGAGCGCCGCCACCACCCAATCACCGACGATTGAAGCCGTCGTCGGTAACGGATCCATGTGCCCCACATAACCCGGATGAGCGGGATTCATGGCCGTGCTCAATACGGTGTTTAGCATTGCCATCAGGGTCGCAACGTCACCCGATTTTTCGGGGAGAGTGATCGCGGGTAAGGTCTGCAGCTCCGGCAAAGGTGTCTGGTCTGCCGCCCCGGTCAAATAATCTAAAATCCGCGTAGCGACCTGGTTTAGCAACGCCTCAATCGCCGCTCTATTCTCGCCCCGTGGGTGCACAAACGCAGTTTCAGGCAACCTCGAAAAGTCCAAGTTTCAACTCCATCGCATCATCCCTGATTGTGAATGATTCCGCCCGCCAAAAGCGAACCGACAGTTTGGCATTGACTCTAGCGAGCAAAATCTGGCAGCATCCTCGCCCTTCGCCTTCTTCAGTGCCGACAACTCTGGCTGTTACCTGAACCCTCTACCCCCGTACCAATTCGCCAAAATGCTAATCTCTTAAGCAACTTCTTTAGGCGATCGCCCATGGGCACCCAATCCACCGCTAAAACCATTTTTTTACTCGCTTCAATGGTGGGTTGGCTCATCGTCGGCGCGGCTCTGATGTATCTGTTTCCAGCACTGGCGGATCAGATTGTGGGCAGCGATCTCACCCATTTGTGGATGACCAATTTAACTCGCAGCGGCTATCAGCCCTCATTAGCGTGGACGGGGGGCGGTATCGCCCTGGCCATTACCGCTGTCATGAATCTGGTTTGGTATCAGCGATTTGACGGTCGAGTATAGACCGAATTTTGACTGCCTCATCACCCCAAACACTGCACGCAGCCCTACCCCCTTGGCTCAATAGACCAATAAAGGTTGCTTTGCTGCTAAATCGAAATTCCCAGCGATCGCTTCAACGATCAACACTCAATCACATTCACAGTAGTCACATTCACTGCCAGACCGCCGCGCGAAGTTTCCTTATACTTTTCGTGCATGTCGCGTCCGGTGTCGCGCATGGTTTTGATTACCTTGTCGAGGTGAACGCAGTGCTCGCCGTTGCCTTTCAGCGCCATGCGAGCCGCGTTGATCGCCTTGATCGAACCCATCGCATTGCGCTCAATACAGGGCACCTGCACCAGTCCACCGACGGGGTCGCAGGTGAGACCGAGGTTGTGTTCCATGCCGATTTCCGCCGCGTTCTCAACTTGGGCGGGGGTGCCACCGAGGACTGCGGCCAAAGCTCCCGCCGCCATCGAGCAGGCGACGCCCACTTCACCCTGACAGCCGACATCCGCCCCGGAGATCGAGGCATTTTCCTTATAGAGGATGGCGATCGCCCCTGCCGTCAGCAAAAACCGCACAATGCCATCCTCGTTCGCCCCGTGGCAAAACCGATGATAGTAATGCATCACCGCTGGAATGATGCCCGCCGCCCCGTTGGTCGGAGCGGTGACGATGCGTCCCCCCGCCGCATTCTCCTCATTCACCGCCATGGCGTACACATTTACCCAGTCCATGATGCTGAGCGGGTCGGCGAGGGCAAAGTCCGATCGCTCCTTCAGATGACGATAAAGATCGGCAGCTCGCCGCTTCACCTTGAGGCCACCGGGCAGCGTGCCCTCGGTATGGCAGCCCCGCGAAACGCAGTCTTGCATGACCCGCCAGAGCCGCAACAGCCCCGCTCGAATGTCGATTTCGGATCGCCACACCAACTCGTTTTGCAGCATCAGGTCGCTGATGGCGGTGCCGTCTTTTTGGCAATAGGTGAGCAGTTGAGCGGCGGTGGTGAACGGGTAGGGCACAGGGGACTGGTGCAGTTGCAGGCGATCAATGCTGGCGGCGTTTTCATCCACCACGAAGCCACCGCCGATGGAATAGTAGGGGCGCGATCGCAGCATCGCCCCGAGGGCATCAAAGGCGGTGAACTCCATACCGTTGGGATGAAAGGGCAGGGGCTGCCAGTGAAAATTGAGGTCAGTCTTTTCGTCAAAGGGCACGGCATGCTGTCGCAGCAGCCAGACCGACTTGGTTTCGCGCACCCGGTGCAGATAGCCTTCCACCAGGTTGGTGTTGACTGATTCGGGCGATTCCCCTTCGAGGCCGAGCAGAATGGCGCGATCGCTGCCATGTCCCCGTCCCGTTGCCCCTAGCGATCCGTGCAGATCAATCTGGATCCGTTTGACCTGATTCAGCAGTCCGTCTGCGGCAAGGCCCTGGGCAAACTGCTGGGCGGCTTTCATGGGGCCAACCGTGTGGGAACTGGAAGGGCCGATGCCGATTTTGAAGATGTCGAAAACGCTGGTAGACATTTTGGGGGTCAGGGTAATTGGGTGGCAGGGTGTGAGGGTGGGTGAGGTTGAGGGTAGGTGGGGTGGATAAGGTGGATATATCGCGATCTTGCGTGAACCTTGAAAACCTGATGGTCAGGGTCTTGTTTGGACGGGCATCCTGCCCGTTTTGCCTTCATAAATCAAGATGCCTAACCCGTACGGGATGTGGATCGTGAATTGAAATGCCTCGCCCATGTAGGAACTATGCCGAAACAGCCAGATTGGATTGACGGGTGGCCAGCCAGTCGCGGGTGCGTCTGACGCCGCCAAAGGTATAGATGTGGAAGTTCTGGATGCGTCCGCCGAGGCCCTCCACGAGATAATCGGGCGATTGCACCGTGAGCAGTTTGCCAAGGCGACCGGATTGGTTCCGCAATCCTAGCAGGCTGGTTTTGACCCCACAGATTTGAGCGAACTTCAACAGCGTGGCGGGGGTGGTCGGGCCAGGAATGCCGAGGTAGATGGGCAGCGTGTTGAAGGCTTCGATGCGATCGAGCCAGCGATGAATGGTGGGCACATCCAATGACCACTGGGTCATGACAAACATCTCAGTGCCGGTGTCGCGGGCGTACTGATTTTTCAGAGCCAGGAAGCGATGGTCGGAGACCGGTCCCAAAGGACCATCGCACTCCTGCTCACTCAAGACCGGCATGCCTTCGGGATGTCCCGCCACGCCGACCCGCAGCCCGTCAAAGAGTCCCGTCTCCAGCAGATCGAGGGTGGAGGTGAAGGGGCCAGCGGGGCGATCCGGGCTGCCGCCGATGATTAATACCTGGCGAACATCGGCTTCAGTTTTGAGGGCAGTGAGGTAACGGGTGAGGTTAGCGAGATCGCGGATGCTTCTCGCCGGAACGTGAGGAATCGGGTCAACCCCCAGCTGTCGCAGCTTGACCGCTTGGGCGACCACATCGCGATCGTCCGCCCCTGGCAAGTACGTGATCGACACCTCCCGGATGCCCTTCGGCAATGCCGAGACATCCACTTTCGGCGTCACTTCGATGGAAAACTGCATGGCGTCAACCTGTGGAAAAAATGGGTCAGCTCAAGGCATCATGCTGCGTAATTTTCTGGGGTCAGGATTGCGCACATCCTCGGCGGTATCAGTTCCTCCTCGGTAAACCAAGGTCACACCAATCGCCGTAATCAACAGACCCGCTGCATCGACCCAAGCGATTTGGTCGTTGAATAGGAGAAATCCCAGCAACAAGGTTGTGGGTGGGGACAGATACATCAAACTAGACACTCGGGCCGCTGTGCGATATTCCAACAGCTTTAGCATCAGCCCGTAAGACCCGATTGAAAGCACGATGGTCAACCAGGCCAGGGCCAACATGAGCTGCCCACTCCACTGGATGCTCAAGCCCTCGACCAACAATGCCAAGGGCCACAGGGCGATCGCGCTGGCCACTGCCTGCACAAATAAACTGGGAATGACCGACAAATTCTGTCCTGCTTGGTTGCGGTTGAGATGCCGCTGATACAACGTTGCCAGGGTCATACTGGCCGCCGCGAGAAAGGGCAGGATATATCCGACCAGCGAAACCCCTGCCGCGCCATCTAGTTTGGTAACGACCACCAACACCACCCCGACTAAACCAGTGCCCAAGCCCCACCACTGCACGGGCGATATTGATTCCCCCAACAGCGGGCCAGATAAGACGCTAGTTGCCATGGGCTGCAACGCCGTGATGAGTGCCACAATCCAGGGAGAAACGCCGAGGGCGATCGCGCCAAACACCGCACTGAGCCAAATGGCATGAGCGAGCAGACCAATAATGGCGGAACGGGCGATCGCCACTCGACTCGGGAATCGCAATTGGCGGCGATAGCGGAGCCAGATGAACAACAAGACGGCGACGCTCACATATCGAACAAACAGCAACGTAAAGGGGCCAGCATAAGGCAGCCCATACTTTGCCCCGATGAAACCGGAACTCCAGAGCACCACAAACAATAATTCCAAGCCGATTAGGTGCATGTTCAAAGCCTTGTTGCAGTCCACTCTCTAGCAGCATAGAGTGGCCGTTGGATGATGACGTTCCTAGAGCAGCTTTTCTACGACAGTCACGGCCAGCGCCTTGCCGAAATATTCCACCGTGACCGACGTGCCAGGCTTGGCATAGCCCAGCGGCAGATAGGCATACACCACACCGCGCCCTAGACTGTAGCCGTAGCCCGCACTGGTGGCATAGCCCAGCACCTTACCGTCCGCCATCACCGGTTCTTTGCCCATCACCACCGCCGTCGCATCATCCAGCATGAGGAAACAGAGCTGACGGCTGGCGTACTCTTGGCGTTGCAGCAGCGCCTCCTTACCGATGAAATCGCCCTTGTTCGGCTTCACCGCAAAGCCCAAACCCGCTTCATAGGGGTCGTATTCCGTGTGAATGTCGGTGCCCCACAGCAAAAAGCCCTTCTCTAACCGCAGGGTTTCAAACGCGGCTAAACCAGCGGCGATGATGCCATGCGCCTGACCCGCCGCCCACAGGGTATCCCACAGCTTCAGGCCGCACTCCGTCGGGGCGTAGATTTCCCAGCCTTCTTCACCGACGTAGGACACCCGCACCGCCAGTACGGGTGTATTGCCGATGCGAATCTGCTGATTCGTGAAGAATTTGAACTGCGGTTTCGACACGTCGGTCTGGGTGACTGACTGCAGCACCGCCGGAGCTTTCGGCCCCCAGAGCCCCACACAGCAGTAGCTGGAGGAAACGTCCGTGATGCGGACAGATCCATCCACCGGTAAGTGCGCCTGCATCCAAGCTAAATCATGCCCGTGGACGGAACCGCCCGTCACCACCCAGTATTCTTCCGCCCCTAACCGGCTCACCGTCAGGTCACACATGATGCCGCCATTTTCATCCAGCATGGCGGTGTAGATGACCTTGCCGACGGGCTTATCCACGTTGTTGGCGCAGAGATTTTGTAAATAATCCACCACGCCGGGACCGGTGATTTCAAATTTGGCGAAGGGGGTGAGGTCGTACAGGGCGACGCGATCGCGGGTGGCTAAATGCTCGGCCCCCTGAATCGGCGACCAGTGTTTGGCCTCCCAGCCGTGGCGGGGCGGCACGTCGTACTCATCCAGCAGGGCAATATTGGATTTGAACCATTGGGGCCGCTCCCACCCAGCACTGAAAATGAATTGCGCGCCCATTTCCTTTAGGCGGGGGTAAAAGGGGCTGACCCGCAGCTCCCGTGAGTGGGTTTGCTGATCGAGGGGATGAATGATGTCATACACCTCGTCATACTGCTGGGCTCCGGCGCGGATGATGAAGTCGCCACTCTGACACACTGCTGGGAATCGATGAATATCCATTTCATGGATGTCGAGGCTGGGGACGCCCGTGGTCATCAGTTCCGCCACGATTTTGCCCACGCCGCCGCCGTGGGTCACCCACACCGCTTCGGCTACCCAAAAGCCCTTGGCCTTGGTCGATTCGCCAATCACGGAACCGCTATCCGGTGTGAAGGAGAACATGCCGTTGATTTTGTAGGGCAGCTCCGTATCCTGCAAGGCGGGGAATAACTCGGTGGTCGATTCCCAGGCAGGGCCAAAGTGCTCTTCGGTAAAAGGCTTAACCGACGGCATGACGGGCGCTTCGGCGTAGGGCAAAATGTTGTCTGGATCAACCAGCAGCGGCTCGTGTTGGTAAGACCCAATGCCCCAGCAGTCTCCGTGCTGCCGGAAATACATCGCGTGGTCTTGGTGGCGCACCATGGGGTAGTTGACTTCCTCCGTTTCCCCTGCCAGATCAGGAATTGGGGCGGTTTTCACATACTGGTGTTGCACGGGCGTCAGGGGAATGACTTCGCCCACCATGCGGCCAATGCGCGGCCCCCAAATGCCCGCACAGACCAGCACTTTGTCAGTTTCGATGCGGCCCTTGTCCGTGATGACTGCCTGAACCTGACCATCGACGACTTCAATATCCATCACGGTGGTGTCGCCGTAGAATGCAGCGGCTCCGGCTGCTGTGGCAGAGTTGGCTAATGCTTCCGCTGCCCGTAGCGCTTTGGCGATACCGTCTGTCGGTACGTAGTAACCCCCGAGAATTTTGGTTTCATCCATCAGGGGAACTTTGGCTTTAACTTCTGCTGGCGTCAGCAGGGTCGCCCCGTCTACGCCCCAAGACTTGGCCCAGCCCAGTTTGCGCTGAAGTTCAGCCATGCGTTCCTCGGTGTAGGCGACTTCGATACCACCGCAGGGATAATAGGCGGGGCCTTCCTCGGTGCTGAGCTGGCTATACAGATCGATGGTGTACTGGGCCAGCTTGGTCATGGTTTTCGACGCGTTGGTTTGGAACACCAGTCCGGGCGCGTGAGAAGTGGAGCCGCCGGTGGCGAAGAGGGGGCCTTGTTCCACCACGACAATATTTTTCCAGCCCTGTTTGGCGAGGTGGTAGGTGGTGCTACAGCCGACGATACCAGCACCGATAACGACGAGGGTGGCGTTGGTTTGCATGGGGGTCTCCGGGGTGGTGAGGGTGAGAGGGTGGCAGGGGTGCAGGGTGTGAGGGTGGCGGAGTGTGAGGGTGGATGGGTGTGAGGGTGGAAGAGTAGGTGGAGTAGGTGGAGGCAGTGGGGTGCGTGGCAGAGGGTTAGGTGAGATGGATGGAGTAAGTGGGGTAGCTGGGTGGCAGGGTGACCTGTTTACCCATTACTCGCATCCCCTTTTCCGAACTCCGAATTCCGAATTCCGAACTCACGTTCCTCGTGGATTGGGTTATTCGCCGATCGCGCTAGCAACCATTTGTTGGAACCGATAGACCGTTTGTTCCAATTCGGGCGAAAAGCAGCCGCCGTCAAATCGGGGGGAGTGGCGACCTTTTTGCAGCCGCTCGATCATCTCAATATCTTCATCGTTGGTATCCTTCCACAAATCGATGGGCAGATGGCGCAAGGCTTCATTTTCGGGAGTCATCGCCTCATCGCCCGCAAAGTAAAAGGTCATGCGCTCCTGGGTTTGACTCGGGCTCAAAGGATTGACCAGGAAGACCAGGAAATAGTCAGGATGGACGCCGAGCATCAAGTTGGGAAAAACGGTGATGTATTCGGCGACGGTTTGTTTTTGATGGGCCGCCAGATTGGGTAGGGTAGGGAGCGATCGCCCGTCAATCTCACCACTCTTGTACAGCAAACTGCCCTGCCCGACGTGAATATCGCCGACGTCAAAAGCAAAGTGGTCTTCCATGCGAGAGCAGCTATTCAATGCCGGATGCACCCAGGTCAAGTGATAGCTTTCGGAGAAATTTTCGACGGCGAGTTTCCAGTTGGCGTTGCAGGTGAGTCCGACCTCGCGGGGTTCGCGGCGGAGCTGTTCGAGGTCGTAGGTAGCCCAGCGATCGCGCACGGGCTGCAAATACTCCTCCAGCGGCGGCGCATCGCCAGATACATTCACAAACACCAGATCGAGCCACTGCTCACAGCGAATCGCCTGTAAGCCTTTGCCGTCGCGATCGAACCCTTCGTAGGTGTCTTTGTAGTAGCCGCCAAAATGCGGCGTCCCTTTCAGCTTGCCGTCCAGTTTGTAGGTCCAGGAATGGTAAGGACATCGGAGATTTCCCTGCACGTTGCAAGCGGTCTTCACCAACTCCAAACCCCGGTGGCTACAAATATTGTGGAAAGCCCGCAAGGTACCGGCGCGATCGCGCACTAGCACGATTGGCATGCCCGCCACTTCGGTGGGGTAAACATCGCCCGGGTTAGGCGCATCCGACGCTAAGCCGACACAGACCCAATACTGCTTAAACACCGTAGCTCGCTCCTGCTGCAGGTAGCGATCGCTCGTATACGCTTCACCCGGCAAACCAGCCTGCCGATAGTCATCCAGGTGAATAACCGCCGATTCTGCCCCGATATGCGACTCTTGATGCTCGCCGTAAGCATCAACCAGGGTCAACTCAGGTGGGGGGGCAACAACTTTTTCCTGGGCCATACTCTGCCTCTGTGGCTCTTGCATGAAATTTATTCAGGGGGCTCACCTGCCATCAAAGCGCCATTGCTGACGGGTTGAAACAGTCAACATCCACGAGAAAGCCGCTCGCCAGATGTTGTCATGACAAGTGATTAAAACATGTTATGACAAGTTATGAAGGAGACCATAAAGGTAGGAAAATCGTTTTTATGTCTCCTGTTTTACAATTTAAAAACTTTTTGCAAGAATTCTTTGACTTTGCAAAGTCCTTCTCAGGAAAGGGATCTGCTGCCCGAGCCTAGAATCAGGATGGAGGGCACCAGATAATTCTCGCCAAAAATCAAGATTTCAAGACTTGTTGTGACAACTGTATCGGCAGTGACATTCTTCTGAGATATGCAACCTTAAGGTGCGTTTTGATAGAGTTTGTCGGTTGCTTACTACAGTTTTGAGGAGGATGCCTTTCTTGAAAGAAAGGATGTGTGCCCGCCGAAATATCGCGATCGCTGCCTAAACTGAACTCACAGAACCCTGTTACGGGGTGTTGTGAGTTCTTGACAATCATGGGATTCCTGCTGAAAAGTGTTCACAGGTAACATGATTGACAGGCAAGAAGTGGCGGCGTCAGTGACGGAACTGCACAGGTAATTGTGTGGTTTCTGCTCACAAAAACTCTCTGTGTAAGAAGCATTGCAGTGCTACGACGGGTGTTTCTTGCAGAGATCTGTTTGCCGTTCGTTGATGTGTTGAAAACTGAATCACCCTTATGACTACTCAGAATAATGGGCAGGGGAGCCATGACGAGCATCCATTTGTGATGCCCGAGCATGCTCCTACGCGCCACATTAGTCGCCGCCCTGGCGATCGCAATATCACCGGTAAAGGCTTTGATTTTCATCCCGAGGTCTTCCTCGTATCCGGTGGTTTAATCCTGCTGTTTGTGGTGTTTACCCTGATTTTTCAAGAACCCGCCGAGACGGCTTTTGGCGCAGTTCAGGGGTTTATCGCGGGCTCTTTAGGATGGTTTTTCATCCTTTCAGTATCCCTCTTCTTAATTTTCACCATCTTTCTGGCGTTTAGTAAGCTGGGGCAGGTCCGTCTCGGTGGCCCCGACGCCCAACCAGAATTTCCCACCTTTGCTTGGGTCGCGATGCTGATCAGCGCGGGGATGGGTATTGGTCTCATGTTTTGGAGTGTGGCCGAACCGATTTTCCACTTCCAAGATCCCCCCGCTTTGCTGGGTGACATCACCCCCAATACCGCCGATGCGGCCAAGCAAGCTTTAGGCATCACCTTTTTCCATTGGGGCTTACATGCCTGGGGCATTTACGCGCTGGTGGGCTTATCGCTCGCCTTTTTTGCCTTTAACTGGGGCCTGCCGCTGACCATCCGCTCAGTGTTCTATCCCTTGCTGGGGGAAAAGATCTACGGCTGGCCGGGGAATGTGATTGACATTTTGGCCGTGGCCTCCACACTGTTCGGCCTCGCCACATCCCTTGGGTTTGGTGTTCAGCAGGTCAACGCGGGCTTCAACTTCTTGTTTGGGCTACAAATTAGTACCCCAG
The DNA here is from genome assembly GCA_038523235.1 of Cyanobacteria bacterium J06626_4. Classification (GTDB taxonomy): domain Bacteria; phylum Cyanobacteriota; class Cyanobacteriia; order Phormidesmidales; family Phormidesmidaceae; genus Halomicronema. Next base: position 42,856 of record JBCBJQ010000024.1, read on the forward strand.
TTCAAGTGGGGCTTATCTTCATTATCACAGGCTTTGCCACGGCGTCTGTGGTCTCTGGCTTGGGCAATGGGGTCCGCCGCTTGAGCGAGTTGAACATGACTTTGGCGGCGGTGCTCATGGCCTTTGTGCTGCTGGTCGGCCCGACCCTGTTTATCCTCAATTCGTTTGTGGAAACTCTGGGCTACTATGCCGCTTCCCTACCCACACTGAGCTTTTGGACGGAAACGTTCTCGGGTACTAGCTGGCAAAACAGCTGGACGGTCTTTTATTGGGGCTGGTGGGTGTCTTGGTCGCCCTTTGTGGGTATCTTCATCGCCCGTGTCTCCAAAGGACGCACCGTGCGGGAATTCATTCTGGGAGTGCTGCTGCTGCCTTCCATGCTGACCTTTTTGTGGATGTCAGTCTTTGGCGGCACCGCCCTCAGCTTTGAGCTGAATGAAGCCACGGCAGGCGTGATTAGCACCGCCGTGGGTGACAACGTGTCAACCGCTTTGTTTGTCATGCTGCAGCAACTGCCGCTCACCGGCATCACGTCTTTTGTGGGCATCGTGTTGGTGGTGGTCTTCTTTGTGACCTCTTCTGACTCGGGCTCGCTCGTGGTGGATAGCTTGACCTCGGGCGGTAAGCTCGAATCGCCTGTACCGCAACGGGTCTTTTGGGCGGTGATGGAGGGAGTCGTGGCAGCAGCTCTACTGTTGGGCGGCGGTCTAGGCGCTTTACAGACAGCGTCGATCGCCACGGGTTTCCCCTTTGCGATTGTGCTGTTGATCATGTGCTACAGCATCTATAAAGGGCTGCGATACGAGCATGATGTGGTGCATGTGAAAAAGGTGCTGCAAGACTCGGAAGCTGCCGAAAAAGCGATCGCGTCCTAGGAAGGGTTTGCTTTTTGGCTCTTAAGGAGGCGTCATCCCTTGATGAATATCTGTTTAGCGCGCTCGTAGGATCCCCCGCTGTCGCCGCCCCCTAAAGCCCTTCGGGCAATAACCCTGCGGGTATGGCTGTGCTAAGGCTTCGCTAGAAGAAAGGGGCTATCAACTCACGGGCTTAGGCGTCCCCCTTTTCAAGGGGGATTGAGGGGGATCGGTAGCCGCTGGACACTGAACACAGACCTTGATGACGCCTCCTTAGCGAGACTGACATTTGCCGGTTGAATTTTCAGCGAGTCAAGATTCGAGCAAAGCTGCGTGGGGCGATCACCAACCTTTTCCAAAAAATCGGGCAACCATTCTGAGCAAACTCTATCAAGCCTTGCCGCAGAGGCAGAGCGCGATCGCGCCCGCTGCCCGACGGTTGCAAATTTTGGATATCCCCTGACTTTTCGCTAGGAGTTTGATTGGCAATGGTGAAGCAGTTTGACGCGATCGTGGTGGGTGCTGGCGGCGTGGGCAGTGCCGCTGCTTACTATCTGGCTAAGGCCGGACAAAAAGTCCTATTGCTAGAGCAGTTTGAGCTAGACCACCAAAACGGCAGCTCCTATGGTCAGTCGCGGGTGATTCGCTACACCTACGACAATCCGACCTACGTTGACTTGATGCGGGATGCTTACCCCCTGTGGTTTGCCCTACAAGAAGAAGCAGGCGAAAAACTTTATGTGAAGACCGGCGGCCTCGACTTTGGCTTTCCCGAAACGGATACCTTTCAACGCATGAAAGCCAGCTTGGATGAATCGCGCTTGCCGTATGAGTATCTCTCTCAAGCTGAAATCGCTCAGCGGTACCCGCAATTTGCGCTCGAAGAGGGGATGGCCGGTCTGTTTAACCCTGATGGGGGCTTGCTCAAAACCTCGCGTTGTGTGCTCGCCCATGCGCGACTGGCTCAGGCCAGGGGCGCGACCGTGATTGATCAGACCCCCGTGCTCAATATTACGCCGTCAGAAAATGGCGTTGAGGTGCAGACAGAGACGGAGACTTATGGGTGCGATCGCATCGTGCTGACCGTGGGCAGTTGGGCTAAGGGCCTGCTGGCCGAACAAGGGATTGATCTGCCGCTCAAGATCATGCCCTGCCAACTGGGCTTCTATGAACCCAAAAACGCCGCCGACTTTGAACCCGGCAAATTTCCCGTGTTCTTTGCCCATATGAATGGCGACTACGGTGAAATGCCCTACGGCATTCCCCACGAAGATCCCAGTATCGGCGTCAAGATCACCACGTTTTACGGTTGGGACACCGTAGATAAACCCAGCGAGGTGGACTATACCCCCAGTCAGGCGTGGACCGAACGCATCCGTGACTGGGCCAGCCAATACCTACCCGACGCTGCGGGTCCGCTGCTTTACACCCGCCGCTGCCTCTACACCGTGACCCCTGATAAGGATTTTGTTGTTGATCAGCATCCCGACTATCCCCATGTGGTCATCGGTGCAGGCTTCTCGGGACATGGCTTTAAGTTCACCACGCTGATGGGCAAAATGCTGGCCGATTTAGCCGTCGAGGGTAAGACGCCCCACGACACGAGTTTATTCAAGTTGTCGCGATTTCAGCTGATTGCGGCGTAGCCAGCAGGGGGGCAGTAAAAGGGGGAATCGTCTCGGGCGGAAATTTTGAGGCTTTATGCCAGGTGTGAGGCCATTTTCTGCCCGCAGGTTCCTCGGCAAATTTCGATAAGATGTCAGAGATAGTCAGCAGACGATGACATTTTTTATGGTTCCGAGTGAACAGCTTTCAGATAAGCAGCCTCTGCATGTCGCAATTTCGGAACAATTGAAGCAAAAAATTGAAGCGGGAGAATACGAGCCAGGCAGCCGGTTGCCGAGCGAGTTTGATTTGGGCGAAATTTTTGAGGTGAGCCGGACAACAATCCGCAAGGCGATCGCTAACCTGACGCAGCAAGGTCTTGTCACCACCCAACAAGGTAAAGGCATTTTTGTCACCGAAAAGCACAAAATCAGCTTTTCTATGTCAAATCCGCTGATGCAGTTTGACGCTGCTTTGCAGCAGCAGGGCTACCAAGCCCGTGTGCATTCACTCCGGTTTCAGCCCATTGAGGCCCCGACAGAGGTGAGCCGCCAACTGCAGCTGACCGAGCTGTCTGCCACGGTGTATTGGCAAGAGAAAATTATTTATGCTGCCGAATCGCCGATCGCCCTCGACATTGCCTACTATCCAGCGGCGATCGCCACGCCCCTCGCCAATAAACTACAGCAGGGTTTTACCTACAGCACCCTAGCCAAGGGCGGCATCACCCTCAATGCCGCAGCCGTGCGACTCGAGAGTGTGCCTGCCACCTACGAACTCAGCGAATATTTAGCCGTGCCGCTGGGGATGCCGCTGCTGGTGTTTAACTATTTGGCCTATCAGGGCGATCAGCAGCCCGTGGTTTGTGGCAAAACCCTATCGCGCTCTGACTGGACCTGCTACACCGCCGAAGTTGAAGTCATCGCCTAACTTGCCGGGGTAGGGCTGCTGAGCATTTATAGATATCCGCCTATCTATACGCGTTGGATATGATTGTGTTGAGCGTTTCAGCTTGATTGTTATGACCACAATCGCTATCAAGCCCTATATAGAGTTCAAAAACGAAGGGTACTGGATTATCGGTACTCGAATTTCCTTGGATTCTATTGTTTATGCCTTTCATCAAGGATTGCCTCCGGAAAGGATTGCCCAATCATTTCCGTTACTTGATCTAGAGAAGGTATACGGGGCAATCACCTTCTACCTAGCCAATCGCTCGGATATTGATGTTTATCTTCTATCAGCAGAGCAGGCATTTGACACCATGCCACAACCTTTACAAGGCGATGCTCCTGCTTTGTATCAAAAGTTGCTTGCGGCTAAGGAGTCAGCACAACAGGCGTAATGGCAGTGATTCAGTTTCAGGCTGATGCCGACCTAAATCAAGTAATCGTGACGGGAACTATCCACCGTCAGCCCGCGACTGAAGCAGGTTTGGCAGGATTGAGAGATGCCGAAGTATTGGCTCGATCAGCAAAGCAGCAGCGCATTTTGGTCACTCATGATCGAAGAACAATGCCGACTGAGTTTGCCGAATTCATCGCGAATAGCCAAAGCTCAGGTGTGCTGATTGTGTCTAGAAAAACCGCTTTGGAAATTGTCATTGAAGAATTGATCTTAATCTGGTCGGTCACGACAGCAGCAGAATGGATTGACCGGATTGCCAAAATCCCCCTATAAAGCCAGTTTTAGATGCCTACTGCACAACCCTGATTACCTTGCCCTGTAGGGATTGGTTGAGGAAGGGCGTATTGCGGGCGGGCGATCGCAGCGTGGCCGTCTCTGCCCGCCACGTCTGAGCCGGGTCAAACAAAAAGGCTTCGGCAGGCTGATCTACCGCGATGGTGGGCGGGGGCATGCCTAAACAGTGGGCGGGGCCGCAGCTCATGGCCTGTAGCAGTTCCAGCGGGGTCCAGTCATGGGTGGTGACGAATCGTTGCCAGAGCACCGGTAGCGCCAGCTCTAACCCCATCGCCCCCGGCGGCGCATCGCCAAAGGCCACTGTTTTTTCTTCATAGGTGTAGGGGCTGTGGTCGATCGCGATCGCGCTCAGCACGCCGAATTTCACCCCGGCAATCAGCGCCGCCTGATCCGCCGGATTCCCCAGCGGTGGCTCCAACCGCAGATTGGGGTCATAGCTCAGCGCATCGGCGGTGGAAAACAGTAGATGCATCCAGGTGGTGCTGGCGGTAACGGGCAGTCCCGACGCCTGAGCTGCCTGTACCAACTCCACACTGCGCGCGGTCGATAGGCGCATCAGGTGAACGGGGGTGCCAATTTCGCGCACCAGCTCTAGCACCGTGGTCAGCGCGGCGGTTTCAGCGGCGACCAGCGTGCCCGGCAGGCCGCCCATTTGTGCTAAGGAACCCTCGCGGGCAATACCGTTACCTGCCAGCGCGCGATCGCAGGGCCAGAGGGCAATCGGGCGCTGTAGGGGATGGGCATATTCCAGCAGGCGGCGCAGCAGGACAGGATTGCTCAGCGGTTGACCATCGGCAAACCCTGCTAGGGCCAAGTCTGCCGTCCCGGCGATCGCCGCCAGTTCGGTCATGTGCTCGCCTTGCGCGCCGAGGGTCAGCGCCGCCCAGGGCAGCAGTGTGGGTCGCGGGTTTACCCCAGACGCCGCCGCCAAACTCAGCAAATGGCGAATCGCGGCGGGCTGATCTAACGGCGGGTCGGTATTGGGCAAAATGCCAAGGCGCGTCACCCCACCCGCGCTCGCCCCCGCCAGCAAATCTGCCAGGGTTTCACGGGGTTCGTTGCCCGGTTCACTACTGTGGCTATACAGATCGACCAGACCCGGCGCGAGAATTTTGCCGGTGCCGTCGATGATTTCTACTTCACTGTCGGGGCGATCAAGGTGGGGAGCAATGGCCCGAAACCGGCCCGCCTCGATCCATACATCGGCAATCTGATCGGTCTGCGTCGCGGGGGCGATCACCCGCACCTGCTGCAGTAAGGTGCCTGTCATGCTTTCTGCCTACCCGACAGACACCGCATCTCCAGGCGGTTCTGGCCTGCCCCCATTTAGAGCGCCCCCGCAGCCGTTTGATCAAACACGCTGCCCGAGAGGTGAATGGTGATATTCGCTGCCGTCAGCACTGGCGAACTCTCTACCCCAGCAGGATAGTCAATCACGCTCACGGCGCCATTGCCCTGCTTAAACTGCCAAAACGACGCTGGCCCTAACCCCATCACATGGCAGAGAATGGCTTTGTTGACGGCGTCGTGAGCGGAGACCAGCACTGTCACGGGCTGATCAGTGCCGCTGTATTGCGCGACGATGTCGTTCCAAGCGGCGATCGCCCGCGCCCACACCTGCTGTAAGTTTTCGCCGCCATCGCCGGGCATATCCACCGTTTCGGGGTGGGCTTGCCACTGCTGCAACATGCCGGGATAGCCCGACTCGATCTCGTTTTCGTAGAGCCCTTCCCATTCGCCGTGGCCGATTTCCTTGAGGCCATCGGTGGTGTTAAGCGTGACGTCAGGATGGTGCTGCAAAATCAGCTCTGCCGTTTCCTTCGGACGCGAGAGCGAGCTGCTCACCGCCGCATCGATTTTCACGTCTTTCAAAAATTCTGCCGCCTGTTTTCCCTGGTTCCGACCATTCTCATTGAGGGGAATGTCGATCTGCCCTTGAAAGCGCTTTTGGCGGTTCCATTCGGTTTCACCGTGACGCACGAGCAGCAGGCGGGGGCCGTGGTAGCGCGATCGCCGCGCTGGCACGGCTTCGCCCATATGACTGGTCAGGTTCATCGACTCTAGCTGCACCCCCTGCCCCCACTCACCGGCAAAGTTCAGCAGGCTAATGGCGCAGTTGGCCTGACCCAGTTGCTCGTGAATTTCTGGCCCTTTGCCCAAGGCGGTGGCGATCAAGGCGCGATTGATGGCGCTGTGCCCGACGATGAGCAGCGTTTGGCCCGGATGCTGCGGCAAAATCGTTTGCCAAAACTGCGTCGCGCGATCGTAGAGCGATCGCACCGGATAAAACTCTGTGCCGTCGGCTAGAGGCATCTTGCAGTTGAGCGGATCGTAGTGCCAGGCGTGATAAATCTCAGGATATTGGGCCTCGGCCTCAGCAAACGAGAGCCCTTCCCACAGCGGCAAATTGATTTCTTTGATCATCGGCGTGGGGGCGGGGGCGGGGGTCTCGGGTAGTTCTTTTTGCAGCACGTCGACAATGGTGGACGCCGTTTTGAAGGCGCGCTTGAGCGGGCTGGCATACACGTGGTCAAAGGCAATGCCGCGCAGCGTTTCGCCCACGCGCTGGGCTTGGGCCACTCCCATCTCCGTCAGTTCAGACACATCGATTTGCCCTTGAATCAGCTTTTTAACGTTGTAAGTGCTCTGACCATGCCTGACCAAGATGACGCGCGTTTTCAAGGTGTTTCCCTCTCCCTGCGTAAAACCAGTCCGATTCTACCCCGAGGCGGTTTATCCCCATGAGGACTTATGCATGGCTCCCTGGCATCCCCGAATACCCGTTCTCAGTGATCGAACCCGATGCAATCTTGGCAATGCCGGGGAGCCGAGGGGCAGGGGAGACAGATCTGTAGCCTGGTTTTAGAGAATCCGCATAACTTTGGGGATGTTGTAACCGGTTTCTGCAGAATTGGGGGCGAGGGGTGCGATCTGAGGATGGCCCTTGGCGGTTAACGGCTTGCCGCTGCTAGATTTGTGGCGATAACGGTGGGAAATGGTCATGGCGAATGAAGAACAGGTCGCTTTGCTCAGGCAAGGGGCTGAGGTTTGGAATCAGTGGAGAAGAGATAATCCAAATGAGGCGATCGACCTCATCGATGTCGACCTCAGCGGTGCCGACCTCATCGATGTCGACCTCAGTGGGGCCGACTTCAGTGATGCCGACCTCAGCTTTGCCGACCTCAGCGGTGCCGACCTCAGCTTTGCCAACCTCAGCTTTGCCAACCTCATCGATGTCGACTTCAGTGATGCCGACTTCAGTGATGCCGACCTCAGCTTTGCCAACCTCAGCTTTGCCAACCTCAGCTTTGCCAACCTCAGCTTTGCCAACCTCAGTGGGGCCGACCTCAGTGATGCCGACCTCAGCAGTGCCATCCTTGGCGAAACAGTATTCGCTGACGTTGACTTGAGTCAGGTTAAAGAACTGCCTGCCTGCCGCCATAATGGGCCTAGCACCCTTGATCATCGAACGTTATCCCGCTCGGGTCAGCTGCCCGAATCGTTTCTGCGGGGCGTGGGTTTACCCGATACCTTCATTGACTACATCCCCTCACTGTTTAATCAGCCGCTCCAGTTCTACTCCTGCTTCATCAGCTACTCCCACCAGGACGAGGCGTTTGCCAAACGACTGCATGCTGACTTGCAAGACAAGGGGGTGCGTTGTTGGTACGCCCCGGAAGACTTGCCCATTGGCGAAAAAATTCGCGTCGGCATCGACCAAGCCATTCGCAAGCATGACAAGCTGCTGCTCATCCTCTCGGAGCACTCGGTCAATAGTCAGTGGGTCGAAAGCGAAGTGGAATCAGCGCTGGAAAAAGAGCGGGAGAGCAACAAGCTGGTGCTGTTTCCCGTCCGCATTGATGACACCGTGATGCAGAATCGGGACGGGTGGCCGCGAGCAATCAAGAACACTCGCAATATCGGCAATTTCTGCAACTGGAAAGACTATGACGCTTACCAGCAGGTGTTTGAGCGGTTAGTCAGAGACTTGAAGACATCACTTAAAGAGAAGGACGATGAGACCCCGTTACAGAAACCCGGTTTCTCGGGCTGACAGAGTCTGATTCCGTCGTTGATTGAGACAAGAAACCGGGTTTCTCGCCATACTGAACCGATGCTCTAATATCAATTCTCTGAGACTGGACTACAGATCTTCCTTTTGACTCCGCTCAAGGAACGTCGGCTGAGCGGAGTCGAAGCCGATTTGTATGTGTAGCGCTGTCATGCAGAACTGGTGTAACTCCTTTCAGGTGCGGAACAACAAAAGGGCGGCCTAAGCGGGGCTTGCCCTGAGCTTGTGACATCAATCGCCAGGGCTGTTTATGGGGCGCTGCCGACCTGCACAAAGGCCGCCCAAAGGGCCGGATCGTCGGGATAGGTAGAGATCGCTGAGAGCATGGCCTCACGTAGAGCCTGGGGCGTATTGCCCTGTTTTAGCCGCTCGGTGTGAAAGTCGATCATCAAGTCGGCGGTTTGCTGATCGGGCACTTGCCAGAGGGAGACCACCACTTGAGGCACCCCGGCAGCCATGAACGATCGCGATAGACCAATCACCCCATCGCCGGTAATGCGACCCCGACCCGTGTCGCAGGCACTCAAAATCGCCAAACTGGCCTGCAGCGGCTGCTCCAGAATTTCGGCGGCGGTGAGGAAGCCATCATTTTGGGCATCGGGAGCCAGCGCCAGCGCCCCCTGCAGCGGCTGCGTGCTGTTGAATTCACCGTGGGTGGCGAGGTGAATGATATCGGCTTCAGCTAAGGCGGCTTTGACTTCTGCTTCGGTGGCATCGCCGCGTAACAACGGCGTCGCTGAGAGCAGATCCGCCACGGTAGCGGCCTCCGTTTCGGCATTGGGCAGGGGCACAAAGCTGCCAGGCATGGGGGTGGGGTTGCCGACGATAAGGGCATTTGTGGCGGCAGGGTTGGGGGGCGCGGCGTGATTACTTGTCAGCTCTAGCACCTGAATTGACGGCGTGATTGCCACGGTGTGCTGCTCAATCAGATAGGTGCCCTGCTCGTCTTGCAGGGCGGCAAACGGCACGAGAAAGAGGTGTTCTTGCGGGACGAAGATGACGAGATCGTTGGGGTCAGTGGGCAACAGTTCCGCGATGGGGGCAATCAGCAGGTCATGCAGCTGTTGCAGCGGCGGCTGGGCGATCGCGCCCGCCGTGGGCTCAACCCGCGAGAGTTCACTGACTGGCAATGCTGGATCGGGCAGGACGAAGTCAGGATGACTCACGGTGACGGTCTGCCCGTCGGGAGAGACGCTGACCACCTGGTATGGGGGCAGGTCGGCGAGGTCGCCTTCGCGCCGGACAAAATCGCCGGGTTGCAGGGGGCGATCGGACAAGTCGGGGACGCTGGGCACCACCCGCAGACCCCGACTCGCCGCCACCAGGGACGGATCACGACCGGTGAGCGCAGTGCGGGTCTCGACCACGAGATCGGCAACGGTGCTGGCCGAGACAGCGGTGGGCAAACTGACTGAGCGAAACTGCACTGCGCCATCCGGCGACACCACCCAAATATAGAGCTGGGCATCTCGCGGCTCGACCGGATTTTGCACCGACGCGGCGTGGGGTGGGTCAGCCACCTGGTCGCGAATGATGGCATATTCCACCAGGGTGGCGTTTTGGGTGGCGGCGATTTGCTGCAGTCGGGCCAGACTGGGGGGCGACACCGGTCCAGCGGCACTGGCTGACCCCTGGCCGCGGGCTAGCAGTTCCACAAAGGCGCGGGCACGACTGCGTTCTGATACTTCGAGGGCGATGGTCGATTTGTCTTGGTTGACCAGTGCTTCTTGCAAGTTGTTGTAGGCGGCCAGCTGAGTTTCAAAAATGGAGATTTTGAAGGCATCATTAGTCCCCAAACCGGCGCGCAGCGATTCCCACAGCTCGATCGCGGTGAAGAGGGTCTGCTCGGCTTCGGTCAATCGATTCAGATACAGCAGCGCGTTCCCCACATTTGTCAGGGCGACCCCCTCGCCGAGCCGGGAGCCGAGCTGCTGGGCGATCGCCCGCGCTTCCTGACTGTAGCGATAGGCCTGGTCGTAATTTTGTTGGTAGGCGTACACCGTGCTGAGCCCGAGCAAAATTTGAGCGGCCTCTAGGGGCTCTGCCAACGTTGTCGCCAGGGCTAGCCCTTGCTCATGGTGGGCGATCGCCTCCGCAAAGCGCCCCTGAATGGCTCGCGTTGAGCCGAGATTGCCGTAAGCCTGCATTTCGCCGTAGCGATCGCCCGCACCCCGCGCAATATCGAGGCTGGTGAGCTGGTGCTGGGCGGCTTGTTCGTAGTTCTTGGCGGCAAAGTAGGCGTTGCCGAGGTTGCGATAGGTCAGCGCCTTCCATTGCGGCGCGGTCTCAATGGGCAGGCGGCTGAGGCTGCGCTCATAGAAGTCAATAGCGGTGGCGTAATCGCCGAGGGCTGCATAGGTGGCCCCTAGCCCTCCCAGCGCAATCCCTTCTTGAGTCGCATCCCTCAGGGCGATCGCCTGATCGAGCTGCTGTTGATGCAAGTCCAACGCGGTGAGATAGTCGCCAATGACAAAGTGCGAAATCGCCAGATTGTTGAGGGAATAGGCAATCCAGCGAGTATCGCCTTGGGCGGTAGCCGTCGCCAGGTTAGCTTCGTAGCAGTCGATCAGGGCTTCATAAAGGGCCTCGGAGCGATCGCGAGCGGCAGTGTTCTCGACACTTTCAACCGTGGCCTGGCAGTTGCGCAGGCCGGTATTGGCCTCGGAGTCGGCTGCTGATTCGGCTGCCGGTGAGGTGATGCCGTCTTCCTCAATGGAGCCAGTGGTGGCATCACCGGAGGTCGTTTCTCCGTCGGTGGCAGGGTTGCCGCTATCTGTCTCTGGGGTGGGCGTGGCGGGCTCAGTCTCGTCAGTCAACAGCGAACTGCCAGCATCGGGCTCCCCTTCAACTGCGGAGCCGTTGTCACCGGCGTCGGGCACTGGCAAGTCGTCCTCACCCCCGCCCTCGTCACCGCCCTCACCGGTTTCGCCCTCGTCGCCCGGTTCCTGAAGCTGACTCAGATTGACGCCCCCGCCGGGTTGCGGCAGCGCTTGGTTTTCCCGTGGCTCTGTGGCAATGTCCAAACTTGGCACGTTGGCAGCGGGAGCATTCGCGGCGCTCGGGGGAAAGATGCCATCCTCATCGGCGCTGATCGCGATCGCGGCCCCAATCAACAAGCTGGGTTCGGGCAGCACCATGCCGAGTACGCTGAGTTCCTCTAACTGCGGCGACTGGGCCAGCGACAGGCTCTGGATAAACGTTTGCTCCGTTGGCAGGAGATCAGGCTGGGGCGGAGGAGCCGCTCCCAAGGTGGGATCAAGCGTCGTCACGTCGGGCAACTCGGGGGAATCAGGCGTCTCCGAAGCCGTGATCGTGACGGTGATGGCGACTGGGGCAGAATTGGCGACCCCATCTTGAGCGCGCAGGGTAAAGGCCGTGAGCGTGCCACTGGTATCGGCGGGGGGGATGAATTGCAGGGTATCGGTGGGAGCGATCGCGTCGCCGCGCTGCACGGGCACGCCATTTCTCAGCAGCGTTCCCGACTGGATCGAGTCGATTGCGAGCGTGGTGATGTCGCTGTTGGCATCGACAACAGTGGGGTTGAGGTCAGCCACGGTAAAGTCCAGCGGCTGATCGACTGCTGTGGCCAGCTGCTGTGAGGCGGACAGCGTCGGTGGGGCGTTGACTGAGGTGATGGTGACAGCGGGCGAGGGATTGTCGGTACCGCCAGTGGGTTGGACATCGAAGGTGCCGCCGGTGAGTAGGCTATCAGCGGCGATCGCCCCCGCCGTGCCATTCACGGCGGCGTTGCCGATCGTCAAGGCCGCGTTCGTGGGGCCACCATCATGCTGAATGGTTACCGTGCCGGGGGTGCCGCCTTGAGCGTTGATGGTGATGCCAGCGCTCAACCCCTGCACAGTGCCGTTGGCCACAATATTGACGTCACCCCCCGGATCGGCGCTGGTAGTGGTGGCCGCGATCGCGTCAAAGGTAATGTCGTCAGTGGATATCAGACTCACCGCGCCGGGAATTACTGCGCTGGTATCAATCGCGCCTAGCTGCAATCCCGCCCCCATTACCGTGACCGGGCCGCCCTGGGTCTGCAGGGTCGTGCCGCCACCGGCAATGACGCTGCCGCTGCCGCTGTTGTCGGCATCGGCCTGCAGCGTAATCGCGCCGAAATTGGTGGTGAGATTGCTGTTGAGAAAAATGTTGTTGTTGGCGATCGCGGTCAAGCCCACGCCGGTGGTGGTGGTGACATCGGTACTAAAGGTAATGTCATTGGTGGCTTGCAGTACCACATTGGCCAACGCGGCGTTGAGCGCGGTGACGTCAATTCGCGTCGTGTTGTTGGCCCCCAGGTCAGGATCACCAAACTCATCTACCGCTGTGAGCGCGGCGGTATCGGCCCCGGCAGCCACGATCTCAATGTTGGTGGGGTCTAGCAGCAGGGTGCCAGTACGGCCCGACGCGGCGAACGCATTCACCGTGCCCGCAAACTGCAGTGACTGAGCCGCCGAGATTTCGACCAAACCACCACTACCGCTGCCACGGCCCTGCACGCTGGCCTGGCCGAGAAATCGCGTTGTGTCATCGGCCCAAACGATTACCGTGCCACCGTCACCTGTCTGCACCGCGTTCGCCGCAAGCTGAGAATCGGCATCGACGGTCGTAACCTGTGCCCGAGGCAACGATCCTTGCCCCTGAAAGTCACCGCCAATGCGGATGTCGCCGCCGCCCTGCTGTCCAGAGGCATCGACCTCAGCATCCAAAAGCGAAACCTGCTGACCCAGGAGGTAGATCTGTCCGCTCTGCTCCCCGGCGGTGACGATTTCCCCGGATGCAATGACGCTGCCAAGTTCGAGGGTGGCCGCCGCCGTCGGCGATTCTAAACGCACCGTGCCATCTGCATTTTGAACGACGGTCAAGTCAGGGTTGGCTAGGGCGCTGCCAGTCAGCAACTCCGGTAGCGCCAGCGGATTCAGCGAGAGCTGTCCGGTGGCAGTCAGGGTTGGCGCAATTTCCAGGCTGAGCAGCTGATTTTCCTGACTGATGCGCACTAGGTTTTCGCCCGGCACTGCGGCCAGGGTAATCGTACCGCCGGGGGCCTCGATGGTGCCGAGATTAATGACTTCGCCCCCCAGCAGCGTGATCGATTCCCCGGCCTCGACGGTCAAATCGCCTAGGTTGAGCACCGTGCCAGAGGTGTTTTCGGCAAAGGCAAAGCCATCGGGTGAGCCCACCAATGCTTCATAGGCGGTGGGATTTTGCACGTCTAGCCAGGTGTCGCCAAAGCCGATCTGGTTGGCGGTCGTGGCCGTAAAGGAGCCGGTCAGATCGATCGCGCCATGGGGGCCAAAAATAACGCCAGCGGGATTGATCAGATACAGATTGGCACTGCTGCCACTAACCTGCAGCAGCCCGTTAATGATCGAGGCGTTGCCACCATTGACGCTGCTGAGAATGTTCTGAATCTCCGGTGCGGCGATAAAGTTAACCACCTGCTCCGCCGTCAGCCCAAACTCCTGAAAGCTGTGGAACAGGTTGGCCCCATCGCCTGAAAGCTGGCCGCCCGTGATATCAAGTTGGCTGCCGTCGGGCGTCACCACGGTGCCGGTGCCGTCCGCATTGGGCATGACGGCCTGAGCGAGGCGCGGGGATGAGAACTGCGGCGGTAGTTCCGTCGGCGGAGACAGCAGCGGCTGAACCGAGAGGGGCGGTGGGGTGTCTACCGCGATCTCGGGAGGCACGACTGACGCTAGCGGTAAGGGCGGGGGGGCGGGGGGCGCGATCGCACAAAAGATACACAACATCGGGTAGGGGCTCCATTAGTTTTCGATCGGGAAATCGCAGATGACGGCGTCACTCGAACCGTCTAGCGCCGCGCTTTGGGCCACACAGAGGGTCGCCGGGCGCGAACGGACGTAGGCCCATTCATTCTCTAGATAGAGCGCCAGCTGACTGGGGCCAGCCTGAAACTCAACCCGCGCCACTGCCGCCGAAAATACGTCTGTGTAACCGCGATAAACCTCATGGCACAGGCCCCAGCGGCCACATTCTAAAAGCATCAGCGGGCCGTAATTGTCGTCGAACGGCGGCGCCACGTAAACCGTGCGATAGATCTTGTGCCAAGCGGCGATCGCCTGATGTGACTGAGGCGCATAGCCAAACAGCACCGCTGGAAAAGCGGCCATCGATAGGAGAACGCCCACCGAGATCGCGATCGCCAACAGCACCGCAGCGCGTCGCGCGACCGGTTGCCACTGGGGTTTGAGCACCCTGAGCAACAGCAGCCCGAATAACCCGGCACCCAAGGCCGGCAGCGCCAACCCGACGCTCGTACTGATTAGCAGCGCCGGGAGTCTCAGGTAGCTATAGCCCAGGGCCAACCCGTGCCAGCCCGGCACCTGACCACCGGTGAAGGGGGCATACCACAGCCAGCTGAGCGCCCCGAACCCGGCCCAGAGGGCCAGCAGTCTCAGGATTGAGGGTTTAGACAGAAATGGGGGCATTGCTGTTCTCACTCACAATGACGGTGGGCAAAACTACGGCAGGCGAGGGGCTGCCTGGGCTGTCGTGCCTGCTGCCGGTTGAACTTAAGGGGACGGCACTGCCTCGCAGCAGTCCGTCAGGGGCTGAGCGACGACATCATCCAGCTGTACCAGCTCATGCGTTAGCAGGCTGGCCCAAGCGTCTATCCACTCCGTCGCGTCGGGGGCTAACTGCCGCTGGTCGCCCAGCTCAGTCAGGGTGTCGTACCAAAAGCCGTGGCTGGCCAGCAGCGTGATGCGGTCTTCCACATCGGCTTGCTCAAGTTGCCCGGTGAATTCAGCGGTGGGCGATCGCCGCACCACGATGCCGGTGGTGGCTGGGTCATCACCACTCTCGTCCGGACAATCGACGGATAGCGTCCAGCGGTAGGGCACGTCGGGGGCCAGCTCCGGGGCCGCTTCGGGCACCGGCAGGCGACTGATGCCCACGTCCGGAATCGCGGGGTAGGTGGCGGTGTACAAGATTTCGTCGCTGCCTTCGGGGGTCAGCGTCAAGGCCACTGTGCGGCCAGCCTCCGAGAGAAACACCCAGAACGTCGGCTGGGCCTGCAGCGTTTCGCCCCAGTGGGTTTGGGTCGGTTCGAGCGCGATGATGCCACAGCCCCGACTGCCCGCATCGCGCACGGTGCTGCTGCGTCCTGGTGCGCCGCGATTGGGCGGATTGAAGGGCACGGCTAGGGGCGCCACATCCGCGATCGCCACCAGAGCCAAAAGGCTCCAAAGCATTGCCGTCAACCCACCCAGGCGTGTTTGACGAGGCTGTGTAAATAAGGATTTCATGAGGGCAATTTTTTCCTGAGTTGAGCATGATCGAGTCCGTGAGCGCTGGCAAAAGTACCGACCGTGGCCAAAGTGGTACCAATCGCGGCTGGCACTAGGGGCACCCACCAGCTTAGATTCAGCAGTCCCCACGCAATTCCGTACAGCAGCAGTACGCTGCCCCCGGCGGCGATCGCGGCCACACTCAGACGCCGCCAACGCCAGCCCACCAGCCCCCCTAAACCGCACCAGGCCGCAATCCACACTAGCTCCACCCCCATGGGCCAGACGCGAATCGGCGATCGCCCGTCTAAAGCTGCGGTCAGCAGGTGGTTGACCATTTGCGCGTGCAGCAAGACCCCCTCAGTTTGCTGCTGGGGCCATTGGTTCGCCCCAGCCGGTGTCAGAAAAAAGTCCGTCGGATTCGAGACCGGAGCCGACATGCCGATGAGCACGATATGGTTCTCCAGACTTTCCAGGTCGATGTTTTGTGTCAGGAGATCGGATACGGAAATTTGTTGAACAAATGTTTCGGTAGCCGCATAGTTAAGCCACACCTGAAACCCCCAGTGATCGAGGTTGTGGTAAGGGCCTGAGTGGCTTTGCAGCGGCGCAAATGTCGCTTGTCCAAGCTGCAATCGTTCGTCCGGTAAGATTTGTGGCTGAATGCCTTCCGCATCGAGATATTGGATGGCCAGCCGCGCACTCAGCGAAAATTCTGTGGCGCAGGGGTCATCGACTTCAGGCGTCATAAACAGTAAGTGGCGGCGCATGACGCCGTCATGGTCTTCGACTACGTTGCTAAAGCTCAAGCGCTCGGTCGGCAAACTTGGTGGTGGAGCGATGCCGTCCCCTTGGCCCAAGCGCACGCTGCATAGCCCCACTAGGTTGTCTTGCGCCGCCAGCAGCGGTGCTAACGGACTATTCTCCTCAGGCCGATCGCGAAAAATGTCTAGCCCAATCAGCCGGGGCTCGTAGGGCTGCAGGCGCTCAATCACCTGCGCCAACACCGCATCCGGCAGGGGATAACCATAGCGATTGATGTCAGCTTCCGTGGCCTCAACCACGAGCAGTCGTTCGGGGGTGGCGCGGGGCAGGCGCTGCTGCAGGAGGCGATCGTAGGCGCGCAGCTCCGCCGGCTGCAGCCCCCCCAACGATCGCACGGCCAATACCAGCACGGACGCCGCGACGCTGGCCACCAGCGCAATGTATCCCCGGCGGCGATCGGTGGTGATCGGCGGCGGGGCTGGGGCGGTGGTCGGGGATGTTAGCGGGGGCGACGCGGCGATTCCCTGCAGCTGGGGCCAGGTGGGCGGCGGGTCGGGCACCGTTTGCACCAGCACCGGCAACCAGCTCGCACAGGGAAAGTCGCCTTCTAACCCTTGCAGCCGCTCGCGAGCCTGCCGCAGGGCCAGGGGCAAGGGGTGTCCAGCGGCATAGGCCGGGAGTAAGTAGGTCAAAAACAGCTGCGCAATCCGATCTGGCACGGGCTGGCGCATGACGATCAGCTGCGGCAGGTTTACCTGCTCTAGCGCGGGCACTAACCCTAAGCCGTCACAGGAGTTGAAAATCGCCAGCTGTAGACCGTTGGCGATCGCCCGTCGAAGCCCGTAGCGGAGTTCCTCTAGGGTGAGACTGTCGTGGGGGTTGATGTAAATGCGCCCGGTGGCGTTGGCGCTCTCGCTGTGTCCGGCAAAAAACAGCAGGTGCCAGGGCCGCTCCCATAGCTGGTCGTTAATCTCCTGTCGCTGAGGCTCAACTAAAAAGGTGACGTGGGCGTGGGGCAGCGCGGCCAGCAGGGCGCGATCGCGGCTGACATCAATGCCTGCGCTATGGCCCAAGATGGCGAGTATGTTAACTTGGGCCGAGTTCACCGGGGCGATCGCCGGCCGCTTAAACTGCGCCGCGCTAAGGGCCACCTCCGCCTGGGGATAGCGCTCTAAAAGCTCCCACAGGTGCCAGGGCAGCTGCTGCAGATCGGGGTTCGCGGTGCGCACCAACACCCGCACGCTATCGTCGGGCTGTAGCTCTTCGCGCAGCAGGCGATCAATCGGGCGAAAGGCCTCGGCTGAGAGCCACTGGTTAAACTGGCGCTGCAGGGTCTGCGCCGCCTGCTGACAGGCATCAACCCGCTGAATTGAGCCGACATAGATGATTTCCTTAGGGCGAATGCGCGTTGGCGTATCGAGCTGCCGATAGCATTGCTGCCATGCCTGCAGCTGCTGTTGCAGCATGGGGTCAGTCGGCAAGGTGCCCGTCACCACCGCAGCGGGGCGATCGCCTTCCGCACCCACTTCCGCCGTCACGCGAAACCCCTGGTGCTCCAGGTTGCCATCGAGAATAAGCGTAACCAACTGACAGCGCATGAGCTCGGTACCGGCTTCAAATCGGGACAAAGGGACAGGTCAAGACGGTGGCCGCAGAGGCTCCGTCGCTATACTTCAAACCGTTCGGTATAGGTGCGATCGCCCAGCGCCACTTGCACGCTAAACTGCTCGGCGATCGCGGCGACAAACTTGAGCTGAATCGCTTCCGTATCGCGGGCCTCCGCCTGCATCACCGCGATGTCAGCAGCGTCCAAAATCGCCAGTCGCAGGGCCGTCGGCAGACGAGTTTGGCCCGCCGCTGGACTCAGCTGCACCCAAATTTCTAGCTCCTCTGACCCTTGGGGTATCAGCCCCACCAGCAGCGTCACGGTGACGGCGGTGACCCCAGTGCCGAGCGTGATGGACTTAGACTGGCCAATTTGAGGCACGGGTTGCGGTGGGCTATCGGCAGCATCCGTCTCGGTTTCAGCCGCCGCGCCACTGCGCCAGGCAAAGGTCGGCGACGGTGCGGTGAGTTCGGCCACCGTGTCGGCGACCGCTTGCCAACCCGTTTCGACCGTTTGCTGGAGCCAACGGCTCAGGCGCACCGGCACCGCTTCGGTCGCCTGCTGTTCTAAAAAACTGCCCAACATTTCCGGAGACTGTAGATCTGACAGTGGAATAGAAGTTACGTCTCCGGTGGGAACGGGGCGGGTGGCGGTAAAACCGAGGAGCGTGGCCTGACGCAACGACGCGTCAAGGTAAATGGCAAGATAGGCAATCCGATCGCTGCTCACAGCAGCCGGAATGGCGATCGCGCTAGCCCCCGGTAAGACTGGCCGACATTCCAGCCGCCCGACTCCGCTCACCAGCACATCGGCCACATCCAGCAGCGTCTGCTGCGCTGGGTCGTGGCTGTAGCTTTGGCTCCAATCAATGTCATAGCCCCGCCTCTCCAGATAGGTCGCCCCCGCATAGGCCGCGAGAGTATTGAGGTAGACGCGTTTTTGCACCGCTGGCACCGTATGGCGGCGCTGAAAGTCTTGGGCGCGGCGATGGGCCGTTAGGGCCAGCGGCAGCGATGCCGCCGATAAGTTGCTCAAGTCGTTCATGGTCGAGGTCTCACGGGGGAACGGGGCAGCACCTTACAACAGGCGCTGAAACTGGGGGGCAAACTTATCGCAGCAGCGTTGAAAAAAGCTGCTGAGGGTGGGGACTTTGATCGCATACTCTTGGGCAATGTCTTCCCAACTGCGTTCAGCAAAGCGGGCCAGGGCGATCGCCTGAAAACTGGCTTCTGGGTGATGGCGAATGTGGGTGGTTCGAAACTGGTCGTCGGGGTCAGCAGCAATGTAGTCGCGCACGGTGTGTGCTAGCGAGGGTGTCTCTGGCGGCGGTGCGGCGATCGCCTCCAAATCATTCAAATTGGGTAGTTCTTGAGCCTCCTGCTCGTTAAAATCGCGCCGACAGTCAATCATTTGGCGATCGAGGCGAAAGTTGACCCAGTTCATAAACTTTTGCGCTGTGCCGCGCT
Source organism: Cyanobacteria bacterium J06626_4 (assembly GCA_038523235.1). Lineage (GTDB taxonomy): Bacteria > Cyanobacteriota > Cyanobacteriia > Phormidesmidales > Phormidesmidaceae > Halomicronema. Next base: position 62,178 of record JBCBJQ010000024.1, read on the forward strand.
CTGGATCATAGTTCTCAATCTTGCGGCAGACGTAGGTTAGCGTTTGGTTCAGTGCCTCCTCGTAAAGCAGGTCATAAAACGCGGGCATAAACTTACTGCGATGGGGATGCGCCAGCCGCCCAGAACGCCGAATCGCCTCGATTAACTGGGTTAGAGCGTGCTGTCTTTGAGGACTGCGAGCCGGATGCCGTTGGGCTTCTAACGCTAGTTGCTTAAGCTGATCATCCGTGAGAGCTGCTTGGAGAGCAGTTGCCTGTACGACGGTACTCCACTCCGAAACTGCGCTGTGATCACCCTGGTATTGCTCAACTGCTGCCGTTGCGGCTACCAGCATCTGCTGCTGCAAGCGATCGCGCAGCGCCCGATAAACCGGGTTTTCCGGAGCCTCTGGGCAGGGTCGGCCCAATCGTTGCGAACGCATCAGCACCGCTACCACGGCTGATAGGGCTTGGGTGCGGTTTGCTGCAGTCGCCTGCTGAGCCTGATGCAGCAGTTGCTCCAGTTCTGATTCCATAAGCTGTCCTTGAGGAGGCTACCGCCAAACTGGGTTGAGATGACGTTTGAGGGGGCTTTGGAGTTTGGTTTCGATAAGCAAGTTAATCATATCGGGTCGCCGCCAACCCCCACTCCGTCCCCAACGACTCCTCAGTATTGGCAGGGTGAGATCGCCCCCTCAGGACAGGACGCGATCGCGGTAGCGACGGAAGGTTTTTTCGGACTTTAGACTGATGCTGTGTAGCAGCATCAGCACGATCGCAGCCCAGCCCCCGAGAAAGCTCAAGATCACCATCCGCAGCCAGTAGGGCACCTCGGTTGCCGGTAAGTTGCTGGCCCCAACCGATAAGCTCATGAGGAGTCCAAACACCGCCAGCAGGAACATCAGTCGTGATTGGTGGGACCATCGCAGCCAGTGAAATAGGCTTTTGCCGATTAGCGTCTCAGCGATCGAGACCACAATGCTGATAGCCATCAAATAGGGGGTGGCGAAAGCCATCACCAGTTCGCCCAGTTCAGGAATGCCGTCCTCAAAATCGCCGCCGCCAGTCACGCTAAACAGTATGAAGTTGAACCCTTGTACTGCCCATTGAACGAGTACGGCAGCTGATGGCACGGGGCCCTCTCCGGTCGTCATCAAAAGATGAGCGAGGAGCACGGCGAATACCAGCGTCCCGGCAAGCGTCGTGGTCAGCGAAAACTTGAACAGGTTGATGACAAAGCGTAGTGCCCATAGCTCAAAGTAACGACTGAGGCGATCGCGCAGTTTAGAAGATGCCATCCCTTTCACTCACTCTTTAACTATGCTCGAATCAAAATCTGAAATCGAGTATCGACATCACACCCTGATCAATAAACAACGGCAAATAGCTGGGGCAAAGCCAATCACCTTCTCGTATCTGGCCTAAGGCAACGCGCAGACCGTGTAGATTTTGACGTTGCGGGCAATATCGTCCGTGTTGTTGAGTCTAAGACGCCAGGTGTTGTAGTTTTCTGGGTGGGAATTAATCACCTTGAAACCAGCGAACGAATTGCCAGAAACGCCTTCGGTTTGAAAGCCTCCACTAATTGCGCCCCGACCAGCGGGACATTGCCAGAACAGGCTGACAGACTGCCCCGAATCCACATTTACCCAATCCGAAATCGCTGTTATATAGGGTGATGGCGGCCGCGCGATCGCGCTCGACATGAAAATGCTAATCGTCGTCGCGATGGCGATCGCAAGAACCAGCACCGGTTTGTTGAAGCGCTGAAACAACTGTTTGATGACAGACATAAGACCAATCTCCAAGGTGCAGAGTGTTGTTACATCTATCACTCAGGGTGATTGGGAGACTTTTATGCAAATTGAGCGATCAAATCGGTAGAGGCATCAAATGATTGGCTATCTGCAGTGTCGTACCTTAGCTCTCAGACCAGCTTGTCTAGGCGATCGCGAGAGTATTTGAGTCTAAGACTGCAATTACTCAACAGTTCGATTCACCGGTGGTGGTTATTCTCTCGTTTCTAAAAGGTTTCATCCAGGAAACGCTTTTTGAGTTCGGGAGTTGGCATTCGACAGGTGGTACGCTTACCAAACCATCTGTAACGGTTACGAGCTACCCATCGATAGACAAAATCGCGAATAAATGGTGGCACAACTCTCAAATAATAAAGCAGAGACCACAACCCATTTAAATGCCGAAATATCATTAGTACGGCAGTAGAGTGAGTATAGTATTGACTCTGGTTTATGAAAATAATTGTTTCGGGCTGAGAGGAGATTCCCAAGCCTCTCAAAATTTCCTTTCCCGCTACCGATTGCTGTGATGCAAAAGAGAAATATTGCTTAGGATCGCGATC
>JBCBJQ010000025.1:0-62815 GCA_038523235.1 Cyanobacteria bacterium J06626_4
GGCAACGTTACCCGCAAGGCATTGACCTGAAACAGCGGATCGGGCACTTCTCCCTGGGTTGGTTGCAGCGCCGGCGGGTTGGGTGGCGCGGGTTGGGTGGCCTCTGTGGCGGGCGTTAGACGGCTGGTGGCATTGTTGAGGCGATCTTCTAAAGCGATCTCAATATTCGGTAGACCCAGCTGTCGTTCAACCGCTGAGGCCCGATCTTGCAATTGCTGCAGATCGGTTTCAATGGCCTCTAGCTCCACCTCTACCTGTTCTCGCTGGGCATCGGTGAGGGCGATCGGCTGCGTTGTTGGGGTTGGCGTGGCTGGTGTGGATGGCGTTTGGGGTGTTTGGGGCGTGGTTGTTGCTACACCGTTATTGAGTGCATCCCCAGACCACCAGTCCGGCAACCGGACGACTTTCTGAAAAAATCGGCTGGTGCGCCGCGTGACGATCTCTTGAGCCGGTGGGCCAGGATTCGAGGCGGGGAAAAATTGCGCCACTAAAATGCCAAACAGCCAAGCCCCCCCGATGCCCGCTCCGAGCAAGGCCCAGCGCAGTATCCAGAGTGATAACGAGCGAGCGCCCTGCCAGCGAGCGGGGGGGGCGGGTTCCTTGAGTGGGGCCGTGGTGATCGCGGGCGGTTTCAGCACCGTCTCGCCGGCGGGAATGACCTCGGGCTTTGGTGGCGGATTGTTGAAGGGTGGCAGTTCGGGCATGACGGCTACCAGAAATGAAAGGGAACGCCTCTAGAAATTTCAAGGGATAGACTTGAGGGGAGGCACATGGTGACGCAATCGCACCAGCGGGTCAGCAGTTATAGCGTAGCGGGGATTGTTCGATTTCGAACCGAGGATTGCTGATCTGACGCGGATCTTAGGCATTGCTCAAGGTGTGGCCTCAGCGGGACTGACCGGCACGTCAAGATTCACCGGATCTTGCCAATAGACGAGCTGATCGCTAATTGGTTGCAGAGTTGTACCGGGATAGTAAAACTTGAGGATGCGATCGCTGCTCCAACCCAAGTCACCCAAGTTGTAAGCGCCGGTTTGGCTCATGCCGACACCGTGACCAAAGCCGCCGCCGATAAAGCGATAGCCTACGAGTTGGGGTTCTGCCTCACCCGGCACTTGTTCATAAAGGCCACCGGTATAAAACAGTAGGCTTAATGGCGCTTCGATCGCGCGAATCACTTCGTCCTTCTGCAGTGTCACGACGCCCAGGTCGGTCGCCAATTGTAGGGTTTGCACCCGGCCTGACGTGGCGCGCTCAGTCACGACTAGCCGTTGGACTTCGTTAAAGTTTGCCAGCGGATGGCTGCGCCGCTGCAGATAGTCCTTCAAGTCTTGGCCAATTTTCTCTAGCGTGGCGTCCTCGCTCCAGCGAAAGGTGTCCCAGGTTTCTTCGTTAAAGCCGGTCTCTAGGGCGAGAAAAGCCTTGAGGTTCGTTTCATCGCTCAGGGGCCGCGTGGTGATATCCCAGCTACCGACGACGGAATCGATTACCGGCTGCAGGTAGGGGCGATCTGGCCCGTTCCACACATGGCTAAAGGCCGCCGTTACCCCCCCGGCGTTGGAAGAGTACAGCGCATCCACCAGCTCATTGCCATAGGTCAGCACCAGCCCCTGGGTGGTGGCGATCGCTCGATCCGTGACGTCGGCTGCGCCCGTAATGCCGCGATACACCTGACACTGGGTATCGGCACAGAGTTCGTAGTCGTCGATCACAAAGCGGCGCAGATTGCGTAAGACATAGGTGCGCGCCAAAATCGCCTGGGCTTCAATGGTGGTGGGCGGCGCGCCGAGACCGATCTCATAGGGCACCACGCCGCGCAAATAGGTTTCGATCGGGACCTGATTGACCAGGGTGTAGGTGCCGTAGGCGTTGGGTTGCAGCCGCAAGTTGCCGCCATACACCCGCACGGTATCTTCGACCTCGCCGATCTTTTCAATCACCCGAACGCGCTGCGCCCCGGTGCTGATGCTCACCACGTCGCGGTTGTAGCGAAAGCCGTTGAAAATCGCCGCCGCCTTGGGTAGATCCTGCAGTACCTGGCTATCGACATACACGTTATAGCCAGCATCCTGCAGATCTTGCAGCAACAGTCGCCGCAGCAGAGGCGTGTTGTAAACGTCGCGTCTGGCCCAAACCTGCCAGTCATCGGGCTGGGCAATTTCGGTTTCAATGCCGTTGTCTCGCCATTGGTTGGCACTGTCTTCGGCACTTTCAAAGCTGCGATGGGTGCTCAACACAACCCGCTCGGTGAGCGCCGTGGTGTCTAACGGGGTGGGCGTGGTGTCGAGTACAACCTGGCCTGTCGTCAGGGTTTCTAACTCGTCCCCCGTTTTGAACTGCACGGTGAGCTGATCGCCACCCCCGACTGGTTCGATCACCAGCGTCTTGGCATCATCACGACCAAATCGTTGCACAATCCCAATGCGCAGGGTCGGGTTTGACGCCGTTTGCGCCTGCGCGGGCACACCCCACAGCAGGGCCACTCCAGCCACTGCGCCCAGCCCTTGAGAAAACCTGCCCGCATTCCATCGCGATCGCACCATAGTCTCTGAACTCTAGCCCTGCTAAAACGCTGCCCGCATTGTAGCCGAGCGGTTACCGAACCTTACAGACGAGTCTGGTTCCCCTTACGACGCTAAGAGAGCGCAGTCAGGACTTTTTCCACTCGATCTATGGCCTTTCTGTGGAAAGATTTCTAAACACTCGGCAACTAATGGCTGCCCTCATTCCCCCGCTCAATGACAATGGAATTTGGCCGATTTGGATGAACTGTTTCGTGCCGACTGATTCACCGATGAATGCGCCCACTGAGCACCTGCGTCAGCTCATGACCGCGGCTGAAATCCCGAGCTTTCGTGCCCTGGCGCAACAAGCTGGGGTCTCCGACTGGGCGGTGAAGCAACTACGTCGCGATCGCCTGCACCAAATGCGGGTAGAAACGTTGCATAAGTTGGCGACGGCTCTACAGGTCTCGCTGCCCGTCTTGCTGAGTCATTTCGGCACGATAGATGTTGAGGTGCCAGGTTCCGATACCCGCGACAGCGATCGCATCGCCGTGCTAGAGACCGAATATCAGCGGCTCCAAACTCAGCTCGAACAGCAGGAAATCCTTTTGCAACAGCGCTGGCAACGGGAAGCCCTGACGGTTTTAGAATCTTGGCTCCTGCAGTGGCCGACCGTCGTCCATGCTGTGGCCAAAAATCCCGACCTGCCCGCCAACCGCCTCGTCCCTCTTGTGCAGCCGGTGCAGACCCTGTTAGAAGAGTGGAAGGTTGAGGCGATCGCTGCCGTGGGTGAAGAAGTTCCCTACGATCCGCAGCGGCATCAGTTAATGGATGGCATTGCCGCTACCGGCGATCTGGTGAAAGTGCGCTACGCCGGCTTTTGCCACGGCGATACCCTGCTGCATCGCGCCAAAGTCAGCCCAGTGAGCGCCTCTCAGGCATAACTACAAGCTCGTGCACCTTCTCAACGAGGCAGTCAATACTAGTTCTCCGTGACGCACTCCTGATACCAGCTTGGCAATGCAGGAGAGGCAGGTTTGTCGTCATGTTCCAGATCATCGGCATAATGTTGCCCACTACCCGGTCGCGGCGAGAGATGCGCCACCGTCAAAATAGCTTAGTTCGCGACTCGGGTGCATTGCATGGTTGTTTATTTCACGTGGATGTGGACTGGTTTTTCGAGCCACGTACGAGTTCGAGGTACTTGTCCTTGGGCTCTCCAGTCCAACCGTTTACACCATGACGTGGAAGCCAGATGGCATGAATATAGGCAACTCCCAGAGCCAAAGTCGAGAGAACGACATAAAATACCCACCTAAGTTTGAAATACGAGAGAATCAGACCCACTCCGAGAACAATGGCCACCTTCAATAGCCGTCTCGATTTCGGTCGGTGTTCTTCGAAATGCCCGAACAGGATGTTTCCAATTGCGAAAATTATAGAAACAAGAGCGATATCGAACCAGTAAGTTGCGATGCTCCACATGCTTAGATATCCGGCTCATTCGGCCGTGTGCTTAGCTGGATTACAAAGGCGATGAGTTCGTAAACTAAGTTGGTGCCCATAGCTATCGTAGGGTGCACCACGCTTAGTGGTGACGCACCCTACCCCCAGAGAAAGGATGTGTGTAGCCGCTGGTGAAATACCCGCAATGGATTTCGGCTCCCTCGCCCTGCTCCTCCGCTTTCTCTACCCCTTACTCTCCACCCTCTACTCCTTAATGCGCCCCAATATCTTCCAAACTGCTATCTTCTTTATGGTGAATCGCTAAGCGATCGAGCAGCGTGGCACTAGCTTCGTTGAGACCAATTAACTGCACCACAACGCCTCGCTTGCGGAAGCGCAGCACGACCCGATCCACAGCATCGACGGAAGATTGATCCCATAGATGTGCCTGGGAGAGATCAATCACGACCCGCTTCACCGGTTCGCGGAAGTCGAAAGCATTGATAAACGTTTCCACCGAAACAAAGAAAATCTGCCCCGTGACGACATAGACGCGATCGCCCGCGATGTCGGTGTGGGCAGAAACTTCCATCAGCTTGGCAATTTTGCGGCTAAAGAAAATGGTGCTGAGGGCCACACCGACGATGACGCCAAAGGCCAGATTGTGGGTAAGCAGCGTTACCGCCACCGTGGTCAGCATGACGGCAGTTTCACTTTTCGGCACGCGGCGAATGTGGCGTAGTGACCCCCAGCTAAAGGTGCTGATAGAGACCATAATCATCACCGCCACCAACGCCGCCATCGGAATGCGCGCTACCCAACCACCCAGTGCCAAGATGAAAATCAAGAGAAAAATTCCGGCGCTCAGGGTCGAGAGGCGGGTGCGACCGCCCGAGCGCATGTTGATCACCGACTGGCCAATCATGGCGCAACCGGCCATGCCCCCAAAGAAACCGGTGATGACGTTGGCGACGCCCTGCCCTCGCGCTTCCTGGTTTTTATTGCTGGGAGTGTCGGTAATATCGTCAATCACGCTAGCCGTCAAAAATGACTCCAGCAAACCGACGAGCGAGAGCGCAAACGCGTAGGGCAAGATGATGCCTAGGGTGTCAAATGTGAAGGGGACTTGCGGTAGCGCAAAGCCGGGCAGCGCCGTCGGCAGTGCGCCCACCGTGGGGACGGTGATGCCGCCGTAGATGGTGAATCCAGTAATCGCGACGATCGCCACCAGCGGCGAAGGCACGACCTTCGTCAACCGAGGCAAACCGTAGATAATCAGCAATCCTGCCGCAACCAGGGCATACACCATCTGATTGCCGTCTTCGAGCTGGGGCAGCTGGGCATCGAAGATCAAAATCGCCAGCGCATTGACAAATCCAATCATCACCGGACGCGGCACAAATCGCATCTGGTTACCCAGCTTGACCCAGCCCCAAACCAGCTGCAGTAAACCCGTCAAAATGGTGGTCGCAAATAAGTAGTTGACGCCATACTCTCTGACCAAAGGGGTCATCAGTAGGGCCATCGCGCCCGTCGCCGCTGAGATCATGCCGGGCCGACCGCCTAAAAATGACGTGGTAATGGCGATACAAAAAGACGCGTACAGCCCGACTTGAGGATCAACCCCGGCGATGATTGAAAAGGCGATCGCCTCGGGAATCAACGCGAGGGCAACCACAGCCCCAGCGAGAATATCCTGACGCGGACGGGCCAACCAGGCCTCTTTTTTCAAGACTGCTTGCATACGCTTTCTCTTGGCTCAATTCCATAAAAACGCGATCGCTCTAGCTAGAGCGATCGCGTGCGGACATCCTTATCACTTGATTAGCAAGCCTTTCAGCAGTTAGCGCCACCACAGTGACGAAAATCAACTGCCTGCCTGACCCCACAATCTTGAATAAGTATAAATTACTGCTTGAAGTTTTGTATAGCTTTCATTGATGAAAATCTATGAATTTTAGAGAACCATAGAACCTGTTCGTGGTCGAGGCGATTGCGGTGGGGGATGCACTGCGATCACCTCGATCCCTCTGTTGTTGCGTCAATTGCCCTGCCGCCGGGACTGTAGGGATGTTCAGCCCCATTTCTCCTCGATTACCCCAGGGCTCATGACTGCCGCGCGTGCCCAACGCACCCGTCATGAAAGGCGACAAACGCTCTCCCCACCCCGCTCAATCAGACCGTAGATCATGCCCGACGTAGAATGGCCAGTGGCGCAGCGACCGTGGCGATCGATCACAATGACGCCGCCCAGACCCTGCACCTTTTCCACTAAATACTCAATCCCAGCAGTGGCGGCTTCACCGGCATCCATGCCCTTGAAATAGATAAAGTCGGAAATCATTTTGCACAGTACCGTGCGCTGAAACTGCTCGCCATAGCCCGTCGCCGACACGGCACAGGTGGTGTTGTCAGCAAATACCCCCGCCCCCACAATCGGACTGTCGCCGACCCGGCCCCAGCGCTTATTAACAATGCCGCCGGTAGAGGTGGCCGCGGCGAGGTTGCCTTGAGCATCGCGGGCCACCGCGCCGATAGTGCCAAACTTGTGTTGCGGTTCGGCATCCTCGTGATCAAGCATCATGCCCCCAGCCTTTTGGGCATCGCGCCACTGGCGAATGCGGGCATCGACCACAAAGTAATCATCCGTCATCACTTCAACGTCCCAGAGCTTGGCAAACTCCATCGCGCCTTTGCCAATCAGCATGACGTGTTCGCTTTTGGCCAAGACGCGGCGGGCCAGCCCGATCGGATTTTTGATATTGGTGATGCCGGCAACGGCACCCGCGGCTAAATCTTGACCATCCATAATGGCGGCATCCATCTCAACTTCGCCATATTCGTTGAGTACTGAGCCGTGGCCCGCGTTGTAAAGACGGTCATTTTCTAGGGCGATCGCGCAATATTCAACGGCATCAAGAGCGGAGCCGTTTTTGGCCAAAACCTCGCGTCCGCCTTCTAAAATGCGGTGCAGACTTTCCATGAAATCGGCTTCACTGCCCTCTCGTCGAATATGGGCTAAGGCCCCCGAACCGCCGTGAATCATGAGGGAGAAATTGTCAGGCATAACATTAAAGAAAAATGTAGGCAGGAAGTATTTGAAATTACCACACTTAAAATAAGACAGTGCTACCCAGCGCTGCGTCCTTTACATACCCCGTCATGATCACTCTCGACCCTGCTATTTGTTTTCAACCGACGTCGTCTGACGCGGCGATCGCCGAAGCCGAAACGCTGCAGATTCGGACAGATTTGATGTTGGCTTTGCAACAGGCGATCACACAGCGGGGCTGGACCCCTGAAGAGGCAGCCAAGGCGCTGAAGCAAACGCTGCCGCGCATGCAAAATTTGATTAATGGCGAGATTAGTCGCTTCAGCATTGAGCAGTTGATTCAGCTGTTGGCGCTCACTGGCAGAGCCGTACAGGTTTCTGTATTGAGCTAACTTGGTGCTCACTAAGAACCCCTTGTCATTTTCTAACTAGGTACTTAACAGCGCCCTTTATTAATAGGGGCGCTTTTTGTTAGGAAACCCTGACGATGTGAAAGACGTATAAAAATTTTGACTCAATCTATTCCCGGCAGATGATGCATCTGATACCAATGAAACATTGAGCGGGCACTGGCAGAGTCACCAGCGGCGGATTGGCTTTTATCCTTGCTGCCGGTGGTGGCTGTCGTCTATTTGCGTCAGTGCAAGAATGCAGTATCCTGCAAGGCAAGAACGGTGTAGACGAGCTTTTTTAAGCTTTACTCGTATCTCAAGCGCCTTTTTATATCCTGAACTGTTGCTAATACCTTTAGCAGCGGCAGATTACTCTAGCCGTTTTTTAAAAGCCCATCACTGAATCGTTTGTCGTCTATGAAAATTTATAATCACAACATTACTCTGTACACCCATGATCGGGCTGTGAGTAATCCCCTTTATGCTGGCCGAGCGCTGGGGTTAACCACCCCCCAAGATAAAATTCAGCTACCGCCAGAACTGTTGCCCGAATGGGCGACGATTACGGCTCATTACGACCAAGTCGGATTGGCCCATACCCGTGACGTGATTTGGGATATTTCGGTTGCCAAACTGACCCACTATCCTGACTATGAAGTCAGCGTATATTTCTTTGGGGATGTGATCAATTTTCACGATACGTATCGCCAAATTTTTCAAAATTTAGATGCCAACGCTTGTGAAGTGATTGAGTTTGTGAACTCTAAAAACAACTTTATTCAATTAGCAGAAGACTTGGGCATTGCCGTCCCCAAAACGCTGCGATTTGACAATTTAGCGGCAGCTCGGGCCTGTGACGACATGCCGTTTCCCTGTTTTGTCAAACCCGCCGTGTCTGATCACGGCTTCGGCATTATGCGTTGCCCCGATGCCGAAACCTTGGCTCAAGCCTTGGCCCAGCTAGTGCCCGAAGAGTCCCTCCAGATTCAGGCCGAAGTCAAGGCTTCGGCGTTTCTCAACCTGCAGTATCAGATTACTGCTGAGGGGGTAAAGCCGCTCTTGGTGTCAGAACAGCTACTCGATGGCTGCGTGCATCGCGGCAATCGGTATCCGGCCAGTCACGAACCCTGGGAGGAAGTGGCCACCTTTGCCCAGTGGATGGGCGATCGCGGCATGAGAGATATCTTTGCCGTGGATGTCGCGGTCATTCCAGAACCTACTGGTGTGCGCTTTGTGGCGATCGAGTGCAATCCTCGTTTTAACGGCTCGTCTTATCCGACGATGGTGGCACAGCGCTTGGCGATTCCGACTTGGGGCAGTGCGACCTATGCCACCAAGCTGCGATCGCTGCGGGATTTGAGTTTAGACGGCATTACCTTTGACCCTCAGACTGGCAAGGGCATCATCTTGATTAACTGGGGCACCGTGAAGGCCGGCAAACTCAGCGTGCTGCTGGCGGGCTCAGAGGCCGAGCAGGTCGCTCTAGCCAATGAGCTGCGCAGGCGTCTGTAGTTCACGGGTAAAACGATAGGGCGATCACATTACCAATAGCGCCGAATCATGATTTCTAACCGATGAACCAGATGACGAAGATGCTGGATCTCAGCTTTGAGTTGCGTATTTTCAGTTTTGAGAGCCTGATTTTCCTGCCGCAGCGATCGCGTCTCTGGTGGCAGTGATGGCTCGTTAATAGAGGCTGTCATGGTTGAGAAAAGAGGCGGAACCCATTTTCTGACGGTTATTCCCATTCGAGAAACCGGCGTCTTTGTTCCGCTAATACTCCTGATCTTGCCTCAACCACCTAGCCAATTGGGGAAACTCGTAATAAAGACACATGACCGGATACCCCGGCTCAGACATCGGACTCCCGAGGCAATCTGGGTAAGGTGGGGGAGCTGAGGAAGCAGATTTGTCGTCTTTGTTCAGAGAATCGATGTCATCCCCATGCTTCAGAGTGACGCTGCAGATTTCCTCGATGCCCGGCGGGCAGGCTTGGTCAACGACTCTGCTCAAGGAAAGTTGGCTGAGCAAAGTCGTTCAGTCCTTTGCCAATCACCCAGAACTTCCCGCCAATGCAAAAACCGTCCCTGTTCATGCGATCGGGGACGGTTTGGCCATTTAGCCAGTGGTGCCAAATCTACCAGAGGCCGCGCACGGGCTCAGCGGGTGCAGTCGTTGCTGCCGGTGCAGAGGTGGCGGGAGCTGTGGTCGCAGCGGGAGGTGTTGTCGTTTCCGCCGGGAGCGGTGTGGCTGCCACCGGCCCCGCTTCTAAGGCAGCAATCGCTTCGGGAGAGAGCAAGACATCATCAATGACGTGAATCACGCCATTGCTCGCCGGAATATCAAAGGCCGACACCCCGACGCCATCGACGTTAACGTCTTCACCGCCGCGATTGACCTGAATCGTGTCACCATTTGCGGCTTCTAACACCGTGGCCCCGTTGGGAATGTCGTTAGATACCACCGCCGCGCCCGGCACCACGTGATGCAGCAGGGTCTCGGCTAGCAGTTCACGGTTGGCGGGTTCTAGCAAGTCAGGTACGCCAATGCCATAGCGACCTTGCAGCAGGTCATCAAAGTCGGCGAAGGCTTCGTTGGTCGGCGCGAATACGGTGAATGGCCCTGGCCCCATCAGCGCCTCTGCTAGGCCAGCGGCTTCCACCGCTTGCACCAAGGTGCTGAAATCATCAACGCTGCTAGCCACACTGACAATATCGGCATTGGCTTGGGCGACAGTGGGCGCTGCTTCCGGCAGGGCCAGTGCCACCGGTGCCGCTGTGACGGTCAAAATACTCGCGATCGCAAACTTGTTCAACGCCGAAAATAAGTACGCCATTGGAGTCCTCACGTTGGGGTAACCTGTCTCAAAAATCACTCTACTACGGGATATCTTGCTATTTGTTGCGATCAGGCGCAGCTCAGTCGTCGATGTGTTGCAGCCAACATTTTTCGGCCCCTGGAGCGCAATTCCGAGCATGATCTCCCACATTTCTATGGGGACTAATCTGTTTGAGCTAGCGGCAGTGTTTCATGATGTCGTCATGCCGACGCTACGGTGTCACCGACTCGAAACCGATTCCGCTGTCGTGGCTGCTGGCCAAGATGTTCCCGAGTTTTGGGTGCAGACGCCCTTGGATGGGCAACCTGCCAGTGTCAGCAATGGCGATTACATCGGTTTTTGGGCTGAGTTCACCGATCAATAAGTAGACGCGTTGGACGCGGCGACGATCGCTAGCGATAGGACTTGACTGTTATCAGCACCACCAACCCCTCACGAAAAGTGCGCTATACCCTGGGGTGTTCCACTCACAGTGGGGTGCGTTTGCCGCCAATCGCATTTTTGTGCGGCATTCATATAGATAGCGATCTACATAGATGGCGATCAATGGACTAACCCAATATCTTACTCACGTCACATAAAGAAAGACGGAAGTATCTCTTGCGGACGAAAATCAACGACTACGCTTGTGTCAAAATGTAGTCGGTTTGCCAGCCTGTCGCTCAGAACAGTGGAGAAGGCCTAAACAGTATGGAATTAATCGAGCCAATCTATCAATACGCCTGGCTAGTGCCGGTTTTGCCGCTGGTCGGTGCCGCGATCGTCGGTACGGGACTCATTAGCTACAGTCAGACGACCAGCACGCTGCGGCGTCCGTCGGCGGTATTCATCGTGTCGCTCACTGGGGCGGCAATGGTACTGTCGTTTTTACTCTTTTTTAGCCAAGCACAAGGGCACGAAGCATATACCTACACCCTCGAATGGGCTTCTGCTGGCGACTTTAAGCTGACGATGGGCTACACCATCGATCATTTAGCATCACTGATGCTGGTGATTGTGACGACGGTGGCCTTTTTGGTCATGGTTTACACCGATGGCTACATGGCTCATGATCCGGGCTATGTGCGCTTTTACGCCTATCTCAGCCTCTTTAGTTCCTCCATGCTGGGGTTGGTAATCAGTCCCAACCTTTTGCAGATTTATGTTTTTTGGGAACTAGTGGGTATGTGTTCCTACCTGTTGATTGGCTTTTGGTATGGCCGCGAAGGCGCTGCCGATGCCTGCCAGAAAGCCTTTATCACCAACCGTGTGGGTGACTTTGGACTGCTATTGGGCATGCTGGCTATCTTTTGGGCTACGGGTAGTTTTGAGTTTGAGGTGATGGGCGATCGCCTCACCGCCCTCGTGGAAAACGGCACGCTGACCGCTGGGGTCGTCTCGATCTTCGCGATTTTGGTCTTTTTGGGGCCGGTGGCCAAGTCGGCTCAGTTTCCGCTGCATGTATGGCTCCCCGACGCGATGGAAGGCCCGACGCCAATTTCGGCCTTGATTCACGCGGCGACCATGGTGGCAGCGGGTATTTTTCTTGTCGCCCGCATGTTCCCCGTTTTTGAAGAGCTCCCGACCGTGATGACGGTGGTGGCTTGGGTGGGCTGCTTTACCGCCTTTATGGGGGCCAGCATTGCGATTACTCAAAACGATATTAAGAAAGGGTTGGCCTACTCCACGATGTCGCAGCTCGGCTACATGATGATGGCCATGGGCGTCGGTGCTTATGGGGCCGGTCTCTTTCACCTGATGACTCACGCCTACTTCAAGGCGATGCTGTTCCTCTGTTCGGGCTCCGTCATTCACGGTATGGAAGAGGTGGTGGGCCACGACGCCGTCTTGGCGCAAGATATGCGGTTGATGGGCGGCCTGCGCAAATACATGCCGATCACCTCAACAGCCTTTTTGATCGGGACCTTAGCGATCTGCGGCATTCCGCCCTTTGCGGGCTTTTGGTCGAAGGATGAAATTCTTGGCTCGACCTTTGCCGTGAGCCCCGTATTGTGGGCGATCGGCTGGCTCACCGCTGGCATCACGGCGTTCTACATGTTCCGCATGTATTTCAGCACCTTTGAAGGCGAATTTCGCGGGACTGACAAAACCATTCAGATGCAGCTCAAGCGCGAGCAGCTGATGGCGATGGGGGCATCCCTCGGGCCAGGGGCGATGAATCCTCAAGAGCTGACGCTTGATCCTGAGGCTGATGACGATCATGATGAGCATCACGCTGCCACGCCCCATGAGTCGCCGTTTTCAATGACGTTTCCGCTGATTGCCTTGGCGGTGCCTTCGGCCCTGATTGGTCTGGTGGGGACGCCCTTCGTTAACTATTTCGAAGCGTTCATTCATCCCCCGAGTGAAGCGGTTCAGCCCCTCTTACCCTGGTCGGAAGCCTTTGCCGGGTTTGAGTGGTCAGAGTTTTTGCTCATGGGGGGGTCTTCCGTGGGTATTGGCCTGATCGGCATCACGCTGGCAGTGCTGATGTATTCCAGCAAGAAGATTGACCCGGCGGCGATCGCTAGCAAAATTAAGCCGCTGTACCAGTTGTCTAAAAACAAGTGGTATATCGACGAAATTTACGATGCCGTCTTCGTCAAGGGCTGCCGCAATTTAGCCAAGCAGGTGTTGGCGATCGACATTCGCATTGTGGATGGCATCGTCAATCTGGCCGGTTTTGTCACGCTGGTCACCGGTGAGGGCCTGAAATACTTTGAGAATGGTAAGGCTCAGTTCTACGCTCTGATTGTGTTTGGGGCGGTTTTGGGCCTGGTTCTCGTCTCGGGTATTGGCTAACCCAATAGACGGGTGGAGCGATCGGTTGTGCAACTGATCGCTCCCCACGTTGCTAGAAATTCCTTGAATAGATTAAAAACTTATTGCGATTTTCGGAGTTGCCAGAATTCCCCCCTACAGTCTTCAGTAGGTTCTGCCTTGAATACGCCTGTTCCTCTCCTGCCGTTTTGTTAACCAGGGCGCGTCCTCAAATTAGGGCTAGCAACTTTGAGGACAGGCCTGCCGCGCCCGCTCCCCAAACCTCGCTGGGGGCTTCAACCCTAAGTGGGAAAGTCACTTAGCTTGCAGCTGATAACAGCCCCTAGAAACCTTCGTTTCAAAGCACCCTTAGAAAATATCCTATGGAACTTGCTCAATTTCCCTGGCTGACGGTCACTATTTTTCTGCCGATTACCGCAGCCCTCTTCATTCCCTTCATCCCTGACAAAGACGGCAAAACTCTGCGGTGGTATGCCCTAGTCGTGGGTCTCATTGACTTCGTCTTGTTAGTCAGTGCGTTTTACCTAGGGTATGACTTTAGTGATTCTGGCTTGCAGCTGGTTGAGAGCTACACTTGGGTGCCCCAACTTGATTTGCGGTGGTCAGTCGGTGCTGATGGGCTATCAATGCCCCTTATTTTGCTGACGGGTTTTATCACCACGCTGGCCATTCTCGCCTCTTGGCCGGTCACCCTCAAGCCCAAGCTCTTTTACTTTTTGCTGTTGGCCATGTACAGCGGCCAGATCGGCGTGTTTGCCGTGCAAGACATGCTGCTGTTTTTCTTTATGTGGGAACTGGAGCTGATTCCGGTATACCTACTGCTGTCGATTTGGGGCGGTAAGAAGCGCTTGTATGCCGCAACTAAGTTCATTTTGTATACCGCTGGCGGGTCACTGTTTATTCTGGTGGCGGCTTTAGCGATGGCCTTTTACGGCGATGTCGTGAGTTTCGACATGACAACCCTCGCCGCGAAGGACTACACCACTAAGTTCCAGCTCTTTATGTATGCGGCTTTCTTGATTGCTTATGCCGTCAAGCTGCCAATCTTCCCCCTACATACCTGGTTGCCGGATGCTCACGGCGAGGCCACGGCTCCAGTGCATATGCTGCTAGCCGGTATTTTGCTGAAAATGGGCGGCTATGCCATCATTCGCATGAACTTGGGGATGCTACCCGATGCCCATGCCATCTTTGCCCCGGTGTTAGTGATCTTCGGCATTATCAATATTATTTATGCCGCGCTGACGTCTTTTGCCCAGCGCAATTTGAAGCGCAAGATTGCCTATTCCTCGATTTCTCACATGGGATTTGTGATTATCGGGATTGCCTCCTTTACCAACTTGGGACTGAGTGGGGCCGTGCTGCAGATGGTTTCTCACGGGCTGATTGGGGCGAGTCTCTTTTTCTTAGTCGGGGCCACGTACGATCGCACCCACACGCTGATCCTGAGTGAAATGGGCGGCGTCGGCAAAAAGATGCCTAAGATCTTCGCGATGTTTACTACCTGCTCAATGGCGTCTTTGGCGCTACCTGGCATGAGTGGCTTTGTCGCTGAGCTGATGGTCTTTGTCGGCTTTGCCACCAGCGATGCTTATTCCTTTACCTTTCGACTGATCGCCGTCTTACTCATGGCGGTCGGGGTGATTTTGACTCCGATTTATCTCTTGACCATGCTACGAGAGATTTTCTACGGCTCTGAAAATAAGGAGCTGATTGAGCGCGAGGCCCTGATTGATGCGGAACCGCGCGAGGTGTTTATCATCGCCTGTCTGTTGATTCCCATCATTGGCTTTGGTCTTTATCCCAAGATGCTGACTCAGGTGTATGACACCACGACCCTGCGGTTAACCGATAATTTGCGCGCCCGCGCCTTTGCCGCCTCGGAGGAAGTGCAGCCCCTGGCGTTCTTGCCGAAACTGAAGGCTCCCGAATTACCCTCGGGGCTCTAGGGGCTGTCATCATTGAGCGGGCAAATCCTCTTAGTGAAAGGGACGCAGCCCTTAGCTTTTTGTGAGTGCGGGCGCGGTCATGCTGGGCCTTAAAGGCTTCTAGGTTTAATTGATGGCGCGCCCTAGAGCGACTGAGCGACTGGGTCGGCTTTGTGAAGCCTGGCCAAACAAGATTGAGCGAATCATCAAGCTTCCCTGGTGTCGGAAACATTCTCGACTCAGGGAATTCTTGTAGAACAGTGGCGATCGCTCTCTGTTCTCAAGCAAAATTAATTGAGGACTCAGACCGGATACTGCTGCCGTGGTTCAGTATGGTATTGAACAATGCCTCACAGCCTTACCCAAAAGCCATCTAAGACAATGAAAAATCCTTGGTCTCGTCGTCTTCGCTCCAGCGCTTACGTTCTCGGTACTGCGATTGGCCTCACGGTCTCAGGCGCTTTGGTGCCCCCGACAGAGCTGGCCTCTACGTGGGGATTGTCAAAGATGGCGATCGCTCAAAATGCCTCTGAGCAAACCAACATTCAGGTCTACCGCAACGCCAGCCCGGCTGTGGTGGCGATTGAAGCAGAAGATGGTTCTGGCAGCGGCAGCATCATCACGACCAATGGTCTTATTTTGACCAACGCTCACGTAGTGGGCAGAAATACGGTTGTCCAAGTTCGCTTGGCTGATGGCCGCGAGTTTACCGGTGATGTGGTGGGGTTTGCCAGTAGTCGCGTCGATTTGGCTGCGATTCAGCTGCGAGGTAATCCGTCTGGGCTGCCCACTATCAGCATTGCTGCTCCCAATTCAGTGCAGGTCGGACAACAAGCCTTTGCGATCGGCAATCCCTTTGGCTTATCCGGGACATTCACCACTGGCATCGTCAGCCGCATTGACCCCGAGCGTGGGCTGATTCAAACCGATGCGGCGATTAATCCCGGCAATTCCGGCGGGCCACTGTTGGGCAGTGATGGTCGCCTCATCGGCGTCAACACGTCCATCTTTACGACGCAACAAAGCGGTGGCAATATCGGCATTGGCTTTGCGATTCCGGTGCAAGAGGTACAAACGTTTATCGCTGAGGTGAATGCCGGCACGGCCCTGACCACTGCGAGTGCAGCCGGCAACCGTGGCGGCCGCGAACCCCAAGTGATCGCCCTCAACGATATCATCTCGGGTCAGCTCGACGACGGTAGCGATATTTTGCCCGACGGTAGTTTTTTCAACGCCTATGTGTTTGAAGGTCGCCAGGGTCAACGGGTGGCGGTAGAAATGATGAGTCAGGATCTCGATGCTTATCTGATTCTGCTCAGTGAATCGGGCGACAGCTTATATCTCGAAGACGATGACAGCGCTGGCGATTTCAACGCTCGTCTCGTCACGACGCTGCCGGAAGATGGCGAATACATTATCATTGCTAACTCCTTTGCTGGCGGCGAGCGCGGTCGCTATGACCTCAGGTTGGCTGAAGTCGATGGGGCAGCCCCGCCGACGGCGACGACGCCATCACCGAGTGGTTATATCTTGCAGGAGAGTGGGCGTTTAGAAGCGGGGGATGACATTGCCCCCGATGATACCCTCTATGACCAATACACCTTTGAGGGTCAAGCGGGGCAAACGGTGACCATCACGCTCGAAAGTCAGGAGTTTGATACCTATCTGGCTATTGTTGATGAGGCGGGCAATTTGGTCGCTGAAAATGATGATATTGGCCCCAACTCGACGAACTCAGCCGTCTCGTTTACGGTGCCGACGACGGGAAGATTCCTGATCATTGTGAATGGCTACTCAACCGCCGATCAAGGCCGTTACGACCTGGTTGTCCGCTAACTCTGCTAGCCCTTCGTGGTGCCCTTCAACAGGAAACAGTCAACTAGAACCCGAGCCAGGCAAAGAAAGTTTGGTGGGTAATCAGTTCCAGCAGCAGCAGGGCCACGAAGCCAACCATGGCAAATCGACCGTTGATCCGCTCTGCGTAGTCGTTTAACCCAAAGGAAGGCGTCTTGTCTGCTGTTGCTATTGCAGTGTCAGTAGACGCCTCAGGGACCTTGGGCACTATGTTTGTGGTGTCTGGAGTTTCTGGTGCCATAAAAAGTTAGAGGTGTCTGTTACCGAAGCGATCGCTTCGCCGTCAACCGTTGTCGCCCTATCTAGAACCCATGAACGAAGGCATCGCTTGGTCAGCTCTACTGTATCCCAAGAGATGACGGTCAGAAAGGTTAACCAGCTTTTTCGCCATAATCAGTCATCGGGGTGGCTTGTAGGGGGGCGATCTGCGGGGCGATCGCCCCGGCACTGATACCCGCTTTATGGGCTGCCATCGCCCCAATCGCTTCCAGATAGGAGCGGACTCGCCTGACCCGCACACCCAAGCACTCTGGGGTGATGGTGAGCGTCGTTGTGTTCTCTTCGACTGCGATAATTTGGGCTGGGGTACCGCTAAAATGCAGCACGCCGCTGCCGCCAAATGCTGCCGCTGGCACAATCACAGCGTCCACTTGGTCGCGCCCAATATCTCCCCCTGAGGTCGCTGTCGCTGCCACCAGCTGAGGGGCACGGCTGAGCCCTGCTAGCACGCAAGGTAAAAAGGTATGACCAATCTCTTCAGCTGCTGATTTAGGCGATAACGTTGGCTCTAACGGTAGGGGACTGAGAGCTGGTGCGTGAGCGCAGGGCAGCTGAAACTGGCGCACTAGCAAGTGACTAATCACGGCTTCGGCACCGGCTAAGGGATCCACTCCCTGCCCTTGACGATAATTTTGCAAAGAGTCTGAGCCGTCATCTTCAGGAAAGCGGACAACGACGGCGATTGCTGTCGCGCCTAACTGCACTAATTTCTCTGCCGCTCTCAGCAACGTGCCAGGGTTGGTAATGGTGCCCCAAGTTGCGCCCGACTCTGCCGCTTTCAGGGTGACGCCGACGGGCGCATCGGTGATGACATAATCAGTCATCTCTAAGCCCAGGGTGGCACGCGCCGCATCCGCGGCCTGCAGGTGCCGATACCGCGCCTGTGGCTCGATAGCCTGGTCGAGTAGCAAACCAATGCGGTTACAATGCACGGGGCGTAGCCCCCAAGTCCCTGCCGCAAACTGATCGAGCCCATAGCCCTCAACATAGAGGGCGTTGGACAGTGGCCAGTAAAGCTGCGCCCCATTCATCACGTTGGGATGGGTGATCAGGGTATCGGCGACTTGCGCGATCGCGCGGGCCACTGGCAGTGCATCGCCCGCATACCCGCCAATGGCAGCACCCACCCCGGTGGGCACAATGAGGACAGCAGTGTAAGGGCGGCTGGGTGTAGTAGGCATGGGCAAGACTAAAGAGAGGCGTGAGGCGGCCTTGGCAGCTGGGCATTCTGCACTGCAGTTAATGTTTGACTGCTACGCTGCTGCTTGGCGTTATTCATCCTCTAGCAGCTACTTATCCGTTACAACCGCTTCGACCTGTGCCGTTTTTGTCGCTTCATCCACCTTCGCGATCGCCCAGCGGAGGGGCTCACCCCGTTTTTGCAGCTCCGCCTCGACTTTTTGAGGCAGCTCAGCCGGATTTTCGGTTAGGTCAATTTCAGCCGTAATAAAGTGGGTCGTCATGGTGAGAATTCCTCTAAAAGCGAGCTTTAGACTTTTTCAGTGATCGAACAGCGCGAACAGTACTGTTGAGTGGCTAGGTCTGGGAATGAATTCGGCAACCTCATTCAGGAAGGCTGGCCAAACTGCTTCTCATACACAATGTCTTCTTTCTCGGTTTCGAGTCGGATGTCAGAGCGAGGATAGGCCACACAAAGCAAAGCGTATCCCTCACTTTGTAGATCTGGCCCAACGCCCATCCCTTCTGCCTGATCGACGGTGCCTGCTTGAATGAGCGCCGCACAGGTTGTGCAGACTCCCGCATTACAAGAAAAGGGCAGTTCGAGGCCCGCTTCCTGCGCTGCCGATAAAATTGTCTTGTCCTCAGCAACTTGAACTTGAGTGACAGTGCCTTGGTGATTGATTTCGACGGTAAACGTATTGGCCATCAGCTTTTCTTGAGCGTCAAATCACAGAATAAAAAAAGTGTGGATGAGGGCTAGCCCCCATTGGGCTGGGCTGACAACAGAGCGCTAAAACCGTTGGGATAAAGCAATCCTTTCAAGTGACAGAAAGGATTGCTATGGGCTCTGTTGTCAGCTCATCCTACTGCAGAATCGGCGGGGCCAGAGTTGTGTTACTCACCCCAGACAACAGGGTCGGGGTGTCAGTTTGTGGTCAGACCGCCGCCGAGAGATGAGTTATCCCTCCATAGGCAAACTCAAACCAGGCCGGTAACTAAGCCGGGAAAACCGTCTCAAATTCTGCTAACAGGTCGTCCATTTCCTCTAGGGCTTGGTTCACATCAATCCTCAACATGCCGATGTCAGGTTGCTCAAGTAGTTTCAGCAAAACCTCACGTTTGCTGCGAATCATCTCGACTCGATCGCGAATTGCCTGGGTATCCATGGTTGCTCAATGACTCACCAACTACCCAGCATAGGCAACTTTGGAACGAGAGGGAACCTTAATGGCTGATTTCGACCCTCTGGTTTGAGTCCTCAGAGACCTAAGTCGCCAATTCTTCGGGGCATAATCGTCCGTTCAGAGGTGTTTAACGAGAAAGCGATCAAGCTGATTGGCAAACGCTTCGCGATCGCGCTGGTTAAACGGGGGCGGGCCGCCGGTTTCCACCCCACTGTTGCGCAATTCGTCCAAAAAATTCCGCATGGAGAGCCGCTGTCGAATATTTACTTCATCGTAAAATTCGCCTCGGGGATTCAGCGCGTAGGCTCCTTTGGCGATCGCTTCTGCCGCTAGGGGAATGTCAGCCGTGACCACCAAGTCTTTGGCCGCCAGATGCTGCACGATATAGCCATCGGCCACATCTAGTCCTGCTTTGACCTGCACCGACTCAATATAGGGCGAAGCGGGAATCGTCAGGGCCTGATTGGCGACCAGCGTAGTTTTAACGGCGACCCGTCTCGCTGCCCGAAAAATAATTTCCTTAATCACCTTAGGACAGGCGTCGGCATCAACCCAAATTTGCATGATCCGCGTTTCCTATCGGTGTTCCTCAGGGGGCACTGAGCCGGGACTGGCTGAGACTGCGGGGCTTTAGGCTTTGAACTGCTGGGTATAGAACTGAGCATAGCGCTGGCCATAGCTGAGCAGCTCGTCGTGGCTCCCCGATTCGAGAATGGTGCCCTTCTCTAAAAAGATAATGCGATCGGCTTCGCGAACGGTGCTCAACCGGTGGGCAATGATAAAGACGGTTCGGGCTTGCATCGCGCGCTCTAACGCCTCTTGAACCAGCGCTTCTGATTCAGAATCCAGCGCCGAGGTGGCTTCATCCAAAATCAGAATGCGGGGATTAAAGTACAGGGCGCGGGCGATCGCGACGCGCTGCCGTTGTCCCCCTGAGAGGTTTACGCCCCGCTCACCCACCCAGGTGTGATACCCCTGAGAAAACTGAGTGATAAAGTCGTGGGCATTGGCTAACTGGGCGGCGGCTTCAATGCGGTCAGCATCCGGCGTAACTTCGCCATAGGCAATATTTTGAGCAATGTTGCCAGAGAACAGGGTGATGTCTTGCGGCACGATGCCAATTTGCCGTCGCAGGCTATTGACGGTGACATCGCGCAGGTCGATGCCATCGATCAGTACCTGGCCCCGCTGCGGGTCAAAGAAGCGCATCAGCAGGTTGACCAGCGTGGTTTTGCCCGCGCCCGAAGACCCGACCAGCGCCACCACCTCACCCGGATGCACCAGCAAGTCAAGGTGCTGCAAAACGGGCTTGCTCGGGTCATAGGCAAAGGAAACGTCGCGGTATTGCACGCGACCGGTGACTGGTGGCAAGGGCTTGGCGTCAGGCTTGTCAGTTAGGGTAGGCGCGACAGCCATCAGTTCAAACACGCGCTCCACTGAGGCTTCGGTTTGTTTGAACTCGTTGTAGTGCTGAGTGACCAAGTCAATGGGGTGCAGCAGCAGGGCGATCGCGGCCAAAAAGCTGACCAGCGCCTGCGGTGTGAGATTGCCCTCGGCAATTTGCCAGCCGCCAAGAAAGAAGAGAAACATGATCCCAATCGCTTCTAGAAAGCCGACGATGGGATACTGTAGGGCCTTAAGCTGTTCGGCGCGATAGCGCGCATTGCGATTGTGGATGGCCTCTTGATCAAACCGCTGCTGTTCAAATTCTTGGGCGGCAAAGGCCTGCACCAGCCGCATACTGCCAAAGACTTCGGTGAGCAACGCGGATAGGCTCGAAATCTGGCTCTGACTTTGGCGCGAGAGTTTGAGTAAGCGATTGCCAAATTCTCCAATGAGCCAGGCCATCAGCGGCGCAATGACGAGGCCCGCTACCGTCAGCTGCCAGTTGAGATACAGCATGTAGATCGGAATGGCGATGAGCTGCAGCACGCAGGAGACAAACTGCTGCGACATTTTGTGCATCACCTCGCCAATGCGATCAATGTCTTCCGTCAGGCGATAGCTCAGGTCACCGGTTTTACTGCGTTCGTAATAATCAAGCCCTAGCCGCTGCAGGTGAGCATAAATTCCTGTTCTCAAGTCCAGCGTCACGTCGAGCGACGCCCGGATCATGATGATGTTTTCCCAATATTGGAAAACGCTGCGGATCAGGAAAATCACCCCAGCTAGGCCCAGCCAGTAGGCCATCTCTTCAACGTTGCCTTGACCCATGTAGAGCGCCACCTGGCCGGCTAGGTAGGGCAGAGCTACCGTCGATAACACGTACCCCAAAATGCAAACAAACCCGATCAAAAACCGACTCAGATGCGGTTTGATAAAGGGCATCAGCTGTCGGTAGCTTGATTGCCGGCGGGGCGCAGCAGGGGTCACGGTGTGATCGTTCCTCGTTTGGGCTCGATGACCTCAGCCGCTGGGGCGACGGTATCAGCAGCCAGGTTATCTAAAATGAGTTGAGCAATGCGTTCAGAAGCGCCCGGCGTGCCGAGGCGAGCCCGACCATGATCGATGCAGGCGGTGAGATAGTCTTGATCGGCCAGCGTTTTTTGCAGACAGTGCGCGGCTTCGCGGAGGGTGGATTGGTCAGCCGGAGCTTGGCCAATAGTTTGGGCAGACAGCCCGAGCAAGCGGTCTTGGGCTTCGGCAAAGGCGTAATTGAACTGTGGCCCTTCTCCCGGAATTTGAATGACCGGCTTGCCTAAAGCCACGGCCTGATCGACGGCCAACCCGGCCATGCCGATGACTAAGGTGGTGTGGCAAACAATGTCGTTGAAGGCGTTATCGTAGCAGAGAATTTCTGCGATCGCGCCGTTGTCTTGAGGACAAAAGAGTCGGCCTGATTCATACTGCCAGCCCGCCTCTGTCGCCAACGTTGGCACTGCCGCCATCAGAGCCGGTACCAATGCCGCCCGAAACTGAACGGTATCGCCCATCAATTGCGCTGCTTCTGCGACGAACTGCATCTGCAGCTTGAAATTCCGCACGGCTTCGGGCATGCGCGAACCGGGCAGCAGCGCCACCATCGGCACGTCGGGCTTTAGCGATAGATCTTTCCCCTCCGGCAGCAGCCAGTCGAGGGAGGGAATGCCGCCGTAGTGGACTTTCTCAAAACCTTGTTGGCTCAGGTCTTCGGCGGTGTGAGGATCGCGGGTAATAATGGCCCGACAGCGGGGCGATCGCACCACAAAGCGCATCACAAAGTCCGTTTGCAAATGGCCTTCATAGAGGGCCGACAAGCACGAAATAAAAGAGATAAACGGTCTTTGAGTTAGATATGCGCAGGTTTGGCCCACCGAATCACCGGTGGCGTGCACCAGATCAAACTGGGGGCCATGGTGACGCAGGGCTTTGATCTGCCGCCAGCTCAACCCTAACAGTCCGGCTCGAATATCTTTTAGCAAGAGCCACCGATTGACGTAGGTAAACCCGCCCGAGGGCAGCACCTGAGTTGGCCCCAAAATGGGGACGTCCAAGCGACGATAGGCGTTTCCTTCACCCACAATGGGGATAGCAGCAATGTCAATTTCGGGAGCCAGCTTTTTCAGCGTACGAATAACGTAGGCAGAGTGGTTGTCCTCACCGTGACCGTTGCTAATAAATAAGACCCGCTTAGGCATCGGGGGCAGCAGTCCTACTAAAGCGCAGATGCCAGTTTAACATTCTGCTTCAGTCATATCTGATGAAATCTCCGGTTATCGGGCGATCGCTTCGTCTCAAGAGCGATACAACTCGCTGGAGATCAAGGTGCCATCGCGACCTGCTAGGGAACTTTCAGGCCTGAGTCGCGGTCTGAATTTGAATTGTCAGGTAAGGAGTCTGCCATCCTGGCTAGAATATGGCGCGATCATGCTCCGTGGGCAATGAACCACTACAAATCGCTCTATCTTTCCTGACATCGGGTATTCTTAAGCCAAATTATTGAGCCTGTGACCGCCTCTGTGAAACCCTTGTTGCATTGTCAAGACTGTCAGCCAGCGCCCCGTCAGCTCCGGTGGCTGGGGTTCGTCATGGTGAGTGTCACGCTGTTTGCGGGGATCGAGCTGTGGGTGGCGAGCTTGAGCCATAGCCTGACGTTGCGGGCTGATTCGGGCCATATGCTGACGGATGGCCTAGCGATGGGGCTGGCCATCGTGGCGGCCGCCTTGGCTCAGCGATCGCCCGTCAAGGCACCGGGTAGCCACCGGCTAGAACTCGTGGCGGCGCTGATTAATGGGCTGGCGTTATTGGCGATGGCCGCTTGGATTGGCCGCGAGGCCCTCGCCCACTGGCAGGGACAACCCACTGAAATTTTGAGCCTGCCGATGCTGATTACCGCTTTGCTGGGGCTGCTGGTGAATGGGCTTAATCTGTACTGGCTGCACGGCGATATGCGGCAAAATCTGAATCTGCGCGGCATGTTTTTGCATATCTTGGCGGATTTATTGGGGTCGGTTGGAGCCATTTTGGCGGCGATCGCGGTCACCTTTTTGCAGTGGCTCTGGGCCGATATTGTGATTGGTGCCGTCGTCGCCAGTTTTATTGGGGTCAGCGCCCTGCCGCTGCTCTGGCAGAGTACTCAGCGCCTCTGGCGGCCCCTGAGTACTGCGCCTGCGCCAGAGGCCGCGTTATCGGCTGCTGGCTGGCTGGAGCTGGGACAAACCGATTTGGCTAGCCTGGTAACTCAGTCGTCTCAAGGCGGTGCCGACGAATCGGCCATTTGAGCCATCTCAAAATTTCAATCCTCTGATTTAAGGTCAGACAGCCACCGGCTGGCAGATTTTTTAGGCATTGGGCCGTTTATTTCTGGCCTGGTGCGCTCGCCCGATTTGGCATTGCTGCAGTCAACTTTTCAAGAATTTGAGACTGACCCTTGAGCCTCAACGCGATCGTTTACCTGAGCCAGTCCTTGCTGTCCAAACCAAGGCGCGGATTTTGGCACAGCCTCATCATGGGCGTTTTATAAGTAATCGCCAGTTTGTAAGCTGTAGCTAACTCCAGCGCCGCCCTGTTGACCTGAACTTAACTTTTGGGCTTCATGCTGATGAACGAGGGCCTCATGACCGCCATTATCGCCTGCAACAATCAGTATGAAGCCTGTCTGAGATGGTGCTTAGACGACTGCATTAGGCTGGTTTTGGGCATTCTGGGATGACGTTAGTGGCCCATCAGGGCGATTTAATTCATCAGTCTCAACATGGGCAACAGTATCTTAATGAGTGTTTTTTCATTGTTGGTCATTGCTTTCTCAAGGCGCTGGGCTGTGGCATCTGCGTCACGGTTTTGAGGGCCTTTGCTGTGGCCTAGGCGACTGTGCGGTATTGTTTATGACACCCAAAATTCATGCGGACATTTAGTAATTCTGTATTAAGAACGACGGCGATCACCCTCACCTTAGGCAGCTTGACGGCCTGTAATGGGTCTGGCGGCGGTTTGGGGGGTGGCCAAGGTGTGGAGGTCAATGTCTTAGTGGGCAGTGCTCTCCATGACTTCTGTGACCAAGCGGCTGAACGGTTTAATGCCAACAGCCCCGCCTTAGAGTCAGGGGAAGCGTTTTACATCAGCTGTGAGGCGGCGGGCAGCGGCGATGTCGTTGCCCAGGTGCTTGCCTACGCACAGCAATCGCAGTCGGGAACTTTGGAGACTGACGCGGCGGGGTTGCCGACGCTGATCTCAGTGGATGGTGAAATTTACCACAGCCAGCTGCTTTATCAGCTGCAGCAAGCAGTACCCGGAGCTGACTACGTCCCGCCAATTCCTGATGCCCCGCTGCTGGCCTACAGCCCCATGGTGTTTATGGTGCGAGAAGATTTGGCCCCGAGTCTGCAGTCGGTGGATGACCTTTTTGTCGCGCTGACTCAGGCGCAAACCCATCAAGATCTCGACGCCGCCAGTCCGCCGCAAAATATTCATTACGTGCACACTGCGCCCACGCGCTCAAACTCTGGCCTGCAGACGTTGGTCGCGCAGTTTGCCTCGGTGTCGGGCAAACGTCCTGAAACGCTAACTGCTGCCGATGTCACCACCTACCAGGGTGATATCCAAAAAATTCAGGAAAAGATCACGCGCTACGGCACCTCGACCAGCTCCCTTGCCAGGGCAATGGCGACTAACGGCCCGTTTTGGGCCTCTATCGGGTCGGTGTATGAGTCATCGGTGATCGCCGCGAATACCCAATTAGAGGCGGGCCAACCCAAATATGTGGCCGTTTATCCACCGGCGACCTTTACCTCCAATATGCGCGGAATTTTGCTGAATGCGCCCTGGGTTGATGCGGTCGAGCAAGCCGCCGCTACCGAATTTCTCGACTATCTGCAAACTTCAGAAATTCAGGCGCTAGCGACCGATTTAGGGCTGCGTCCGGGCAGTCCAGAAGTTGCACTCAGCAGCAAGTTTGGGCCGGAATTTGGGGTTGACCCCAACGCTAGCTATGATTCCTATCGCCCGCCCGAAGCTGCCGTGGTGGACGAGATGATTACCGCCTGGGCCGATTTTGCCAAAAAGCCTTCCCTCGTGGTGATCGTGGTGGATTCCTCCGGCTCGATGGAAGGTAACAAACTACCTGCCGTGCAAAACACGCTGCAAACCTATATCAATACCCTCGGGCCGAATGATCAGGTGGCCTTGATTGACTTTGATGAAGCGATTCGGCCACCGGTTTTGGCGGATGGCACACCAGCGGGGCAGCAGCGGGGCTTCGACTTTATCAATAGCCTGCAGGCAGAGGGCGGCACTCGCCTCTATGACGCGTCTTTAGACGCTCAGAGTTGGCTGCGTGCCAACCTGCGAGAAAATGCCATCAATGCGGTACTCGTGCTGACGGATGGAGAAGATTCAGGCTCCGGGGTGCCGTTTGACAGTCTGCTCACGAGTTTGAAAGAATCGGACTTCTCAACTGACGAGCGGATTGCGTTCTTTACCGTGGGCTATGGCGACGAAGGTGATTTCAACCCCGATGTGTTGACCCAAATTTCGGAGTCTACGGGCGGTTACTATGCAAAGGGCGACCCCGATACGATCGCGCGTCTGATGCAAGATATTCAGCTGGAGTTTTAGCGGATGCCCATGAAACTCACCAATCCCTTGGCGTATCCCCTAGCGGTGCTGGCGGGCGGCGTTTTTTTGGTGGCGGGGGTACGGCTGCTGCGGTTGCCCAACTTGGTGGCGCTGCCGGGGGCAGTGGCGATCGCCACCGCCGGAGCTGCCGTGCTTAAGGGGCGTGAGCCCGAGTCACTGGGGCTCGACAACCCTGGCTTAGAGACCGAACTGCTGCAGGCCAAGGAGCGGGCGCAACGGCTGGCCAAGCAGGCCAACGACTTGCAGGCCGAGTCGCTGAATCTGCTGACCGAAACTCACCAGGTCGAGCTGCTAGGCATCGTGCAGTACGCCTGCGATCACACCCGTGAATTGCCTGCCAAGCTGGACGAATTGGCCACTCGCCTAAGTCGCCGGGGGTCACTGCTATCGGTCGAGAATCTGACCCAACAGCTGCGAGAAGCGCAGCACAAGCAGCGCACCAGCACCGGCGTGGCCAGTGAACAGTGGCAGCGGTTGGCAGCCAGTTTAGAGCGCAATATACAACTGGCCCAACAGGGGCAAGACGCGCGCGAAGCCCAGGTGGTGAATCTATCCACCTTGATTGTCGATGCGGGGGGTATCTTACAACAGTTGCAAAACAAGCTGCGCTCGGCGGATCTCGACAGCGACCGCCAGACGGATGAACTGCGGGAACTGGGCCTAGAACTCAACAACATGCAAGAGAGCATGGACGTGCTGATGACGCCTCAATAAAGGGCGGCTCGGCCGGTTCACGGCAGCGTGATGGTCGGACATACTATGCGGAGATGGAATTGATGAAACCGGCTTTTCGAATGGCAACTTCGGCCGCGATCGCGATCGGGGCTTTCGGGCTGGCCTACGTGCCGCTGCCAGGCGTAAATCGAACGGTGACCGTAGTCAGCGGTTCGGAGCTGCAGGAACCGTTGGCGGTGCTCGAACAGCGCTTCGAAGCGGCCAACCCCAACCTTGATCTGCAAATCGAGCTGCAGGGCTCTCAAGACTTGGTCAACAACTATTTGGACGATCAAAACGACTTTACGCCGACGGTGCTAATTCCCGCGAACGGTCAGCTGCTCGACGAACTGGCGCAGCGATGGGGCACGCAATACGGCGACGAGCCGTTTTATGATGCGCCCCAGCCGATTGCCAAAACGATGCTGGTGGCCGTGGCCTGGCCAGAGCGCGGCCAGGCGCTATTTCCGAACAATCAATTTCAGTGGTCGCGGCTGGAATCTGCGGTGACCCAGGGCAATTGGTCAGCCCTCGGCGGCAATGGCGACTGGGGCAGCTTTGACCTGGTCACCACTGACCCCGAGCGATCGAACAGTGGTCAGCTGGCCTTATCGCTCTGGTCACAGGCCAAGCTCAACAGCCCGACGCTCACCCTAGCCAACCTCAATACTGCTGAGGTCGAAACGTTGTTTGCTCTGGTTAAACGGTCAGTCTACCAGCCCCCCCGGTCTACCGACATTCTGCTGCAGGAATTCATCGCTCGCGGCCCCAATGACGCCGATATCGCCATCGTCTACGAAAGCATTGCGCTGTATCGCTGGCAGCAAGCTCAACAAAGCAAGGGTGCTCCCTATCAGATTTACTACCTTGATCCCACCATTGAGACGGTGTCTACTGCCGCGATCGCCCGCCGTGATGTCAGTGCCGCCGAAGCCCAAGCTGGTCAGCAGTTCATCGACTTTCTGATCGCGCCGGAACAGCAGGCCGTGTTTGTGCAGCATGGCTTTCGACCGC
This sequence comes from Cyanobacteria bacterium J06626_4, assembly GCA_038523235.1. Classification (GTDB taxonomy): domain Bacteria; phylum Cyanobacteriota; class Cyanobacteriia; order Phormidesmidales; family Phormidesmidaceae; genus Halomicronema. The sequence continues at coordinate 28,202 of JBCBJQ010000025.1, forward strand.
TCAATCCTGATGTGGCCTTGACCGATGTTCCCAACAGCCCCTGGAGCCAGAATATCCCCGGTGTCGAGCCCGAGCCTGCGATTCAGGCCACGGCACCGCCCGATCGCACCCTGGTAAACGAAGTGATTCGACTCTGGCAGCGCGCCAACTGATGTCGCTGCCCACTGCAATACTCCTGAATCGGTAGGGGAGTTCAGGGGCAGGGAGTGTTTTGAAGAATTTGGCAAGCAGCTCGTAGGGTGCGGTTAGCGAAGCGTCACGCACCACAGTGCCGGTACTTTTATTTCGAGAAATCTCCTAGGAGCGCTCTGAATCCTTAGCGCATCCGCCAAGTGGCTCTGCAGGATGGCCCTAATCAAACTGGCGACTGCCATAGCAGAATTCGGAATGCAGAATACCCTTCAAGAAGTGCAAGGCCCTACGGAAGTCGGAGTTAAAAAGCTCACCAGATAGTGATTTCAGTCATCTGGAATGAGCTAATCGAACTGCGGTTTTATAAGTAGAAAGCTCTAATTATCGTCGGGTGTGTCATCGCCTAGTGTGACGCACCAAAGCCAACCCTGGTGGTGCGTTGGGCTGTCGCCACAACACACCCTACAGCAATGTTTATGTATGGCTACCTACCTGTATCGCGTTGTTTGAGCGATTCGGTCAGCAATCAAGCAAGAGTGTCGGGTCATCCTCTACGACTGCCCGAGTTATGAGGAGATCGCCTAGCCACTATTGAGGTTGCGTCAAACTGGCCGTGTTGGGCGGATAAACCGCTTCAGCGACCATGCCCGGTTGTCCCAACAGTTGAGAATTCCCTTCGTTAAAAGACACCATGACGCCGCCCGCATTCCCCGCGCGGATTTTGAGCTGTTCTTCTGCCGTCCAAACTTGAGTTGCGCCTTCCTTTAAGATGCCTTCAAAAGTAACCTGGCCGTCGGTGGTCACGCGAATCCAAGACTGCCCCTGCAGCTCGACCGCCACCCGAATGGGGGAATCAATCCCTGCTGTCGGTGAGGTCGCTTCTGTCGGCGAGGCCTCTTCCGCCGTGCCAGCTCCCGCTTCGGGTAGTGTGGCTTCTTCGGCGACTTCCCCTTCTAAGACCGGCAGCGTGCTGTTCTGATAGTTCATGCGCTGAAACGTATAGGACAGGGCACTAATCGCAATCCCAATCAGCACGATGTAAGTCAGGTACAGATGCACTGGACGCAATTGAGGCGTTACCGGCAGCCGCCAAAATGAACGAGAGGCCACCGTCGCTGTCGCCGGTGTGGAATATTGAATGGCCAGCGCTTCTCCATCAAGCCCTAAGCTATCGCCGTAGCGACGGATCAGCCCTCGGGTATAGACCGGCTCCGGTAGTTGACTGACATCAGCCACCTCAAGCGCCTTGAGTAAACTCAGACGAATCAAAGTTTGTTCGGTCAAATCTTCGTAGGACATGCCCTTGGTCTCGCGAGTGCCTCGCAAGATCTGACCAATATGAACCAACTGATCGTGGTAGAGCTGGTGATTATCGGGTGACAGTTTCTTCATTAAGCCTTCTGAAGACGCAAACTCAATATATAACGTGACTTCTATAAACAAAAATTACGACATGCCTAGTATCCACCAAAATTACGATTCTGTGACATTACTGGGCGCAGAAGTTTGGGTGGATACCTGCCTTAGCTGCTTCAGTTCCGGTCGGGTGAGCGGCCGAATTTTGCCGGGCGCTAAGTCGCCTAGGGAGATCGGCCCCACAGCGAGGCGATGCAATTGCTTGACCGGATGACCTAGCTGTTCGGCAGTCCGGCGAATTTGGCGATTTTGCCCTTCCCAAAGCACGATTTCGAGTTCGGTCTGATGAGGGCTCGCAGGGGGCACGATAGTGACTTGGGCGGGTTGGGTTGGGCGATCGCCCAACCTGACCCCGCGCCGCCAGTGATCGAGCGTTGCTGCACTGGGTTGACCGGCCACCATCACCCGATAGATTTTAGGGAAATGATGGCGCGGATGCGTCAACCGATAGGTGAGATCGCCGTCATTTGTCAGCAACAGCGCTCCGGTTGAATTGTAGTCAAGCCGTCCCACCGGATGAATGCCTTGATTGTGAACAACGTTAGGGGGCAAAAACGCTAGAACTGTTTTCCGACCTTGCGGATCATGGCAGGTTGAGACGACTCTTAAAGGTTTATTCAGCAGGTAGTAGTGGCTTTCAGGGTGATTTTGAGCATTCAGTTCTTGACCATCGAGTTGAATGCGATCGTGCTCAGGGTTGGCCTTTTGTCCCAGTTCGGCGACCTGACCGTTGACGGATACTCGCCCCGCTTTAATCAGATTTTCGGCGTGGCGACGGGAGGCAATGCCCCAGCCTGACAACACTTTTTGTAATCTCTCTGCCATGCCTTGTACTGTCGTTGTCGGTGATAAAGAATCGCCGATATCAGTTTATCGAACTCAGTCGCCGCTGGTGACAGCGTTTGAGCGTCACCGTCTATGGTGAAGAAAAGCCTTGGCAACAGGCTCCTCAGCCCGTTTCTAGCCCGCCCCAAAAACGGTAGAGTGAGGGCACAGCGGTGAGGAATTATCTTGCTTGAGGCCTTACTAAATTTTACAGGGTGGCCGTTACCCGTACTCCAGATCGGGCTGGTGGCAGCCTGGTTAGGAGTGGTCGGCTTAATTTCTCAGGGGCTGTATTTGACGCACTCCGTTTCTGGCGAAATCACTCGCAAAATCGTGCATATTGGGGCGGGCAATGTGATTTTGCTGGCCTGGTGGCTACAAACCCCAACCTGGATGGGCATTATGGCGTCGATCGCCTTCAGTCTAGTGGCGTTGCTCTCCTACTGGTTGCCCATCTTGCCCGGCATCAACAGCGTTGGTCGCACCAGTCTCGGCACCTTTTTTTATGCTGTCAGTATTGGTGTTTTGACCGCCACCTTTTGGCCGCAGGGGCTGCCTGAATTCGCCGTACTCGGCATTTTGACCATGACCTGGGGCGATGGCATGGCGGCCCTGGTGGGACAGTCAATCGGTCGTCATCCCTATCAGGTCTGGGAGATGAAAAAGAGTTGGGAAGGCACCAGCGCGATGGCTCTGGTGAGCTTCGCGGCGGGATGGCTGGTCTTAGGCAGCGTGTATGGCTTTACCCTGACGATGGGCGCGATCGCCCTGATTGTGGCCTTGTCGGCAACGCTGTTGGAGTCGTTCTCAAAATGGGGCATCGACAACCTCACCGTACCGCTGTCCAGTGGTTTTTTTGCCTACGGGTTATGGGCTGTCATCGTGGCTAACCCCTAAGCAGCTTTGAGAAAGGCCTGGACTTCTTTGAGGTAAATTTGTGGCGCTTCTAGCATCGGAAAGTGTCCCGTATTGCCGATTTCGACGTATTTAATTGCCTCAGGATTCAAATCTGCTGCCGCCTTACCCAACTTTGCGGGCGTGATCTGGTCGTACTGTCCTGACACCAGCAAACTTGGTACGGTGATCTGTCTAAAGGCGGCGGGCATCACTTCGGTCGCCCGCTTACTCACCGCAGTGTAGACCGTCCCTAAGGCCACATCGCCATCGGCTTCTAAATAATCTTCAAGAAAAGCGACTTTTTCAGCAGCGGGGATCGGACTGCTGAGAAAACGAGACATAAACACGCGAGGAGCCAGGGGAATTCGCTTGAGCCAAGCCGGACGGAAGCCCACAACGTAGCCGCCAAATTTATAAAATGCCTCAAAGGATTTTTTATCGTACTCAAAAACGCCGTTGCAGGTCAGAATCGCCCGCTCAACGCGATGGCCATACTGGTTTAAAAAGAAAACGGCGACGGAAGCGCCGGTCGAGTGGGAGTTCAACCACACCGTCTCTAAATTAAACGTATCTAGGAGTGCGGCCAGATCATCGGCAAAGGTTTCAAGCTCATAGCCCCGTGCCAAAACCGTCTCGCGATTTTCGGCAGCAATGTACGATCGCCCGAACCCCCGCATGTCATAGAGCAGACAGTCAAACTGGGAGCTAAGGGCCCGAGCCGTGGAACGCCAGTAGCGGCAGGAGCCCCCCCAACCGTGAATAAAGACCATAACCGGCTTGCCGCCAGGTTCTGCATCCCCCGTTTCGGTAACCCATTCGTAGTAGTGGTCAACGTCAGCAACTGAAACGTAGGGCATCTTGTGGCGCGTTAGGCAGACTCAGGCTTGGGCAAAGAGGAAGGGTGCAATAGCAGCTCAGCCGTGGAGCGTTGTTCGACCATTTCACGGGTAATCATGCAGCGCTTCACATCCTTGCGGGAGGGTAGCTCGTACATGACTTCGAGCATCAGTTCCTCAACAATACCGCGCAGGGCACGGGCTCCCGTTTTCCGGCGATAGGCCTCGCGGGCGATCGCGCGCACGGCATCTTGCTTAAACTCAAGCTGCACATTGTCCATACCCATCAGTTTTTGGAACTGTTTGACCAGGGCATTTTTCGGCTCGGTCATGATGGCTACGAGCATGTCTTCATCCAGGGGATCAACCACCGTCGTGGCTGGAATCCGGCCAATAAACTCTGGGATCAAGCCGTATTTGACCAGATCCTGGGGTTCCAACTGCTTCAGAATATCTGCCGTGCGCTTCTCGCGTGAGGACTGACTGTCGCCGGGTTGAATGAAGCCCATGGATTTCTTGCCCACGCGCTGCTCCACTATTTTGTCGAGACCGACAAACGCCCCACCGCAAATAAACAGAATATTGCTAGTGTCGATTTGAATGCAGTCCTGGTAGGGATGCTTACGCCCCCCTTGAGGAGGCACGTTGGCGACGGTTCCTTCCAGCATCTTCAGCAGTGCTTGCTGCACCCCTTCGCCCGAGACGTCCCGGGTAATCGAGGGGTTCTCACTCTTGCGAGCAATCTTGTCAATCTCGTCGATGTAGATAATGCCGCGCTGGGCTTCTTCCACGTCTAAATCGGCGACCTGCAGCAATCGCAGCAGAATGTTTTCCACATCTTCGCCGACATAGCCCGCTTCGGTCAGCGTGGTGGCGTCTGCTACGGCAAACGGCACATCGAGAATTCTCGCCAGCGTCTGGGCTAGCAGCGTTTTACCAGAACCAGTGGGGCCAATGAGGAGAATATTGGCTTTCTGAATCTCAAGCCCTTCATCCGCATTGTCGCCTTGACTTTGCAGATGGCTTAAGCGCTTGTAGTGGTTATAAACTGCCACTGACAGCACCTTCTTGGATTCGTCTTGACCAATTACATGCTCGTCGAGATAGTTCTTGATCTCGCGCGGTTTGGGCACCTGGTTGAAGGCGATCGGCGAAGGGGTACGCCGTCGTTCGGGCGTCTGCTCGCGCCGGGGCACTGACTGCGGCACTGTGGCCCCAGAATCAAACAGCTCCTCATCTAAGATTTCGTTGCACAAGTCTACACATTCATCACAGATATAGACCCCAGGGCCGGCTATCAGTTTCCGAACCTGCTCTTGTGATTTACCACAAAAAGAACATTTGAGATGGGAGTCGTACTTAGACATGGTGTACCCCTATTGCGATGCCGCAGCCGCCGTAGCCATGGTCAATGAGTCTTGTTCAAGCACTTGATCGATCAAACCGTAATTCTTTGCTTCTTCCGCCGACATATAAAAGTCACGCTCAGTGTCGGCCTCGATGCGCTCTAAAGGCTGTCCACTATGGTGGGCGATGAGCTCGTTCAGGCGCTGTTTGTGATAAAGGATTTCCCTGGCCTGAATTTCGATGTCAACGGCCTGACCTTGAGCACCCCCCAGCGGCTGGTGAATCATGATGCGCGCACTCGGCAGTGACAACCGTTTACCAGGAGCCCCACCAGTGAGCAGAAACGCGCCCATACTAGCGGCCAAGCCAAAACAGATGGTCACGACATCAGGGCGAATTTGCTGCATCGTATCGTAAATCGCCATCCCTGCCGTCACCGACCCCCCCGGCGAATTGATATAGATTTGGACATCTTTTTCGGGTTCTTCGGCATCCAAAAACAAGAGCTGAGCCACGATCGCATCCGCGATTGCGTCATTTACCGGAGTGCCCAAAAAGATGATGCGTTCTCGCAACAAGCGCGAGTAGATGTCAAATGCCCGTTCGCCGCGCCCCGACTGCTCTACCACCATCGGCAGCATGTTGTGGAGCCCTTGGGAAAGAAGATTTTGACTAGAGACAGGGTGGTTTGTTAAAGATTGCAACACCATTCAACCGGTTAATTTTCTGACGTCAATGCTTTTCAAAGGTTGCTCCGCTCCTGGGTGACGAAACCTGTGTCTACGCTTCACCCGTTCATCGCAAGCATCTCAAAAGCTGAGAAGCCCTACCAAAATCTTGGCAGTGACTCTGAACAACATTATGCCTCAAGCCTCGACAAGCGTACCTGAGAAGCCAGGAATCGGCTACTCAGAAACCTGCCGCGTTTCCGCCCAAAGTTTAGAACAGTTTGGCAGTTATGGCAGTTCTTTGGCTTCATTAATCTTTGAGTTTTATGAGCCAGGTCTCAGCGCCGAGGTAAATCCATCGGCTAGTGAGATCTGGCTACCCATTACCGCTGGAGGACTACGTCTCGTCTGCCGGTGCTGCGGCCTCTTCTGGCGCCGCCGCCGCTGTTTCCGGTTCTGCGTCAGGGGCTTCATCGACTGCCGGTGCGGGCGTCGACTCTGGCTCAATCACTTCTGTAACGGGCGTCGCTTCGGCTTCAATCGTGGTCGGTGCGTCAGCAGATGCGGATACCGCTTCGCTCTCGGTGGCTTCAGCGTCCGCCGCTTCAGCGGCGGTTAAAGTGCCCTCTGGCACCAGCTCTACGGTGTTATTCGCCACCAGCCACTTCAAGATCTTTTCCTGGAGCAGCTCTTCATTGACGACTTCTTGCAAGCGGTCTTGATCAACCTCTTGGGGATTGCTGACCTCCGCCATCATTTCAGCCATCCGGGCCTTAAGGTCGGCTTCGTCAATCGTGACGGATTCTTGCTTGGCCACCTCGCCCAGCGTCAAGGTGCGTCTGAGCCGATCAATGGCTTCGGGCCGAGAGCGATCGCGCATGTTCTCGACAATCTCGGCGGTCAGCATCTTGTTGATGTCAATGCCCTGGCGACTGAGCTGCACCGCAGCCTGTTGTACCAGGTGGTTCGCCTCGCGCCGAATCAGAGTTTCCGGAATCTCCGCTTCCAAATGCTTTAGCAGCTCATCTAAGAGTGCTTCGAATTGATTACTTTCAGTTTTGTCGCTGGCCTCGGTTTGAAAACGCTCCTCCAGAGAAGTGCGGAGCTCTGCTAACGTTTCAAACTCGCTCACTTCTTCGGCCAAATCGTCATCGAGCTCAGGCAATTCTTTCTCTTTGAGTTCCTTCAGGGTGACAGTAAATTGTGTTGCCTTACCGGCTAAGTCTTCTTGAGGATAGCTCTCGGGAAACGTCAGGTTGAGCTCTCTGGTTTCGTCCAGCGTCAGGCCCACCATGCCTTCGACAAATCCGTCGATAAAGCCCCCTGCCTTGAGCTCTAGCTGAAAGTCTTCGGCACTACCGCCTTCAAAGGCTTCGTAGGTGCCATCAGCCTGCTCAATCTTGCCCGCAAAGTCAATGACAGCCACATCCCCCATTTGCGCGCCGCGATCTTCAATCGGCACTAGAGTGGCCAAATTGAGCCGATATTGCTCCAGCACCTCATCGACTTGGCTGTCGTCATATTTGATCTCTTCGGCCTGCACGCTCAAGCCGGTGTACTGGGCTAATGTGACCCGAGGCGGCACGTCTACTGAGGCTTGAAAGGTCAGCACCTCACCGGGACTGTATTGCTGAATCAGCTCTTCAAACTCAGAGGTGAGTTGATAATTGCCGATCGCCTCAATGGATTCTTGCTTGATGGCCTGCTCAACCGCCGTTTGTACCAGTTCTTCGAGCGCGGTGGCCTTGATTTGTGCCGTGCCAAATCGCTGCAGAAACACCTGACGGGGCACCTTGCCGGGGCGAAATCCCGGAATCCGCACGGTTTTGATCAGCTTTTGTAGGACTTTCTCATAGGTTTGCTTAGAAACCTCAGCGGGGATTTCAATTTCTAGCCCCACTTGACTGTCGGGCAGTTGTTCTTGAGTAACTTTCATGAAGAGTCCTACTTCCTGTGCAATATCGTTGAAAATTTAAAAGAACACCCCTGCAAAAGGAAGGTCGTTCTGAGTACTAGAGCTGTTGAAATTTAACGGCAGTTAGTTATCATACTGCATTCACGTGGCAACTACACCTCGCTTCTCAGCGGCATCTTTTAAGATTCAGTTGCTCAAAAAATGAGACGATTTCAGGATGCGCTCGGAGGCCTGAAGGATGGATGGGAGACCATGCCAGGTTCTTGGTGGGGAGCGTCAGCGGGCGCTGTATCTAGTAGCCCTGTCGGAAAAATTGAGAATTTCAAGGAGAACACAATGAGGTCTGAAGGATATCGGGTAGCGATTGTCGGGGCGACTGGGGCCGTTGGGGCCGAGCTATTGACATTGCTGGCAGAGCGTCAGTTTCCCGTGGCTGAACTAAAACTGTTGGCTTCGCCCCGATCTGCTGGGAAGACGCTGTTGTTCCGCGATCAGTCGATCACTGTGCAGGCTTTGAGCGATCGCGCCTTTGACGATGTAGATGTGGTGCTGGTGTCTGCCGGAGCGAGTATCTCCCGCGAGTGGGCACCCAAAGCCGCTGCCGCTGGAGCCGTCGTGATTGATAATTCCAGCGCCTTTAGGATGGAGCCGCAAACGCCGCTGGTGGTACCTGAGGTTAACCCGCAGGCCGCTGCTGATCACCAGGGCATCATCGCCAATCCCAACTGCACAACTATTCTAATGGCGTTGGCTATTTGGCCACTGCACCAGATTCAACCCATTCAGCGGGTAGTGGTGGCGACATACCAATCGGCCAGTGGGGCTGGGGCGCAAGCGATGGCTGAGGTGAAGGAACAAGCCCAAGCGATTTTGGCGGGCACTGAGCCCCCCACCAAGGCGTTTCCCTATCCGTTGGCGTTCAATCTCTTCCCTCACAATTCGCCACTTGATGAGGCGGGTTACTGCCAAGAAGAGATGAAAATGGTGAACGAGACGCGCAAGATTTTTGCCGAGCCGACGCTACGGATTACCGCCACCTGCATTCGGGTGCCTGTCTTAAGGGCGCATTCTGAAGCCATTAACCTAGAGTTTGCGGCGCCTTTTGCCCCGGCCCGGGCGCGCGCAGCGCTGCTGGAATCGCCCGGAGTCACCCTGGTCGAAGATTGGCAGGCGAACTATTTTCCGATGCCTCAAGACGCCAGTGGTCAAGACAACGTCCTCGTGGGACGTATTCGTCAAGATCTCTCTCATCCCAACGGCTTAGAGCTGTGGCTGAGCGGCGATCAAATTCGCAAAGGCGCCGCCCTCAATGCGGTGCAAATTGCTGAGCTGCTTGTGCAAAAGCAGTGGCTCAAGCCCACCGCCTCGGTGCTGTCGTGAATTCAGAGGCAGCGTTGCCAGTCTGAGTGCCCGCTGGCAAAGACGACCCTGGGGGCTATGAGCCGTTAGTCCTCAAGGTCCGTACTGCCGCAGTTTCAGCCCCTCGCTTAATTGGTGGAGAGAGGCGGACAGGTGGGTTCCATCAGATTGTGTTGTTCGCTGATGCCCCCCACTTAGCGAATATTCAGTCCCTGGAGGCTATGGTGTTCCGGCCTGATGGTTGCTATCGTATTGCTGACCCTAGCCGGAGGGTTGAGTCGATTGCACCGGCGCTTGCCTTTAAAGCACTCTTGAACTGAGAAAGGATTGTGTCAGCGTGGGATATTTCGGACGAGTATTGACCGCCATGGTGACGCCCTTTGCGGATGACGGCAGTGTCAATTACTCGGTGGCAGAAGCGCTCGCGGCTCATCTGGTCGATAACGGCAGTGATGGCTTGGTGGTCTGTGGCACGACGGGGGAATCGCCGACTCTGTCGTGGGATGAAGAGTTTCAGCTATTTAAATGTGTCAAATCAGCGGTGGGCGATCGCGCCAAAATCATTGCCGGCACGGGCTCTAACTCGACCCAGGAGGCGATCGAGGCGACCCGCAAAGCCGCTGCTCTGCAGCTCGATGGCACCCTGCAGGTGGTGCCCTACTACAACAAGCCGCCTCAAGCTGGGTTGCATCATCATTTCAGGGCGATCGCCGAAGCGGTGCCAGACTCTCCGGTAATGCTTTACAATGTGCCTGGGCGTTCTGGTTGTGGACTAGCTGTTGACACCGTCGCTCGCTTGACTGAGGTGCCCAACATCGTCGCTATTAAGGAAGCCAGCGGCAACCTTGACTACGCCAGTCATTTGAAATCGCAGGTGCCGTCAACATTTTCTTTGTACTCTGGTGATGACTCTCTGACGCTGCCGCTGTTGGCAATTGGCGGATGCGGCGTTGTTAGTGTTGCTAGCCATTTAGTAGGCAATCGTCTACAAAACATGATTCAAGCCTTTGAAGCGGGTAAGATAGGGTCAGCAGCTGAGGAACATCTGAGCTTATTTCCTCTGTTCAAAGCACTTTTCCTAGAGCCTAATCCCATACCGGTCAAGGCGGCGCTCTCGCTGCAGGGCTGGCAAGTTGGCTCCCTCCGTTCTCCTCTGGTGCCGGCGAGCGATGCTGTTCAACAAGAGCTGAAGGCTCTATTGCAGCTCTTTTGATGATGGGATTTTTAGGTTCGTACCGGCTAAAGCTTTTTGACAATCAAATAGACTTCATCTGCCTTGCTTATCAACATTTATTCTGTTTCTTCGTACCCTATGGCTCACGTTTCAATTCTTTCAGTTTCCGCAGCTTTGGTTGACTTAGCTCAGTTTTGTCTGTTCCTGAACCGCGACAAAGGTCTCTGCGGACAGCTTTAATGGCGGCGATTTAACGGCACCTGCTCCGATGCTGCGTTGGTTTCCATGCAGGGCAGGCTGTTAATCCTAGTCGAACCACATTTTTCCCTTGTCATTGCCAGTTGTTCTCTCTGGCTTTTCGAAAGTTTTCTGTACAGCCATTTTTGGCACTCTTTACTCGATCTGAAACTATATGACTCAAAAAAACTCTGATTCAAAACTCAAAATCATTCCCCTCGGCGGGCTCCACGAAATTGGCAAAAACACCTGTGTGTTTGAGATCAATGATGAAATTATTCTCCTGGATGCGGGTTTAGCGTTCCCGACCGATGGCATGCATGGCGTCAATATTGTGCTGCCCGATGTGACCTATCTGCGCGAAAACCAGCACAAGATTAAGGGCATGATTGTCACCCATGGCCATGAGGACCATATCGGGGGTATCGCCTTTCATCTCAAGCAGTTTGACATCCCCGTGATTTACGGCCCCCGCTTGGCTATGGCCCTGTTAGAAGGCAAATTAGAGGAAGCTGGGGTCAGCGATCGCACTGAGTTGCGGCCTGTGCGCCCGCGCGACGTCGTTCGACTCGGCAAATCCTTCATGGTGGAATACATTCGCAATACCCATTCCATCGCCGATAGCTGCAGCGTGGCCATTCATACCCCCTTGGGTGTGGTGATTCACACGGGTGACTTCAAGTTTGACCATACCCCGGTGGATGGTGAATATTTCGACGTGCAAAAGCTGGCAGAGTATGGCGAAAAAGGCGTCCTCTGCTTGATTAGCGACTCGACCAACTCCGAGGTGCCTGGTCATACCCCGTCCGAGCGATCGGTTTTCCCGAACCTTGATCGGGCCTTTTCTCAGGCAGATGGACGCTTGATCGTGACGACGTTCTCCTCGTCCGTGCATCGCGTCAATATGATCTTAGAACTGGCCAAAAAGCATCATCGCATGGTCTTTGTCCTGGGCCGGTCAATGCTCAACGTGATTGCCCATGCGCGGGCCCTGGGCTACATCAAGTGCGAAGAGGATCGCTTTCAACCCCTGCGTAATCTCCGGCAATACTCCGATCGCGACGTCATGATTTTGACGACGGGGTCGCAAGGGGAACCGATGGCGGCGCTGACTCGCATTGCTAACGGTTCTCACCGTGACATCAAAATTCGGGAAGGCGATACCGTGGTCTTGTCAGCTAACCCGATTCCCGGCAACACGATCTCCGTCGTTAACAACATTGATAAGTTGATGATGAAGGGCGCCAAGGTGATTTACGGCAAGCATCAGGGCATTCACGTCTCCGGTCATGGTGCCCAAGAAGATCAGAAGCTGATGTTGGCGCTGACCCGGCCCAAATTCTTTTTACCGGTGCATGGCGAACACCGCATGTTGGTCAAGCATTCGCAGACCGCCCAAAGTATGGGGGTACCGGCTGAAAATATGGTCATCATTGACAACGGCGACATTGTTGAGCTGACCCAAAGCAGCATTGGCGTCGCTGGCAAGGTGCCGTCGGGCATTGAGCTAGTCGATTCTTCTCGTCAGGGTGTGGTTGATCGCAATACCTTGCGCGATCGCCAACAGCTGGCTGAAGACGGCATCATTACTGTGGCGGCGATTGTCGGCAGCAATGGGAAGCTCATGACGCCCCCGAGCGTCGATATTCGCGGCATTTCTCAGACCCTTAACATTGAGCGCTTTCAGAGTAAGGTCGCTGATTTAATTGGGCGGATTTTGCGAGAGCGGTCGTCGAAAAATGGCCTTGAGGAGGATGGCTTGAAATCGGCGATTGAGTCAGAACTGCGCCGCTTGATTCGGAAAGAGCTGCCCAAGCGCTATCCGGTCATCGTGTTGCTGCTTAACCGCGTAGAGTCTCCCAACGTGGGCAGACCGGCACCAAAATCCAACAAGCCGGAACCGGTCTTGACGGCATCCTAAGAACCCGCGCAAGTTGCCTGACAAAGCTACTTCACAAAAGTTAATAGCGCTTAGCGATTGCCTATTCAGGGCTAGAGCGTCGGCTGGATACTGCAGTCTGTTCGTTCTGGCTCGCTAGCGCTATAATGCTCCCAACAGAAGCGACTGAGCTTTCAGGCTTGAGCGTTGTCAAGCAGCTTATGGCCTGTGCAGACGCATTACCAAAGGCTTCTGTCAGAATTTTTTAGATTCGACAAAGATTTTGGTGGTACTAGGAAAGCCAACTCAAATGACTGTCTGAGATTGTTGGACGACTCAGGATGGTTTGTTGCGAGTGCCGGTCTTTGTTCTGGTGCTTTTGATGCGGCTGATTTGCTTGTGAAATGGCCCGGTTGCTTTTGAAGACAGAATTGTTTCGCTGATTCTCTCCTGTGACGTTAGAGAAAGGAGAAGAGTCTTTATGAGTTTTGAGGATGTTGAATGCCCAAGCAGATCGTTATTGCTGAACAGCATCGTATTGCGGCTGTTTTTCAAGGAGACCAGATACAGGAACTCATCGTTGCTACCGGGACTCACCAGGTTGGCGACATCTATGTAGGGACTGTCGAAAACGTACTTCCCGGAATTGATGCCGCGTTCGTCAACATTGGTGACAGTGAACGCAATGGCTTCATGCATGTGACTGATCTGGGGCCTTTACGACTGAAGCGAGCGGCGGGGTCGATTACCGAGCTTGTGGCTCCCCAGCAAAAGGTGCTGGTGCAGATCATGAAGGAGCCGACGGGGAACAAAGGTCCTCGACTGACGGGCAATGTGACTTTGCCTGGGCGCTATCTGGTGCTCATGCCCTATGGCAAAGGGGTCAACCTCTCTCGGCGAATTCAAAACGAGCAAGAGCGCAATCGGCTCCGGGCCTTAGCGATTTTGCTGAAGCCGCCTGGTATGGGGCTGCTGATTCGGACGGAAGCGGAGGACGTTCCTGAAGAAGCCATCATTGAGGACTTGGAATCGCTGCAAAAGCAGTGGGAAACGGTGCAGCAGGAGGCGGTGACCCGGCGTCCGCCGGAACTGCTCAACCGCGATGATGATTTTATCCAGCGAGTGCTGCGAGATGTCTACAGCGGGGATGTCAACCGCATCGTAACGGACTCTCACACCGGGCTTAAGCGGGTCAAGCAGCATCTGATGAATTGGAATGCCGGTCGCATCCCCTCGGGGGTGCTGATTGATCATCACCGCGATCGCGTGCCGCTATTGGAATTCTTTCGGGTTAATGCGGCTATCCGCGAAGCGATTCAGCCGCGTGTTGATCTTCCCTCGGGTGGCTACATCATCATTGAGCCCACAGAAGCGCTCATCGTGATTGACGTTAACTCCGGTTCTTTTACGCGATCGGCAACTGCGCGCGAGACTGTCTTGTGGACCAACTGCGAAGCCGCAGAAGAAATCGCTCGGCAGCTGCGACTACGAAATGTGGCCGGCGTCATCATTGTTGACTTTATCGACATGGATGCTCGTCGAGACCAACTGCAGGTTTTAGAAACCTTTAACCGTGCCCTGCGCTCAGATAAATCTCGGCCTCAGATTTCTCAACTTTCGGAGCTCGGCTTGGTCGAGCTGACCCGCAAGCGCCAAGGTCAGAATCTTTACGAACTCTTTGGTCGCCCTTGTCCCACCTGCAGTGGTTTAGGGCATCTCGTCCATTTGCCGGGTGAATCGGCAACCGTTGATGTCCCCGCGACTGAGGGCGGCCGCGAGTCGGCGAGTTTTGGCAACCGGGCACATCCATCTCTCAAAGAGAACTTGTCTGAAGATCTCGAACCTCATTCTGATCTGCAGGAACTTGATCTGCTCAATCATCCCAACTATCAGGAATCTAAAGGAGGGCGAGGGAATCGTCGCCGTCGCCGTCGCGATGCGCCGCCGCTGAGCCGCAGCAATGGCCGGAATGGCGATAATGCTAGAACTGCGCCAACGCCGACACCCACCCCAACTCCTGTTCCCGACCCAGTGCCATCGCCAGAAACGCCAGCAACTGCCGGGTCAGCACCGACGACTAGCAATCGCTCCGGTCGCGGTCGTAATGGTCGCAATGAGCGCAAGGCCCCAGCCCCGCCGGAAAAAGTAACGGTTGAAATGACGCCTGAAGAGCAAAGCGTTTTTGCCGTGATGGGGATCTCGCCTTTGGTTCTGAGTCCTCAAGAGGTCAAGGATGCCAAGAACACGATTGTGCAGGTCGTGTTGCCGGGAGAGAAAGCGCCTGAAGAGAGTAACGAACCTGTTTCGGTCACCGAGGCTGAAGTAACACCAACGGAAACTGTCGTGGCAGCCTCATCGTCCGCGGAGGCCCCGATTTTGGTCAAGCGATCGCGGTCGTCTAAAGCTGCTGCACCGGTAACTGAGACCGCACCGGTGACTGATGCCGAAGTGGTTGATTTGGCGGCGGATGAACCCGTGGCTGCGACTGCTTCCGTTCCCGACCCCACCCCAGTCACTCAGGTTGAAGGGGCAGCCGTGACGACAGAGGCGGTGGAAGCTGAAGACCCGAAGCCGACGACCCGTCGTCGTCGCCGTCGCCGGTCATCGGCGAGTGATGAGGATGCCTAAACGGCCGCCGGTCGGCACTGACAGCATCGGTTGGTCATGACCTTAGTCGATAATTCTGGTGCGATCGCCACAGCAGGAGTTGATGAAGTGGGTCGAGGCGCCCTGTTTGGTCCCGTGGTGGCCGGTGCTGTCATTCTGACCGTGAAGACAACCGCTGCTTTAGCCGAGCTAGGCGTTACCGATAGTAAGCGGTTAACGCCTGCTCGTCGTAAAGCATTAGTTAAACCGATTCAGCAGCAGGCTCAGGCCTATGCGATTGGCTGGGCGAGCGCTCGCGAAATTGACCGGCTCAATATTCTGCAAGCGTCACTGTTAGCGATGAAGCGGGCGGTCAACCGGTTGAGCATTGTTCCCGAGTTGTGCCTAATCGACGGTAATCAGGCGGTTCCCCAGCTCGGGATTCCTCAACAAACCGTGATTAAAGGCGATCAGACCTGCATCGAGATCGCCGCTGCAAGCATCTTGGCTAAGGTCTGGCGGGATACGCTGATCGTCCGCTTAGACCAGCGCTATCCGGGCTACGATCTGGCCTCTAATAAAGGATACGGGAGTCCCAAACACCGCGCGGCGATCGCTAAGCTAGGCCGCTCCCCCCAGCATCGCCAGTCTTTTAAGGTCAGCACACAGCTCACGCTATTGTCTGATGAGCAGACCGGGATTAACCGTCTAACCCCAATTCCCGCTTCAACAGATTGATCGATTTTTCGCCAATGTAGTTTTCGCAGACGACAATTTGCGGCGATCTAATCAAATCTTCACGGGCACTGGCGATCGCCTGTTTCACAGACGGCAGGCTGGTCTGGTCAAACACGACGATAGTCTGAGCGCTACGGACTAAAGCATTCAGTTTGTAAGCATCTTCCGTTTGCGCCGTCATGACCAAAATATCTTCGCCTCGCAGGCTGTAAGCAATCACCTCCGCCGCTCGCAGAATGCCGGAACTCAAGCTCACCATGCCCAGGCAGGTATCTTGAGACAAATCCTTGAGCAAACCTAACTCGCGACTATAGTCATAAATATCGATCGGGATGACCCGCACCGATTTCGGCCCGGCGATCGCCTCTGCCTCCGCCAAAAAGTAGCGGCTGGTCACCACTGTGCCCGATCTCGCCTGAGACAACACATCGGCTAAATCTTCCAGCGCCACGAGCTGTACGGGAATATGTAAAGCTGTCTCCAGTTCTCTGACAATCAGTTCGCCAGCGCCTAGATCCTGCTTTTGTACCGTGACCAACACCCTGGCGCTACAGCGTAACCGCCAATCCACTTCCGCAAAAAACAGTTCGCGCGCCTGGTTGAGTGAGCACCCTTGGCGCAACAGCTCATCCAACACATCCTCAACTACTTTGCGAGCCTTAGGGAATTTGTCCCAGAGTCCCAAGTGGGGGCGCGAACTCTCGACTGAAGAATGGGCCCTGACATAAATGCCAGAGCCGGGTTGAGCCTCGACCACACCCGCTTCTTCAAGCTGCCGGTAAACCTTACTGATGGTATTGCGGTGCAGCCCCGTTTGCATGGCAAGTTGACGCGTGCTGGGGAGTCGATAACCCGGTGGAAACTGCCGCGACGCGATCGCGAACCACAATTGGTCATACAGTTGAGTCGAAGCGGGAATTTCGCTATCGGTCTGAATGTGAAACTTAAGCACAGTTGGCTCTCCCAGGGAACACCGACGCAGAAGGTGGCTTTCGCCGTAAAGTGGCTGTTTTGACGGCACTATCGTCAACCTTACTCACATAAGGCTGAATCACTCACTCCAATAAGTAGTGTAAATTCAATAAAATTTGACACTTTTTTGGCCAAAAAGTCGTCTACGCGTGCAGTTACCCCGCTAATTCTCAATCATCCAGCCACTCGACGCTATCCTGTAAGGACGTTTGACGGCCTCCCCATAGCCATGCCGGCACATCGACCTGGCCATCGGGACAGGGAATCATATGGTGGCCCAAAAGAGTCATGCCGGGATGACCTTTCAAGGTCTCAACCGCTGCCGTGATCGCCGCTTGCACATCTCCCGTATGGCCTTGAACCAAAACGCTGATGCGACCGGCATTCGTATTCTCAAGACTGATGACGCGGACGTTGGCGGCTTTGCCTAATAGATCAACCGTAACCAGTGCTGCCGGCATACCCGAGGTTTCAATCACACCGATGGCTTGACCCATAACTCAAATCCGGCTCTATCACTCGACAACTTGTCATCCTTATCATAAGGAAACGTCTTACATAGCGGGCTCGCGAAACCGGCTAACCGGTTACGTTTGAAGGTGACGTGCACTGGCAATAACGAACAGAAAGTCGGGGGCTCTAGTGGATATTCAAAAACTAACGGTTGAGATTCAAAGTGGCGGGGTCACGATTCCAGCCTACTTAGCCCATCCCACCGCCGCCCAGGGATTACCGCTCATCGTTGTGATCCAAGAGGTCTTTGGGGTCAATGCGCACATGCGAGACGTGACGGAGCGTCTGGCTGGTGAAGGCTACATCGCGATCACCCCCCACATTTATCATCGTCAAGCGCCCGGTTTTGAGGTGGGCTACAGCAACGCTGACTTAGCGCTCGGGCGTGACTATAAAAATGGCACCCAAGCCAGTGAGCTATTGCAAGATATCAAAGGCGCGATCGCCTATGGACACCATCACTTTGGTTGCTCTGCGGCAACGGTTGGCTGCATCGGCTTTTGTTTTGGCGGGCACGTGGCCTATCTCGCCGCTACCTTGCCTGAGATTGCGGCGACGGCTTCCTTTTATGGTGCTGGTATTAGCACCTTCACCCCAGGCGGCGGCCCGCCTACCCTGAGTCAGACGCCGCAGATTCAAGGCACGGTATATGCTTTTTTTGGACTCCAAGATCCCCTGATTTCGTCAGCAGAGATTGTTCAACTGGAGGCAGCGTTGACGCAAGCCGGTATCGATCACTGTATTTATCGATACCCACAGGCTAGCCACGGCTTCTTCTGTGACTGCCGCGACAGCTACGATGCCTCCGCGGCAGCAGATGCTTGGCAACAGGTGAAAGCTTTGTTTCGAGACCTTCTCAGACCACGGCAGTCAACTCTATAAAGTCTCTGAATTAGGGGCCTCTGAGGTGGGAATAAAAAAGTTCAGTCCGCTATCGAGTGGTTCCGAAATCCGTGAAAATCACATTGTTGTCCTTAAAAGCATCGATTAACTTACAGAAAGGTGTGAGGATACACGACTTTTTTACCGTGTCTGCATTTTGAGGTACAGTTGACAAGCATCTACTGGCCTATATCGAAAACCATCAGTATTCCAACTGCAGGATTTTTCTTTTACTGCTCCATCTACAGGCAAGTCCATTCGTTATGGGATCAGTATGGCCCTCAAGATTCATTCAGAATTAAAAGGCGAGACGGCTGAGTTGCTTCAGCTTTACCATCAGTCGCAATCCCCTGAGATTCGCAACCGTTTGGTCAGTTTGAATTTAGGATTGGTCAGACATGAGGCGCATCGATGGATGCGTCAATCAGAAGAATCGTTTGACGATTTGATGCAAGTTGGCAGTATCGGTCTGATTCGAGCGATCGAGCGATTTGAACTCGCCAAAGGATTTGCCTTTAGCTCGTTTGCCGTACCCTACATTCGCGGTGAAATACAACACTATTTGCGCGATCGCAGTGCCACTGTCCGCATTCCTCGCAAGTGGCAAACGCTGGCACACCAATCCCGGCAGGCGGTTCACACTTTGCGTGCCCAGATGAATCGGCAGCCCACCGAGCAAGAGATTGCCAGCTTCCTCGAAATTTCTGCGGAAGAATGGAATGAAGTCAAGCTGGCAATTCGTAATCGTTCTTTATTGAGTCTAGATGCTCCCGTTCTAGACGAAGCGACCGACTCAGCCTCGCTGTCAGACCTGCTGCCTGACCCAAAGTACCGAAGTTTTCAGCTTGCGGAGGAAGATCGCTTGCGGTTGCATCAAGCGCTGCAACAGCTTGAAGAACGAACGCGGAACATTTTGGAATTTGTCTTTCTGCAAGACCTGACTCAAAAAGAAACGGCTGAACGTCTGGGTATTAGTTCTGTGACAGTTTCTCGACGAGTTAAGCAAGGTCTAAAACACCTCAAAAGTCTGATGACCGTCCTACCTGAAGACGAAACCGCCTAAAGCGTTCCATATATTGTGAACTGAGCTATTGTTGAGGGGCATTAGCTAAGGAAGGTGAGGAGGCAGAGCCATGGGCGCTATTGCATTTTTGATATTGGTTCTTATTGGTTCTCTGCTGGTGACAGTAGGGGGAATTACGGGGGTTGTCGATGCCTTTAGGGTGAGTTCTGTCTGGGGATTGCTGACACTCCTTGCTTTCGTGCTGTTTTTCCCAGCTATGCTTGTCTACTGGGTCAAATTCTGGAATCGGAAGTGGGCCAAAAACAGTCTTTTCATGGTTCTAGCGGGCCTCGCGTCAACGCTGCTGGCTCTGCCCTTTTTAGGCGGTTGGTTAGCTCAGCAAGGGTTCCAAGCGACTGAAGACCTCGATGATTTAACCATTCAAGAAGTTCCTGTTGATCCCAACGCTGAACTTGACGGCGCTACCGATGGTGCGGCTGAGACTGTCCCTGCAGAGGGTGAAGGCGAGCTGTTCCAGGAAGCTATTTTGCCAGGGCTGCCAACCGCTGCTGAAATCGCCCGCGCTGAATTATTACCCTCAACTGACCCGAACGAACGGGTTAAAGAAATCGACCAAGAGCGCTCTGATCCCTACGCCTACGTGCCAATCGCCCCACCGGCAAGACCAACCCCCCCGGCTCCTGATGATGCCAATGGCGGCAACGCATCACCCCCAGGACAGCCCAACGGACCTCAGCCGGGTGCTAATCAGCCTGGCGGGCTAGCTGGCCCAGCGCCCAATGAGCCCCTGCCAGACTTGCCACCACCCACTATCACGGCTTCTCAGGTCGAAATTTCTGGTGTTGCGAGTGTTGATGGCCAGACCTATGCCATTGTCAAAGCGCCCAATGAGCCCACCAGCCGTTATGTCAGAGTTGGCGATCGCCTCTCAAATGGCGTTGTGTTAGTCAAGCGAATTGAGAATCGACCGGGTAGTGCGCCGTTGGTTGTTCTAGAGGAAAGGGGTGAAGAAATTGCACTCCCAGTGGGAGCAAATGTAGGAAGCTCTGAAGAATCTGCTGCCGCACTGCCTGCGCAAGCTGCAGAAGTTGCTGCATTACCTTTCCTACCTTAAGGTTGCTGAATTTCCGGTGCGGGGTGATGGCTAGTTGATCTGCTACATGACCTCAATTCCTGGATGAATCCGTTACTTGAGTAAGTCTGTAAGAAAAGAGCGCCTTCCGAAGAAGGCGCTCTTTTTAGTGAGCGATTTATGTGTCTCAAGGAAAGTGTTCCTCATAATGAGAGTCCGAACTGCCATTGAGTGATTACGGGCATTCGGCATTGCCGCGGCTCGAACTTCCTGATCTCGGTTTAAGACACCTTTCAGGAATATTTGGATTGTAGAAATTGTGTCATTCATTGATGTTGGAGTCGATCAGAAATCAGCCAAAAATTTTAAGAATTTCATTTCTGGCAGGAAACTGGTCTCGATCTGATTTTTTCCCTGTAGAGAACTTCAGGTTCATTCTTGTAATCGAAACCATTGACATTCGTTTACATAATTTGAAGTGTCTATCCTCATTGATTTTTATCATCAATGACATGTCTGGCTCTGAAATCCTTTGCAGAACCTTGATGCAGATAAAGATCAAAAAAGAATCAGGTATATTTACCTTCGCAAAAGTTCATGAAGTTGCGTATACTAGAGCCATTCGTTGCAGTGAGTAGAAATGCTCACTTTGAATTTCCCGGTTGGTTCGCCTAGTCATCGTGTATTCGATAGTTCCGAATCATCTGCTGACTTCCTCCGGCCCATGTGGTTTGTGTAAGGCTGCGGTGATCAGGATGAAGGCACACTTTTAATGATGTATCCATCAGCCTCGGGCTAGATAGCTGCGTAAACCGGCGTTCTATGTGCAACTGTTCATCTGAACTCGCGTGAATGTCATGATTAGTGAACAATTTCCGTGGTTAACCACGATTGTCCTTTTTCCTTTCCTTGCAAGTTTGCCAATTCCGCTACTGCCAGCCAAGGGGCATAAGGCTGTCCGTAACTATGCTCTGGCCGTCGGACTGACTGAGTTTGCGCTGATTGTCTATACGTTCGCCCAGTACTTTTCGCTTCAAGACTCTGGGCTACAGCTAGTCGAATCTTACAAGTGGGTTCCTCAAATTGGTTTGAATTGGTCTCTGGCTGCCGATGGCTTGTCGATGCCCTTGGTCGTCCTGAGCGGTTTAGTGACGACGCTGGCGATGCTGGCATCTTGGAACATCTCTTCTAAGCCACGCCTCTATTACTTTCTGTTGTTGCTGATGTATAGCGCTCAGGTTGGCGTGTTTCTCTGTCAGGACATTCTTTTATTCTTTTTGATGTGGGAGATTGAGCTGGTTCCCGTATATCTGCTGATCTCAATATGGGGCGGGCAGAAGCGACGCTATGCAGCGACCAAGTTCATTCTTTACACGGCGATTGGTTCCATCTTTATCTTGGTGTCTGCTCTGGCCATGGCCTTTTACGGTGACACCGTCACTTTCAATTTCGCCGATTTGGCCCTCAAGGAATATTCGCTGCCCTTTCAGCTATTTGCTTACGCTGGTTTCTTGGTGGCGTTTGGAGTCAAGCTCCCGATCTTTCCGTTCCACACTTGGTTGCCTGACGCCCACAGTGAGGCTCCCGCAGCAGTGTCAATGATTTTGGCTGGAGTGCTGCTCAAAATGGCAGGCTACGGCATCATTCGCATGAATATTGAGATGTTGCCTGATGCCCACGTATACATGGCTCCTTTCCTCGCCATTCTTGGGGTCATTAACATTATTTACGCTTCCCTAAATGCTTTTGGGCAGGACAATTTGAAGCGTCGCATGGCTTATTCATCGATCGCTCACATGGGGTTTGTGCTGATTGGCTTTGCGGCCATCACCACCATCGGATTGAGTGGCGCGGTATTACAAATGCTGTCTCACGGTTTGATTGCAGCCGTGATGTTTTTCCTCTCTGGGGTGACCTACGAGCGGACTCATACGCTCGATATGTCTAAACTGGGGGGCATGGCCCGCAAAATGCCGGCAGCGTTTGCCTTCTTTACGGCAGCGGCGATGGCTTCCTTGGCTCTGCCTGGAATGAGCGGCTTCGTCAGTGAGATTGCCGTCTTCTTAGGGATGGCAACTAGCGATGCTTACACCACGACCTTCAAAGTCGGCATCATTGTGTTGTCGGCAGTGGGGGTGATTCTCTCGCCGATCTATCTCCTTTCCATGCTGCGCCGCATTTTCTACGGCAGCACGGGTGAAGTGGTTGAGAAAACGCCTTTGATGCTCGACATTCGCCCCCGTGAGGGTTTCATTGCGGCTTGCCTGTTAGTGCCGGTCATTGGGATTGGCCTGTATCCTAAGTTGGCGACTCAGACCTACGATGCTAAAACTGTGGCGGTATTAGATCGAGTGCAAGACACCGTGATGCTGATTGCAGATCGGCCTGGTCAGCCCATGTTCAGTGCGATCGCATCGCCTGAGCGAGTGGCTGCGATTACGGCTCCGGCAATTTTCGAATAAGGGCCCCGTTAAATTGTTTCACTGAATCTGAAGGACGAGCGGCGCAGAAACCTGCGCCGCTTTTTTATGCGCTTTTTCGGCGGTCAACGTGATGTCTGGAAGCCTGTATTCTTTGGAATTGCCTTCAAGAGCGATATAACAGTCGAAAGTTCAGGGTGAAGATTCGGAGGCAAAGTCTGAGATGGCAGCAGTAGAGATATACCTGCAGGCTTTGAAGCGCTTGTATGAACGAGAAGCCAATCCTGATGCCGCCGTTTCGATGCGGGCTTATATGCGCAACCAGTTTGAGTTCTTGGGAATTAAGTCACCTGCCGCTAAAGGGCTTTTTCGGGAGTTGATGAAGGAACGGGGTTTGCCGGAGTTAGAGCACCTTGACACTATCGTAAAGGCTCTATGGGCCTGGCCAGAGCGCGAATATCAGTATGCAGCGCTTCATCTCTTAGACAAATTGCAGAAAAAGCTGACATTGGCGTCTCTGCCACTGTTGGAACATTTGATCACGACCAAGTCCTGGTGGGATACGGTGGATTCTATTGCTATCCACAATGTAGGCAAACTTTTGCGACAATATCCAGAGGAGCGAGATCGCACCATTACGCCCTGGCGATGTTCTGAAAACTTGTGGTTACGGCGTACCACCCTGCTGTCTCAGCTTGATTACAAAACCGATACTGACGAGCAACTCTTGTTTGCACTGGTGGAAGAAAATCGAGTCTCCTCAGAATTTTTCATTCAAAAAGCGATCGGCTGGGCGCTGCGAGAGTACTCTAAAACTGCTCCAGAAACCATCAAATCATTTGTCGCCTCAACTGAGCTAGCCCCATTGAGTCGCCGCGAAGCCTTGAAATGGATGAAAGCGAAGGGGCAACTCTAAGGTGGAAAAGATGGCCTGATTTTCTGAAACAGCGCGGCAACTCTGGTTGCCTGATTCCTGGATTTTCCTAAATGGCTAGATCTGCCACAGGTAAGTTAATGAGTGACAGTGGAGATTAACTGGCCTGGTTTGAGATGAGGTGCCACTCGTCTGCATGGGCAAGTTCGGTGAACTGAGCAGCGGCAGTCTGAAAAGGCGTCGGGTCTTGAACCAGCAAGTATAGCGGATTAACCGTTTGCCAAGGGGCGACCAACTCTGCGGCTGGTAGCGCAATGATACGGCGATCGCAATAGAAATTGAGGGAGGGGCGTTCGTAGCTATAGGTTATGTAGACTGGCTGCTCCGGCGGCACCTGCTCATTCACCAGGCTCGAGATCGGCAGCACTGGGAACGACTCGCCGAGCTCCCACAGCCAGTGATCAGAGATCATTAAGCTGCCCAGGGCAAAATAAAGTCCCACAACCAAAGTGGGAATAAACCGGGTTTGTTGGCGCGAGCTGAATAGCGCTGCCAGACCTGAGGTGATTGTAACGGCTCCAAAGGTGAGCGCTAAAGCTATTGAAGGTTCCCCTCCCCAAGGACTGGCGTAAACGACGCCTGCCATGCCCACCAGGCTAAACAGGGCTAGCAGCCAAAACCAGACTAGAGGAATCTGTTTGAGGGCGATGCTGCGACCGTTCCAGTGCTGATACCGATGCCAGGCCGCAGTGAGGGCCACTCCGACGGTAAGGGCGATCGCCGGATACAGCGGAAAGATATACCAGGGTAGTTTGGTGCCCATGATCGAAATCGCGAGCAGATATCCCACCGTCCACACGAGCAAAAGCTTGCTCCAGGTTTGATGACGCGATTGCCAGGTAAGCCAGAAACCTGTCGGCCAAAAGATTAGCCAGGGCCAGCCGTACTTCAGCAATTCCAGCAGGTAGTACCAGATGGGACCTTGGTGATTGTCAACGGCATTCCAGACGCGCTCAAAATTTTGATTGAGCAAAGTGACATCTAAAAATTGCTGCCCATAATACTGCCACTGTAAGAAATACCAGCCAATAATCGGCAAACTGCTGAGGGCCAAACCGGCCCATAGATAGGGCGATCGCAGGGCTTTTGGGGCGTCCCACAGCAAAAACAACAGGGCGATCGCGAGGAGCAAAATTCCTAAAATGCCCTTGGTGAGGCACATTAAGGCAAAGCAAACGCCAACTCCCAGAGAATCGGCTGGGTGACGACGAGATCGTAGCAGTAGCCATAACAGAGCAATAAAAAAGCAAGTGACTGCCCCGTCTAGCATGGCTAAACGACCATGGCGCACCACCGGCAAGCAAGTCAGATAGATGCCTGCCCCCAAACCCGCATAGGTTCGCGTGGGAAAGATTTCTCGCCCGAGGAGATAGAGCAGCGGCACGGAGGTGGCGGTCAACATGGCTCCGGGTAGTCGAGCTACCCAGGTATGGACGCCGAAGTTTTGAAATGCGGCGGCGATGAGGCTGTGCAAGAGGGGGGGCTTATTCAGGTAGGGGGCTCCCCATAGCTGTGGATGTAGCCAAGCTGTCCAGGTCCCTCCTTGACTGATTTCACGAGCGACTTGAGCTACGGTGCCTTCATCCCAATCGCGTAGCGGGACGCCTTCTAAATCCAGGCAAAATAAGCCCAGTGCGGCCAGCCACAAGAGCGCGAAACACAGAAGGTCGCTGCGCGGAATGGTTCGCTGAAAAATCATGGTGCCTCTGCAGCGGTCGCTCTCAAAAGGTTACTGCGGATGCCTGCGCCTTGGGGGCAAAGGCAGCGTTTTGAGCAAGTTCACAAGATGCGTAAACGGCAATAGAAAGTCGAGCTGTCGCTGTCGCTAGCTATCATAAGTCTTGGCTATAAGGGTTTGGTTAACCAGAGGGAATGGGTTTGATAGCCCAATTTTTGATAGAGCGCGATCGCCCCAGGATTGTTGGCGAAGACCTGTAGCCCAATTTGATAATCTCCTCTCGCCCTGGCCCAAGCCTGAGCCTGGTTGAGCAAGGCCGTGGCAATGCCTCGGCGGCGATGTGCTGGTGAGACATACAGCACCAGCACATAGCTATGGCGATCACCACGCTGCTGATCAACCGCATTGCCTAACCACAAACAACCGACTGGACTCTGCGACGCGGGCTCAGTTTCTACCCACCATAACGGTGTCTGCTCGGATAAATGGCGATCGACCGTTTGAGTTAAGTGATGGAATGTTTGCGTACCGGCAATTTCTTGATACGTGTGGCTGAGGAATTTGACTAACAGCGATCGCTCTGACCGGGAACCGCGTCGTAAATCATAACCAGAAACTGGGAAAGCCATTCAGCTGACTAAGCCCGACTGACGACTGAGGTGATCAGCTCTGACAACAATGCCGAAATTTTAGAAGCTTCCCCGCTGTTAGTTGTGGAGGGGACGGGTGAAAGCTTGATCTGGCCGACGGGCTCCTCAATAGGAGCGGGAGCCATCATGTCACTGGGTAAAAAGATGCGGGCACTGACCGCGAGCATGGCCACTAAAAAGGTCAGCACAATCAGGAAGGGAGCAATGTAAGAGCGGAAAAAAGCCATAATAATCGTCACCGAAGATAAAACGTTGGCAAAACTTGAATCCCAACTTCTGAGCAAGTTAGAAGCCAGCTTTCAAAGTTTAAAGTATAGATAAGGGCAAATGGCTTGATGAAACGACTGTCATGCCGCCGCGCCCCTCACAAGAACCTACTCTCAATTTTATGACAGTAGTAGAACGGCCAATATTCTCCCTCTGTGTTGAAGCGAAAAATGAGGAAGGGGCTAACTCAGCGTCTAACAAACTGTCAGATATTGCGTATCATTTGGAGATAGGTACTTCCCTGGCAGAGTTGATTTCTCGCCTAGAATGGTAGTGCTGACCAGGGTTGGCCGAGCGGATTAGGCAGCGAACTCATAATTCGCCTTAGACAGGTTCGACTCCTGTACCCTGGATTGATCGCAAGTTTGACTGCAGAGACTAATTCTGATGTTAGCTGCTCGCGATCGCCCTCAATTTTCTTTACCATGGGGAAGCGCTGGAAAAAACAATCATTCCGCAACGCTTCCTCTTATTTATTCGCCAACGATGCTGTCATTTTTAAGCCGCTTGATTGACCGTCACTCTGATGATGTGGTCGCTCAGGTCGAAATCTACACCTGGCAAACTTGTCCCTACTGCATTCGGGCTAAATTGCTGCTGTGGTGGAAAGGCGTCGAATTTACGGAATACAAGATTGACGGTGATGGCGGCGCTCGCGTTCGCATGGCAGAGCGAGCCAACGGTCGCAAAAGCGTGCCGCAGATTTTTATTAATAATGAGCATATTGGCGGTTGCGATGAGCTGTATGCCCTTGATGCCAAGGGACAGCTAGCCCCCTTACTGACTGAACCGGCACCGCTCTAACCCCCGATTCCCCCTTATCCGGCTGAGGACACGGTTAGAGAGGCATTGGCGAAAAGCCTAACGGCATCTGTGAGTTGACCCTCGGCCCAGCAAGCTTGAACTTGATGGGCCGATCACTTTGGAACCGGCACTGGGCAGTAACTCTCAAACCGACGACACATTTCCAGGTTGGGAGATGACGAGATTAGATCATGCCTGTGCCCTCAGGGCAGCGCTCTCGAGCCGTGCCATCCCTCACGAGAAATCCTTTCCTCAAAGCGTGGGATCGAGCTAAAAACAGTTTTTTTCTATCGCGGTGTAGATTTCTGTTCAAAAATCAGGAATCTGCACCATTGTGCATTTGCATTTCTTAAGGAAATTGTTAAGTTAAGTATATATTGATGAATCTCATAACCGGTACCTCTCAATCATGCAACTCACTGCCACTGCTGCCAAGCTTTTTCGGCCCAATGTTTCCGCTAACACTCTGTCTCAAACAACCCTTGCGATTTTGCGGGTGACCTTGGGGATCATGATGGTTCACAACGGACTCGACAAGCTGGCAGACATCGAAAATTTTGCCCGTGCTTACGTTGAGTACCTGGGCCTGCCCTTTCCGATTTTTCTCAGCTACGTGGCTGCCTACACAGAACTGATCGGTGCACCTTTGCTAGCCATTGGTCTGTTCAGCCGGTTTGCGTCGCTGGGCCTGTTTGGCACCATGTGTGTGGCGATGTATCACCATATTTCGGTCGCTGGCTTGAGCTTGCCCTATCTGGAGCTGTCCGCGATTTATGCGGCTTCATTCCTCTACTTCTTAGTTAATGGTGCGGGCCTCTACTCCTTCGATGCGCTGATTACTAATTTCCTCGACAACACTGTCCTGTCGCTCAAGGAAAAGCAGATCATGCGTCTCGAAAAGTCCTACCAAGCGTCTGAGTTGGCTCAGGACAAAACCACAGTTTCTTAGTCACGATTGACAACTTGGGCGGGGTGGCTTTGCGTAAAGTCTTCCTGAGATTTTTAAGCAGCGAGTGGGAGAACTAAGGAAGTCTCTCACTCGCTGCTTTTTTGGGGCGGTGGGCAGGGCTGGGGCGATTGCTTGTCCTTGGCTAGAAACGTTGGCAGACCGGAACGATGGGGCGTTTTTAGTCCCTGGTAACGCTGAGGAATGAACATCCTGCGGTGAAGCGAGGCCGCATTCAGAGCAGCGGTGGCTGAGTCCATTGAGTTGTAGGTGTGGCCGCAGTAGAGATCGCATAGAGCAGATCTTGATCCCGCAGTCGGCAAATCTTAAGTCATAATAAAGATACACTTCTTAACGATGACTCCTTCTCAACTTCGGTTCGTCAAAAAATACAGTTCGTCAGAAAAACATCGTGACATCACTTCAAGACCAAGATTCAACTGCTTTGACGGCCGATGAGGCATCTTCAAGGAAGGGTTTCACCGAAGCGTCGAGCGGCTACGGCAAATTGCTGGTAGGGGTCGGCCTCGGGATGGCGATCGCTCTCGTGGGGGCTCGCTTTGTCGGTGGGGCCTCGGCACCTAGTGCCGCTCCGGTGAGCGAGCCGAGTAGCCAAGTCAGTGCGCAAACGGTGACGGTCGTTCCTGTGCAGGTGGGCCAAGTGACTGAGCAACTGACGGTGACGGGGACGGTGCAGGCGAGCGATTTATTGGCGGTGACGCCGCAAATTGGCGGTTTGCAAATTCGCCAGGTGTTAGTGGAGGAGGGCGATCGCGTTGGTGCCGGTCAGCCTTTAGTGAGGCTCGACGATACCGAGCTACGCAATCAAATTCAGCGGGCGCAAGCGCAGCTTGACGTGGCGCAAGCGCAACTCCAGCAGCAAACAGCCAACTTGTCTCAGGCCAAGGCGCTGCTAGTCGAAGCAGACGCGAATCGACAGCGCTATCAATCACTGGCTGATCAGGGTGCTGTCAGTAGCGAAGAGCTTGATAGTCGTGCTACCCAGGCGCTCACGGCACGGGAGTCAATGGGGGTGGCTGAGGCTAACGTGGCTAGCGCCGAAGCGACGATTCGCAGCGAGCAGTCAGAGCTGGCTCGCCTGCAAACCCAGCTGACCCGCACTATCGTTAACGCACCGAAGGCGGGCATTGTGGCCGAGCGACCGGCGAGCGTAGGCGATGTGTCATCGACCTCGGATCAAGTGGTGTCGCTGATTCAAGGCAATCAGCTGGAGCTGGCAGGAGAGGTGCCCCAGGCCCAATTGACCCAAGTGCAGGTGGGCGGGCCTGCTGTCGTGACGTCGAGTACTGATTCTGACCTGCGTCTGCAGGGCACGGTGCAAGAGATTCAGCCGCTGATCAATCCACAAACGCGCACTGCTGAAGTTGTGATTCAACTGCCTGCGAGCGATCGCTTGCGAGCGGGGATGTTTTTGCAGGCGGATATTCAAGTCGGCCAGCGAACGGGGCTAACGGTGCCCGCGACAGCGCTGCTGCCGCAACCGGATGGCTCTGTCCGTGTCTATGTGTTGGATGCCGATCAGACGGCGGTGGCTCGCAGCATTGAGATTGGCGCTCGCGTTGCCGGTGTGGGAGATGCCCCCGATCAGGTCGAGATCTTGCAAGGACTCGATGCTGGAGAACAGGTTATCGTCGCGGGCGCGGGCTACGTTCAGGACGGCGATACTGTGACCGTGGCGGAATGAAGATACTGTTTTGCCAGCTTCGGTGGGGAAACATCATTGATGCGGAACTTTGAATGAAGATAGCGGACTGGTCGACATCCCCCATAGGCGCGACGGTGCGTCCGAAACATTCTGCAAGGGCGAGGCATTCGGCTAGAAGTGTGATTCTGTTGTCCAGTTAGTCGATGCTCGAATGCCTCGCCCCTCCGAATCCTGTTTTTTCCTAATGTCCTGTCCTACTCTATTCACCTGAAACTGATTCACCCATGTCCTTCAACCTCTCCGGCTGGTCGATTCGTCGCCCGATTCCCACCTTGGTTCTGTTCTTGGTGTTGACGCTGGCGGGGCTCGTTTCCTTTGGTCGCCTCGGGGTCGATTTAAACCCGAATATCGACTTTCCGGCAGTGCTGGTCACGGTCAATCAAACTGGAGCTGGTCCCGAGGAACTCGAAACCCAGGTCACTAGAAAGGTTGAGGATGCCGTTGCGGGACTCGGCAACATCGACGAAATTCGCTCAACCATCACTGACAGCAGCTCTCAGACCGTCATTAGTTTCACCCTGGGAACCGATACCGATCGCGCCACTAATGATGTCCGAGACGCGATCGCGCGGATTCGTTCCGATTTGCCTGGTAGTGCCCAAGACCCGATCGTCCGCCGATTGGACTTTGAAGGGGGCTCAATTTTGACCTATGCGGTGATCTCTGATCAGCGATCGGTGGAAGAGCTGAGCGATCTGGTTGATCGCGACATTAGCCGTAGCCTGCTTTCTGTGTCTGGGGTTGCGCAGGTTAATCGCATCGGGGGCGTCGATCCCGAAATTCGCATTGATCTTGACCCCAATCAGCTCGATGCTTTGGGCATTACGGCGTCTCAGGTGAATGACCAGATTCGTGCTCTTAACGTCAACTTGCCCAGTGGTCGAGCGACGGTCGGTCAACAAGAACAAGGCTTGCGCACCCTAGGTAGTGCCCCGACAGTGGAAGCCTTCGCGACGTATCAGATTCAGTTACCCAATGGCACCGCCGTCCCGTTAAGAAGTTTGGGCACCGTTGAACGGGGTATCGCTGAAACTCGGCAGGCGGCCTACTTCAATAACCAGCCGGTGGTGGCTTTTTCAGTGTTGCGGAGTACCGGCAGCGTGCTGGTATCGGTCGAAGAAGGGGTGACAGCGCAGGTCGCCGAATTAGAAGAAACCCTACCTGAAGATATCGATTTTCAACTCATCTTCACCCGCGCCACCGATATCCGCGACTCTTATCAGGCTTCGATCGAAGCGCTGATCATCGGCTGTCTTTTGGCGGTGGTTGTGGTTGGCGTGTTTTTACGAGACTGGCGCGCCACACTGATCACGGCGACCGCTTTACCGCTGTCGATCATTCCCACCTTTTTAGTCATTGAATGGTTTGGCTATACCCTCAACAGCATGTCGCTGCTGGGGCTG
The DNA here is from genome assembly GCA_038523235.1 of Cyanobacteria bacterium J06626_4. Taxonomy (GTDB): domain Bacteria; phylum Cyanobacteriota; class Cyanobacteriia; order Phormidesmidales; family Phormidesmidaceae; genus Halomicronema. The sequence goes on from JBCBJQ010000025.1 coordinate 59,502, forward strand.
ACCCTGGCGGTGGGAAATTTGGTCGATGACGCGATCGTCGAAATTGAAAACGTCGAACGCCACATTCGCATGGGGAAATCGCCCATCAAGGCGGCGACTGACTCAACTGCTGAAGTGGGGCTAGCCGTGGTGACGACGACCGCGACTATCGTGGCTGTCTTTATTCCCGTCGCCTTTATGGGGGGGATTCCCGGCCAGTTTTTCAAGCCGTTTGGTGTCACAGTGGCTACTGCCACCATGTTTTCGACCCTTGTGGCCCGACTGATGACCCCGGTGATGGCCGCTTACTTGCTGAAATCAAAGCCGTCTCAAAGTGAGCCTGCACCTGCTTTAAACGGTCATCCGCTGTCGTCTCGTCGTCGCCTACACCCCTATCAAACGCTACTCAAGGCTGGACTTCGCAACCGGTTCCTGACGGTGACGTTGGCGCTGGTCTTTTTTGTGGGCAGCGTGATGCTGGTGCCCTATATTCCCACCAGCCTGTTTGAATCCGGCGATACCGGCTTGTCTACTGTTCTCGTCGAACTGCCTCCCGGTAACACCCTGGCCGATACCCATCAAGTGACGGAGCGGTTGACCGATGATTTGCTGTCTGAATCGGCGGTGCAAACAGTGTTGGCTTCGGAAGGCGGAGATGGAATCAACACCGCTACGCTATTTGTACGGCTGAAGCCTGAGGATGAGCGGGTGATCACGCAAAAAGAGTTTGAAAAATCGGCTCGACAACTGTTTCAAGCCGTGCCGGGGGCTCGCATCAGTTTTGAAAGCCAGGGTGCGGGCGGCGAGAGCAAAGATCTGACGATTATCCTCAAGGGCGAGAATCCGACGACGCTACTAGAGGCTTCTAACGATCTGACCCGTCAAATGCGAGAAGTGCCTGGACTGGTTGAGGTCACTTCGAGCGCCAGTTTGGTGAAACCAGAAATCTTAATCACCCCTAATCCCTTACGGGCGGCTGACTTGGGGGTCTCGGTGCAGGCGATCGCCAATACGGCCTTCCTGGCAACCCTGGGTGATACGGAATCCAATCTGGCAGAATTTACGCTGGGCGATCGCCAGATTCCTATTCGCATTCAGCTTGACCCCGTCTATCGCGACCAGATTGATACTCTGCGTCAGCTCAAAGTGCCAGGCGACAGTGGTAATCTGGTGCCGTTGGTGGCCGTCGCTGATGTGGCCTTTGGCAGTGGCCCCGCGCAGATCGATCGCTTTGATCGCTCTCGCCAGGTCACCATCGGTGGCAACCTACAAGGCATCACCCTGGGGCAAGGACTTGCTGCCGTCAACCCGTTGCCAGCTCTGCAAAACCTGCCACCTGACGTGCAACAGCAGCCCGCGGGTGATGCCGAGATTATGCAGGAAATTTTCAGCCGATTTTTGTTGGCTCTGGGCACCGCCGTCCTGATGATTTATGCAGTACTGGTGTTGCTGTATAACAGCTTCCTGTATCCCCTGGCGGTGATGGCAGCGCTACCGCTTTCCGTGGGGGGAGCACTGATGGGCCTGTTGGTGACACAAAAGCCCTTGGGGCTGTTCGCGCTGATCGGCGTGGTGTTACTCATGGGTTTGGTCACCAAAAACGCGATTTTGCTGGTGGACTATGCGCTCATTGCTAAGGCTGAGGGTAAGTCTCGTCGCCAAGCGGTCATCGAAGCAGGCACCACTCGCTTACGACCCATTTTGATGACGTCGATTTCGACCATGGCGGGGATGGTGCCCATTGCCCTAGAGTGGGGAGCCGGGAGTGAAACGCGTAGTCCGATGGCGATCGCGGTGATTGGTGGATTCACAACATCAACGCTGTTGACGTTGGTGGTTGTTCCCGTTTTCTTTACGTACATCGATGGCTTTCAAAGTGGCATTGGCAGGTTCTTCCGTCGCTTTCGTCCCGCTGCTCCTAAGCCCCTTTACAAAGAGTTGGAAGCTTATACTGCACCGACCCAAAAATAGCCCTATAATTCGGAAGCTATAGTTTGTGAATGTTGAGTGGCTAGTGGATTCCTCAGGCTCAACCCAATTCACTGCTTTGCGGGTGTAGTTCAGTGGTAGAACGTCAGCTTCCCAAGCTGAATGTCGACGGTTCGAGTCCGTTCACCCGCTTTCAAGTGTTTCATTCTCAAATGCTTTACAGAAAACGGCTTCAGCCATCAAGGTGTCGACTGCTTTTTGGCAAAGTGGCCGTGACTTTGGGGCAGTTTGGGGGTAAAAACTGGTACGAAATTGGGCGTTGCTGATTTCAGGGATGAACGGGTCTTCCAGGACAGAGGCTGTGTTGCCCCCTTGTATCTTGAAATCCAGAACGGTAGACCGCTTGCCCCCTGGGTTCTAGAGACCGAGATTTAGTCTAACGTCAGTTCGGTTTAAGCAGCGGCTGGCAAAGCCCACTCTAATTGCAGGGTCGGTTTCTTCGGTTGATGGCAATAAGCAATCAAACCGCAGACCAGATTGACCATGAAGTTGTTGGGGCTGCGATGCCGGGAATGCTCGATTTGCGAAATATTCTTCAGCTGGTCAATCACCGTTTCAATGATGGCGCGCTTTCGGGCTAAAAGTTTGTCTGTCAGCCGCATCAGCTTGTTTTTCATATTCCGCTTGGGCTTAGCAAAAAACTCAATTCCAAAGTCTTGCAATAGTTTTTGCGCCAGCGGCTGGGAAACATATCCCCGGTCCGCAAAGACTTTGCCAAACAGGCCGCTGAGCAAATCAGGAACGGGGTTGCGGTCATCCGTATTGCCCGGTGTTACGGTCATGTTCAACAACTCCCCAAACTCGTTGACGACCAGATGTACCTTGAAGCCATAGAACCAATCAACAGAAGTTTTTCCACGGGCTGCCAGCTCGTCAAATACCTGATGTTGGTTGATGCGCCTATTGTGGCAGACCTTCAGGGCAGTTGCATCAATGAAACTGATGCCGCTACAGGTGCCAAAGCAGGGTTTGAGGTAGACACACAAAGGAATCAACGTATCGGGCATCCACTCGACGAAACGCTGGTAAGTGGGCAGTCCCGGAAACTCGGCTTGCCAGTAGCGACAGACTTGCTTCTGGTAGAAGTGCTTGAAGTTGCGATAGGACTCGCGATGAAAGCTCACCAGAATCGTCATGATTTCGCTCAGACTCATCGACCGTTGGCGATCGCGTTGCCGCACACCGTAACCGAGCAACGTCTGACGCCATTGCGGTTCAAAGCTGCCACAGAAATCATCAAGGTGGCAAAACAACTCTTCTAAACTATTCATGGGAGGGGCCTAGCTGAAGATTTCGACTAGTTTCAGCTTACTCAGCCCCTTCATTTCCTATCCCGAACTCACGTT
>JBCBJQ010000026.1:0-61124 GCA_038523235.1 Cyanobacteria bacterium J06626_4
TTCGGCTATAAAGACCACATCAGCATTGATGGTGGCTTCGGTTTTATTCGCTGTTATGTCGTCACTGATGCCTCGGTTCATGATTCACAAGTGCTGGCAGAGTTGCCCGATATTGACAACCCGGATGAGCGCATTTGGGCCGACAGTGCCTATCGCTCTGACGCTCGTCTAGAAGTGCTGGAGTGGATGGGCTTTGACCCGCTGTTCAATGAGCGGGCCTATCGCAATTCGCCTCTAAGCGACGAGCAGAAAGCGGCGAACCGAGAACGCTCCGAAACCCGAGCCAAAGTCGAGCATGTCTTCGGCAGTTGGGTCAGTCACAGTGGGGACAAACTGCTGCGCACGATTGGCATCGTGAGAGCAAAGACCAATCTAGGCTTGCAGAACCTGGTGTATAACTTCAAGCGTTTGGTCTTTCTCAAATCGCAGCCAACAAGTGCTGACATCGCAGGATAACTGTCTCTATCGAGAGGAATTAGGGGAGACAATTGAGTTGATTGCCCCAGAGTAAGGACTTTGGTACGGGAGTCTTACGGTGTTGAGCAACATCGGCGATCTCAGATGAGTCTCACTGATGATGAAAAAAACAATTAATCGAGGTCCCCTCCGGTGGAACTAGGGTTAATTTTGTAGGCCGCCGCTCTGCCAGTGTTAACCAGTTGTTCCAGTTCATGGCGTTCTGCGCCACTCAGAGAGACGATGTACTTCTTCGCAGGCATTGGACTAGGGGATGACTGAACCGCTCTAGTATCCTGTTATTTACCCCTCAAATCAAGCCTGACAAAGCACTAGGTAGAATCGGTCTCCCTCAACATACAAGATAGAAAGGTATAGGATTCAACGTGCAGGGAAGGGCCTTGCCGCCAGCGATCCGGTGATTAAACGTGTCCAAACCTGACTGCGGCTCGCTATGGCAAGTGAGAGCACAAGTGGTTTTCGGCTGTCGGGATCGTCTAGGGTCGGACTGATAATTAAGGGATTGGCATGGCAATAGAGGCTCGAGATGTAGGCTCAGTAGATCACAAGGCTTACGAGAAAGGGGGTAGGTTCAAAGCAGAGTTAGAAAATTGCGATGTCTCTACCCCTACCCTCATTATCATCAGAACCGGCACTCACCGATGAGCAAACCTTGACTGCGGCAGTGAATTGCTTGAGTGAACACCTTCAGATAGAAACGCACGGCACGGTCAGCGACACCACCCTGTTGGCGGTGCTGATTTGGGCGGCGAGCCGCTGTGACAGCCTGGAACACACCACGCAGATGCTCGACGGTGTGCCCAGTGGCAATGGGATTCGCTATCACCTTCACAAGTTGGCAGACATGGCGAGCCTGGAAGTGCAGCTCAATCAAGCGTTACAGGCGAAGCTTCCGAGCCAGGTTATCAACCACCGTCAGCGGTTGGCCATCGACTTACACCTAATTCCCTATTACGCTAAGGCCAGCACTTTTAAGGGGCGTTATCTCTACCGTTCCGCTGCCAAGTTAGGCACCACCCGATTCTTTGCCTATGCCACGGTGTATGTGGTTCGAGCACAGCAGCGGGTGAGCCTCGCAGTCCATGCTGTGCCAATGGGCGAAACCCTGGTGGCCACTCTCACTTACTTGCTCTCAGCGATTGACCCCTTACAGGTGAAAGTCAAGCGGCTCTATCTGGTCTATCTGGCTCGGGGCTTTTTCAGCGTGCCAGTGATTCGCTGGCTGAAGGCTTTGAACATTCCCTTTCTGATGCCTGCCGTCGTTCGGGGCAAAACTGGCGGCACCCGGGCGTTATGTCAGGGGCGCAAGAGCTACGAGACGACCTACCCCCTCAACAGTCAACTTTATGGCACCGTGGATTGTCAGCTGGTAGTGGTCTGCCGCTACCAGAAAGGGCATCGTCAGCAACATGGTGTGCAACATCTCCTTTATGTCACCCATCGGCTCAAAGTTGACCCCCACCAGGTGCATCAACATTACCGCGACCGCTTTGGCATTGAAACCAGTTACCACATCAAGAATCACTGCCGCATTCGCTCGACCACCAAGCAGCCGGTGCTGCGACTGCTGTTTGGGGCTCTAGCTTTTGTGTTGAGCAATCTCTGGGTGTATCTGCTTTGGGCTTATATCCGCATCACTCAACAAGGGGGACGGCGTGTCTTGCCGCAATACTTTCGACTAAAAACCCTGCTGGAGTTTTTAACTCACGCCGTTGAGCAACATTTTCCCAAGCGCTATCAGGTGATTCTGCCCCTCTTGCCCTAGTTTTCGATCTACTAAGGCTGGTCAGCCTGACCTCGCCTCCAGTTGGGAGTGCTACCAAGGACTACCCACCAGTGTAAATGCGGCCCAGTAATAGGGATGGCGAGTATCGCCAAAACGCAGATTGACTAAGTCTTCTGGCAGAGGCTGACTGCCCCCGTTCCACTGCAGAATGCCATCGGTGACCGTGACTTCACCCCGCAGCATGGCAAGTTGGGCTTGCCGCAGCGCTTCTGCTTTATAGGGTTGTTGGCTGAGCTGGGTATAAAACTCAGTCATGAGGCCAGCAGTTTCGAGATCGCTCACCTGCCAAAGCGAGGCGAGGGCAGATTTGACGCCCGCCTGTACGGCTAGCCCGGCAAAGCCCAGTTCCGCTGAGGTATCCCCCAGTGCAGTGCGGCAGGCGCTCATGACCAGCAAATCTAGGGGGGGATTATTGAGCTGCAGTTCGCGCAGCTGATCGAGGCCAAGCCGTTGATCCCAAAATTGAATGTAAGAGTTCTCTGGCCCGCCGGAACGAAATTCGCCGTGAGTCGCGAGGTGCAAGATCTGATATTTCGAGGCCGATCGCAGCGCGACCAGATTGTTGGGTGTGAACTGTTCATTTAGGTCACGCGTTCCGGTTCTCAGATTTTCAACAATTGTTTCGAGCTCAAAGGGGACGGCGGGTAAGGCGGGCTGATCGGTAAACTCAGATGCTCCCATCGCCAGTACTGGAGTCTGGCGTAAATCAGTGTAGCGGGTGTCGGTTAGCGCCAAGCTGGGCATCAGCCCGACAGTGTAGTTCTCAATAATGAACTGTTCGCCGTCGTGCAGGGCTGCTAGGGGCAGCGATCGCAGGCCGGGGGCCATGATGAACGATAGGTGGCCAATGTCCCCTGCTGCCAAGGTGCCTTCTAAGGGTTGAATCAGCCATTGATACAGCGTTTGCGAATACTTTAAGTAGTTGCTTTGGCGACGGCGAGTGCGATCAGTGAGTTCAATTTGCAACGACCGCACCGAGGCTATTACTTTTTCGCGCGTGGCCTCGGGAATCTCGATCTGCTGGGGTTGACCGGTGGGCGTGACAACCACGAGCTGAAGAATGTCGGTGGGTTGAGGATTTTGTAGTTGTTTGGCTGACGGCGTGTGGGCGACGGCACTGCCAGCAGGACTAAAGCGGGCATAGACTAAAGCCGATGATGTGCCGACTTGCTCGGTGAGGGTCTGCAGCGTACCCTGGCTGGACTCAAAGTCGGGATCGGCAAGCACCGGCAGGTCAAAAAAGCTGACAAAGTCATCGGCATAAAAGGAATCTTCAAAGGCCCATTCATCGAGGGTCAGATCTTCAGCATTTTCATCAAAGCCGCGATCGCGAGAAGGACTTCGCCGACCCAAATCCTCTTCACCATCCTCAAAGTCATCACCGTCCTCAAATTCTTCGCCATCGCCGAAGTCATCGCCATCGCCGAAATCATCGCCATCGCCGAAATCATCGCCGTCTCCTAAAAAGTCATCGCCGTCGCCAAAGTCGCCGCCCTCATCAAAACCCGGATCGTCGCCAAAGTCATCGCCGAAGAAATCATCTGGTGGACCGACGTCTTCACAGCCGACAAAGCAATCAAATTCATCGGGATCCGGCGGCATGTTCGGAGCGGGTGGCATGTTTGGATCCGGCGGCATGTTCGGATCCGGCGGCGGGGGACTGCCCGTCAGAATATCGATGTTGCCAAAGGTGACTGGGGCGGGATAGCTATCAAAGGGAACGGTATCAATGCCGTTCGTAATGGTTTCAAACGTGCCGTTGGTGCTGGCATCGCCGACCACAAAGGGCACAGTGCCGTTGCCCCCGTGCTCGATGAAAATAGCTGCACCGCCCAACGTCTCGATGCTGGGGGTGCCCTCAACTCTCAGCAAATCAGTCGTGCGGATCGAAATATCACCGCCGACCGCATCAAGACCGGCGATGACGATATCGCCACGCAGGCTGGTCAGAGAAATGTCGCCGCCGCCAGAAAATACCGGGATAGCGATATCGATGGCCGGATTACCCGTCGTACTGGCGGCTGCCAGAGCAATATCGCCGCCAAACGTGTCGAAGAAGCCAGTAATGTTGATCTCGGCTCCTCGCAAGAAAACATCGCCGCTAAAGGTGTTGAAATTGCCATTGATGTTGACTTGGCCGTTGCCATCGTTGTCGGTATCAGCCTGAAAGTCATAGCTGACGCCACCAGAACTCCCGAGCCCGAAGGGAATGTTAATATTGCCTGCCGCTAACAACTCCAATGTGGCCCCGGCGGAGACTTCTAACAGGTCAAAATTATCGGCGGTGATGTTGCCTTCGTCACCGCCGCCAGTACCGGTAGAGACGGTAACGGTAACGCCAGCACCGGCGCCCAACGCCACTTGCAAATCAAGCCAGCTGACGATAGCGGGGCCACCAGCTTGAGCAATAAATGGATTGCCGCCGGGAAAGGCGGCCGTGTCAGTCGGTGCGGTGGCACTGATTTGCACATCAAACGGATCGAGCAGCCAAGTGCCTGCCAGACCGCTGGGGGCGCTGATATCAGGTACGCCTTGGGTATCCAAAAAGCCCTGACTGCTAGTTTCAACCAGGCCGCCGTTGCCACCATTGGCACCGCCGCGGGCACTGAGGCTGCCGTAGCTACGGGTTGTCTCATCTGACCAGATAATGATGGTGCCGCCATCACCGTTGGCGATCGCATCAGCGACTAGGCTAGAGGTGTCATCAATAAACGTGACCGCCGCTGTGGGCAAGGGGCCTTGACCGGTATAGTCGCCGCCTACTCGCAGGGTGCCGCCCCCGTTGTCTCCCGAGGCATCGAGCGTGCCGCCGAGTAAACCGAGGGTGTTGCCGAGTAGCGCGATGTTGCCGCCGCGATCGCGGCTGGTGGCATCGAGCCTGCCGCTGATGATCGTTGTTCCCGGATCGTTAGGAAGAGCAACGTCGGACGTGTCGAGGGTAATTGTGCCATCAGGATTAACCGTGACGCCTGTGGCCTGAGCAATCGCGTTGCCCGTTAAAAGCTCTGGCAGAGAAGCGGGGTTAAAGACTGTGGTTGGGAGGTTGGGAATCGCGGCGAGGGTTTCGACTTCGAGATTTAGCAGCAGGCCGCTTTGGGCAATGCGCACGAGGCTGCCGCCTTCGACCGCACTAATAATGATGTCGCCGCCGGGAGCCGCGATCGTTCCCGTATTGAGCACTTGCCCCCCGATCAGCACTACCGACTCGCCGGGCAAAACGCCCAGGGTGCCGGCATTCACTATGCTGCCGGGACTCTCTAGACTGAAGCTGAAACTTTGCGGATCACCCACCAGTACGGCATAGTCAGGGGTGCCCACGGTGCCAAACGCGCTGTCGGCAAAATTGACCTGATCAGCCGTCACGGCCGTAAAGCCGCCCTGCAGATTGAGTACGGAATTGGGGCCAAAAAGAATGCCGTTGGGATTGATCAAAAACAGATTGGCATTCGAACCGCTCACCTGTAGCAGGCCATCAATCAGTGAAGCATTGCCGCCTGTCACCCGACTCAAAATGTTGAGAATGGTGGGGTCGGTGATGAAGGTAGCACTTTCGCCGGTGAGCAGGTTGAATTCGGTAAAACTGTGGAAAAGGTTTTGACTATCCGCAGAGGTTGTGCCGCCGGTGATGGCATGGTCGCTGCCGGTGGGCGTGACTTGCGTGCCGGTGCCATCGTTGGCTGGAATGATGCCGTCGGCCCAACTGGGAATTGCCGTCAAGCCGATGAGTAGGGTGGCCGCCGCGATCGCCTGAGACCATAGTTGACCATGCATAAAGCGATTCGATGGCGGGTAATGCAGTGCTAAAGTCACCCCACAGCGGATACGGATTTGCTCCGAAATTGCCTGAAAACCTCGCTTCATCCTGCCTCGTCTCTCAAGTCATGATCAGGGTTCAATAGTCTCGACGCCCAGGGGTGCTGAGACTATTGAACCCATACAAATACTTCTATAACTCTGCCTTGAGGATGGCTGAATTGAGCGAGTGATGACCGCCCAGTCGGTAGTTTTGTAGCAATTCTTTGTTGAGAGTAATGCAGATTGAGTTGTTCTACGGAGAAATTCTTCCGGTGGTCTACAACACGGCAAGCACGCTGACCAAGGCCTGTTACTGTCGCTGTTGCATCACATACTGACCGTGAATGTTAACCGCATAGGGAACCCCGTAGGTGAGCAAAGCCGAGGCCCAACGTCCTAACGTCATCTTGCCTTGCATGAGGGCGGCACCATGATTAATCAGAAATAAGATGGTGCCGACGACCAAGGCGACCTGAATCGCCATGGGCCGCAGAGTTGGATCTTTGAGCGCCGCTAGGTAGCCCCAGAGGTTGGGTTTCTTCATGTTTGCGCCTGATCAAAAAGTCCTGCTTACAATTCAATCATGGCCTAGTGGGGCGCTTGGGGCTGCCCTTAATTGCCTGGTGAATAGCGGGCAAAATCATCCGTTTGGCCTGGCGCCGGGTGAGGCCCGGTGTGACTAGGTCCCTTGCCCAGCCCTGCTATTTCTCATGGCTACCGGCTTGCGGGGAGCGATGGTCTCTTGCCGTCAGGAGCGTCAATGACATGACCCAGACTCAGCCCATGAATTTTGCTCTGCGCGACCAGATTTTGGTCTGCGGCCTGGGTAGTTTGGGCCAACATTGTGTTGCTAACTTAAAAACGTTTGGTGTGCGGGTGAGCGCGATCGAGCTAGTGCCCACTAACCGTTGGGAAATTGAACACCTGCCGGAGCTGATCGATCAGCTCGTGATTGGTGATTGTCGCCAGTCAGAGGTGTTGCAACAGGCGGAAATAGATCGCTGTCGAGCGGCCCTGATGGTGACGACGAATGAACGGGTCAATCTCGAAGCGGCGCTGAGCGCTCGGGTGCTTAATCCCACCATTCGCCTTGTGGTGCGATCGGAAAAACAAAACCTCAATGACTTGCTAGAGCAGCAGTTGACCAACTTCATCGCTTTTGAGCCGACACAGCTGGCGGCACCGGCCTTTGCCCTTGAAGCCCTGGGCGAAGAGATGCTCGGCTTTTTTAAGATTGATCAGCAGCCGTTTCGGGTGGTGAAGCGTACGGTGATGGCAACCGATGCCGTGTGTAACAGTCGCAAGGTGCATGAGCTAAATCATCGTGATCGCCGGGTGTTGCGCTATCTCGAAGCAGCGGAGACGGCGATCGCCCCTGAAGCCTGGGAAACCCGCGATCATCCTGACAGTGCCTCAGCGCAGTTTTATACCTGGCTACCCAATGCCATGATTCAGGCGGGCGATGTCATCGTGACGGTCGAGGCCGAATCCCCCGATGTGTTGATGGCCAAAAGCCTGGCGGACTATGCCGCGCGGCAGCGGCAGCAAGGCCTTTTGCAGCGCTGGGTCAATGGGCTGAGGCATTGGCGCGGCTGGCGACCCCGCCGGGCGATCGCTGACTTTTGGCGAGCGAGCGCTCAACAACAAATTCGTCGAGTGGCGTTGATCTGTGGGCTCACCGTGGTGGGTCTGTGTGGGGTGGGCAGCCTGCTCTTGACGCTGACGGGCACAGCGCCCTCGCTGGCGGATGCCTTTTATGCCACGGTGGTGTTGCTGCTGGGGGGGTATGGCGATGTTTTTGGCGGTGTGGCCCTGCCGAACCCGATTCCCTGGTGGCTGCGGCTTTTTAGTTTAGGTTTGACGCTGGCCGGGACGGCGTTCATTGGGGTGCTGTACGCTCTGCTCACCGAAAAGCTCTTGACCCTGAGGTTTGAGTTTTTGGCGAAACGTCCGCCGGTGCCCGAAAGCGATCACGTGGTGATCATTTGGCTGGGCCGAGTCGGCCGCCAGGTGGTGACCCTGCTACAAGACCTGAAACAGCCGGTGGTAGGTATTACGAGCCAAACCATTGAACCGGATGTGTTGCCGCAGATGCCCCTGATCACTGGAGCCATTCATGACGCTTTGGATAAGGCCAACCTAGCAACTGCCAAAAGCGTGGTAGCGGTCAGTGACGACGAGATTCAAAACCTGGAGCTGGGGTTGATGGCCTATCGCTCTAATCCCAGCAGTCGCCTGATTATTCGCACCTATGACCAGATCTTTACCAATAAGGTGGCGCAGCTGTTTCCCTATGCGCAGGTGCTGTGTGCCTCGGCTTTGTCTGCTGAAGCCTTTGCGGGAGCGGCCTTTGGCGAAAACGTTATCGGCCTGTTCCGGCTCTATTATCAAACGGTGTTGGTGACCCAATACCAGATCACCGCTGATGATACGTTACAGGGGTTGCTGCTGGCAGAGGTGGCCTATGGCTATGGGGTGGTGCCGATTTGGCATCAGCTACCGGGGCAGCGGGGGCGAACGATGCCCGACGATGATGTGCAGCTGCATGTGGGCGATCGCCTCGTCGTGTTAGCCACGATTCGGGGTTTGCGGCGCATTGAACAGGGTGATCTGGCTCCCAAACAGTGGCAGGTTGAGCTACTGCAGGCAAATGCTGCTGACGCGATTTTTGAAGGGGGCACCGAAATCGCTCGGGTGACCGGCTGCCAAATTGGCGAAGCCCATGCTCTGATGCATGAGTTGCCGGTGGTGTTTCCCTACAAGCTGTATCTGCATCAGGCGATTCGTTTGGTCAGACGGCTCAGCCGCTTGCGAGTCAGTGCCCAGCTGCTGCCCATTCAAGATCGAGCCGGTCAGCAGTGAGCAGGCCTGATACGCTAATACCCATTCTCGGCAAGGCAAGATGCAGAGATCTGTTCTCAGTGCGGCTTGGCCAGGCACCGCTAGCGACCTGTGGTTCAGTCGGAGGCGGTTGGGTCATCCTGGGCTCGTTAGTACTCAAAGTGGTTTGACTGTTTACGGTGGTTTGTTATGACAGCCCTCTGGCCCTATTCCACTCCAGGTATTCCCGATCATTTGTTTGAACAGTTACCGGGCATTCCGATCAGCAAACGTGAGGTGAGGCTGCTCATAGTTGGCGCGTTACGTCTCACACCAACGACTCAGCTGTGGGATGTCGGTGCCGGCACAGGCACGCTGGCGGTAGAAGCGGCGCTGTTGTGTCCCCAGGGCAGGGTGGTGGCGGTTGAGCGCGACGCCGATGTCGCTAAGTTGATTCGTCAAAACTGCGATCGCTTTGGTCTGACCAACGTTGAGGTGATTGAAGGGGTGGCCCCTGACTGTCTGGCAGGGCTCTCGCCTCAGCCTGATTGTGTCATCGTGGAGGGCGGCAAATCGATGAAAGACATTGTCAAAGCTGCTTGGGATTTTTTGCCCTACCAAGGCCGGATTGTCGTTACCACCGATACGTTGGAAACGCTCTACAGCATTTCAGAAACCTTTGTTGAGCTCTGTGTGCGCCAAGTTGAGATTGTGCAGCCCACGATCAATCGACTCGAAACTCGGGGCAATCAGCAGGTCTTCAGGGCCATCAATCCGATTTTTATTCTCAGTGGCGAAAAGCTCGATTGAGCAGACTAAGGGACTACGCAGAGGCTGGACTTGGCTAGTTTATGTCGTCGAGGGTGAGGCTCAGAGCTGCGGCGATCTGGGTCAGTGTCAGCTCCATCTGATAGAGCTGGCTCACTTCTCGACGGGGGAGCGCTTTGGCGTGGTCGGCAACAATCGCTTGGAGCACTGACTTCGCTGGTCAACTCACGACAATCGCTCCATTTGCGGATTGCCTGAGGGCACCAGTAGAAAAATGATGCTGAGGGGCAAACAGGCGCAGAGATAAAGACCGAATCGATAGCTGCCAAACGTGGTGTTAAACAATGCCAATAACGACGGGCCGATCGCGCTAGCGATGACTAAGGTCATCATTTCGACCCCGACGATCGCCCCCAGATGTTGCCGCCCAAAGTAGCGGGGCATCGTCACGCTCGATAAAGTGCCAAAAAAGCCGCCAGTAATGCCCAACCCGGCGATGGCGACTAGCCGCCAGGGCAGATTCTCGAGATGAGCCATGCCGATTAAGCCGATCGCCTCAAACACCATCATGGCGATAAAGAGCACCTTGAGGCGAACGCGATCGGACACGACACCAATTAAGTAGCCCGTCATGGTTGCCAGCAGACCAATCGGCAAAAAGAGTGCCACTGTTTGCTTTTGCGGCAGTCCGGCAGCGGCCCCAATATCGACTAAGTGAAAGGTGAGTCCGGTCATCGTCAACGCCTGCGATGCGAGGGCCAACGTCACCGCCCAAAAAGCGAGGGTGCGTAACGCTTCATGGCGGGTAAAGTCTCGCGTGGGCGAAAACTGTCGCTGTCCTGGTGCGGCGCGATCGCTCGGCGGCGAGGCGGTGGAAGCGGCAGCGTCTGAGGGGGCAGGTGAAAACGCTTGGCCATCCATCACCAGATCACACTCTTCAGGATTATCGCGATATAACAGCCAGCCGAGCGGAGCCATCCCCAGACCCACCAAGATGGCTAACGTGAGCCATGCGCCGCGCCAGCCGCCAAGATCAATAAAAAAGCTCAGCAGCAGCGGGGCTGCCGAAAACCCAAAGGAGGCAAAAATGCCTGACAGGCCAGAGGCCATGCCTCGGCGGCGATCAAACCATTTGCCCAGGGTGGTGCGGCTGACCATGGTTAACATGCCCTGACCGCTAAAGCGCAGGCTGACAAACCCCAGACATAGCAAGATGAACGCGACGGGTTGCGCAGAGTCTAACGCCAGCAGCTCGCTTAGCCCTTGGGCCAGGCGATCGCTCACGCTCAAATACATCAGGGTCAGGGCGAGCCAGCTGGCGGCGATCACGACGACCAGCCGCGCTCCAAAGCGATCAATGAAAACGCCGCCCATCGGCAGCAGCAGCCCGCTCGCCAGCGTGCCCATGAGGTAAGCATTGCTCAACGCCAGTCGAGATAGCCCCGTAGCGGCCAATAAATAGTCAGTAAAGACGCTGACCCCCGCCGTTTGGCCGGGAATGCTCATCAAAATGCCGAGCGTCGTCACGCCCCAAATTACCCAGCCATAAAACACCGGCAGGCGCTGCGGCGAGAACGGGAAGTGAGGTGCGAAGAGCTGAGTCTGATTGAGACGGTGCAGGGCAGCCGCCAGCGGTTTCAAAAGGGTCAGAGGCGAGGGTTGAGGCAACGGTTTCCGCTGATGGATGGCTAGGTCGGGGGCTCAGAGAGCCTCGCGCCCCTGTTGAGAGTTTGACACGGTTTGCTGGCCAAGCGACTGCCCCAACGTGACAACAGGCCCACTTGACGATGGGTGAATGGGGGGCGATCGCTGCAAGCAAGTAGGAGCCTGACGGCTCATGCCGATGCTCTGAACCCAGACGACAAATCTGCTCCTTCGGCCCTGCGTCTCTCTGGTGTTGTCAAGCTGACCTCAAGGGTCCGAGCACTTAGCCTGGGTGTAAGGCGGGTGCTGGCAACTCATCGCCTGCACCCAAACGCATCGCAAATTGACGAAATCATCAGGCTACTTGGGATCGCTGCAACCCTTTTGGTCAGCATTGGTGGACCTCTAGCACAACCTTAATAAAATCTAAATTTGGTATATTTGCACGCTATTTTGGGTTTTTGCCTTCTGTACCATCGGACAGTCAACCTCCTCAAGTGATGGATTTTATGAGCGGAAACTCAGCCAGGCTGCAAGCAATTTCTCAGATCACTAATCGCCCTCCCATGGCCCCAGAAGCGCCTGAGGGACTGAGCGATGTGTGGGGAGAGAATGTCTTCAACCTTCCCAAAATGCAGGTGAGACTGCCAAAAGCTGTCTTTAAATCCATTAAAAAGACGATCGTCACGGGCGACAAGCTCGACCCCTCCATTGCTGATTCTGTGGCGAGCGCAATGAAGGATTGGGCGATCTCGAAGGGGGCGCTCTACTATGCTCACGTGTTTTATCCGATGACTAACCAGACTGCCGAAAAGCACGATGGTTTTGTCTCGGTGCAGAGCGATGGCACTGCGATCGCCGAGTTTTCGGGCAAATTGTTGGCTCAAGGGGAGCCTGATGGGTCTTCGTTCCCCAACGGCGGCATTCGTGGCACCTTTGAAGCGCGGGGCTATACCGCTTGGGATGTCACCAGCCCGGCCTACATTATGGAAACGGATAACGGGGCAACGCTCTGCATTCCCACCGTATTTGTTTCGTGGACGGGAGAAGCGCTAGATAAAAAAGTACCCCTGCTGCGCTCAATTGCGGCAATGGATAAAGCGGCCAGCAAAGTGCTGAAACTCCTCGGATGTGAAGACGTGGCTCACGTCAATTCGAGCTGTGGCGCTGAGCAAGAGTATTTCTTGATCGATGCCAATTTCGTGAATCAGCGACCTGATCTGCTGCTGGCGGGTCGTACTCTATTTGGCAAGCCGCCGGCGAAAGGCCAACAGTTTGACGATCATTACTTTGGCGCGATTCCCGAGCGGGTGCAAGTCTTCATGCAAGACGTGGAAAAGTCCATGTATAAGCTGGGCATTCCCGCGAAGACTCGTCACAACGAAGTGGCTCCCGGCCAGTTTGAAATTGCCCCCGTGTTTGAGGCGGCTAACGTGGCGAGCGATCATCAGCAGATGATCATGACTTTGCTGAAGCATAAGGCGAAGAAGCATGGCTTTGTCTGCCTGCTGCACGAGAAGCCTTTCGCCGGCATTAACGGGTCGGGTAAGCACGTCAACTGGTCGGTGGGCAACGCCACCCAGGGCAACCTACTTGACCCCGGTGATTCGCCCCATGAGAATGCTCAGTTCCTGGTCTTTTGTGGTGCGGTCATTCGCTCCGTGCATAAATATGGGCCGCTGATGCGGGCCGCGATCGCCACCGCGAGTAATGATCACCGACTCGGTGCGAACGAAGCGCCCCCGGCCATCATGTCGGTTTACTTAGGTACGCAGCTGGAAGATGTCTTTGAGCAAATTAAGCAAGGCAGTATTACTGACTCTAAGCACCGAGGCGTGCTCGATCTAGGCATTGATGTGCTGCCACCGCTGAGCAAAGATCCGGGCGATCGCAACCGCACCTCACCCTTTGCCTTTACCGGTAACCGCTTTGAGTTCCGTGCAGTGGGCTCCAATCAATCGGTCTCAGGTCCGTTGATCGTGCTGAATACGATGTTGGCCGATTCCCTCGAATGGATCGGTAACCGCCTCGAAGGTGAAATGGGTAACGGCATGGATCTCAATGCGGCGGTGCTCACCGTGTTGAAAGAAGTCATGGAAGCCCACGGCTCAGTCGTGTTTGGCGGCGACGGCTATTCCGAAGAATGGCACAAAATGGCGGTCGAAGAGCGGGGTTTGGCCAACCTGCCCACCACGGCTGATGCCCTGCCCTACCTGCAGGCAGAGTTTGTCGAAGACCTGTTCAAAAAGACGGGTGTGCTGACGCCGGTGGAGCTCGAAAGCCGCTATGAGGTTTATGCCGAGCAGTACATTCTTTCCATTGAGGTTGAGTCGAAGCTTGTCGTTGATATGGCTAAGACCTCTATCTACCCGATCGCGGTGGATTATTTGGCGAAATTGTCTTCGACGATTACCGCTCTGTCGGGCATGGGAGTCACCCTCGACAAAGAGAGTGCGGAAACGGTTGCTGGCTTGACTGGCTCGATGATGGCATCCGTTAAAAAGCTGAGTGAAGCGATGACGAAGCATGACTTTGCTGACACCGCAGCGCACATGAAATACTGTGCCGAAACCATTCGTCCGTTGATGGATGAGGTGCGTGAGTATGTCGACGCGCTGGAAGGTGAAATTCATGATGCTGACTGGCCGCTACCTACCTATCAGGAGATGCTGTTTATCAAGTAAGTCTTGAGGTGACCGCTCAAATATGGCTAGAGGAGGTAAGGGTGTAGCGCCCTTACCTCTTTTTTTGCGCACTTGAGCAATGTCTCGCCCTACGGAGTCACGGTCAAACCTTTGAGGAGATTTATTGACCGAGCGCAGTCGTACGCTACATGGCTCCCTTCGACTCCGCTCAAGGAACGTCGGCGGAGCGGAGTCGTTCGCATCGCGTCTCCCTTAGGGAGAAAGCCGACTTGCATGTGTAGCTGTAATTTGTAGAACTGGTATTAGGACTGTTTCGAAGAATTGGGTTCTGTCTAAAAAATCGCCCTAACTCTCTGTGAAAGTCAGGGCGATGCTAGCAAGGTTGAGTTTTTTTTAGAGTCGTCGCGACCGAGTTAGGCGAGAGTCTCTGGGCAGTAGCCTAAGCCCATGACGAACTGATTGCGAAAGGCTTCAATTTCTTCTCGTTCGGGTCGACCGTGGGAGACGACGGCGACCTGATAGCGACGCATCACATCGACAGGAGACTGACCGGTTTCTAAAGCCCAAAGTGCCATTCTCAAACGGATATTGGGCTCGTGGGGAATGCCCAGTTCGTTGAGATAAGCGCGAAAATCTTCTGCTGTCTCTGCTTCGATGTGGTCGTGCATTCTGACCTTGATGACCCAGCCATCGATTTGGTGAATGACGGTGAGCCACGACAAGGGCAAAGTGGGCGCGTTCAACAAATGCTCCACAATCCGTAGGGTCAGACTAGCGTTACCGAGGTGATAAATGAAGTCCATGGGGACCCTCCGAGGAATGCGATATCTACATTGTCGGGATTTCGTCCGTTTCTCAACACTGTGAAACTCCCCGCATTACTATGGGGGTTCTACCCAATTACCTCTAGATCTATGGGTGCGTCTTCAGAACCAGATTTACAGTTAGCGGCTTATCACTACCCTCTACCCCCCGAGCGCATTGCGCAAGATCCCGCCGAACCTCGTGATCATGCGCGCCTGCTGACGGTTACATCACCGACGGAATTTGCCCACCATCACGTCTATGACCTGCCAGAGCTGCTGCAACCTGGCGATTTGCTCGTGCTCAACAATACGAAGGTGCTGCCGGCGCGGCTATTGGGTCAAAAGCCGGGTGGGGCGGCAGTCGAGATTTTGCTGTTAGAGGAGCGATCGCCCCTACAGTGGCTGGCCTTGGTGAAGCCTGGCAAGCGCCTCAAGCCTGGTGCGAAAATAAACTTTGGCGCTGATCCGACCCAACCGGATTTAGTGGCAGAGGTGTTGGACTATGACCCTGAAACGAACGGGCGCATTCTGCAATTTACGATCGCCGGCTCAGACTCGTTCTATCAGGTGTGCGATCGCTTGGGTGAGATGCCGCTACCGCCCTACATTACCGATTCGACTGCCCCCAGCGATCGCTATCAAACCATCTACGCTGAGCGCCTGGGGGCTGTAGCCGCACCAACGGCGGGGCTACACTTCACTCCCGAATTGTTTAAGCGGCTGGAGGATAAGGGCATTGATCGCGCCTTCATCACGCTGCACGTGGGCATTGGCACCTTTCGCCCAGTGGAAACGGCCACCATCACTGACCACACGATGCATGCCGAGTGGCTCGATGTGTCCGCCCCTACAGTGGAAAAGATTGCCCAGACCAAAGCTCAAGGAGGCCGCGTGATCGCGGTCGGTACGACGGTCACGCGCGCGCTCGAAGGCGCGGCCCAGCAAGGGGGACTGCAGCCTTGGCAGGGCAAGACCAATCTCTTTATCTATCCGGGCTATCAATGGCAAGTCGTGGATGGTCTGCTCACCAACTTTCACCTGCCAGAGTCGAGCTTGATGATGTTGGTCAGCGCGCTGATTGGCCGCCAACGGCTGCTGGATCTGTATGCCACAGCGGTGGAAACCGCGTATCGGTTCTATTCGTTTGGCGATGCGATGATAATTTTGCCCGAGGGGTGGCAAGGGTAATGATGCCGCGATCTAGGCGGCGGGGCGACGCATGCGCGGTGTCACTTTTGCGGAGCTAGCCATCACTCGGAACGCGAATGCGCCGCCCTAACGGGTGGCAGTGGTGAAGTTAGGTCTCCTCTTTGGGGGAGGGTGGTGGGTCCCCAATTTCTGCACTTTGGCCGCGCACCGGAGGCAATTTATCGACCAGGCCCATCTCAAAGGCGGTATCGGGCAGTTCGCCCGCGAGATATTTCCCTGGTTCAAACATGCGGCCTGGGGTAAAACACATTTGCCGAAGTTCAACTACTTCGGTTTCTAAAAACATAGTGCGAGAGAGGCGGCGTTCTAAGGGCATCGGTTCAGCTTATTCTTCAAATTGGAATAGTTCGCGGGTGTAGTTTTCATCCAAAATGCGCTTGGGACGCAGGACGACGAGCAGTTTGCCCAGCAGCTTGACATCAGTGGGCGGCTGCATTAGCCAGACGACGGCAACTGTACCTGCCTGATCGATTAAAAAATAGCTGTCAACATCCCAGGTACGTTCAGCGCGATCGACTACTAGCAGAACTGGTTCAGGATTGTCTGGGTTTTGCACATTGGGCAGCTGGTTGGGCTTCGCCAAAATGGCGAGAGGGTCTTCTGCCGTCAATAGCACCTGCCAACCCGGCAGGGGTGCCCAAGCTGACGGCCCGGCACATTGCACCGTGCCAAAGGGCGCTTCGGACACTACCACCGGCACCGCTTGAAAATCATCAGTACTCAGGGGCAATTCCCCCACGAGGGGAATCAGCAGAGGGAGTTCGGAATCCGTTTCAAGCCGATAGGCGGGCAACGTTGGCGCGGGTCGCGACTTCACCACGCTAAAGTCGGTGAGCAGTTGCTCCACCTGTTGGCGGGCACTATCGCTCGTGGCAAACCGCAGCGCTTGGGCAATCAGTCGCGATCGCGCCTGCAAATCTGACTGCTGGCGAGCGAGCTTCCAGGCGTGATAGGCGACGGCATCGCCTCCCGTGCCAGTAAACCCAGCGGGCGGCTCTTTGAAGTAGGAATACTCTTTGAGCGCTTTGACGACGTCTTTGATCGTGTCGGCATCTAAGTCGTGCTGCAGCGCCAGTTCGGCGGCGCGGACGCGATCGCTTTGGGCCAACACTCGCAGCTCGTACAAGATATCGCTGCCCCGCTGCTGAAAGTGGGTTTGAACGGCGTCAGGCGCTGCGGCTTTCACCAAAGACGCAAATACCTGAGCGGCGACAATGACTTGGTTTTGCTGGGTAGCCTCAAAGCCAGTTTCTTCAAAGATTTTTTGCGGGTTCATTCCCGACTTTTGCAGTGTTTGACAGGCGTTGCCCCATGCCACCCAGCCGCCCTGTTTACGCCGGAGTTGAAGGATCAAAGCATCCACATCAACCGGTTGATTTGTCGAGGGGTCAGAAGAGGCCATACGTGCGGTGTGAAGGACTGCGATCGAACTGTCCTGACTCTAGCGTGTTTCAGCGGGGGGGTATCGTTAATTTCTTTATAGAGCTTGACGCTAGCTGCCTTTGCAGGGCAAGATGAATATCGCATTAGGCGGGGCTATAGCTCAGTTGGTAGAGCACTTGAATGGCATTCAAGGGGTCAGCGGTTCGAATCCGCTTAGCTCCATTTTAATTGGTGAGCATTATGCCTTTGGCATGGAACATCGGCTATCCATCGAGACCAAGTCATCAAGGCATGGGAGAGGCGGGAATTTTTTGCACCGCATGCTTGAGTTTTGAGTGGTATGGCAGTGAGCCATCAGTCTTGTAGGGTGGGTCAACTTTCCTAACGATCACTGACAATCTCGTCCAGAGGCATGTCCGACCCACCGCCCTCAAGTAGCTTGTGACGGCACCTTTCTCAGAGGGTGGAGCACGGAACCACAACGTCTGCCGAGTTAACCAGTCTATTCTTTTGCGGCTTGGATGAGCTTGAGGGCCTGATCTAAAACTTCGACAGCTTTGTCTTGGTCTACATCAGCGCTACCAAACCAACGCTGCCAAGCAGTCGCCAGCCGCCCCCATAGAGAGGGCGAGGCAGGATCAGCAGTTGGGCCAGTATATTGATCCGCGATCGCCATCAGAGCACTCGCTTGAATCTGCGGTTCGGTAATGGTTTGAGCCAGCGCTAATGCCTGGTCAAACTCACCTTGCTGCGCAAATTCAGTTACTGTACACTGCCGCAGCCAGTTCTCTGATGAAGAACTGAGTTCCAGCAGGGGGATCACTTTTTCTGGCAGACCCGCGCTACAGTAGGTCGCGCCCACTTCTGGCAAAGCTGTTTTGAGCAGATCAGGCTGTTGGGCCAGGTCGGCGGCGGCGGCATATTGCTCAGTGGCTAAGTAGGCGCGCACCAGACTGCGCCGAGCCGACTCAGGATTGCCGATTGACTGGACGAGAGTGTTGGCCGCATCGACCGACCCTGATCGCGCATAGGCGACGGCGATCGCTTCATAGGCTCGCTGCCGCTCCGAGACATTGTCGATCGCTTGCGCCAGCGCTTTAGCCTGATCAAAGTCACCGATAGCCGCGTAGCCCTGCACGATTCTCGCCTGGGCAAACGCCATGTTGGGAGCCTCTAACGTCGCTGATAAGTCTTGGGCCTGGGCCAAACTGGCGGTAGCTTGGCGGCTATCGAGTCGGTGGTAGAGCTGAGCTGCTTCTACCCAGGTCTGAATCGTTTCGAGCGGATCAGCCGCAGAGGGTTGAATTTGGGGAACGATTGCTGCGAGTAACGACTGGGCCTGTTGGGGCTGTTCTAAATCAATCAAAAGTCGGGCAATCATCAACAAGGGACCGATATCAACTGCTGTCGGATCAGGAGTTTGGGCCAGCTCAGTCAGCTGGTTCGAGACGAGTTCACTCTGCTCAATGACAAATTGGGCGAGGTCTGGGTGCTCTGCCTCGATGAGCAAAGCGGCCATGCCTCTTGGTATCCCGTTTGAGACCCAAGCCAGGTCAGCGGCGGCCTGACTGTCGGTAGTTTGAGCGACTAAGGCTTGATGATCCGCGATCGCCTCGGCCAGCACTTGTTTAGCCGCTCGCGATTGACCGGCGGCGGCATAGTATCCGGCAATCTCAGCCAGGGTCAACGGCGTCAGCAAGTGCTCGTTGAGGTCAGCAACTTGCCGAGCTAAGTCTAAATGACCGGCGGCGGCGTACTCCTTAGCACGATTCAGCACCGATTCAAGTGGTGAGGTACTGCTACCGTAGCAGTCTGTTGCGGTTTTCTCAATTGCTGACTCAGCCGCCTGGGTCAAGAATTTCTCCCCGGCGGCGAGGTCGCCAGCGGTCTGATAAGCGACGCCAATTCTGAGCCACACGTTCGCTTCAAAACAGTCGCCACCGGTATAGGTCTCAGCTTCTTGAAGCAGGGCGATCGCCCGGTCAGTTTGGTCGGCTTGAGCATAGCCAAAAGCAAGAGTGGCGAGCTGGTTGGCTTGCCCCCGGTCGGCTGACTGGGCTTGGGCGGGATGACTGAAGCACACTAGGGCCACGGCAGCTAAACCGTACCTGAGCTGAGATTTCCGAGCAGCTATAACCATGACAAATCACGCGTAAACGTTAAGAGCAAGAGCTTGTCTCTCTTTACAGGCGAGATTGACCGCCTCAGATGACTGACAGAATTGATTGCCTGGCTCAGTGTGCCAGTGCTCATCATTGCTCAAGTTCCTAGGGTGATCGACGGTTGTCAGACTGGGAATGTGCCTAAAGGTCAGCGAGGCGAGCGCAGGTGGCTTCGATGCTAGCGAGCCCACCGGGGTTGACTAGACCAAAGTAGTCAAAGGTATAAACGGCATCGGTTTGCGTGGCTGCGAGCTGACCCCAAAAGGCATCTTCCTTGAGCTGACTCAACAGGTCATCTTCCGTTTGCACAACGATGAGTGCTTCGGGGTTTGAGGTCAGCACTTTTTCTTCTGACAGGGTGACGTAGCCATCAAAGGGGCTTTCACCCTGCAGCTCCGCCGTCAGGTTAGGAATGTTGAACTGAGCTAAAAAATCGCCCGCCCAGCTGGCTTGATTCGGCGATAGCAGCGGCTGGCGGCTGACTAAGACTAAAGTGCTCGGTGCCGTTTCCGGCGCTTTCGCCAAGCAGGCGTCATACCGAGTCAGCAAGGGTTCGGGGTCAGTGCCCAGGCGCTGAGCCAGATCCTCGGTCGTGGTTCTGAGGGCCGCCCAACTGTCCACATTGACGGTGAGCGTTTCAATACCCAGTTCCGTCATGCGATCGAGGGTTTTGTCGTGAAAGCCTGCCGCGCCAATGACGAGATCGGGCTCTAGCGCCACAATTTTTTCCAAGTCGGGTTCTAGGCGACCTTCGCTGACCACTTCGATACCGGCAAAGCGATCGCCCTCGCGCAATAGGGAACTGCCAGGAATACCCACCAACGCGTCAGCCTCCAGCGTTTGGATAATATCCGCTGTAAGGGAGGTGAGGGCCACCACTTGCGGCACCTCGGTTGCCGGAATGGCAGCAGTCTCCTCGGGTTCGCTCAGCTCGCTAGCCGCCGGTGCGGGGGTGGCCTCTTCGAATTCGGGCGGGCTAGAGCAGGCTGCGATCGCCCCTACCAGTAACCCACCGATGCTGCGTATCCACCATTTCGTAGTCATTTGTGTCACCTCTGAATGTTGTGTCTGAAAACTGTGCTTGATGAAAATGGCTGAACAATGGCGGGGGTGATCGGGCCTTGAATACCGCGCTGTTAAAGCAGCCGAGTTTCCCTCTCACCCCCCAATCCGGCATCTCATACCGTTTACCTTGCACCCCTGACCCTGCCTAAAACCGATAGCTCACCCCCACGCGAAAATTCGTTCCTGGCTGACTAAAGCGCTGAATATCCGGCGCATCCTCAGGTTGATTGCGTACATCGGAATAGATGAAATATTCCGTGTTGAACAGGTTGTAAATGCCAAGGCTGAGGCCCAGATTGGGCGTCGGATTGTAGCTACCAATCAGGTCAAACAGGGCATAGGCATCGGGCACAAAGGTATCCGCCCCATCCTCGACGCGGGCTTGGCCGACAATGGTGCTGAGCAACTCCGCCCGCCAGAGATCGTTGGGGGCGCGATAGCGGAGTCCTAATACTGCCGTGAGCGGATCCACTGTGCTCAACGGCTCGTCATCGGTGGTGTTGTCACCTTCGGCAAAGGCTAAACTGCCCAACACGCTGAACCCATCCAGACCGGGACTAAAGCGGTACTCGGCACTGACTTCTACCCCGTAGATGCGGGCTTCGGCCACATTCTGAGTCTGGAACCGATTGACCGTTTGGGTGCCGCCGCGATTAGGTGGCAAAAAAGGACAAGGGTCAGCATCGACTAGGCAGCGTTCGCCCGCCGCCACAAAGGTTTCAATAAAATTGTCGTAGGTGTTGTAGAAGCCCGTGACGCCGAAGTTGAACTGCGGAAAGTCGCCTCGCACGCCGATTTCAAAACTATTGCTGGTTTCGGGCTCTAAATCAGGATTCGACAGGGTTTCATACTTAAAGAAAGCCCCGGTCAAGTTGGTAAACCCGCTGTTGATTTCGCTGTAGAGGGGAGCGCGAAAGCCCCGCGCATACTGTCCATACAGAGAAATTTCGGGAGTGGCCTGATAGAGTACCGCTACGCGAGGCGACAGGGCTGAGGCTTCTAAATCTGCCGATTCGGCCCCATTGCGAGCAAAGTCTTGGTCAGGGCTGGTGGTGAGGTCGTAATAGTCAAACCGCAGCCCCGCAATGATATCGAAGGGGCCAATGTTGATTTCGTCTTGCAGGTAGGCGCCGATGCGCAGGGTATCCCCATCGGGGAAATCCTTCACGGGGAAGACATCAGGGGGAATGACATTGGTCGAGACGCCCGTGATGAGATTGGTCTCGATGCGATCGCGGGGGCGTGAGTTAAACGTATTCGAAATGTCTAACCCGTAGGTTAAACGGTGCGACAGACTGCCAGTAGTAAAGTCACTACGAAACTGCACGTCGCCGCCGTAACTATCGGCAATGAACTCGTTCTCCGTTTCGCGAGAGACAGGCTGGCCACGAAAGGCAGTTCCCGATGCGCGGGTTTCGCTCAGGATTTCCCGCGTGGTCGCATCTTGGTAAAAGATCTGCGCCCGCGCATAGTTCAAAAACGACTCACTCTCAACGTCGTCGTATTCATAGCTGAAGCTAAAGCGCGTGCGATCGATCAGAATATCTTCGTCTTCGGTCAGATTGAGGGTTAAGTTGCCATCGGCCTCATTACGGCGGGTAAAGCGACTAAAGTCTTCAGCCAGTAGGCTGACTTGGCTGACGGGACTCAAGCGCTGCACATAATTGCCGTAAAACGTTGTGCCCTCAGCGTCGAGCGAATCGACAAACTCCGAGTCGGCGAAGGAGTCTTGCTCGCGGCCATCACGACGGCTAATCACAAAGACCACTTCCGAATCTTCGCGGCGAAACGCCAGTCGACCGATATTGTCGAAGCCGCCCGTTTCACTCAAAAAGAGAGTCGAGAGATCGGCCGCAAAGTCATCGTCATCGCCCAGCAGGTCGGCAGGTTCCAGCGATCGATAGGACACCACCCCACCTAAGGCGTCACTGCCGTAGAGCGTCGAAGCAGGGCCGCGCAAAACCTCGATCGCCTGCAGGGTGGCAAAATCGACAAAATCGCCCCGACCCAGATTAAAGGGGCCAAACTCAAAGCGCTCTGGCAGGCGAATGCCATCGACTTGAAACAGAATGCGGTTGCCTTCGAGGCCGCGAATGTTGACGTCTTGAATGCCAAACTGGGCATTGTCGCGTACTGAAACACCGGGCTCGTAGCGCAGCAGATCCCGCAGATTTTGAAACTGGTAGAACTCAAAATCTTCGAGTTCAAAGACGGTGACGGTGGCGGGCAAATCGTTAATGCGAATGGGCGTGCGCGTGCCGGTGACCGTCAGACGAATCGTATCTTCGCCCGTGAATTCTAAATTGGCCGGCGGGGCCGAAAAGTCTGCTTCGTCGTCCTCATCTTCTTCATTATCGTTGTTGGCCTGCGCTAGAGCGGGCGCATCGGCAATTACCGACGGGGGCACATTGGGCTGGGTGGTCAGGGTGATCGCCGTGGTTGCCGCACCCGACGCCGTTATCTCGGGCTGCTCTCCCACCAAAATTACGGGCTCGGTAGCGGCAGAATCTATCTGAGACTGATTTCCATTTTCAGGAGCTGAAAATAAGGGCGATGGCTGACTCGATACAGCAGGTGATTTGGGGCGACTGCGCTTGCCAGATTCTTCTAAATTTCTTTCCTCTATTGACTTCGCCGGGTTGCTGGCAATGCCATTTGGCCAGATTTCAGCCTGGGCGAAATGCGTCAATTCCCAACTGGCATATCCTGAAAATACTGCACTGACAAGAAAAATTCTCAATAAAATGGACTGGTTCATGGGGGCTTATCGTCAACCTAAACAGGACAGGGTGTGTGAGGAAAGAATTTTTAGGAGTGCGATGACAAGGGTGCGGCCAAATCCGTTGGGGCGGGACTCGACGCTGCCAGCGGACAAATTTGTAAGCCCACGGGCGTTTCCATCAGCGTGATCTCAATGTCAAACACCTCGTGCAGCATCGGCGGGGTCAGCATTTCGCGCGGAGTGCCGACAGCCCACAGCTGCCCCTGTCGCATCAGCGCCAGGCGATCGCTGTACCGCGCTGCCAAGTTGATATCGTGTAGCACCGTCACAATTGACAGCCCTTGCTGCTGGTTCAGTCGCTTCAGCAGTTCTAAAAGCTGCAGCTGATAGTGCAGGTCTAAAAAGGTCGTGGGTTCGTCGAGCAGCAGTACTTTAGGGTCTTGGGCCAGGGCCAGGGCTAGCAAAGCTCGCTGCCGTTCACCACCCGATAGCTCTGTCACGGGGCGATCGCGATAATGCTCAATCTCGGTCCACTGCAAGGCTTTTTCGACCTGTTCGTGGCCAGCGGCGTCTAACTCCCACTGCCACCAGGGCTGATGGGGGGAGCGTCCCAAACTGACCAGCTGATACACCGTCAAACCGGCGGGCAGTGTTTGCTGTTGGGGCAGCAGGGCGAGACGTTGGGCCACCGTTGTCGGGGCGAGGTGGTGAATGTCACGCCCATCCAACAGGGCGAATCCGGTTTGCGGTTTGAGCACCCGACTTAACAGTCGCAGCAGGGTCGATTTGCCGGAGCCGTTTGCACCCAATAGGCTGAGCCATTCCCCCGCTTCGATGGCGAGATTGACATCGGTGACGATGGGGAGATCGCCATAGCCCCCCGAGAGCTGATGTGCAGCGATTGGCATGACTACACCCCTCCCCGCGCCCGACGTCGATTGAGCAGCCAGATAAATACTGGGGCTCCCAGCATGGCTGTCACCACGCCGACGGGTAACTCCACCGGCCCGATGCGAGCAATTAGGTCCGCCCCCGATAGCACCAAGGCTCCACCCAACGCGGAGAACGGCAGCACTAGCCGATAGTCGGTGCCCACCAGCAACCGCACCCCGTGGGGCACAATTAAGCCGACAAAGCCGATTAGGCCCGCAATGCTGACGGCTCCGGCGGCTAAAAAGGTGGCGACCACGCCAATCAGGCAGCGAGATCGCAGCAGCGAGGTGCCCAACCCGGTGGCTAGGTCATCGCCCAGACTTAAGAGATTCACCTGGCGCGCCAGCAGACAGCCTGCGATCGCCGCCACTAAAATGCCTGGCCCCACCAGCGTCACTTCCGTCCAGCCGCGACCGTTGAGGCTACCAATTAGCCAGTTCAATGCCGCCTGAATTTGACCGTCTGCCGACAGCAGCAGCAGCAACGATTGAATCGCGCCAAAAAAAGAACTGAACGCTACGCCACCTAAAATCAGCCGCTCGACCGACAATGTTGTGCCGGTGCGGGCGAGCAGATATACCAACAATGTGGTGACTACTGCTCCCAGCCATGCCCCGAGCGGCGTCCAAATTTGCACCAGCCCCACGCCGACGACGAGCACCACCATCAGGCCCGCCCCGGCGGAAATGCCGAGCAAAAAGGGACTGGCCAGGCCGTTACGCAACATGCCCTGCAGCAGGGCTCCCGACAGTCCGAGGGCCGCCCCTACAATCAGGGCTGCGAGCACCCGAGGCAGTCGCAAGTCCCACACAATCGTTTGATTCACCGCGCTCCCTTGTCGCAGGGTGGCGGCCAGGAGCTCAGACCCGGTTAGCACCACCGAGCCGTTGGTTAGGGAGAGTACCACGATGAGGCTGAGGCTACACAAGAGTAAGCCTGCCGCGAGCACAACTCGCTGGCGATGGGGCGGAATTTTGATCGGGGTTCGAGGTGATCGCACCAGGGTGGTCGGGGGCATGGTCGGGGGGAGTCAACTTCGGGGAACGGTGCAAGCAGGCGGCTCTAAATCTAAAGCACTAGGTGAAAGGGGGATACGCAGGTGTTCTCCGGTGGGTGATCGCCGCTCGGTCATCGAAATTGCCCTGCAGCACCCTGAAGATGCTCCGCTGGCAAGACTTGTACAAGAGACCGGCCAATGACGTTTCCCAAGGGAGCAGTGGCACAGCACGGATGTCTTGCCCTTTAAGCCAGGAGGAGCAATACGTCTGCTTAAGAATTGACCGTAAAGTTATTGCAATTGAATGTCAAGTAAGAATAGCGAAATCGTTAGGAGTTAATCTCGATTGAGAGGGGAAATAATTCTTTCTGGTTGATCGTTTAGTTGATTTTTTAGAGGGCTAGTCTTATTCTCAAATGAGAATTAGGCGCATTATTAACGATATACATGTTCATTTGGGCTTTGGCGATATCCTTGCCGCGCATGGGTACTGGGCCCGCGATCTCGGGCAGCGCTTGCTCTATGGCTGCAGCTCCTGATGCCCTGGCCGCCCGTTTCTGCTCCCTGTCGATTCTGGCTGCGCCCAGGCCCGCACCAGCCGTATCAGCTCCTAAACGGGTGCTGCAGCTTTCCTCGAAGGTCGCTCAAGGTACGGGCTAAACCCAGCTGACACCGAGTTCGCGAGCGGTCAATGTGCCGCGCTGTCCTCAATCCAGACCTGAAAACTGCAAAGCCAAAGTCCGTCCCATGTTTCCTTGCCCCTTTACTCCTGGCCGCCTCGACTATGAATGCTTGTTAATGGGCACGACGCCCTCTTCTTGTCGGTTTTGGCAGTGCCGACAGTGGTCATCAAACCGCCTGCATTTCTAGGGTTTTCAGAGATTTCTAGCTTTTTTACCCTCACTGATGGCTCTTTTTGGAGAAAGCCTATGACTCAAACGCTTACCGCCCAAGACCTCTTTCAAGCCGCTTACGAGAACCGCTATACCTGGGATGCTGATTTTCCGGGCTACAGCGCTAATGTCACGCTGCGAGACGGCGGCAGAACTTATAAGGGTCAGGTTCAGGTCAACGCTGATTTGACCTTCGGGGTGTTGAATATTGCCGAAGAAATTGCTCAGCGCCAGATCAAAAGTCAGCTTTGGGAAATGACCATCCATCGAGTCCGCCACAGCTTTGCCGAAACCCACGGCAACAACACGTTTGCCTTGGGCGAGACTGACGAAACCGGAGCGGTCGAAATTCTCGTGAGTGGCGCGGCAATGGGGAATCGCTACAAAGTTCGTGACAACACGGTGTGTTTTGTCCATCGGCAAATTCGCGATGTTGTCGTCAGCATTCACACGTTTGAGACGCTGACGACCGACTGGGGCTACCTATCGACCGGCTATCGCTCGGTATATCTTGACCCCGACACCGGCACCACGAAGGGCCCAGAGACGGTATTTGAAGACACGTTTGAGGAGGTTGGTGGCTACTATCTCCTGACTCGTCGTCTCATTCGAACGACGGTCAATGACAGTCCCCAAGTTACTGAAATTGAGTTTTCGAACGTAAGGTTGCTGTCTTAATCTCAATCTTGAGTGATCGGACTGTCAAGGCAATTTTGGCAACGCAAGGGAGCTCAGGGGCAGGGGGGCTAGATATCACCTGGTTTTAGAGAATCGGGATGAACGGCCCTGTTAAAGCATGACTGATGCGGACAAATCAGCCGGTTGTCAACCATAAAAACCTTGCGCAATGGGGTGTCAGCGGCTCTCTTGCGGCTCGATAGGATTGGTGAGCGTCCTTACAGAACCACCAGACTGAGCCCTTCAAGCGGTCTTGATCGTGGCCAAAACCGCCGCTGATATGCCTCCTCCACTCCCCAGTAACAAAGGACAGCGAATATTTCGGGCAAATTCCACATCTAGCGTGATATGAAGTTATGCTTGCATTTGTGGAAAATCTGCATATCCTTGTGTGGAAGGGGAAACCATGGGGAAATTGTCATGAAACTCCGGAACCAGCGAAATCCTAAATATAGTTGTTTTGGGTCGTGGCTCGTGCCCTCCGCGATCGCGATCGCCGGTATCGCTACTACTGCTGCGATCGTGGTGCCTGCCCGAGCCGCTATCCTCAATGCTTGGAACTTTGACGTCGCGAGTCAGCAGTTCTCCGTCACCCTGCCGGCTGACGTGACCCCAGACTATTTTTTGTTGGCTGAGCCCGCACGCATCGTGCTTGACCTGCCGGGGACAGCGCTGGGCTCGGTGTCAGCTACGGAGCAGTATGACGACGCGGTGCGCACGATTCGGCTGCTAGAGATTCAAGACGGTACGAGAGTCGTGCTGGAGCTAGCGCCCAATACTCGCCTCGACCCCCGCCACGCCGAACTCACCGCCACCGATGTGGGTAATGGCCAAACCCAGTGGACGCTGCGCCCCTTGCTGCAAGATAGCGCTCCCTCTAACGTGGCTACTGCCCCAGCAGCCCCCCCTGAACCCACACCAACTAGCATTGAGGCTGAACCTGATCTGCCACAGGTTGCCGTCCCATCAGAGGCATCCCCCTCTCGTGATGCAGTCAGCATTGATAGTGTCCCGGCTGATGATGATCTCGATCAGGCGACTGACGAGTCCGAGGCGATCACAGCCGAGGCGGCTGAAGACGGTGAGTTGCTGGCGCCCCTGCCTGATGGGCTGACTGATGAGGCGTTACCAGAGGCGATCGCGGTGCCCCCTGGCCCCGATTTCATTGAGCCTGCTGTGGAGCTGCCGGTGGAGCCGTCCTTGCCCGATATTGCCAACGCCGCTACCGTTGGCGCGGCTCAGGCTCTGCCCTTGCCGACCGGCCCAGATTGGGCCACCGGTGTCAGCACTGACGCCTCAGATTTAGCTGGTGTCGAAAGAGGCAACCTGGTCGATCTGCCCCCCAACCAAATCCCTATCGATCCGTTTGCGGGCAATGCGCCCGCGGTGTCGGTGCCCTCCCTGGCTGAGGCCGATAGCACCCCGGCTCCCGTGGTTAGTGTGCCGCCAGTGGCGACCCTGCCGGATGAAGTGTCGCCGCCGCCTCAGGCGGCCCCTCCTAGCGCGGTGCCTGCTGCCCCCGACTCGGTGCCGTCACCGGAGTCAGAGGCGATCGCCGTTGCCCCGCCGGCCCCGTCGTCGGCTGCCCCAACGCCGCCCGCCCCGACGGTGGCTCCCAATGCTGGACCGGTAGCTCCTAACCAGGTGCGACCACCCGATGCAGACGCGATCGCGGTCGCGCCACCGACGCCTCCCCCGGCACCGGAGTTGGTACCGTCTGCTCCAACTAACGATGTGGTCGCGGCTAACTCCCTAGAAATTCCCACGATGCCCCTCCCGCCAGAAAGCTGGCGTAATGCCACGGCTAATTTACCGGCTAACCAGGTCAGGCCGCCCACGGTGGCGATCGCACCGCCGGTGAATGACGCTAGCCAAGTCCGACCACCGACGGCCACGAGCACTCCCGCGACGGCCACCGTTGCTCTACCAGCAAATGGGGCTAATCAGATCAGACCGCCCAGCGTGGCGGTTGCGCCGCCGGCGAATAGCGCTAATCAGGTACGGCCGCCCACTGCCGCCGCTGTTCCGCCAGTGAATAGCGCTAACCAGGTGCGGCCCCCAACGGCGGCAATTGCCCAGTCTCCGACTGTGCCTGAACCGGTGTCGCCGCTGACTACGGCTAATCAGGTGCCGCCGCCCACTGCGACGATCGCGCGGGCGGAGTCGGAGCCGAGCGCACCGTCCAACCTAGCGGCTGTCCCCGAAGTTGGGTCGCTGCCGCCGGCGCTGCCGACGGTGACGCCGCCTGCTCCACCTACGACGTTAGCCGACCCGCTGCCGCCCTTTTTGGCCAGTGATGGTGTGACGCCGCCTGATGATGAGCCCCTCAGCATTCCGCCGCCACCAACCACGGTCCCGATTCCTGCGACCGTTCCATTTGGCATGCCTCTGCCCCAAACTCACTCTGATGGCGGGGCTGAGCCAGTAGCTGAGATGCCGGTCGGCACTCGCCTGCCACTGCAATATGTCGGAGCCACTCCCTTAGAACTGGAAACGTCAGCGCCTATTCAAGAGGTACTGGTCGTCGCTGACGATGTTTATCATCCAGACACCGGTCGAGTCATCGTGCCTTCAGGCACTCAGGTGGTCGGTCGGTTTGAAGATTTCGATGACAGCGGTCGTCGATTTGTAGCCGAGACGGTGATTGACGGCAATCGTCAAGTGCCTCTCCTGGTGGCATCCGACTCAATCGTTGGCTCACTGCCGCTGGACAGCGGTGACGTCGCTTGGGGTTCTCGTATTGGGTCGGCAGCGGCGACCATTGTGACGGGCTTTTCTGGCATTGGTCTCATTGGCGGAGCCGCGATCGGGGCGGTTGACATGAATACGGCCCCGACGTTAGTGAGCCTTGCTCCGGGCGAAGTGATTGAAGTCGAAGTCGTGCCAAAAATTCTGCCCTTTTAACAATGCACCCCAAGTGAATTCGGGCGATCGATAAGGTAGTTCCAGTCATCGGGCATCGTTGACGCCTGCATAGAGGAGTTTTCCTGTGTGCCCTGCTGCTATGCCGCAGTTTGCTGAGGCCACCACAGATTGGTACTGCACTCGACTAGTTCCATATAGCCTGCCAGAGCCAGAAGGCAGCCATGCCGATGACGATGGTGAACAGCAGATTTTTGTGCCAAAACCCGATCACCAAAGCGGCGATCGCCCCAATCAATCGAGGATTTTGCCAGCCGAGCCAGAGGTGATCGTCTTGCACCACAATGGCCGGCACCACGATCGCGGTTAACACCGCTGGGGGCACATAATTCAGCGCCTGCAGCCAGCGCGGCGGCAATCGTAGGCGACCGCTCATCGCCAAGACCGGATAGCGAATCGCGAAGGTTACCAGCGTCATGCCTAGGATGAGCCCTACGTCTCTGAGAGTCATGATTCCACCTGTTTGGAGGCCAAATGATCTTCTAAAATTACGCCGACAATAATGCCTGCTACAGCCCCAGCCATGAGACCCAGCTGATGGGGCAGCGATCGTGCCACAACGGCTGTTGTGCCTGCTACTACGACTGTTGCCACCATCGGCCGAGTTGTAAGATAGGGCATCGTCATACCCATAAAAGTGACCACCATCGCAAAGTCGAGCCCCCAGTTAACCGCATTGGGCAAACTCTGCCCGAGGGTTAGTCCGAGCCAGGTACACAGTTGCCAGCTGCTATACATCGATAGCGCTGAGCCAAGGTGAAACCAGTGCTTGTAGGGTGACAGATCGGCTTGCCGATAGCGTTGAATCGCTACCATAAACGTTTCATCGGTGAGCCAAAAGCCCAGGGCAATTTTCCACCCTGGGCTCAGCGTTTTGACATAGGGCACTAACCCGACGGCATAGAGCAAATGCCGCAAATTAACCACAAACGTGGTTAGCACTACGATGCCGATGGGGGAACCGGCTCCCAGCAGCCCCAGGGCAATAAACTGCGATGACCCAGCAAACACGCAGGCTGACATCGCGATCGCGGTCGCAAAGGAGAGGCCATTAGTCTGCGCTAAGGTGCCAAAAATAATCCCAAAGGGAATCGCTCCCACAATGAGCGGCACGGTTTGCCGGATACCTGCCCAAAATTCGCCCAAAGGCGAGAGCTGGGGTGAAAAATCTGACGCGATCGCCATGTTGTCTTTATCCAATTGATAGAGCCTGAGCCTGATGCTCAACTTGCACCCTCGCTAAGCCGAGCAGAGCGTGACTCGGATGAGTCTGTCTCGGTATGGCGAAATCAAGACTAATTGAGTGTCGAGTGCTGGAGCCTATTCTGAAGGCATTAAACCAGCTCAAAACGAGTGACACCGTTAAATTGTCGTCAATTTGTCCGGAGCCGAACAGAGTCAGTTGCCGCAACTTGTCTCGGCAACAGTTTGGCCTGGTAGAACTGTTCTAGTCCACTGTGTGACAGCGGTGCCGCCCCATCGGGTGGGATGGTCAGCGACAGTTTGATAAGGAATGTAATTCACCGCCACCAGACCAATTTGTCAGGCGCGATCGCAATTAGCGCATTGGCGACGGCTCAAGCTAGGAGGGAAATAATCAATGTCCGCGTCGCCCAGGACTGCTTCTGAAGGCGACGCTGAAGGTACAGCAAAAAAGTGACGATTATGCCGCTTCCATCCAGTCGTAAATCTGGTCGAGCTGTTCTAAAGAAATCAAACCGTACTGCCAGAGGACGATTGGCAGAGGCCCAGGGTCTTGCTCATACTGGCGTAGGGCCATGTTGATGGAGTCTTGCGAAACTGCTAGTTCAGTTTCTAAGAACTTGATCAGGTTGGCGTTTCGCCGTGCTGCCGTGTTTTGCATCATCGATTGCTCCCTTAGGTCAGCCCTACCGTCCGTAAACGTTGGCAAGATTCTATCCAAACCTTTTTGGGATGCACGGATCGGATAACCGATGAAGATAATACCGTTATCACTACGGAAGTTACGGATCAGCTTCTTTGATGTCGGTCTCCAGCAGTGAGGCTTATCCCCTCAAAATATAAGGTTCTGACGCCTGCTCAAAAATCTGTAAACTCGGCATTTTCCATCAAGGCTGCACCAGGGTATCAAATATTCTTCGGTTTTGAACAGTTTCTGGCCAATTTCCTCCAATTAAATTTAATCTAATCGGCATAATTCGCAGAGTTTTTTATCTCAAGCTCATGAAGTCGCTATACCGTGTGCTGGTTGGCCGCCGATCGCTAGGCTCGATAAGGTTTATTCTTTGCGATCGGATATCTGAGATGAGCGAGTAAAGGCGGGGGAGTCAGAGTGCCGCAAGTCCATGGTCGGCGAGTCGCCGAGAACCAGTGTCAAGCTTGTGAAACCATGGCTGTAATGGATTCAGGCCAGATCACGGCAGCAGCAAGGTCATCGTTAGTTGCTGGCTGCTGGTTTTAGCCAGTAATCGCTCCGGTGAACTGGGTTGGTAGGGGATTAACCCTCCACTTCTAGCCAGTTAATCGCAATGGGTTGCTCAACTTGTAGGTCTAACTCTGCGGCCCGCCCACCCCGGAGTTCTAAGACGTAGTCGATCGCCTGCCCGTCGGGGCCGTAAGTGGGGCAAGGGGTGGCTTCGCAGGGGGGCACATCGCTGGCGATGGCCACGATTTTGTCGTCGTAAATAAACACCATATCGAGCGGGATGAGGACATTCTTCATCCAAAAGCTGACGGGCCGGGCTGGCTCAAACGGGAATAGCATGCCGCGATCATCGGCTAAGGCCTCGCGGGCCATCAGCCCAATGGCCTGCTGCTGAGGGGTGTGAGCAACTTCTAAACCAATGGTTTGTTCGCTCAGTTCGACGGTGGCGGTTACGGGCAGGATCTGTCCTTGGGCCAACAGTTGCTCCATGGCTGGCGGCAGGGCTTCGACTGGGATGTCCGCACTGTCGGTGGGGCGGTCAGTCTCAAGGGAGGGCGGAGTTTCGACGACGGGCTCAACTTCTGATGAAGCCGGGACACAGCTCGCCAAGCCCAATAATGACAATAATGTGCAGCTGACGGCACCGAGCCGCCATGGGGTAAACAAATTCACAACCTCAACTCCTCAAGCTCATCTAGGTTTAACGAGGGAACCACGGTGACGAATACGCTAGCGATGGCGGGAACGGCCAAATCAATAGACTCACAAAGTGTCGATTGGTTGCCGATACCGCAAGGCCTTTACGGCTGAGGACACTGGCTCCTCCAGCCTCAAAGAGCTTAAGGTGGCTGATGGATCGCATCAGAGTCAGCAACGCTGTAGTCAGACGGGTGCCGTTAACTTTCTCTGAGCACATAGCCCACCCCCCGCACCGTTTGAATGAGTCGCTTTTCTTGGTCGCTATCAATTTTAAGCCGCAGATACCGCACGTAAACTTCAATGACGTTCGATTCGCCGACAAAATCATAGCCCCAGACATTTTCTAAAATCTGTTCGCGGGCTAGCACTTCTCGCGGATGCTCCATCAGATAACGTAAAAGCTCAAACTCTTTCATCGTGAGGTCGATGGTGCGGCTGTTACGCGTGGCGGTGCGCGTGCCTAAATCA
The DNA here is from genome assembly GCA_038523235.1 of Cyanobacteria bacterium J06626_4. GTDB lineage: Bacteria > Cyanobacteriota > Cyanobacteriia > Phormidesmidales > Phormidesmidaceae > Halomicronema. The sequence goes on from JBCBJQ010000026.1 coordinate 33,280, forward strand.
AGGGCTAAGTCACCAAACCGCAATTGTTCGGTCGAGCTTTCGCCGGGCTGCAGATAGATCTGCATAATGTTGAGAAAGGCATCAGCGTGATAGGGCTTGAGACTGTAATCATCGGCCCCGGCTTCTAAGCAGGCGATGCGATCCTCAAGGGTATCGCGGGCCATCAGCAGCAAAATCGGCATGCATAACTGAGCACTGCGAAGTTTTTGGCAAACGGCTAACCCTGACTCGTTGCCTAACAGTCGGTCAACAATGATTAAGGCGGGCGTCGATCGCTGGGCCAAATCTATACCCAAGGCCCCAGTGGCGGTGGTATTAACGGCATAGCCAGCTTCTTCCAGGTCATGACTCATCCGGCTTGCTAAGTCAGCGTTCGCACAAATCAACAATATTTGTGGCGTTTTCGGGGCAGCGTTACTTTCCATACTTAAAGAAACCAAGTCAGGGTGGGTAACGAACAAGCACCAACCAACAATCGCAGCCGACTCGCCAGCGGTCAATCAACGTTCACCAGTCTCAACATCCCGGCCCGACCAATCGGCCGATTTCACTCGTGGATCTGGGGTGATGGGTGTGCGCGATCGCAGCACTTACTCAAACTGCAGCGATTATAGCGGCTAAGGCAATTCCACAGAGGTGGGTTTAGCAATGTGGGGCAACCCCCAGCCCAATTTTTCTCGCAATACCCGAAAAAATTCTGGCGACCCCAACCGAATAAACTTGGCAGGATACGGCGAGGGTTCAATCACGACCCAATCTTCTGGCATGACGTAACAACCGGCATTGCCATCGACCACCAATACGAGCGGGTCGGTGTTCGCCGCTGTGATTTTGACCGGCTCTGAATCGGGGAAGACGATGCCTCGGGAGGCCAAAGAATGGGGACAAATGGGAATGAGCTGTGTGACCGAAACCCCCGGTGTAATCACGGGACCGCCTGCCGAAAGCGAATAGGCGGTTGACCCCGTGGGGGTGGAAATGATGATGCCGTCAGCCGCAATATCGACCGGGGCATGATTGCCCACGGCCACTTCGAAATGACACATGCTGGTTAGCGGCTCGCGATTGAGCACCATTTCATTTAGGCACAGCGCCTCCCACAGCAATTGGTCGCCATGGTAGGCCTTAATCACGATCATCGATCGCTCTTCGACGCGATAGCTGCCCTCAAGCAACTGCTCCATCACGTTGGGTAGCTGATTCAAGTAGGTCTCGGTCAAGAATCCCATATGACCGGTATTCACCGTCAGTAGGGGAATGCCCGCCGGAGCCACCTGACGAAAAGCTGACAATACGGTGCCATCTCCCCCCAAGACCACTGCAAATGCCATGTCTTTGTCGAAATGGGGCGGTACGAGACTATCGATCGGGGTGCGACAAACCGGACGGCCGGGGCTGGAATACCCCAGCAGACCGCCTAAGCCGTTGGCAACGTGGACGTCGCAGCCTCGATCAGTGAGCTTTTCCTGCCAAATGTCAGCAGCTTCACAAGCTGCTGGTTTCATGTCGTTGAAGATAATCCCAACCTTGGGCACGCGTCACGTCCAGAGGGTCTAAACAAAGCTCTTTAAAGACAAACTTGCCAGCCAAACTATGAGCAGAGTGGTGTTAGATTCGCGTTGATATACGTGAAATTTTAAGCTGTCTGTCCTCCTAGGCTACCGCCTTTTTTGTTTGCTTGCGGAAATGTCTTAAAATTTTCCACAGAAATTGACTGAGCAGAATTCTGTGATGCACCAGTCAATTGGCCGGCTACCGGGCTGTGCTGCCTGTCAGGCCAGGCTGCCTGACAGGCGTGAGCTCCCCGTTGCCCTCAGCGGACTATGAGGGACGTTGAATGATCTGTTCTAACACCCGTTGCCGTTTGTCGGGATCGATGCCGATGAGTCGCACATAGTCGTGAGGGAAGTTACCCACGCAGGCATCCAATGTGGCGATCGCTGCCTGTGGGTCAAGGGTCTGAATTGTTGCGCAGCTATGCCAAGCGTTCGTTCGAAATCGGCGTTGATCAGCATGCTCGATACCGACGCGATAGCCTTGCTCTAATAGCGATCGCACCTGGTTGACCGTCTCTGCTGATAACCGCGATGCTGAGGCAGTATGAGGCGTGGACTCTGTCGTGGAGCCACGAGGGGATTGGGGACGACTGAGAGGGTCTGCGTGGGGCTGGCTGATACCTGGGCGACCGGCACCGGCACCGTTATCGTCCGCCGTCGGCGTATACGTCCGGTAGAACGGTGTCGCAGACGACTCGGTCGGAGGCGGTTGCCGAGGCGATCGCTCTCGCAGAACGCGGTTATATTGGTCGCCCAAGCGCATCGTTTGCAGTCGCTGCTGCTCGTCCACTAACTGTTGGCCAACGGCGAGCAGATGCTCAAGCACGAAGGTGGGTTTGGCAAAGTGGAGCGGCTGGTCAGAGTTCACGACACGACTCGAAACGGCCCGAATACCGACAGACTCGATGAAATCGAGAACCTGCTCGTCGTAGATGCGGGCGCGCAGCGCGCCATAAAAATCGATCGCCTGGTGAGGAAAGGCATCCACCAGTTGGGCGATCGCTGCTGGCCCCAGATTGTCGGGCGCAAAGATGCCGCTGACGATGCCGAGGCGATCGTCGCGATCAGGCTGCCAATAAAACTTTTCCATGCGGCCATCGCGCACTAAGGGCTCGTAGAGCGTGGCAAAGTCATTGCCCGTCACGACTATTGGCACCCGTTGAATCGGCTGCTCATCATAGCTACCCGGCAGCTGCACGTTGGTGGGATGATCGGCAATGTTCATCAAGGTATTGTTCACTAGCTGGGTATTAACGGTGTATTGGGTCAGGGCATCAAAGCGCCCCGCCCCCGCATCCAGATCGTTAATCATCAGCACCGCCATCACCCCGCGTACGCGCACTAATTCAGCAGCTTCGCGATAGCGCAGGCGAATCAATCGAGCTGGGTCGCCGGCATCAGGGCTCTCTAACTCACCGCCCGAAATCTGCACCACCTCAATGCCCATGCGCTCATACACCAGCTCGCACTGAAAGGTTTTGCCCTCCCCTTTGCGACCATGTACCCCCAAAATTAGCGGGACGCGTACCCCCTCTAGCTGCAGGTAGTTTTTGGTGATGTGAATCGCGAGCTTGTCGAGAAATCGGGGCGAGATGTAATAAGCCATAGAATCAAAAGCCTGTGCGATCGCGATCGATCAAGAAATGAAGGGGCGAGCCCGTACTGTTAAATGAGGCGCTAGCAGCCTTGCTAACCCCGGCGGCAAAATCAGCCTCTCCGGTATTATCCCGGACAGCGAGACATCCCCCACGTACCCTGCGGCTTTCACCGGCGAGATATCGCGAACCGCAGTTAGGTTGGGACACGCTTAATCGCCGGATCGCTTACGGTAAGTCTCTATACCTTGAATCCGGCACCTTTCTACCCTTTGCTATGGCGGCCTTGGCTCACTGGGCTGGGGAACTCAGCAATAACGCAAGGTGAAGGTTGCCCCCGGCGGCGTTAAAAAGTTAGCCGGCTGAGCTTTGGCCGCCTAGGGCCGAGCGACCGGTCAATCGACTAAATGATGATCCATCGCAAATCTGACCAGCTCGGCGCGGTTGCTCGTATCGGTCTTGCGTAAGAGATTGGTCACGTACTTTTCAATCGTTCTGGGGCTGAGAAAGAGCGTGGCCGCAATCTGAGCGTTAGACATGCCTTCTGACAGCAAGTCAAGGACTGATTTTTCGCGCTCGGTCAGTGAAAAATCAGTCTCCAACTCGCGTGATTGCAGGGGAATGTTCGCCGCTGGTACGGCTGCAGGCACTGGAACTGGCAAGCTTTGATACTGCAGCAAAGCCGTCTGAATTAGCTGCGATCGCGCGAGGAGATTTTTGACGACGGCCCCAACTTCCTCTAGCTCGAAGGGTTTTTCGATATAGACATCACACCCTGACTGGTAGCCTTGCACGCGCGATTGGGTGGCTGTGCGCGCGGTCAACAAAATCACGGGTAACAATCGCCAAGTCGGTTGCTGTCGCAGGCTTTTTAAGAAAGCATAGCCGTCAATCCGTGGCATGCTGATGTCAGTAATCAACAGTTGCGGCTGACATTCATTGATGACTTGCAGCGCCTTCCAACCATCACTGGCGGTCACCACGCTGTAGCCTTCCAGTTCTAAATAGTCTTGAAGTGAGAGGCGGATGCCCTCGTCGTCATCCACAACTAAAATCGTGAGTGGCATAAGCTTACGTCGTTGTTGCTATTCGTTTCACTGGCAACAAGTCCCTCTTCCAGGCTAAAGGGTTAACGCTCGATTCTGTCAAATTTGTTGCGAAGGTCAACAAAATTTCTGCCATTGCCAAATTTTCTCACCTAAATTTCTAGCGCTCAGCCTGGATAGCACCCTAGCTCGCTATTAGTTGCATGAGGGCTTGAGTGCTCCCTCCGGGGCTGTCCCAAAAAATCATCCTGTCCTTGACGGTACTGCCTACACCAGGTCCGTGAACGGAGTTGTCACCCCCTCAAGTTTTTGGCCTGAAAACTACTGGAACAATCTGCGCCAGAATTTAGCTGTCGTTAGACTGGGGCACCCGTAATCTTCTGGCGCTTTTGCTTTTCTGGAATGTCGGTATATCGCTTAACGATTTGGCGAAATTCGTCGCCTTCCATCGTTTCGATGTCGAGCAGGCGATCAACCAGGTAATCAATGAGCGTGCGATGCTCGCGCAAAATTTCACGGGCGCGACTGTAGCCGTAGTTAGCGATCGCTCTGACCTGATGGTCAATTTTGGCGGCCATCGCTTCAGAATATTCTGAACGTGGCATCATGTTGCGGCCTAAAAAGACCTCGCCGCCCATGCTTTCGAGGGCAACTGGGCCTAAATCAGACATGCCATACAGCGTCACCATTTGCCGGGCTAGGTTGGTGACCTGCTTAATGTCACCGACGGCCCCGGTGGTGACTTCGGCATCCCCAAAGATCTCGGCCTCTGCGGCCAGTCCGCCCAAGGCTACAGTAATGCGATCTAAAATCCAGTTGCGGGTATAGAGACCGCTATCAATCACGTCTTCGTCAGGTACGGATTGGGTAAACCCTTCAACCCCGCCCGATCGCGGAATAATGGTGACTTTGTTAAGGGCGTCGGCGTGCTCAAGCATGGTAGTCAGCAACGCGTGGCCGACCTCGTGATAGGCCGTCATTTTTTTGCGGTTGCTGTCAAGCAGGGGCGTCAAGCTGAGACCAATTGTGAGTCGATCGATCGCATCTTCGACATCCGTCATCGTTACCGCCTCTTTGCGGCGGCGAGCGGTGAGAATGGCGGCCTCGTTCAACAAGTTTGCGAGTTCCGCTCCCGAAAAACCAGGCGTTCGGCGGGCGATCGCCTCAACCGAAACGCCGTCGTCCATCTTCTTATTGCGCGCGTGAACTTTTAAGATTTCTAAGCGACCGCTATAGGTGGGCAAATCAACGGTGACCTGGCGATCAAACCGGCCCGGCCGCAGCAGTGCCATATCCAACACGTCGGCGCGGTTGGTGGCCGCAATGACAATAACGCCGCTGTTGCCCTCAAAACCATCCATCTCGGTCAACAGTTGATTGAGGGTCTGTTCGCGCTCGTCGTTGCCGCCGCCGATGCCGGTGCCCCGCTGTCGACCGACGGCATCAATCTCATCAATAAAGACAATGCAAGGAGCATTTTCCTTCGCTTTTTTGAACAGGTCACGCACCCGCGAAGCGCCGACGCCAACAAACATTTCGACAAACTCAGAACCGGAAATGCTGAAAAAAGGAACCGCAGCTTCCCCTGCGATCGCCTTAGCCAGCAGTGTTTTACCGGTACCCGGTGGGCCAATCAGCAAAACCCCCCGCGGAATTTTTGCGCCAATGGCCGTGAACTTCTCAGGATTTTTGAGAAAGGAAACGACTTCCTGCAGTTCTTCCTTCGCCTCTTCAATGCCGGCGACATCGGTAAACTGCACGCCGGTTTTGGCCTCCATTTGGAAGCGTGCCCGCGATCGCCCAAAGCTCATGGCCCCACCAGCGCTGTTGGCCGTGCGACGCAAAATCAGCAGCAAGCCAAACAGCAGCAACATGATGACCAGCGTGTTCGTGGCAATCCACGCGAAGGCATTGCCCGAGCCCTCCGGCTGAATCTCGACATCGACATCTTGAGCGCGCAGTCGCTGCACCAGCTCAGGGTTACTGCCGTCGCCCTGAAATAGCAGCACCTCTTGCGGCGGCTCATCTTCGGCGGCGTCTTTAAGAATCACTTCGGCACGACCGCGATCGGGATCAATATCGACCTGGGCCACCTGCCCCGAATCGACGAGTTCTAAAAATTCACCATAGGAGAGCTGATCATCCTCTTCTTCAGTCTGGGCCAAAGCGGGAGGCAGCGCTGTCAGGCTCTGCATTAAGAACCAGGTCGTTGTCAACAAGCCAGATGCCGCCATCTGTGCAGTGCGGCGCAGAGAAGATTGCTGACGCAAACGGTTTGCCATAAATCGTGCCTTTAAACTCGGATCTGTGCTTGCTGCGGTGTGCCGGTAATCAAGCGACTCGGTGAACACGTTAGCCAATCCCTAGTTTAATCGTTCTGTCTGGGAGTGTGGCGATCAAATTGACCGAGCAGCGGTAATGTTGCTGCCGCGTTTTTGGCATTCGAAGTGCACCTTGGGGTAAAACTTCGTAAAAACTTTATCGGTAATGTCAGTGCCTTTATAAAGGCTTTATTCACAAATTGCTTACTCCTCAAGTGGCCGACTGATAATGTAACCACCTCCAGTCCCCAACTTGGTAATGGCCCATGCAAAACTCTATTTCCGCAGTTTGGCAGCGCTTAAAGGCTTTCATTTCGACTGAAGTGCCTGCTGATGTGGCTGCCTGCGAGTTTGATTGCCGTGAGACCGATTGCCCTGATCGCGATTGGCAAAACTGTCATCGCCGGACGCAAAAGGCAGACGCGATCCAGCAGTTGATGTCTAAATAGGGCGCTGAGTCTCTCGATCTAATTCCTGGTTGCAGTCATCGGACGCTGGCTGCCGTCTGAACCAGTCAGGCAACTTAGGCGGCAACGTTGTTAAATGGGGTTAGCAGTCGCCGCTACGCGATTGCTGATGAATGTGTATACGGCAAGTTGAGCATTTCTCTGCAGCATGTTCAGGCGGCAGCCAGCGCTACGTCGGCACGAGTTCGCCAGGACGGAGTTTCGACCATTTGCCTGCTTCTTTGCGGAAGCTATCACAGCCCACTACATCCCATTCTGTCTCAATGATTTCGCCATCTTGGCGAATATTGACATTAATTGTGGGATTGATCGCCTCAAATGCGGGTGATTCGGTCAGATGCAGCTGCTCATGCTGAGTTTCTACGGCATGGTAGGTTGTGCAGCGATCGACGTAGTGGCAATTCACACAAATGCACATAGATCTTTTCCAACGAAACGGCCTACTGTTGAATAAGCTGAATAAGCGCCAATGCAACTTTTTGCCAATCTAGCGTAACGGCTCGCTGCCTGGCTGGCAGAAAGTAGGCAATGTTGCAAAATGAAAAGCTGTGTTTTTATCTCGCTTTCAGCCGTCAGGCTGAGGGCGCTGTTGTCTACCCCACTGTCCGTTCATTGCAAGCTGTTTCTCTTCATCAATCCCCTTTTGCTGCCGCTGCACTCTCTGTGAGTTCTGTCTTATCTCCTCAGACCTGGCCTTTTGATCTGTCCCTGCTGCCGACATCGGCGCATTTGGTTGGCGGTAGTGTTCGCGATGCCCTGTTGGGACGCAAGGCCGACTATCTCGATCTTGACTTTGTGGTGCCTTGCGAGGCGGTGGAAACGGCTCGGGCGATCGCCCGCCACTATCAGGCCGGTTTCGTGGTGCTTGATCCGAAAAATCAGATCGCGCGTATTGTCTTTGAGCAAGCCACGGTGGATTTTGCACAGCAGGTGGGCGACAGTTTAGAGGCTGACCTTTACCGTCGGGACTTCACGGTCAACGCGATCGCCTACCATCCTCATACTGAGCAGGTTTTTGATCCGTTAGGGGGGTGTGCTGATTTGAAGCGGCGATTGCTGCGCATGATTGCTGCCGATAACTTGGCGGATGATCCGCTGCGGTTGCTACGGGCCTATCGCCAAGCCGCTCAGCTCGCCTTCACTCTTGACGAGCCTACCCGCACCACCATTCATGAACTCGCCCCGCTATTGGGCAAGGTGGCGGCAGAACGCGTGCGCGGTGAACTCGACAGTCTACTCAGTAAGGCCGAAGGCACCCCGCTGATGCGGCTGGCCTGGGCCGATGCCGTGCTCGGCACCTGGTTACCCAATCTCTCGGCTCACCAGATTCGGCAGCTGGCAGCGGTAGATGAGGCGGCAGCCCGCCTGCAGGCCCATCGCCCCGAGTTTGCTCAACTGTTTAAAGCCTGGATCAAAGAACAGACGCCACCGGGGTTTCATCGCAGCTGGTTTAAGGCGGCCAAGCTCAGCCGCATTTTGTTCCCCGATGGGGCGATCGCTGAGGCCGAACTGACTCACTTTAAATACAGCCGAGCTGAGCAGCAGGCTGTGTTGGCGATCTTGCGCGGCTGGCCATTGCTAGCGGCGATCGCCCAGGGCAACGATTCTCGCCGTCAGCAATATCACCTGTTTCGAACGGTGGGCAACAGCTTTATTGCCTTGGCGCTGGTCGGTCTGGCGGAGGGGGTGCCTCTCGCGGTGCTCGACGGGTTGATCGATCGCTTTTTGGACCAGGCTGACCCGGTGGCCCATCCCTATGCGCTGATCAGTGGTCGCGACTTGATTGAGCAGTTAGATCTGCGTCCTGGTCCTCACATTGGTGAACTGCTCGCGGCTGTCGAGCTCGCCCATGCTGAAGGGCATATCCACAGTCCCCAGCAGGCGATCGAGTGGGTCGTCGCGCGTCGCTCAGCGAACCTCTGAGGCTTAGAAAACACCTGATGCCTAGCGGGCGGGTGTTGGCTGTTGCTGTTGTCTTTGACTTTCGGAGGCTACAGTGGGTTGGCCTCGTTTACCCGTTCCGGTAAGGGAATCCGTTCATCTTCATCCGGTACGGAGGCAAATCGGTTGGCGCGCCAGTCGGCTTTAGCTTGCTCAATGCGGTCTTGGCGACTAGAGACAAAGTTCCACCATTTGAATCGCTGACCCAAGGGCTCGCCCCCGATCACCATGCAGCGGCCTGAGGGGGCGGCGAGGGTGGTAGTCTGACCGGGCTCTAAAACTGCTAGCTGTCGCGCAGGCAAGGCGGTGCCGTCAACTGTCAAGCCTGCATCGATGCTGTAGACGGCTTGCTCGCTGTAGGCGGCAGGCAGGGTGATGACTCCGGCCTGTTCAAACACGATATCCAAATAAAGAATCGGCGAGAGGGCTTTGACGGGGGAGGTGCGATCGCCCAATTGACCGGCAATCAGCGTGATTGAAACGCCATTTTCTTGCCAGGTGGGAATCTCATCCGCCCCGTAGTGGTGAAACCAGGGCGCTGTTTCTTCATGTTCTGCAGGCAAGGCGACCCAGGTTTGCATGCCGTGGATGCTGGCCGCTTGCTCGCGATCTCGCTCCGGCGATCGTTCCGAATGCACAATGCCCTGACCAGCGGTCATCCAGTTCACTGCTCCAGGGCGAATTTCTTGGACGGTGCCCAGGCTATCGCGATGCATAAACGCACCGTCGAACAGGTAGGTCACGGTCGCTAAATTGATGTGAGGGTGAGGCCGCACATCAATACCTTGGCCTGCTGGGAGTTCGGAGGGGCCTAAATGGTCAAAGAAAATGAAGGGGCCGACCATCTGTAGACCTGGGGCGGGTAAGCTACGACGGGCAATGAAGCCGCCCAGATCCTTGACTTCGGGCGCTAGGAGGTGACGAATGGGCATGGTGTTGAAAACAGACAGCTATCGTTGATGATGCCACTCCGTGACGCTTGTTGCGGTTAAGGATGGACGGAGCGAGATTTCGCATTCGCCATGCCGCATTCCGAACGCCCTGTCATCGCTGCGCAAACGTGATGAGACTGAATGCGGTGTGTCATCTTGGAAAGAGCTTGAGGAGAGTCGCATGGCCCGTCGCCGATCGTTCACAACCTGGTTAGAAACTCACTGGGTCGCGCCTGCCTATGCCGGGGGCGTGCTACTAGGGTTGGCGATCGCCTTTTTTGGGGCGGCAGTCAACAGTATGGCTGGTTGGCTATACGCCATTAGCGGGGTGATGCTGGCGATCACCGCGATTAATATTTGGTCATCGCCGCGCAGCTTGCGAGGGCTACAGATTCACCGGCAGCCAGTGCGCCCGATTAGCGTCGGCGAAGCGCTCTCGGTCGTGATCACTCTCGATAACTTGACCGCTCGACCGAAGACCCTGCTGCAGGTGAGAGATCTGGTACCTGAAGCGTTTGGCACCTGGCCCGAGACGGCGATCGCCGCGATCGCCCCTCATCAGCAACACCGGTGGGAATACACCTGCTATCCCACCCAACGCGGTCTTTATCACTGGCCCACGTTGGCCTTGCGCACCGCTGGTCCCTTTGGCTTGTTTTGGTGTCAGCGCCCTCAATCAGTGGCCGCCCACGCCACGGTCTATCCGACAATTTTGCCGCTGTCGCACTGCCCCTTGATCGATCAGATGGGTGTCGCAACCGGCACGCGGTGGGAAGCTGACCGGCGATCTCAGCAGTCCAGTGGCGGGCTCACGCGCGCGGTGCGGCCCTATCGCTGGGGCGACCCGACTCGCCTGATTCACTGGCGTACCAGTGCCCGCTATGGTGAACTGCGGGTGCGGGAGCTAGAGGAACAAACCGCAGAAAACCAGGTGCTCATCGGCCTCGATGCGAGTGCTCACTGGCCTGGCGAAAGTTTTGAAGCGGCGGTGATTGCAGCGGCTAGTCTCTATGTCTATAGCTTGCAGCGACAGCTATCGGTGGTGCTGTGGTTGCCCCAAACGGGCCTGCTGCAAAATCACCATACGGTGTTATCGGCGCTGGCTGAAGTCATGCCCGCTCCGGCTCCCTCGACGACGCGCTTACCAGATCAGCCGTTGATTTGGTTGAGTCCGAGTGGCACTGTGCCAGCGCTGCCGTTAGGCAGTATCTGGGTGCGATGGCCGGGGACTGATGGGACGACATCTGCATCTCTTGCCGCCACGTTGCCCACCCTGATGATGACGACCACGCAAGACCTGACGCTCCAACTCCAATCAGATTGGCGGCAGACGGTCGAGCCGCGATGAGGCGAGCGATCGCCAATTTTCTGCCATCAATGTGAGCAAAACGGATAATTACCGCTAAATTTGAAGCCAGGCGTTGACTCGGTGACAGCGACTATGCACTTCCTCAAACTTAGTAGTGCCTCCCTTTTGCTGCTAGTGGGCTTTTTGTGTTTAGGCCGCACGGTAGAAACGGGGCTGAATCAAAATCCCAATCTGACGGATCGGCGAGAAATTATGACGGCGGGCCTGCTGATCGGGCTCCCGGCAACCGCTCTTGGCAGTTGGCTCATTTGGCACGATCGCCAACAGCGTCAACGTCAGCAGGCTCAACAGTTACGCGCTGTCTTTTTTGACCTGGTGGAAGCGGGACGGGGGCAAATCACGCCGCTGCATTTAGCCATGGCCGCGCAGATTGACGGCGACGTCGCCAAAGCCTACCTCAACGATCGCAGTGTGGAATATGACGCCACGTTTCAGGTTGATGATGACGGCACGATTGTTTACTGCTTTTCCACCGTGGGCTTGCCGATGGGAGAGTTCGCGTCATGACGTCACCCCATCCCTTGTTGTCGGCTGCGGCGATCGCTGCTATGCCCGAGCACGTCTTTGGTCATCCGCTCAATGCCAATGCTGTGCGCCATACGCGATCGTTGGCCGCGGCGACGGGTTGCCTACAGCTAGGCGTGCATTTGGTGCGGGTTTTGCCGGGGCACGATTCCACCGAACATCATCGTCATCGCGGTGAAGAAGAATTTATCTACATTCTCTCGGGTCGCGGCCTTGCCCACATTGGGGAAGACACCTTTGAGGTCGCCCCCGGTGACTTCATGGGCTTTCGTCCCGACAGCTTGGCCCACAGTATGCATAATCCCTTTGACGAAGATCTGGTGTATTTGATGGGCGGCACCGATTTAGATTACGACGTGGTGGACTATCCTCGGCAGGGCAAACGCATGTATCGCGTCGGCGATCGCCGCACCTATGAAGCGATGCCAGAAACAACGCCCCCATGCTGACGACTACGCTAACCGGGGGCTGCCTCTGCGGCGCCGTGCGCTATCGCAGCACCGCACCGCTGATTGATGCAGGATATTGCCACTGTACGATCTGCCAAAAAAGCTGCGGCGCTCCTGTCGTGGCTTGGGTTTCAGTGCCGAAAAGTGGATTCGTGTTCACTCAGGGCACGCCGGCCGAGTATGCCTCTTCGCTTCAGGGGCGTCGTCAGTTTTGTCCGATTTGTGGCACCCAGCTTACCTTTACCCACATTGACAGCCATGAAGTGGACATGACGGTGACGACACTCGATCAGCACGATGCGATCGTGCTCGAATATCACATTTGGACGGTGTATCAAGCGCCATGGCTAACGATCACCGATGACCTGCCTCGCTATGCGGATAACGGGCCTGACCGATGAGGAAGTCTTCTCCAGTTACTTGTGAGTGGTCAGCTCTCCTCGCTAGCAACTGGAGATTGAGTAATCCACGCGGGTGAGGCGATCTGGGTCGTGGCTCAGGATTCGATCGCGTAGGTCACCGCTAGACGATAACTATCGTTGGCCGCCACCGTGACAATGTCGTCGGCTGCATTGGTAGTTTCGACACAAATAAAGCCGGTGTAGCTGTCATCCGCCAGATCTCCTGACTTGGCTGCAATCTCAGACCAGGGATTCCACACGACGGCTGTTTGATTGCCCGTTGAGGTGATTTTGAGACGGCGGTTGAGTGCCGCATCTTCAACAGTTAATTCGCTGGGCGCCCCCTGATAGATGCGATCAACTTCGCCCGCGATCGTCACTGCGCCAGACTGCGGCTTCACCTGTTGACCATCCACTTTATCGATATAGGTGGTGCCGTCTAACCCCACCACGGTGGTTTGCGTGATGTCGCCCACGGTGAAATAGGTGTGCAACGCCTGGGTGATATCAAAGGGGTGATCGCCGGTATTGCGGCTCACTAGGGCGATGTCGAGCGTGCTGCCCACGGTAATCTCGATCGTCAGCTCGAAAGTGTGGGGCCACAATGCGCGCGTGTCTTCGGTATCGCTGACGCCAAGGGTGACCTGAGTATCTCCGTTCGGCAACGCTGCGGTGCTCTTGACCTGCCACTGTCGATTGCGCACAAACCCGTGACTAGGGCGGCCCTGTCCTTCTGGATCGGGGCCGAACCAAGGCCAGCAGACCGGTGCGCCGCCCTTGATGGCTTTGCCCGGTTGGTAGTAAGCGCGATCGCTGACGAACATCAAATCCTGAGCCGCGCCCTGAGGCTGAAACGACAGCACTTGCCCGCCATACAGTGAAATCAGCGCTGTTGCCTGATCGTTAGCGACTTCAATGTAAGGAAAGTCGCCCTTGCCGGTCACAAACGTTACCTGACCAGAAAGGCCATAGTCTTGATTGAGCTGAGCCAGATCCATGTTGCCAATCCTCTTGCCTGCCTCTCAATTAAACCGTGTTCACCGATTAATTTAGGGTTAAACAGTGAGGCCATAACTATTCACCATAGGCTGCCATTGGCAGGCATGAGCACATTAGGTTGCGATCGCCGTAGGCTTGGTCAATCCGATTCACGGCGGGCCAAAACTTATTGGTTTGAGTCCAATCGGTGGGAAACACTGCCTGACGGCGATCGTAGGGCCGCTGCCAATCAGCAACTAAATCCTCAGCAGTATGGGGGGCGAGCTTGAGCGGATTGTTTTCTGCGTCTACCTGGCCCGTCGCGATCGCCTCAATTTCTTGCCGAATAGCGATCATGGCGTCGCAGAAGCGATCGAGTTCCGCCTTGGCTTCACTCTCAGTCGGCTCAATCATGATGGTTCCAGCTACTGGCCAAGACATGGTGGGCGGATGAAAGCCGTAGTCGATGAGTCGCTTTGAGACATCTTCGACGGTGACGCCTGCTGACTTGCGGAAGGGTCGCAAATCCACAATGCACTCGTGGGCGACCAAGCCCTGCTGACCGGTGTAGAGAATGTCGTAATGACCGGTCAGGCGCTGCGCCATGTAGTTGGCGTTGAGAATCGCCACCTCGGTCGCCCGCTGCAGCCCGGCGCTGCCCATCATGGCAATGTACATCCAAGAAATCGGCAAAATGCTGGCGCTGCCCCAGGGAGCTGACGTCACCGCACCGATCGCCTGCTCGCCACCGACTTCAGTCACTAAACTGTGTCCTGGCAAAAAGGGCTTCAGGTGGGCCTGCACACCAATCGGCCCGACACCAGGCCCACCGCCACCGTGGGGAATGCAAAACGTTTTGTGCAAATTCAGGTGGCAGACATCGGCACCAAAATCAGCCGGACGGCAGAGCCCCACCTGGGCGTTCATGTTGGCCCCATCCATATAGACCTGACCGCCGTGAGCGTGGACGATATCGCAGATTTCGCGAATGCCCGCTTCAAACACGCCGTGGGTTGAGGGATAGGTGACCATCAGGGCGGACAGATCAGCGGCATGTTGTTCAGCCTTGGCGCGCAGGTCGGCAATATCGACGTTGCCCTCCTCATCGCACTGCACGGCAATCACCTTCATGCCGGCCATGACGGCGCTCGCAGGGTTGGTGCCGTGGGCCGACTCGGGAATCAAACAAATGGTGCGGTGATGATCGCCCCGCTGCCGGTGATATTCGCGAATCACCAGCAGTCCGGTGTACTCGCCTTGAGCACCGGCATTGGGCTGGAGTGAGATGCCCGCAAAGCCCGTAATCTCGCCCAGCCACGTTTCCAAATCACTAAAGAGTTGGCGATAGCCCTGGGTTTGGCTCAGTGGCGCAAAGGGATGAATTTGGCCGAATTCGGGCCAGGTCACCGGCATCATTTCAGCGGTAGCGTTCAGCTTCATCGTGCAGGAGCCTAACGGAATCATCGCCGCCGTCAGCGATAGATCACGCGACTGCAGGCGATGCATGTACCGCAGCATCTCCGTTTCAGAATGGTAGGTGTTGAAAACGGGATGGGTGAGATACTCGCTCTGCCGTTGCAGCGGATGTTGGGCTAGGGGTAAAACGGGGGTCGGTAACGGTATGGCTTTTGGCGTGAAGACGCTGATCAGGTCTTGCACATCAGCGGTCGTGGTTGTTTCGTCCAGCGCGACGACCAGCGTGTCGGCATCTAACTCGCGCAGGTTAATTTGCTGAGCGGCGGCGCGAGTCAAAATGTCAGACTGGCGATCGCCCACCGACACGCGCAGAGTATCGAAGTACGGCTCTGTGCCTAGCTCAAATCCTGCTTCAGTCAGCGCCGCGGCTAACGTCGCGGTCAACTGGTGAGCTCGGGTGGCGATCGCCTGCAAGCCCGCCGGCCCGTGATATACCGCGTACATGCCCGCAATCACCGCTAGCAACACCTGTGCGGTACAAATGTTGCTGGTCGCGGCGTCCCGGCGAATGTGCTGCTCGCGGGTTTGCAGCGCCAGTCGCAATGCCGGTTTGTCGTAGCTGTCTTTCGAGACGCCCACCAGACGACCCGGTAGCTTGCGCGCATAGCGATCGCGGGTCGCAAAGTAAGCCGCGTGTGGCCCTCCGTAACCCAGCGGTACTCCGAACCGCTGCGTGTTACCCACGGCAATATCAGCGGCCATTTCTCCCGGCGATCGCAGCAGAGTGAGGCTCAATAGGTCAGCGGCGACGGTGACCAACGCTTTACCCTCGTGGGCCTGGGTGATGAAGTCGCTGTAGTCATAGACTGCGCCGTCGGTGGCGGGATACTGCAGCAGCGCACCAAAAATTGGAGTCGCAAAGTCAAAGGTCCGATGATCGCCGACGAGCACCTCAATACCCAAAGGCAGTGCTCGCGTTTTCACCACGGCAATCGTTTGCGGATGGCAGGCTGAAGACACCCAAAATGTTTTCACTGCTTTTTGCTTGCGGACGTTAAAGCTCAGGGTCATGGCTTCTGCCGCTGCCGTGCCTTCGTCCAGCAGCGATGCGTTGGCAATTTCCAACCCGGTCAGATCGGTCACCATGGTTTGAAAGTTCAGCAGTGCTTCCAGCCGGCCCTGGGCAATCTCAGGCTGATAGGGCGTGTATTGGGTGTACCAGCCGGGATTTTCTAACACGTTGCGCTGAATGACAGGAGGCGTCAGCGTGTTGGCGTAGCCTAACCCCAGATAAGACCGCCAAACCTGGTTTTGCGCTGCGATCGCCTGCAGTTTTGCCAGGGCTTGTGATTCACTCAACCCCGCCTCAATAGCGAGGGGCTGGGTGAGTTGAATATCGACGGGAACCGTGGTCGCCATTAGCGCTGCCAGAGAGTCGTAGCCCAATGCCGCCAGCATGGCTTGAATGTCGGCGGATCGTGGCCCAATGTGACGCGCCACAAAGTCGCTCAGCGGAGCGGGACTGGCCGCTGCTGGCTGGGGAGACGCGGGGGGCGACACGATCGCTGGGCGAGTCGTTTCGGGTGACAACGTACTTGGGGTTTGGCTAGGCAACAACTCCGACAATCTCCTCAGCGAACAGTTTCACAATCAGCGGCCATCATCCCGCAGAATAATTAGCCTGGCTCTCATTGTGTAACAAACTCTAACGTGTTGTCAGAGGCGATTGGTAAGAGAGCAAAAATTAGTTGGCCACGAGGTGATCAGAGCCGGTTCATCGCCGGAGAATTGCTGCCAGTAGAGCAATTGCTAAATAGCGCGACTAACCAAACCAGGCTTCGACCCAGCGATCATCTTGCGCGGCAAACTGCTCAACGGTTTGTGCATCAATCAGCAACTGCCACCCACTCATGGGACCTTGGGCGAAGTCGTCGTGCAGCACGATCAGCTCTGTCGTGGCACTCAAAGTCCATTCTGTTTCGGGTTCATTTCTTGCGATGTAAGCGTCATCCCCACTCCAAACTCGCATGTGAGGAATCCTCAGATCCGCTTTAATTTTGAACTCTACTAAATCATCTTTCAGGGATACTTGGTCAATGATCACGGCTCTCGCTTCACGAGATTCGAAATACACGGCACGTTTATTGTGTAGAGGCGGGAGCTTCATGCTGAATCGGTTTCACTGAATTTTGTAGTTGTGCAACAGCAGCAGATAACTTTGATTAGGGGGAGGGTGTGTGCACAGTGTCAATCTCGACAGTCTGATCGCGGCGACTCGCGGCAGAAAGCGTCAAGAAAAGAGCCTGCAGTCAGAACATATGCGGCTGTTGGCTACTCAGGCCGGAGTCCTGCGGGTCTTAGACACGGGTGGTCATAAACAGCCGCTACTCGTTGTGCCCGATGGTCCCTGCGTTATTGAACATTATGCTGATTTAATTGATTTGTTGGCTGCTGACTTCAGGGTTGTCTGTTTTGACTTGCCAGGATTTGGCTTTTCATACCCAGCTTTAACCTATGACTTCAGCGTGGTTCAAACGACGGAGGCCATCATTGAGGTGATGGATTTGCTGGCTATTCGTGATGCCAGCCTCGCGTTTACCTGTGCCAATGGATTTTTGGCCCTGCGGCTCGCCAAGCAGTATCCCCATCGGATTACTCATTTGGTGCTGGGGCAAACGCCCTCATTTACCGCCATGCGTCAGTGGAATGAGCGTATCATTCCCAACATCTTGCAGGTTCCTTATCTGGGCCAAGCGATCGCGGCTGGATTTGCGCGGCAATTTTCAGCCCGTTGGTATGACACTGCCCTGCCGCCAAATAGCGAGCACAAATCTGCGTTCGTGGCGATTGCCAACCAGGCTTTGAAAGCGGGCGGTTGTTTTTGCCTGGCCAGTTTAGTGCAGGGGTTAAAGCGTATAGATGATAGTGAATTCGATGAGGTCTCGGTGCCGACCTTGTTGATATATGGGAGTCGCGATCGCTCTCACAGACATACGGACTTTGCCTCTTTGCGCGAGCATGTGCCCCAGGCAGAAATCATCACCTTTACGGGCTGCGGACATTTTCCTGATCTGGAGCGTCCACAGATCTACGCCACGCACATCAAGCAATTTGTCAGCGCTGCCTAAACCGCCGCGACAGACGACCAACTGATCGACTTTTCAATAGCTTGTACCTGAATGAGCAACTGCCATCCATTCATGGGGCTTTGTCTAGAGGCTCTCTGGCGGCGCGATCTCGGCCAGCTTGACGGCGTCTCCTACTCAACGACTCAACAGGTCTGCTTGCTGCACCAGATCTAAAAACTCAGCGCGATAACCGTAAAAATCGGACCCGCGAGATTGAGCAGCGCGGATAAAAACGGCCTCATAGTCGGCATCCGCCTTGTATTCAGAATTGCGCAACAGCAGACCAAATTCAGCAACAGCGCTGGCAAACTGCATGTTTTCCGACGGGATATTTTGCCAAATATCCTCCCGCTGAAGCGCTTGCTGAACGAGCTGACTGGTGTCACCATCTGGCTGCTTATAGCGGAGTTTGAGGGTGAGCAAATCGTCGCTGGGCAGCACGGTTGATTCTTGATACTGCAGCGGGTCAACGCCCGGCACCGGAGCCGCAGAATCGGCGGGAATCAATTCATAAAGGGCTGTGACTGAGTGACCAGCGCCTAACTCTCCAGCGTCCTTTTGATCATCGTTGAAATCTTGCGCTTCTAAAAGCCGATTCTCATACCCTAAGAGGCGATAGGCTTTGACTTCCGCCGGATTGAACTCAATTTGCAGCTTGACGTCCTTGGCGATCGCGACGAGCGTGCCCCCCATTTCTGTCACTAGGGCTTTCTTGGCCTCCAGCAGACTATCTAGGTAGGCGTAGTTGCCATTCCCTTTGTTGGCTAACTGCTCCATCTTGGAGTCTTGGTAGTTGCCGGTACCTAACCCCAGCACCGTCAAGAAAATGCCATCGTCTCGCTTGCCTTCGATCAGCCGGACGAGTTCGCCATCACTGCTAGGGCCAACGTTGAAGTCGCCATCGGTGGCTAAAATCACTCGATTATTGCCCTCTGGTAAGAAATTCTCCTTGGCCACTTGGTAGGCCAGCTCAATGCCCGCCCCGCCAGCGGTTGAACCGCCTGCTTGCAAGGCATCGATCGCTGCCAAAATCTGATTCGTCTCGCTGCCAGGCGTGGGCTCTAACACTAAACCGGCTGCGCCCGCGTAGACCACAATGGCAACGCGATCGTCCGCGTCCATTTGCTCAGCCAATAGTTTGATAGCCGCCTTCAGCAAGGGCAGTTTATTCGGCTCGTCCATCGAGCCAGAAACGTCTAACAAAAACACCAGATTGTTTGGCGGCAAGACTTCGGTGTCGAGCTGTTGACCCTGTAGCCCCACTAGGAGCAATTCATGTTCGGGATTCCACGGCGCGACGGTAAGTTCGGTGGTGATTGAAAAGGGCTCGTCCCCCGTGGGTTGAGGGTAGTCGTAGCTGAAATAGTTGATCAGTTCTTCCAGGCGCACGGCATCTGGCGGCGGCAGACGATTTTCCGTCAGGAAGCGGCGGGTATTGGCATAGGAGGCCGTATCGACATCGATCGAAAAGGTGGATAAAGGCTCCTGCACCACCGCCATAAAGGGATTTTCGTAAATGTGATCGTACTCTTCTGTGTTGAAGTCTGGTGCTTGAGTGGCGTCATCCGGCAGCGGTGCTTCGGGCTCAACTATTTGCTCAAGGTCTTGCAGCTCGGCGCTCTCAGTCGCAGGCGGCGGCGCACTGTCAGGCAGTGATTGAGGGCCGCCCTCACAGCCGACGGCCAAAGCTGTCAGAACGATCGCGGCCAGTAGAGATGAGGGACGTCGCCAGTGGGATTTCGATCGCGTTAGCAGAACCATCGCTGTTCTCCTTCGTAATATCGCCGGAGGCGGGGCTGCGGTCAGCGATCGCATCTGCCTTTAGCCGGGTGGGTTACTTCTGTAGAATGTCTTGGCTCGATTGGCTGGTCACCGCAGTTGCAGTTTCTGAAACCGCTGGAGCGAGAGAACGCGATTGCTCAAACGGGCCGTATTTTAACCAGGACGATGATTCCTGCCGCTGGCTGTTACCGATAAGACGCTTTATCGCAACCGGTCGCTGCGATCGGCAGCCACGAGAACCGCTCACCTAAGGGCATCGACGAGCAAGCAGCACCGCTGGTAGCAGGGTTTTCGATCTCAAGAATGAACTTTAATTTCAGTTCGTGAGAATTTTAATCTGGCAGCTTATGCTAATAGACAAGAAGCGAAGGCTTCGATGTCAAATGACCGTTCAGTTTACGTTAAAGAGGAGGTTTACTATCGATTTAACGTCTGAAACGTCGTCAAAAATAGCAGCATCCAATCAGGTTTCTGATATCTCCTCTATTTAGTCATAGGGAGCTATGCCAGTTGTGTGAAAAGGCTTTCAGCCCTACACATGATTCAGGTAGCTCCATGAAGGCTCAATTAACATTAGGAGATTCCTCAGTGAGACCGTTCTGGGTGCTGTTATTATTTTAAATGAATACTTTCTTATTTCTAGGTCTTACTAGCCATTCTATATGAATTCAAAGCCGATATTGTTTTTGATGAATAACATCGGTTGTCAATGATTAATGTTCTTGCTGATCAGTCTTCCCTTAATATTTATTCAGAAGTACTCTGGTAGATCAATAAGTAGAGCCTTCGGCGAATTGAAGGCAATTGACTCTCATGGGAGTTCGGGCGCTCAGTTTTAATCTCCCCCGCTCCTCAACAAGTGATATCTAGCTAGCCAGAATTAAACCTAAAACGCTCGACCGGGTATCCCCGCCGTTGCCCGCGTTCGTCAATGACCTCTATCAAAGCGATCGCCAAGTCATACTCATCATCAAACAACTGGGCACTGAGTTCATGTCGTTTGAGATGCAGCCACTCTTCCTCAATCCGGTTTGTCTGAGGCGATTGACGTGGCAAGAACAAGAGAAAGAGCCCTTGCTCCTGCCAAGCGGCCCAGTGCTTTTGGCTCTCCCGACTGCGATGGAAGGAAGCCCCATCTTGAATCACCACGGTGATTGGGCCCGTCACTTGCCGGTGCTGTTGGGCTTTTTGTGCCTGCCAGTGCATCAAGGGCAAGTAGCGCTGGGTCTTGATGCATCCCACCACGAGGCCATAGTCAAAGCGAACCTGGGGTTCCCAAAAGCCTAAGGCATTGATGCGTCGTCCGCGTCGCTGTGGTTTGGGAATACGATGCTGCTGATCGCAAAGACTGTAGCTGTCAGCCAAAGGGCTGATGCGCTCAAAGCCACTTTCATCGAGATAGAGCAATCGCCAGATGCCCGCTTCCGCCCACTGCTTCAGCAGGTGCCAGTCGGCTTGTTTGTGGGCGGCATAGACCGGGTCTTTCGGGGGATAGGGACAGTCGCGTAGTCGCTTCCAGCGATCCCCTTTTTTTGGAGCAGACGCGACATTTGGCGGGGACTTAAAGCGACCTGACGTTCTTGCTGGAGCGTTTCACAGAGCTGACGACTGGTGTAACTGCGCGGTTCTTGCAGCCCAGTTTCAACCGCCGCCCAGTCACCGGCTTGCCACACGGGCGGCCTGAGCGAGGGGCATCCCAGAGCCCGCTCACCCCGTTTAACGGCCATCGCTTGGCAGTACAGACAGTATGCTCGTGGAGGCCAAGATGCTGGGCAATGGCGGGGACATTCCACCCCGCCGCATTCAGACGCAACGCGATGCCTCGCTGCTTGACGATAGGGGCAGGCCCATCCGACAAGCTGAGTTGACGCCAGGTCTCATCGTCCTCTTCGCTCAATTGCACACGCAGCGGCGCAGGCATGGCAGTGTTCCACAAACCGCAGCACCTATCTGACAGATACTTGCGGTGAGCTACTTATCAGGAGAGAAAAAGGGTTCGTGAGGCAGGAAACGCCGTTTACGTTGTCACTGTCGATGTCTGTTCAAGTGGTGCCGTCGAAGGTACTAGAAACTCTTTGAATCTTTGCCACATGGCTGATCAGCATGTCAAGAAAAGCGCGCACGGCGGGGACGCTGCTGCGTTTCGGCGGAAGTGCTGCGTAAATTTCGAGGTCTGGGCCGGTGAAGCCTGGCAGCGCTCTTACGAGAACGCCAGCTTGAGCTAAGGGCTCAGCGTAAATTTGGGGTAGAAAAGTGACACCGAGTCCGGCACTCAGGATGCCGAGGGCGACTGTCGGATCGCCAACCGCGACGAGGGGTTCGCTCTGCATCAGGATCTCTTGCGCCTGTTCGTTCTTCAAAAGCCAATCTTGTGGCGCACCCTCGACGTCAATCGTGATGCGACCGAGCTGTTCGACTGCGATCGCATCATCAAGGTCGATGGCTGCTGCCCGTGTCCGGAACGCATAAAGCGCGAGGGGTGATTTGACGATGCGACTAGAGACGAGATAGGGCTCTGTCGGTCGACCCAGCCGGAGCACAACGTCAAGCTTTTCTGCGACGGGGTCGGGGCCCTGACTGGTCACCCTGAGCGTCGTCTTCACGTCTGGATAGGTTTCTGTCAGGCGGGCGATGACTGGTGCCAGCAGCTGCTGGCCCGTCAGAGCGCTAGCCGCAATTTTCAGGGGACCTTGCGGTTTTTCTTGAGTTATCCGTAGCGCCTCGTCCGCCTCCAGCATCAATGCCACGGCAGCCTCGGCAGTCGGCAATAGACTTTCGCCCAGCGGCGTCAAGCGCATGCCGCGATTTACCCGGTCAAAGAGTGGAGCACCAGCAGTGGCTTCCAGTCGGGAGAGCGATCGCGACAGGGTGGCTTTTGCCTGGTCGAATTTACGAGCAGCCGGACTTAAGCCACCGGCATTCGCAATGAGACCGAATGCCCTGAGGTCGTTCAGGTCGAATTCATCCATGTTAATCGTTCTAAATTCGGAACAATGTGTTTCACTTTGGTCGGTTTTCAGTGCCGATATTCAACACTAACGTGTGATTATGTCGCTCAAACACAAGCAATAAAAACCATGACACCAAAAATTCAAATCTTTACGAAGCCCAATTGTCGCTTTTGTGAAACTGCCAAACAGGCCTGCCGCCAAGGTGGCTTGGCCTATGACGAGCATGATGTCACCGCCTCGGAGCGCACTGCCAATTTGAGTGTTTATCTCTCCGGAGTGGCTACCGTTCCGCAGATATTTATCGGGAATATGCATGTCAACGGGGCGCAGGACGTGATGACGTTAGCCGCAGCGGATCGGCTTGTGTCCCTGACGACAGGGGCAACCGGAGATATCGGCATGGATAGTCTGCCCGAAGCTGAAGTTGCTGCCGGTGCCGAAGATCTCGTTTTGAATGCAGTGATCCCTGAGAGCAATGGTACGCACTCAGCAGATCCGGAAGAATGGGCCATCCTGCATTTCTACAAAGCGTTTTTTGGCTTTTGGCCGAACTGTTTTTATTTCATGCATCACTG
Organism: Cyanobacteria bacterium J06626_4; assembly: GCA_038523235.1. GTDB lineage: Bacteria > Cyanobacteriota > Cyanobacteriia > Phormidesmidales > Phormidesmidaceae > Halomicronema. The sequence continues at coordinate 56,712 of JBCBJQ010000026.1, forward strand.
GCCCGAAGCCTACAAGCTTTTTGTTTATGCCCACAATGTCGGCGCGATCGGAGCGGGGCGAGAAATTATTGGAGAACCCGTGATGATGGCCACTGGCTTTGCGACTTCGAATGCCCATGGCTGTAATTATTGTCAGGTGCATATGACGGCTGCTGGTGGCGAAAAATCGCTGGGCATCCCCCAGCTGATTGAGGCGGTACGTTCTGGCAAAGCACCCGCCACAGCACCCATTGGGCCGTTTGAACTTGCCTTGGCTGACCTGGCAGCAGCGGCGACGACCAACACGGTGACAGCTGATCTGCTTTCACGTGTGAAATCGTTTGCTGATAAAGCCCGCGTCTCACAGGCTAGTGCTGAGGCCAATATCATGGGTACCGCGATGATCGCTTCAGCATTCGGCTTCCTAAACACGTTTAATGATTTGACCGGCGTCGAAATCGAAGCTGCCTGGGCTAAACAAGCCCAAGCGGCGGCTGGTATTGAGGCCGGACGTCATGGTGTGAGTGAGAATCGGGCCTCGACCAATCTTGACCACAAACTGCCTGAGGGCGGTCCGAGTATCGGCGATATGATTGCGAAGTATGAGGGCATTGTGGTTGCGGCTGGTGGCGTTGATGCCTATGCAACACAAGAACTTGGCCTGATGCCAGCTTGGATGACACTCTGGCCGGAGCCTCTTAGGGCAAGGCATGCGCTCTTTTACGCTGAGATGATGCAATCGCGTGACCATTCGCCAATCGCTTCAGAGCTGAAGCACCTGATGGCCCGGGTTGCTGCCATTGCCAAAGGCCATGACTATCTCGCTGCCGTAGAAGGTTGGCTGGCATATCAGGCCGGGGGTGAAACGCCGCAGGCTGCGGCGCGCGTACGGCATTGTTTTGATGCGGCAAAGGGGCGAGGTGCTTGGCGATCGCACTTTACTGAAGCCGAGCAGGCCGCGCTCGTCCTGGCCTGGCTCTCGGCCCAAACACCGCTCACGACGCCACGACGATTCATTGAGCCAGCCCTCAAGGCTTTCTCATCGGTCGAACTTGTGCACCTCATCACTGTGTGCTCAGTAGCTGGCTTGATCCAGCGCTTTGCCACAATTACCCAGCCGCAAATCGAACTGCAAGTGAAGGATTTCCTCGTGCGTCATAATCTGACCACCGATACGCTGGCTATTCGGTATCCGTTGCCAAGTACAGGCTTGGCTTAATTCCGGTGCAAATCGGTTTCCGGACTCAAGTCAACATGGTTCCTTTTCTGGCCTGTCCGGAGGGCTTGAAGGCTCCCAGCATTGGGGGCTTCAAGCCTCGATTCTTTCTAAAATTACTGTCTATAGTGATTCCAGTTAAGAATGAGAGCAGAGCGCCGTTGTAAGCATTGATATGCCGTTCTCCTTGTTCTCAAACTTATGTCGAATGACTATAGTCGAATGACTATATTAGTCAGCAGGCGGTCAAATAGGGGATTTGCCTTGAAGATAGTGCCAAGAACCGCGGTTTCTGTCGGAGAAAACCTGTGATGGACTGGTCATACCCAAGAAACCGGGGTTCTGAAAGCCTCTTTTCATCATTTGGAGTAACGCGTCCGCGTCATGAGCCGTTGTTCTAAAGATAGGTACTCAACGTATTGGGAAAATTCGGATGCTGCAGCATAGGCAAAGCGTGCTGCAGCATCCGTAGTTAGAAAAGGGCGTAGCAAGAGGCGTGCGGTTTCTATCAGAGGTACGCGCATCGATTCCTATACGGAGCTGTCTTATGACCCAGGCCTCCCGACGAACCTTGTCGGCTTCAAGTTGCCGACTCGGCTAACCCCCTTCTACTTGATCGCGATATTCGTCGGCAGACATGGCATCATCGAGATCATCCAAATTTTCTGCCTTGATTTTAAGTAGCCAGGCGTCGCCATAGGGGTCATCGGCAATCTGCTCCGGCGCATCAATGATGGCGTCATTGCGTTCCAGTACGTCTCCTGTGACCGGCGATTTGAGATCTTCTACTGCCTTGACCGACTCCACAGTGCCAAAGGTTTCACCCTTTTCAACCGTGTCACCGGTTTCGGGCAGTTCTAAAAAAACGATGTCGCCGAGCTGATCGAGCGCAAATGCCGAGATACCAACCGTCACGATATCTTCGTCTTCATCGACCCGCGCATATTCGTGGGTATCTAGATACTTCAAATCATCGGGAAACTCAAGGGCCATAACCGTTCTCGCTTGCAACCACACACTTGTAGCAAGTGTCGCACGACAGATAGCCTATTTTTCTAACAAAGTTGTGTCAAATCACGAATTTTTGCGCTTGTAAAAGGGCTTCTTCACAACCTGAGCCGGATAAGCTTTGCCGCGAATCTCTACCGAGAGCGTCTGCCCCAGTTTGGCTAAGGCTGGTGGTACATAGGCCAGCGCGACGGGATATCCCAAGGTGGGAGAGAGCGTGCCGCTGGTGATGATGCCAACTGGTGTGCCTTCGTGCAGCACAGGATAATCATGGCGAGCAATGTTGCGTCCCTCCATTTGTAGCCCCACTAAGCGCTTCTCTAATCCCTGGGTCGTCTGCTGCTCTAAAACGGTACGCCCGATAAACTCACCGGCACCATCCAGGTGAACGAGCCACTTGAGTCCGGCTTCTAGGGGGGTGGTGCGATCGCTAATATCTTGACCATACAGCGCCATCGCGGCCTCTAGCCGCAAGGTGTCCCGTGCCCCTAAACCACAAGGAATGACCCCATTTTCAAAAAGGGTTTCCCACAGGGCTTGTCCCGTTTTGGGGGACACCATCACCTCAAAGCCATCTTCCCCGGTGTAGCCCGTGCGGGCGAGAAATGCCGGTTCCCCCAGCACGGTACCTTCGAGGTGGCCAAAGCGACCCACTTGCGATAGGTCTTCGGCAATGAGGCGCTGCAGTTGAGCTACTGCCTCTGGTCCTTGAACGGCAATCAGGGCGCGATCTCGCGACAAGTCTTCGAACTCGATATGAGAAGACGGCAAATGCTTCAGCATCCAAGCTTTGTCTTTATCCGTTGTGGCGGCGTTCACAATGATGGCGACCAGCTCAGTGCCCTCTGAGTTGGTGCCCTGGTCATAAATGATCAGGTCGTCGATGATGCCCCCTTGAGGATTGAGCAAAACGGTGTATTGGGCCTCTCCACCCTTTAATCGACTGAGGTCAGAAGGTACTAGCTTTTGCAGCGCCGCCAGCACGCCGGTACCGCGTAGAAAAAACTTGCCCATGTGAGAGATGTCGAACATGCCTGCCGCTTCGCGCACGGCCTGGTGCTCTTGCTTGATGCCGCTGTACTGCACGGGCATTTCCCAACCGGAGAATTCAGTGAAACGAGCCTTGAGATCAGCCGACAGGTTGTAAAGCGGGGTGCGTAGAAGCGTCATAGGGGCAATGAGGAAGAGAGCGTATCCCTGATTGTAAATCCTCTCGAAACCGGGTTTCGTTTTTCAAAAGCATCCAGCCCCTCATGGCACCGTGGCAGCGATCAGCATGAAGCGCTCATTCAAAATAACTCAGCAACTATATCGACTCAGTCATACTGTCTGACCGCAGCTAGAAAATTAACTGCACTTGGATTTTCTAATAGTCTCTATTTTCGCATCCCCGATTCGCTGAGTAATATCCAACTTGAGTGAAAAACATTCAAGGAGTACCCCGAAAAGAAGCACCGATTGCTGCCATTAGAGGCAAGACGATAGGCATAGCAAACAGCAGCAGCACCTGGTATAAGCCGTTGTGGTTGCGCCCCTACGCAAAACTGATGATGACGCCATGTGCCCAAAACCCGTGGAGCATAGTCCGATATCAGGGAATATTACCGGCGCGATCGCTGGCAAACTGATGCCAATTTATATGTCATATTCCTGCTCAAGTCAGTGATGAGTGGCGATCAGAACAAGCTTTTGTGATCTACACGCCCAAATCTTCGCGTTATATCTGCCAAAAAGAGAGTTTTATGCTTTCTTTATCTTTCTTTTTCTAAACTTGAAGAGCAAAGAAATCACCAGACTTTATGCTGTTGTGCCAGGAAAATATTGAATAAGGGTGCATGCCATAACAGCAGTCCACATAACGCCAATATTTTTTTGATACCATAGAAAGTAGACGACTACATATCAACTCACGTTGACATGTATGTATTGAGCTTCACGGCTGAATGTAAATCTTCTATTCTTTGTTACTTATGCCTAAAACAACCTGTCTAGTTAATAACTATAACTATTGTAAGTTCGTTATCCAGGCGATTGAAAGTGCTCTGACACAATCGGTGCCATTTGACGAAATCATTGTGGTAGATGATCTCTCTACAGATAATTCTGTTGACATCATCAAAGAAAAATATCAAGACGAGTCACGCATAAAGATAGTTGTCAAAGATAAGAACGAAGGTCAGCTCTCTGCCTTTAATGAAGGGTTTTTGAAG
>JBCBJQ010000027.1:0-58288 GCA_038523235.1 Cyanobacteria bacterium J06626_4
CCCGAAGCATCGGAAGGATGGACAATCAGTTTCATTGAGCGCCAGAGTCGTGACTGGATAGCAGCTAGTGCCGGACTCAAGGATGCTCAGCTGTTTGAGCAAGGTGTTCAACGAGCCTGGCAGTGGGCAGAACCCAGTCATTGGATACGGTGGTTTACGGATGGTGAGCGGCGCTACGGCAAGGAATTATGGAAACTGGCCAGCGTCTACTGGCCCAGCAGCATCACCTCAGATGCCTCTCCCCATCGGAAGGTATGGCGTGGGGGATTAGAAGTCGCGATAAACATCAAGGGTTCTCAGGGAAATCGTCGCGTTGAGTGGCTTAAACAGGAGCATCCCTTTACAGCGATTAGTCCTAAAGCAGAGGTTCATGCCAATCATGTCGAGGCCTTTAATAGTGCCTTGAGGCGACGGGCGACGGCTTGCCGAAGGCGACAGAACCACTATGCCAAGCAGGTAAAAGGCTTACAAAGGGCCTTGAATGTGCAGCGGCTAATCCACAACTGGGTGAGGCCCCATTGGAGTTTAGGCAAACGAACAACGCCATCTATGGCGATGAGAGTATTTCAGAGGCCCGTGAAGATCTCTGAAATACTCTCATCCAGAGGCTTTGAATATCTCACCCTTTAACAAGACAGTGCCGATTTCTGCCTCGGTAAAAGGCTGAGGAGCCGTTCGGAATTAAACTACCGGAATGTTCATGACCTATGCGACTAAGCTTACGGTCTTGCCCTGTCCAAAATCGGTAACTTATTTACGGACGACTCCTTAGGCATCTGCTTAGGCGGAACCTTGATTCTTGTAGGCATGTCAATCCAAGGATTGGCCTCAACTAAAGCCTGTTCAATAGCCCACTGCCAGCAAGCATTTAAAAGCCCCAGGCGTTCTCGAATAACCACTTTAGATAAGTTCTGGGAGTCATACCAGCTAGTGAATTTTTCAGCCTCGGCCATGCTCACTTCAGCAACCGAGCAGCCCTTAAAGAATTCCTCCAAATAGTTCAGCATTCCACGATACTTATCCAGGGTGGCTGAAGCAACTGTTTTTGCTTTGTACTGGATGAATTTATTGAATAAGCCGGTGACACTTAACTGACTGCGATTAGGAAGCTGCAATTTATAAGCTCGAAGCGTTGGATCGAAATGCCCTGACATCATGTCAAGTTAGATTTGAGACGCTTTGGCCTCGGCCACTCTCCGATTCGTGATGATGTCAGGGAGTCCGATAAACAGAAAATAGCGTTTCCCCTTGTAGCGCCAGCCCAGACGCAATCGATCGCGATCTGTGGTCACTGAGACAGTACCCTTCTTAGCCCTAGCAGCATTGGCTATAGCAGTAGCCCTATGGAGAGATTGGATCGAATGGATCGAGGAAATCTTTCGATCCATTCGATCCAAAATGGTCGAAAGTGGCGTAACCGCTCCTGACGTCAGGTACTCAACAAAGCTCTGAACCACTTTGTTGATGAGCAATACAACCCTTGATATATATGACTTTAAGAGAATGGAGAATAGGAGATTCGAACTCCTGACCTCTGCGGTGCGATCGCAGCGCTCTACCAGCTGAGCTAATTCCCCAAGTTGTCTCAACCAGACTAGCGCAGCGGCGCACCGCTCCGGTGCGAATGGCTAGCAGCCAGGCTCCGCCTACGCAGCGCTCTACCAGCTGAGCTAATTCCCCTAATTGAGTTGCTATCGTAGCAGAAACCTAAGATCGCTCAAAGATAGGGTGAATCAGCCGCATGCCGAATAGCCAACGCTCTCTAGTTGACTGTACTGTGCAAGACCTGCTACCCCAGGTGCATTTAGAAAGTTTAGACCCGCACCATCCGGTCGTCGTGCATCAGGTGCCGCCGCCTTGGCGGTGTCTGGGCACTGGTAACTACGCTGCCGTGTTTGAGCATCCTGACTACCCCGATCAGGTGGTCAAAGTTTATGCCCCAGGGCGACCAGGCATTGAAGATGAGCGAGAGGTGTATCGACGACTGGGAGAGCATCCGGCATTTTCTCGCTGTGACGCCAGTGGCGATACCTTTTTAGTGCTCAAGCGACTCCACGGGGTGACGTTGTATGACTGTCTGCAAAGGGGCGTGGCGATTCCACCTCAGGTTATTCGCGACATTGATGCCGCTTTGGATTACGCCCGCCGTCGGGGCTTGTTTCCCCATGATGTGCATGGTCGCAATGTGATGATGGCCGACGGCCACGGATTGGTCGTGGACATCTCAGATTTTCTCAAAGCCACCCCCTGCCGGGCTTGGACTGATGTCAAGCGGGCCTATCAATGGGTCTATCGTCCGCTCATTTTGCCGTTGCGTCTGCGGGTGCCCTATTTTTTGCTGGATGGTGTGCGAGCTGCGTACCGGCTGTTTCGTCGCTGCTGGCCTCGCGACAACATCGCTGTGCCAGTGCTGGCAAGCAGACCCCAGCATTCTGATCATGAGTCTTGACGAGGCGAGATAAGTCTGTGCCCGCTAATGACCGGTTCCAAAACTTGAGGCGAGTGACGCCACTCTCAAGCTTCTGACGGAGTCAGTACCGACAGAGACCGGATGATTTTGAGACAGAGCACCTTACCGAATATCGCGCTGACCACTTGGCTGAGGACACCTAGGGGCAGTCTGATCCTCCATATAGCAGAGGGTAGAAAGGTGCCGGATTCAAGGTGCAGGGAATGGTCTTGCCGCCAGCAATCTGACGATTAAAAGTGGCCAAACCTGACTGCGGCTCGCTATATCTTCGCTCGTACTGGAACCTCGATATTTCTCTATGACATTTGCCATAGGAATGAAATATGGCTCAAGCTATTTGAAAAACTTATAATTTTATTTCGAGATTGACATTTTACAAATGATGATCGGCTGAGCAATCATAGATTCAAGCTTATCGAATGTCCAATTAGGATAGATAGCAACTATGGTTACCCTAGCTGATTCGCTTCAAGCCGATCGCGCCTCTGGCCGATTGACGCTACAAACCGCCACGATCGCCCGAGATTCTACTGCTATTCGCTGTCTCGATTGGGATCGAGACCGTTTCGACATTGAATTCGAGCTGCAAAATGGCACGACTTACAATTCGTTTTTGATTCGGGGTGATAAGACCGCCCTGGTTGATACTTCTCATGGCAAATTTGAATCGCTCTATTTCGACTGCCTGAAGGGGCTGATCAATCCAGCCGCGATCGACTACCTGATTGTTAACCACACTGAACCCGATCACAGTGGACTGATGCAAGAGCTGCTCAAGCGAGCCCCCCACATCACCGTAGTGGGCTCAAAAGTGGCGATTCAGTTTCTAGAAAATCAGGTGCATCGAGCGTTTCAGGCTCACGTCGTCAAAAGTGGCGATCAGCTCGATCTGGGTCAAGGTCATCAGCTAGAGTTTGTCTCTGCGCCGAACCTGCACTGGCCCGACACCATCTTCACCTATGACCACGGAACGCAGGTGCTGTATACCTGTGATGTCTTTGGCATGCACTATTGTGACGACGCCCTCTACGATGAGGCACCCAAGCTGTTGGAGCCTGATTTTCAGTATTACTATGACTGCTTGATGAAGCCGAATGCCCGTTCGGTGTTGGGCGCGCTGAAGCGGATGGCACCACTATCGGTCAATCTGGTGGCGACGGGGCATGGGCCGCTGCTGCAGCGCCATCGAGATGATTGGATCGATCGCTACCGCCGCTGGAGTGAAGCCCAGTCAAAAGCCGCCCCGTTTGTGGCGCTGTTTTATGCGGATGGCTATGGCTATAGCGATCGCCTGGCGCGTGCCATTGCCCACGGCATTGATAAAACGGGCATTGAGGTAGAACTGATCGATATCCGGGAAGCCGATGCCCATGAGGTGCGGGAACTGGTTAGCACCGCTGCGGGGCTGGTCATTGGCATGCCGCCCCAATCCACGTCAAATTCCCAGCTGCATGCTACCCTCAGCACCATTTTGGCCACGGCGAATAAAAAGCAAGTGATGGGCCTGTTTGAAACTGGGGGCGGTCATGACGAGCCAATTTATCCTCTGCGCAATCGACTGCAAGAGTTGGGCCTGACTGAAGCCTTTACGCCCCTGGTCATGAAGGCTGCGCCTTCCGACTTGACAGACCAACTGTGTGAAGAATCGGGCACCGACCTGGGGCAGTGGCTCAATCGCGATCGCACCCAGCCCCATAAATCGTTGGATGCCAATTTGGATCGGGCCTTGGGACGGCTCAGCAGCGGCCTGTATCTTTTGACCGTGCGCCAAGGTGAGGTCAGCGGTGCCATGTTGGCCTCTTGGGTGATGCAGGCGAGCTTTCAACCCTTGGGCGTGGCGATCGCGATCGCCAAAGACCGCGCCATTGAGTCGCTCTTGCAAGTGGGCGACACCTTCGTGCTCAACACGCTCGCAGAGGGCAACTACGCCCATCTGATGAAGCATTTTTTGAAGCGATTTCCCCCAGGGGCCGATCGCTTTACCGGCATCGCCACCTATAGCGCTACCAACGGCTCGCCGATTCTAGCGGAAGCGCTGGCCTACTTAGAATGCACCGTCACCTATCGGTTAGAGGCCAACGATCACTGGGTGGTGTACTGCACGGCCAAAGCCGGACGGGTCGCCAATGTGGATGGCTTAACGGCCATTCATCATCGCAAAGTCGGCAGCCACTATTAATACCCGTTCTCCTAAAAAGAAACCTTTACTGACAACGGGTATGACTACTCGTGCAATTCTGAAGCGGCATTCCCCCGGCACATCTAACCAATATTTGCTGGGCAAGACGCGACAAAGCCCTTCAGGAATCGCCCTCTGGTCAACAGACCTTAGTCGGTTCATGGCTGCGCTAACCCAGTTCTACTTTTTTGCATTCCCACCCGCTACCTGCCACCACCCCTACCCGCTACCTGACACCCGTAACCGACTACCCGCTACCCGTTTACCAAATCTGCCCCGTTGCTCTTTACCCGGAATCCCCTATGTCTTCCTCTTCGCCGACTTCTTCCCGCTGGGCCACCTGGCTAAATGGCCAGCACATCATTCGATTGCTGGAACTGGTTCAAGACTTGATTGTGGTTTCCCTGTGCGTAGGCTTGTTCTGTTTCATGGTGATGCAGCTGCGCGAAATGTTTTTGTCGCTGCTGCCGCCACTGAACTTTCCCCACGTCACCGCTGACATTCTGTTCTTGCTGATCATGGTGGAGCTGTTTCGCCTGCTGATCATTTACCTGAAGGAACACCGGGTCTCGATCGGGGTGGCCGTCGAGGTCTCGATCGTTTCGGTGCTGCGAGAAGTTATTGTGCGCGGCGTCCTCGAAGTGCCCTGGGTGCAAGTGCTGGCCGCCTGCTCTTTTTTGATTGTGTTGGGGGCTTTGCTGGTTGTCCGCAGTTGGATTCCGCCCACCTTTGATGGCGTTGACCCCGAGCAAGTGGTTTCGCGTCGCCATCGCAGTCGGTTTGCTAGAGACTTAGCCGACGTCACGATCACTCCAGACCATTAAAGAATTTGCCGAAGTTTGCCTGTCAACGCATCTCTCTTCGCGCCCCGAATTTGAGGAATTAACCCCCTCGCCGCTGTGGCTCTCTAGCCGCCACTCTTTCACCCTCTACGCCCTCACACTCTCCCATGACTCACTTCACCATGACTCAACCCGTTGCAATACCCACGACATCCCGGCCGCGTGATGTGCAGATCGCCGCAATCGGCTCCGGTACTCAGGTGCTGCGATCTCGCACCTGGGAGCGCCTCAAGTTTGAGGTGGAATATGGTCGCCGTCGAGGCACCACCGCTAACGCCTACCTGATTCGGAGTGACAAAACGGCGATCATCGACCCGCCAGGCGAATCGTTCACCACGATTTACCTGGAATCGCTGCAGCAGCAGGTGTCCCTAAACGAGATTGATTACATCATCACGGGACACGTTAATTCCAACCGTATGACGACCCTGGAGCAGCTGCGAAAATTGGCTCCCCAAGCCCAGGTCGTTTGCTCGCGACCGGCGGCCAATGCCCTGCAAACGGCTTCGCCCCTGTGGGCAGGCGCGGTGGAGAGCGTCCGCGCTGGTGACAGCCTAGATTTAGGACAGGGCCACTGCCTGGAATTTATTACCGTACCCACTCCACGCTGGCCTGATGGCCTGTGTACCTATGATGCGGGGACTCAAATTCTTTACAGCGACAAGCTATTTGGGGCACACATTTGCAGTGAAACCCTGTGGGATGAGAACTGGCGGCAGTTAGAAGGCGATCGCCGCTACTATTTTGACTGTCTACAGGCGCTGCAGTCTCGTCAAGTCGAAACCGCGCTGGATCGGTTTGAACCTCTGGCGCTGCAGTGTCTTGCGCCCGGCCACGGGCCGCTGGTGCGCTACAGCCTCAGTCGGTTGCGCCAAGACTATCGCCAATGGTGTCAGCAGCAAGCCCAGCGGAGTCTGCGGGTGGCGTTGCTCTATACCTCAGCCTATGGCAGTACGGCTAAGGTTGCCGATGCGATCGCCCGCGGACTGATGACTGCTGATGTTGCTGTCGAGTCAATCAATTGTGAATCGACCTCGTCGGACACGATTGCCCAGCAGGTCAAAGCCTGTGATGGGTTTATTATCGGCTCGCCGACGCTGGGGGGCCATGCGCCGATGCAAATTCAAACGGCGCTGGGCAGCATTTTGGCCAACGTGCCGAAGACGAAACTGGCTGGTGTATTTGGCTCCTATGGCTGGAGTGGCGAGGCGATTGCGCTGCTAGAGCAAAAGTTGAGCGATGCCGGTTATCGCTTTGGCTTCGACCCGATTCGCGTGCGATTTAGCCCCGACAACGTCACCCTCACGACCTGCGAAGCCGCTGGCAGTCAGTTTGCTCAACAGCTGCGCAAGCGCTCAAAGCAGCCTATTTCGCAGCCAGCCATCTCGATCGCCCAGGCCGATCGCACAGCCCAGGCAATGGGGCGCATCGTGGGCTCGCTTTGTGTGGCTACCATGCAACGAGATAACTTCCACCATGGCATTCTCACTGCTTGGGTGTCGCAAGCCACCTTTGACCCGCCCGGTGTAATGCTGGCCTGGCCTGCCGATGAGCCGGTATTTGGCAACTTGGCCCCCGACACCAACTTTGTACTGAACATTCTCAAAGAAGGCCGCACGATTCGGCGTCATTTTTCCTACCAGCTGTCTACACGGACGGCCTTTTCGCTGCTCTCGACCCGGCTGGCAGAAAATGGGAGTCCCATCATTACGAAGGCGCTGGCCTATCTGGAATGTCAGGTTAAAGACTGCATTCCTGCTGGCGATCATCAGCTCATCTATGCCGAAGTGTCTGCCGGTAGTTTGCTGGAGTCTGACGGTGTCACGGCTCTGCAACATCGTAAGTCTGGCAATCAGTATTGAGGCTACTGAGTTATCCCAATTCTCTGAAACCGGACTACAGATGCTTGCGCCGGGGCGCTCCCCCCACCCCCGCTTAAAATGGTGGGCAGTCACATCCAGGTAATAGATAGCCCCTTTGACAAGGGGGCGGCGACAGCGGGGGAGCCTCGATCTGTAGTGCTGTTATGCAGAATCGGTATTAGCCGTTCAGCCTCACCCTCAATTCCTCAGTTCCCTAATTCTTGATTCGTAAAACCTCATGAAATTTACCCAGCCCTCACTCCAGAACGAGTCCAGCCCAAGTCCAGAATCTGCTATTCACGTCCATAACTATCACCAGCGGTTAATGCTCACCCTGAAAACACCCCATGGGCGGTCAATCTTGATGGGAGCGATCATGGGTTTAGGCATGATTGGGATGGGCTTGGCTCTGAGACTGCCTGACGCCGAGGTACTCTCAACCACTGATAATCCTGTCACCATTCCTCTGAAGGTCGATTAAGGCGATGGCTGAGCAAAAATAGACCGTTACGGTAAGGGCAGGTTTAGCTAGAAACCTTGATTTCATTGCCGCTAGGTATCTACAAAACCCGCCCCTACGGGGATGGTTTTTGCTAAAAATCGCCTAAGGACTCAGCACTTTGCGGAAGACGACTTTGTCAACGCCCGCCTCGTAAAACTCTCGGATTCGGGCTTCCTCCTGATAGCCGTTCTGACGATAGAATTTTCTCACGTAGTCAAAGTCTGCCGTTCCTGACGTTTCAATGAGCAGCAGCCGTACACTGCGCTGGGTCAGCATTTGCTCCACCTGGTTGAGTAGGGCTTGGCCGCGTCCCTGCCGTTGATAATCGGGATGCACGGCAATCCAATAGAGATTCCACGTGCCTGTGGTCATCGGCTCTGGGGCGACATAGGCCACACCGACTGGCCCGTTGTCATCATCGGTGAGCCAGACCGTTGAGCTATCGGCAGCGCTGCTGAAATGGTGCTCCAGCATTTGCGTGAGTTCTTCGACTTGATGAGGCTCAAATAGCCCACTGGCGATCGCGATCGCCTGCAAGGCTGGGATGTCTCTGGGGTGGGTGGGTCGAATCATCGGGCGAGGGGCCTGGGACGGGTGGAACGGGGTCGGTAGGGTATCCGGAATACTCCTGGTCGACTGTGAAGAGGGGGCAAGAGGTGAAATCAAGATTTCCCAGACTCATCATAGGTTGTCCGATGCGCGCACATTTTTTCCTGATACCGCTAGCCCTGCTGTTGCTGCCATGGCCGAGTTTCGCGCAGTCGGAGCGCCACCCCACGGGCATAGAAATTGAGGATCAGCTCCAAGCCCTGCGGCAGAACATCCTGCAGCTGATGCGAACGGGAATTTACGACGATCGCCGCCCCCATGCCCTGCGGCTGCAACGTGACACCTTTGCCGAAGCTTGGTCTGAAGTGGATGCGGCAACCGCGCCCTTTTTAGGCGATTGGACCGCGATCGAAGAAAACGTGGCAGTTTATCCCACCGCTAACCCCGGTGAAGTGTGCGTCATCGATAGCTATTTAGACATCTCCGACTTTTACTTGGGCCAGGTGGTCGAGGGGCATCTGGTCACGGATATGAATCTGACGTTTGTGCTCGACAGTGGCTTTTTGGTTAGCACGTTTGTCTACGATGACGAGGCCGCGCGCTATGAATACGCCAATCCGCGACCGTTAGAAGATCCGACAACGTCTTCCTATTTCACCGAATACCATCCAGAGATTGTTGAACAGTTTCAACAGGCCGAGTGTTTGACAGAAACCCCCGAGTAGAAGCACCATCGCGTTGCTCTAGATACCGCTAGCTCTACCGAAACCCTTGCCAGGAGTAGACCCTCACCGCCTGCAACACTGCTTCTGGGGGACCTCAAGCACGCCATCCGACTGGGCTAACTCCCTTTTCGAGGCCGCCCCCGTGGGTAATCCCGAGTTTCTTCACAACAGAATACCTTCCAGGAAGGGCGAGGCTCTACAGCATGTGGCAGTCGAAATGGTCAGGCTGATCAGATCGTTATTTCAGCCATCTGGAGTGGCTGGGTCAAAGGGCAGTGGGTGATATTGGCTCAGCCCGGCCTGAGCAACGCTGCCATCGACTAGAGGGTAGGTTCTCTTGCCTTTGGCAGGGTGCCGCCGCCGAGCACATCCTACGGCCAGGTGGAGATCTGGCAATTTCAGCGAACGGTTTTTCGGGATTTGCGCTCGGTTGAGCGGTAGAGATTAGGGTCACCACCCAGATGCTTGGAATCCCTAGAGGCGGTCACCTCACAGCCCGAAAGCTGCCATGCTCAAGCGGCCTCAATCGATTTACCTGAGCTGAGACCGGGCAGACAGCAGATAGAGTACCAGGATTGAATTAAAGTGCTGTTAGGGGGCTGATTTGACTGGGCGATGATGGTGGCTCCAAATCAAGTTTGAAGGATTAGGTGAACTCTACATGTCCCTCCAAAAATCGTGGCTGGACAGTTTGCGGCCTCGGAGTCGGCCCGTGTTTTTCAATTGGTCACGACGGCTTAATGGGGTCAAATATCTTTGTGCGATCGCCTTACTCGCCTTAGGGTATCGCCTGCTAATCATCCTGATCTTTAAATTTCCCCTCCCTGATGATCTCCGGGTTTATCCCGTTTGGCCGCCGGCTGCCTATAGCCAAATCATTTTGCTGTTGATGGGGCTTAAGTTTTGGCCCGCCGTCGCACTCGGCTCTTTGCTCAACAGCTTGATGTCAGACCAGCAAAACTGGCTGATGAACGGCTTATCTGCCGCCAACAATACTCTGCAGGCGCTGTTGGGGGCTTGGCTGCTGCTGCGCAGTAATTTTTCGCCTCGACTCAATCATCTCCGCGATGTGGGTCTTTTAGTGGTGTTTGGTGGCATGGTGCCAGCGGCCTTGAGTGCTAGCCTCGGCGTGCTGATCTGCTGCCTGCAAGACGCGGCCAATACTAAAGTGCTCACCACCATGTGGTTTGACTGGTGGATTGGCAATTTCAGCGGCGTGTTGATTCTCTTTCCGGCGCTCCTAACGTTGCCCGAGTGGCCCAAACAGTTTCGAACCCTCGATCGCAAGTTTCTGGGCATTGTGTGGCTCGTGGGTCTATCGGGGCTGAGCTGGTTTGTGTTCGCCTCGTCTCTACGCGAAACAGTGGCTCCCTTTCCGCTGGAATATCTGCCCTTCCCTTTTATTGCTTGGGGCGCCCTCCGGCTCGGTGCACCGGGGGCGGCGGCGGCCATTATCTTGACGACGGGCTTTGCCGGTTGGGGATTTATTCGCAGCGCCGGCCCGTTCTTTTTGTTTTCGCCCGAGCCGGAGCAGGCAATTTTGGCGCTGCAGTCCTACATCTGTGTGCTGGTGATTACGGCGTTGGCCCTTGCCGCTACGATGGCCGAGCGCGAAGAAGCGCGGCAAGAGCTAGAGAGCGAGAAAGAGAAATCTGAACAACTGCTGCTCAACATTTTGCCACTGCCGATCGCCACACGCCTCAAACGCCAAGAGGGCACGATCGCCGATCATTTTGCCGAAGCCACCGTTTTGTTTGCCGACATCGTCAACTTTACTCGCCTGTCTTCTGAGCTATCCCCCCAGGAGCTAGTGGTGATGCTAAACGAAATTTTCTCCACCTTTGATGGCCTCGCCGAAAAGCATGGCCTCGAAAAGATCAAAACGATTGGGGATTCCTACATGGTGGTAGGCGGTCTGCCCGAGCATCGCCGCGACCATGCCGAGGCGATCGCCAATATGGCCCTCGATATGCAGCAGGCGATCGCCAACTTTAGCCAAAAGCATCAGCGATCTTTCACCATGCGCATTGGCATCAACACCGGCCCCGTGATTGCGGGCGTGATCGGCCAGAAGAAGTTTATTTACGACCTCTGGGGTGACACCGTCAACATTGCCAGCCGCATGGAATCAACCGGCATTGCGGGCGAGATTCAGGTTACGCAAAGCACCTACGAAGTGCTGCAAGCCTACTACAGCTTTGACTGCCGGGGCGAAATTGCCGTCAAGGGCAAAGGCATGATGATCACCTATTTAATGGGCGATCGCACCCCCGCCAGCGTGCCGACCGCATAGTATGCTCAAATGTGCTGATGCCCCGGAGTGCCTGCTGTGGCCCTATCCCATGCCATTCTTGTTGCCCTGTTAGAGTCTCCCAGCAGCGGCTACGACCTGGCCAAACGGTTTGACGGCTCAGTCGGCTTCTTTTGGGATGCTAGCCACCAGCAGATTTATCGCGAGTTGGCCAAGCTCGAACAGGCACATCACATCACCGTTGAAACCATCGAGCAAGCGGGCCGCCCCAACAAAAAAAATTACTTTATCACCGAACGCGGCAAAGCCTTTCTCACTGATTGGATGGCGGTGTCCAGCAGCCTCAGCCCCCTCAAAGATGATCTGCTGGTCAAACTGTTTGGTGGCTACCTGGTCAACCCAGACGTCATCTTGAAAGAATTGCGCCACCACCGCAAACTGCACCAAACTCGACTAGTGGAATATCAGGCGATCGAAGAGCGCTTCTTTCCTGATGTGGAGACGTTATCGCCAACCGCCATCTATCAATATCTCACCCTGCGTAACGGCATTCAATTTGAACAAGGCTGGCTCAAATGGTGCGACGAGGCGATTTCCACTTTGCAGACGCTGCCGAGTCTCGCGATCGTCGATGATCTCCCCCCATCTCGTTGAGGCGGGTGGGCGATCGCCCGGCGCTAGGCTCGAACTCCTGAGGCCATCTGGGCAAGGCGACGGAGCGGCGAGGCTAGAGTTGTCGTCTGGTCTCAAAGCACCAATATGGCTAATACCAGTTCGACAAATTACAGCTACACATACAAGTCGGCTTCGACTTCGCTCAGCCGACGTTCCTTGAGCGGAGCCGAAAGGAAGATCTGTAGTCCAGTTTCAGAGAATTGGTATAACCGAAGTTAGGTCAGATACTCCAAATTGCTGCAGTCATGATTGAACCAGCCTCTCAATGCCGCCTGCCGCTTTCCGAATTCCGTCTTCTGCGAGGATTGGCCTATGAGGATTTGTATGAACTCCGTAGCGGCCCAGAATTGCCTGGGTACTATGGGTGAGCCTTACGACCCCTGTTCTAAATTCGCAAACTCCCCATGAAAATCATCGGCATTATTTTCCTCGCTATTGGCGTGATTTTGTTCTTTATTCAGCGGGGGCAAAAGCAAAAACTGTTCAGTATTAAATCGGCGCGGACGATCACCGCCGCCGAACTACAGGAGACGGCGGGGGCCGTAGCAGCAGAGATCGGTGGCGGTAGCTGGCGCGACTATGTGAAACTCTGGGGCCGAGTTACGATTGAGCAGCCGCTGTACTCTGACCAAAAGGAAGCACCCTGCGTACATTTTGTGTCAAAGGTCACGCGGGAATATGAAACGAAAGATGACGAGGGCAAAGTCCAGCAAAAATCGGAGCAGGTTTCTCAAAATCGACAGTCGATCGCCTTTTGGCTGCACGATCGCACTGGCAAAATCAAGGTTAACCCTGACGGTGCCGAGATCGAAACGATCGAAATCCTGAATGAGTTTCGACCCCAGAGATCGGGCAAGACCCGAGGCTATCGCCACACCGAATCGGTGCTGCCCATCGATCTCGAAGTGTTAGTGGTTGGGGCCGTGAGCGACTTGACCGGCGACGTCATTATCGGCAAACCAGTGAAGTCTGACCATCACTACCTGATCTCTCTCAAAGATGAAGAAATGTTGACGTCGGCAACGGCTCGCAGTGCCAAAAACATTTTCTACAGCATGATTGGCTGTTTTGCCATAGGCATAGTTTTATTGATTGGTGGGCTACTTTCTTAGTCTGTGGCTGGCCTTGGTCAGCGTTTGAGAAGGCAAAAAATAGCGGTCTTAAGGCCGGTTTGCCAGATGCGCGACTCGCGTCAAGGTCTCGGCAGTTAACTCTCAAGCAATTAATTCTGTTGGTCTGACTCAGTCTCAGTAGGGCGATCGCTGATTTGGTCAGAGTCATCCCAGTGGAATCTTTGTAAACTCAATGGGTCCCATGGCGATCTTTCTATAATTGCCCATGCATAGATTATAAGGAGACGGCAGTGCAAACAGGTAGGTTGTAAGAAGCTAGCTGAGTGCCCTCGCTCGGGTCTGTCAAAAGCAGACATTACATGGCGTGCGGCAGCTTCGTGAATTGGCCCGAGCGAGTTGAGTAGGGGCGGGTGCGGTGACGCCTCATCTCAAAGATTGGCCCCTCTCTTGAGGGCGCATTCTCATGGTCTGAGTCGGCTCGATCAGCGGCGGCTCCCTGGGGATCAAGCCCCGTTCTGTCCCTGTTGTTAGCCTGAGAGACCTGGCGTAAATTTGGTCAGCATCGTCACATCGGTTCGTTCTATTTCCAGAATTTGCCTTGAATCCTTCAGCTAAAGTATCGCTCAAAATTATCGATATCTTAGGGGTGGCAGTCTTTGATCTCAATTGTCTCCCGCAAGAGTATTTTGTGACTGAGGCTAATTCCTCTACCGAGTGGGTGCAGACCGCGTTTCAATCTTTGGGGTTGCGATCGCTCCTCTCCGCTTCGCTGGAACTCGAAGGATTTCAACAAATCACGATTCACTCTGAGGCCACCACGGCCATCGTCGTGCGCCGCCGTCAAGACTACTTGGCGCTCCTGTTTCAAGGGCAGGTCGCGCTTGACCGGGCCGCCGAGAGTCAACAGATGTTAAGCCTGATCCAGGCGCTGAATGTTAATAAACTGCGACAGCATCCCCACTTCACCGTGATTTAACCCGGTCGCCACGTGCCATGAAAGCTGTGGGGAATCACGCTCGGCAACGCCAATCGGCAGACCGGTTCGGCAGCTAGGCGATCGCTGTCATAGATCCACACTTCGCTCTGATGGGCCGCGCCGTCATAAACCACGGATAAGACCCAGCCGGCTGGCTTCGCCGGATCACCTTTGGGCACATAAATGGGCTCAGAGGGGTACCGCTCTGTCCCGGCTTCGGCGATCGTGAGCTTGGCCGTATCGGGCTCAAACCGGGCGATCGCGCGAAACAGCTCGCCGGTATTGTCGGATCCCGGCGTCTGCAGTGACAGGTAAGTGGGGGCCGTCACCACGGGCTGATCGGTGGGCACCTGAGGAAACTCGCAATAGTCTTCGACCAGACAGGTTTGGGCACGCACCACCGCTGTTTGCGGATCGACACAGACGCGCCATAGCTGCCCCAATGCTGGGGTTTTAAACTGCCCGGAAGCGATCTCTTTCAGCTGTTGATTGGTCGCAAAATCTTCGTAGCGCACCACCTCTAAGACGATGTCACCGTCGTTATTGACAAAGCCTTTGCCAAAATGCCACTGATACCACGGGTCAACGGCCTCAGAGCTAATCACCTCCAGGGTATCGGCATCGACAACGACCAGCTGAGTGCCGTGTTTGGGCTGCCACATGAGGGCATCGCTAAAGCTTTGAAAGCCCAAAACCGCTGGTAGCGGATTGAGGCGTACCGGCGGCACGCAAAATACCAGGTAGCGATCGGCCAGCACAAAGTCATGAATCAGCGGAATGCCGTTGAGAGGCACCGACTCCTTTTTCTCAATGTGGCCGGTGGCGTCGCTGCGATAGAGGTTGAGGGTCGCATTGGCCCCAGGCATGATGCCAAAGTTGAAAATGTGCCCGGTCTGCGGATGGCGTTTGGGATGAGCCGAGTAGGGTTCGTCGGCAGTCAGATCGCCTAATGAATGGACGCCCTGGGTCTCCAGCGTTTCCGGATCAAGGTGATGGGGCCAGCCGCCTTCCCACAGGGCCAACAGCTTGTCGGGCAGGGCTAACACCGAGGTGTTACCGGCATTTTTGAGCTGGGCCTGCCACCGTTGCCAAAAGGGGCCGGGGGCCAAGCTGCCATAGCCACTGTAGAGAAACTGATCGGCGGCTTCTTCTTCGACATAGCCAGCGGAATGAACGTAGCGATAAACGGCTTGGGCCTGACCATCGGCAAAATGTACGGCCAACACTGCCCCATCACCATCAAACCAGTGGCTCACCCGCTGGCCCTGTCGCTCTAACCGACCGGGGCCATTGCGATACAGACTCCCTTGCAAATCGGCGGGCACTGCGCCCGCGAGTACCGACAGTGGCGTCAGGGTGAACTCTGGGGCGGGCTGGGCGATCGCGCCCGCCCAGGCTTTGGTTGATGAGGCAGCAGTCGTAATCGCGGTCATAGTGGGGGCTGTGAATAATCTGACTTTCCCTATTGTGCAAGAGATCGCGATCGGGTGCTGGGCTGGGTCAATCAGTCGGGCTAAGCCCCACCCCGCCTTGCAGGTACCCCTCCCAAGCGGGGATGTTTCGGGTGGATACAAAATATTTTCCCCGCCTGAGAGAAGGTGAAGGGGTGGATTCTTGCCCTTAATGGGCATTAGCCGATCGCCGGGTATGGGCTAAAGGTGACATCAACAGACGTATTGAACGATCGCACAATCGACACAATATTATCGGCCTCGTCATCGCTGAAGATGCCGTCCAGGCCTTCAGGATGGGTATCGGTGAAGGGGGACTCATAGAGCATTCCGGGGTCCATGATGCCGTTTTGGGTAAGGTAGTCGATGATGGTCTCGACAAAGCGGATTTGGTTGGCGGATAGGGTAGTGCCTTCCAGGTAGCGGGCAAAGGCTTGCTTGGCGGCGGTGCGATCGCACCCCACAATTTCCCGAATCAGGCGCTTCAGGCTTTTGGTTTTGCCAAAGACTTCTTCGAAGCGATCGCGGCTTTCAATCTCTTCGGCAGAAAACAACATCTCTTCCAGAGCGGTCAGGTCGGCCTCGGTGAGCGGCACGTTGCGCTTGAGTTTGGCAATGGTGATGTGGTCCTCATGGGCACGGATGTAGGCTTCTACCTTTTTGCGGTACTGGTAGGGACTGAAACCGGTCTGGTAGGTGGGAACGGTGGCTTCCCGAACTACGCCCATTTCGTCGGCAAAATCGGTGTAAACGATGCGCCGTTCGGCTCGATCGATGAATTTGACCAGCTCGCCAATGCGCACCCGAATCTCCTCGGCCATCGGTAGGGTGACATCGCTCCACCAGGCTTCTTCCTGGGCTGCCTGGATGAACGCCAGTTGCTCCTTGACCATAGGAATCTCGGGCTTGGTCTCTAGCTGGCTGAGGGTGTCTCGCACCCGATCGCGCAGCCGCTCATAGCTGCTTGAGGCTTTTAGAATGGCGAGCTGCAGTTTCAGACATAGCAGGTCGAATTCTTTGGCTAAGGGATCTTCGTTGGGGAGGCCGTTCGGCAGGCTGGCCAGGGCACTGGCGATGGTGGCTACGTCATCTTCGCTGAGGGTGTTCCAGCGATCGCGATCGCTAAAAGTTTCGACCTGCTGCAGGCGACGGCGCACCACAAAGTTCTCACGGGGCATGGTCTCTACATGGCGGTGCAGATCATCTAGCAAGGTGGAGCGCAGTGCTGCATCATCTGGGGTTGCCTGCTCCCGCTGGCGCATGAGTTCGGCCAGTTCCAGGCGGTGCTTCACGAGGCGGGTGGTGAGGGTTTCGGGGAGTGCTTGCTCGGTCTCTTCGATGTCTTGGTTGAAGTATTCAAAGTTGCCGCAGAGGTCGAACACCAGAAATTCTGTCTTGTCTTGCTCTGAACCAAACAGTTCTGGACAGAGACGAGTGCCGCGTCCGATCATCTGGTTAAACTTCACCCGCGAGAACACCGGTTTGAAAAACATCAGATTCACCACTTCTGGCACGTCCACGCCGGTATCCAGCATGTCGACCGAGATGGCAATGATCGGCTCTTTGTGAGGTTCGCTGAAGTCATCTAGCAGGCTTTGGGCGTAGCCGTCTTTGCTGTCGATGATTTTGGCGAAGTGTCCTTTGTAATGGGGATAGTTGAGATTGAAGCGCTCCTGAATAAACTTGGCGTGCTCATGGTTGCGGGCAAAGATGATAGTTTTGCCCAGGCGATCGCCACTATCCACTTTCAGGCCCCGATTCATCAATAGTTCCAGCGCCTGATCGACGGTGTTGAGGTTGAACAGCCATTGGTTCAGCGCTGCCGCATTGATTTCCGTCGGCAGTTCGCCGGTTTCCTCATCACGGAATTTCTCTTCATATTCCAGCTGTTCTTCGGGGGTGAGGTCGCTGTATTTGACGCCGGTACGCAGAAATTTGAAGGGGACTTCAACCCCTTTCGGCGGTACCAGATGGCCATCTTTTACGGCATCATCCAGCTCATAGGCAAAGGTGGGGACGCCCTGCTGTAGGTCAAAAATCCGGTAGGTGTCGCGATCCACTTCCGATCTCGGAGTGGCAGTCAGCCCCACCAGCAGGGCATCGAAGTAGTCAAAAATCTCCCCGTATTTTTTGTAAATGGAGCGGTGGGCTTCATCCACAATCACCAGGTCAAAATGCCCGATGCCCAACAGCCGTTCTTCATCGTCCAGGCGGTTGATGGCGTTGAGCATGGTCTTGTAAGTGGAGAGGATGACGTTTGCCCCTTCTACGGCTTTGGTACGGGTCAGGTCTATGGGGGTGACGGTGGGCAAGTGACTCTGAAAGGCGCGATAAGCTTGAGTGAGCAGGGCGTTGCGATCAGCGAGAAACAGCACCCGCTGCACCCAGTTAGAACGCTTCAGCAAATCGACTAGGGCGATCGCCGTGCGGGTCTTGCCGGTACCGGTGGCCATCACCAGCAGCGATTTGCGAGTCAGCTGGTCTTCAAAGGTTTCGGTAATGCGGCGAATGGCTTCTTTTTGATAAGGACGGTTTTTGCCCGCGATCGCCTCGTTAATCGGCGTGGCGCTCAGCCGCTTGCGATGGCGGCGGCGAAAGATCAACCGCTCCAGTTCGGCTTGCTTCAAAAATCCCAGGACAGCACGGGGCGGATAGTTCAGGTCATCCCACAGCCAGATTTCATAGCCATTGCTATAGAAGATCACGGGACGCTGGCCATAGCGTTGCTCCAGGCAATCGGCATAGAGCTTGGCCTGATGTTGCCCCAACTCAGGACTTTTGTGGGTGCGTTTGGCTTCCACCAGCGCCAGCGGCTTGCCATCATCGCCCCACAGCACATAGTCCACAAAGCCCCGTCCGGTATCTCCCGCCTTTTGAATGGGCATGCCCTGGACTTCGACTTCTGTGGCATGCGGCGCACTGGCATCCCACCCGGCTTCCTGCAGGAGCACATCAATCAACAGGCGGCGGGTGTCGGCTTCGTTATAGTCGTGGGGGTCAGCCGCAGCGGCATTGGCTTGCAGCAGGGCCTCAAGTTCGGCCTGAGCCGCTGTCAATTCCGCTTCAGTTTGCTGGCGGCGTTCTTCGGTAATGCGCCGCAGGGCATCGCTTTCTGTTAGCTGCTCTGCTAGAACTTGCAACTGTTGTTGGGTCAGTGCCTGCTCTTCAGGTTGGACGGGGCGAGGCACCTGGGCGCGATCAAAGACGCGATCGGGCAGGGCTTGCCCCTGACGGCGATAGGTACGGCAGAGCCAATACAGGATATGAAACAGCTCTTGCACCAGGCGCAAGGCATCGTCTTCCTGCACGTCGCGGGACTGGTGAACCGCTTTGTTTCCCTGTTTTTGAATGAGGCGGATTTTGGGGAATAGGCCGGGTTTGAGGCTGCGCTGGAAGCTGGGTTCATGGATCATTGCCCCCAGGCTGTTCTCAAAGGGCAGGCGCAGGTTGGGATTGTTTTCGTAAAGCCACAGGACGGTTTGCTCTAGGGCAAAACGGGTGTAGAAACAGCAGGCGCGGGGATTGACATAGATCAGCCCTTCGGCCTGGGTTGCATGGGCATACAGGTCGGGAAAGGCGGAGCGCAAAAAATCAAAGTTGGAAGGCATGGGGGTACTGCCGTTGAGCGCACTTTAATTCAGTTTTCCCCATGAAGCAGCGTAATCCGCTGTGATTTGGGTCAATGTTGCGCGCTGGTAATCAATGGTCCCTGAGCCTCTCCTGGAGAAGCACCCACCCCTACGCCCCTCCAGGGAGGGGATTGTGTTGTCTTCACCCGAAAAGTGAAAGCACTTCCCCTCCTGGGAGGGGTGCCCGCAGGGCGGGGTGGGTTCACTGTGGCGGAGGTGCCAAAATCCAGGCCGTGATCGCCCCCACTACCCCGTCAATATTGCGGTGCACATCGGCTTCTCGAAAGCGTAGAAATTTAACTCCCAATGCCTCTAAACAGGCTTGTCGTTCTCGATCTTTAGCCTGAGCTGTCTTGCTGTCGTGGGAGGAGCCGTCGATTTCTATGGCGAGCATGAGTTGCTTGCAGTAAAAATCGACGATGAATTGATCGATGGGGCGCTGGCGATCGAAGTCGTAGCCCAGGAGTTGTTTGCGTTTGAGGTGCTGCCAAAGTTTGATTTCGCCGGAGGTCATGTTGTGGCGAAGCTGGCGGGCGCGTTCTTTGAGGACGGGGTTGTAGGAGAGGATGGGGTAGCGCATGGCTGTGGGCGATCGAGTGTATATGTAGAGTGCCCGGTCGGGACCCACCCCTTCAGTGCCTCCCAGGAGGGGATTACGATGTCTTCTCCGAGATACACAAGGACTTTCCCCTCTTGGGAGGGGTGCCCGCAGGGCGGGGTGGGCTCATGTACCCAGGAGGGGGGCTCGTAGATGCATAGGCGGCTGGTTTTGTTCAGCCACAAACTCTTCAAAGCTGGAAAAGCGGCCTTGCTCAAAGTCATTGAGCCCCTGCTGAATGCCTTCTAGCGCGGCGAAAAAGTCATCGTCTTCGAGGCTGAGTCCCAGAGTGAGTACGGCAATGTGGTGCAGGTCTTGCCCGGTGGCTTCGGCTCGCTGTCGCAATAGGGCTTCGACTTGGGGTGGCAGGTCTAGCGTGATTGTCATATCAGAGCAGAGGGCGGGTTGACAAGGTATTTCAAAGATCGAGGATACGAGGATGTTTGCCCCTGAACCTATGGCTCTCCACGGAAGGCGCGTTGCAGAGGGAGCTGAAGCGGTTCCAGGAACTTAAGGGGTAATGAGGGAAATCGAAGGAAAATAGGTTTGGTAGCGACTGACGTCGCGGGTCAGCAGGGGCCAGTTTTGCACAGCGGCGTGGGCACCAATATAAAAGTCAGGCAGCGGAGAACGGCGGTTTCCGCCTTGTTGCCGATAGCGGAGAAAGGCTTTGCCTGCCAGGAATGCTGCAGGGTAGGGCAGCAGTTCGCGCCGAAAAAATGTCTCTGGCAAGGCTGATTCAAGCTCATCAGGTTGATTGAAGCCGACCGAGACCTCAGCAAAGATGATGGGATTGATGACAAGGGTGTTGCCTTGGTCAGTATTCATGGCAAGTTGTTGCGCTGACCAGTCAAACTAGGTGGGATCTTCGGTCAACACATCGAGCAGAACGTTGCTATCAACCAAAATGACGGTCATGCATTGTCGCGGGTGAGGTGCAGAATTTCGTCGGCACTCAAGTTTGCGGTAGCCCGACCGCGCAGGTTGGCAATCAGTTGTGCGCCTTTTGATGAGGTTTGAGAGTGTTGTACTTGCAGGGTTTTGCCCACAATTTGAATCTGCACTTCGGCCCCTGGCGATAAACCCAGCTGGGCCAATAACTCTGCCGGAATGGTGATTTGTCCTTGCTCGTCAAGCTGCAGTGTGAACATCCTGTCCCTCCGAGACTGCTCCCATCATGACACTTTCCCTTAACCCCTTACCTACGATGCTTCACCATCCACCCATCTACCCATCCACTCCTACAGTTCCCCACGGAAGGCGCGTTGAAGAAGGGAGTTGAAAAGTTCGTTCTCTTCTGTTTCTAGCCTGCTCGCCTTTTTGCTCAGCGCATAAGATTTGAGGTGTATGTAGCCGAATTTTTCTTGCAAAGATACAGGGGGTAGGGGAATCGGCAGCTTCTTAATGATGCCCATATTTAAGCCATCCATGATGGCCCCTTTAGCATTTCGCTCTAAATAAAGGCGTGCCTTTGGATGAAGTAGAAAATATGAGTGTAAAAACTCCGGTATACATTTCCTTCTATCGAGTGTGATGCAGCAAAGATGTTTTGTATTAATGGCTTCTGAACAATCATCTGGAACGATTGCGCACCTTCCACAGGTTCCCATGATGGTGATTAGTACATCACCAGGATGAACCTTGTAGCGCTTCAGCTCTTCATACTTATCTTCAGTAATATACCTAGGCTTAGCCCAGAAGAATTCATTTTTAACTGCGTTGTCTATCCCTAGAACAGCGATACCTGAGTCAACAAATTCGCTATGGAGAAGTTGACTGCCAAAGGGGCCAGTTCTGATAGAGCCTTTTTGTTCTCTGGCAATGTTTTCAACGGTTGTGATTTCCCAGTCATTGCCATTTGCATCGTCAAACATGTCGAGAAAGATCGATCGCAACAACTCCTCGGTCAGCGCGATCGCCTCCTTCCGCTTGCGCCGCACTGCATCTGCCTTATCCAAAATCGCCGCAATCCGCCGCTGTTCTTCAATGGGCGGCAGGGGAATTTGAGTATTGCGAATAATATGCTGGCTAATGTTTGGTTGAGCTCCACCTACTCTTTGATCCAGCCATTTCGGAACTTGTTTACTTAATGCGTAGAACATGTACCGCTGGTCAGCAACGGCTTCGTCAGGGACAATATGGCAAACTGCTTGATTGCTTGACGCTGGAATTCCAAGAGTTGCAATTCGTCCAACCGTAGCACCGTACATAGCGACAAGTAGCGCACCTGGCGGAATCATTTTTGCGCTGGTTTCCGACAAAGCAGCTTCGGTGATTTTCTCTTCTGTCTCAAGAATGACAGTTTCTCTCAATTCGCCTGATTTAACCCAGGGAATTGAACCATTATAGTATTTGCTCTCTTGTTTTCTTGAAGGAGTCCCACCGCTACCTGTTTTGCAAAATTCACCTATAGGTTTCAGGTGCAAATTCATCCCAACATCCCCTTCAGCGTATCCAAATCCTGATGGAGTAACTGTTCCCAGCTCATGTGCCCGCCTGCAAAATCTGCTTTGCCGTCAGCTCTGCCCCAGCCAGTTCGCTCAGCAGTGGCGAGGTGACGACAGACTCCTCCTCAAAAGTGGCTTCTTCGTAAAGCCCTTCCACCAAAGTCAGCACCGTCACCCGCTGGGTGATCGGGTCCACGATCCAGTATTCAGCGATCGCTCTGGCCTGATATTGCGATCGCTTGTAACGATAATCGCGGTCAATATTCTTCTTCCCCGGCGATACCACCTCAACCACTAACCGGGGCGGCGGCATCTCCATCGTAATCGTGGATCGCGTCGCCTCAGCTAGGGCTGATGCAGCCTCTTCCGACAACACCATCAGATCAGGTAACCGCACCGTCACCCGTGACCCGCTGACTGCCACCTCAGTTTTCATCCGCAGGCGATCGTGAGCGATGCCCCGTTGTAAAAAGTAGGCAAACAAAAAAGAGGCGATTCTCAAATTCAAGTCGCTCTCGGGCGGCATGGCGATCGGTTCCCCATTCTCCAATTCGTAGAGGGTTTCTGTGTCTTCCGTATAAGCAAAGAAGTCTTCCAGACTCATCGGGACCGTTGTGATGGTCATGGTGTGGTTATCTCCAGTCCTTACATTGCGCCATTATCTGCACATCCTCTCCAGGGAATTTCGAGCCTGACAGATCTCAGTTTCGAGCGATCGCGAACTCGGCAATAGTTCTCAGCCAATGAATCAAGCACTGATTAACTCCCGATCGCGGTCTTGATTGCGAAACTCATCCAATAGCTCAAAGAACTTCTCGAACCCCGTCTTTTCATCATGGCAAGACAGCATAATCAGCTTCGCCCAAGAGGTGACCGATTTCACCCCTAGCTTTTGCTGCAGCCACGGCTGAAACTCCTCATAAAACCGCTCCTCCTCTGCCGTCAGTTCGGTCCCCAGCTCACTGCGGGCAATTTCATAACCGTTCAACACCATGAACAGCGCATTCACCGAGGGATACCCCAGATACATGCCGGGGCTTTTTTGAATCCGGTCTAAGAGGTTAAATACCGTTGACATTGCCTGTGTCCCCCATCGTCAAAAGGTCTGAAAGTGTAATCTCCTCAAGGACAAACCGACCACTGATGCACTGAAAGTCGTCTAGCCAATCCGCTCGTGTCAGTCCCTCGCGTCCCAAATTGTCAAACACTCGCCCGCGCACCTCAACCCCATAATGGGTGCCATTCTCCGTGATGGATTCTTCGTCGCCATGACGTTTGCTGGTGATAAAGACCTCCGTTCGGCGTCGAGTTCTCAACCGGAGAATGGTGCCGTCAATGCCCCTTGCTTGTAACCACTGAGCCAGCGCGATCGCGCACTTATCACATTCTAAAAGGGGATAGGCGGTAGCGATTTGTCCGACTTTTCGCCAAATTTCCTCGTCAGCTGAGCGATCAGCCTCCGGCACCCCGTCGCGATCGCTCATCCCAACATTTCCTCTAAGGTATCTAGGTCCTGGCGGATCTCAGCTTCGAGCGATCGCAGCCTTTGCAAAATCACCTTTGGCGGATCGTACTGCACCTCCTCGTACTCAATTTCCTTGTAGCGGTTGATGGACAGGTCGTAAGCATTGGCCTTGATCTCCTCACGGGGGACAAAGAATGCCTTGGCCTTGCGATCGGTATCCTTTGTCGAGTCTCGCTGCTGCCAGCGCTGCAAAATATCGGGAATATCATTATCCGCCACGGGTTGCCGCTTGTCGTCCAGCGAATACCCATCCGCCGCCATGTCATAGAACCACACTGCATCCGTGCCCTGTTCCTTCAGCCCCACTTTTGTGAAAACCAGGATCGCCGTGGAGACTCCCGCATAGGGCTTGAACACCCCCGACGGCATAGAAATCACCCCATCCAGTTTGTGCTCTTCCACCAAAATCTGGCGCATATCCTTATGGGCTTTCGAGGAGCCAAACAGCACCCCATCCGGCACAATCACGGCTCCTTTACCGCCCGTCTTCAGCAACCGCAAAAACAGCGGGATAAACAGCAGCTCGGTCTTGGTCGTTTTGAGGGTCTTGGTCAGGTCTTTGGCGATCGTGGACTTCTCCACCGCCCCCTTAAATGGCGGATTCGCCAGGATCATCGTGAAGCTGTCCTCTACCCCGGCGTGGTCTTCCGACAGGGAATCCCGCGCTTCAATGATCGGCTGTTCAATGCCGTGCAGCATCAGGTTCATGCTGCCGATGCGCAGCATGGTGGCATCAAAATCAAACCCATGGAACATCTGGGTGTTGAAATGCTCCAGATTGCCGGGGGCATTTAGCACTTGATTGCCCTCCGCATCCTGCAGCTTGCGCACATATTCTGCCGCCGCGACCAGAAAACCACCCGTTCCACAGGCCGGATCGCAGACAATGTCGCGCGGACCAGGAGCCAGCAATGCCACCATCATCTTGATGATGTGTCGGGGAGTGCGAAACTGCCCGTTCGTACCCGCTGTGCTGAGTTTGGAGAGCATGTATTCATAGAGGTCGCCCTTGGTATCGCGATCCTCCATGGGGATGTTCTCAATCTGCTCAATCACCGCTGCCAGCAGCGCTGGAGAAGCAATCAAAAACACCGCATCCCGCATGTGCTTGGCATAGGTGCTGCTTTTGGCAAAGCTCCCCATGTCCTTAATAAACGGGAACGCCTCATCCCGAATAATCCGCAGCATTTCCTCCGCATCATCCAGATTCTTGAAATGCGACCAGCGGATATGCTGCTGTCCTGGCCCAAAGGTAGGATTCTCAATCTCGCGACCTAGCCGCTGCGCTTTACGCTCCTTCGCCTGTTCCAAGTCATCCAGCCGCTTGATGAACAGCAGATACGAGATCTGCTCAATCACTGACAGAGGATTGCTAATGCCGTTGTTCCAGAAGGTGGTCCATAGCTTATCGACCTTAGACTTCAGTTCACCAGTGATCATGCGTGTGGTCTCTGTTTTTGAGGTTGCACTGGGGCGATGCCATGTCTTAGCGATCGCCCCGATATGCTGAAAAATTAAGGGATTGAAGCGCAGGCGAGACAGGAGTGGGTGGCAGTGACTAGGTCCCAAGCTGGTTCAAATCTTTTGCCCCTTAGCCGCGATCGCTGCCAGTCACCGCCGATCGCCTGCCCGTTCAGCCAATACCGGTGAAAAGGACGATCAGGGTGCCAATGCCCACGGCCACCATCAACCCTGCCGGAAAGAACTTGCGCGTTTTGATCAGACGCACAATGAACACGGTGACGAGCAGCAGCGTCACCGCGATCGCCAGCCACAGTCCCCAGGCCTGCGCCTGCAGGATGCCGAAGCCCGCCACCAGCAACAAGATGCCGGTAATGGTTCCAGAAATCAGCGAGGGTTTGCTGCCCGCCTGCTGATAGCCGATGAAGCCCCCCACGATGGACAACACACCATAGACAAAGCTCATGATGGCAGCGGCAGACATAGGCTTGCTCTCACTCGTAAAAGACGCTTGCCCCAGCATAGTCAATCACCGTGACCCAGATCTAGCGCTCCCAAGGCGATTGCGTTCATGACTGCCGAGCCGCGATCGCTCACCCACGAGTTCAGGAACCTAAACATCAACTACACCCCGCACGTTAACTTCCAAATCCTCACCCTCTACCCTTTACCCCCCTACCCTCTACTCCTTTCCCTTCCACTCATCGCCGACCCCTCAGCATGGGACGACTCGCTCCAGTACAGTTGGGGAACCCCGCCTCCTGCGCGGCGATCGATCTGGGCCAGAGCGATGCAAACGTCCTTAGAAATTCGCGCCCTCCTGCACTTAGCCATTCCGCTCACCTGCATTCAAGTGGCAGAGGGCATGGTCAACATCGTCGATACGCTGATGATGGGCTGGCTCGGCCCCACGGCGCTGGCAGCGGGCGGGCTCGGGGCCGTCATTTTTTGGACGATTTTGGCCCTCTTCACCGGTCTTCTAGAAATGACCGGGGCACTAGCGGCAGAAGCTTACGGCGCTGAGGATGAGGCACGGGTGGGGGTGATTACGGCCCAGGCGCTCTTGCTGAGCTTTAGCGTTTCGCTTCCGGCGCTGCTGCTGTTTTGGCATCTGGGGGGCGTCCTCCTGTGGTTGGGGCAAGCGCCGCCGATTGTGGCCCAAACGATGGCCTATTTGCGAGCGATGATGTGGAGCTTGCCAGCGGCACTGGGTCTGTTTGTCTTTAAAGAAATCACCACGGCCCTAATGCAGCCCCGCCTATTGACGCTGCTGATGGTGGGGAGCATTCCGGTCAACGTGATGTTGAATGACGCTCTGATGTATGGCAAATGGGGTTTGCCGCAGTTAGGGTTGGCGGGCATTGGCGGCAGCAGCGCCCTGATCTTCTGGGGCCTATTCATCATTGCGGCTTTGTGTTTAAAGCGGCGGCGAGATCTGCGACGGTGGCAGCTATTTGGCTCGCTTGGCCGCTTAAATCCGCCCGTGTTTAAAGAAATCGTCCACCTCGGCTGGCCCCTCTGTTTTGACTACGGCACTGAGTTTGGGGCACTGACGGCGGCGGCGCTACTGATGGGCCACTGGAGCACCGATTGGTTGGCCGCCCATCGCATTGTGATGACCACGACCGAACTGTTGCTGATGCTTTCTTGGGGCATGTCCTACGCGACGGCCATGCGCACCGCTCACAAACTGGGGGCCGGGCGACCCGATACCGCCAAACAGGTAATGAATTTAAGCTTGGTGCTCAACTGTGGGCTGGTGTGTCTGCTGGCAGTGCCGCTGTGGCTCTTGCCCGAAACGATCGCAGGCTGGTATCTCAACCCGCGCCTACCGGAGAACCAAGGCACGGTGCAGGCAGCGATCGCCCTGTTCAAAATTGGGGTGGTGTTTCAAATCTTTCAGGGGTTTCGGCTGATTAGTTTGGGCACCCTGCAGGGACTGCGAGACACCTATTGGCTAGCCGCCGTCGATTTTGTCGCGCACTGGGCGATCGGCCTGGGCGGCGGCTATCTGCTCGGGCAAGTCCTGCAGCGGCAGGGCCTGGGGTTGTGGTGGGGGTTAGCCCTAGGCCAATTATTCGCAGCGGTGCTGCTGGGATGGCGAGTGCAATCACGCTTGCGCCAGCGCATTCGGGAAAGCTTCGATTAGTCCTAGCCGCGATCGCACCCACCCGGTTATGGGCGAAACTCAATATTGCGTTAAAACCAAACCAAAGGCGGTAAGCTACAAGACGGTTTCAACCATCTGTCAGGTCAGACTTTGTCAGCGAAGAGTCAGGGCCGGCGGCGGTGAGCAAGGCTTAACTCAATATCATCGGGGGAATCTATCAGCTTATGAACTCGCTTGGACGCCACATTCTCGTTGAGTTTCACGGTTGCTCCAGTGAAATTCTCAATGATGTCCCACACATTGAGAAAAGCATGCTGAAGGCGGCTAAAGAAGCCGGAGCCACCATTATCAGCTCCGTGTTTCATCACTTTTCACCCTTCGGCGTCTCCGGCGTCGTCGTGATTCAAGAAAGTCATCTGGCCATCCATACCTGGCCCGAATATCGCTACGCTGCCGTCGATCTGTTTACCTGCGGCTATTCCGTCAGCCCCTGGACCTCCTACGAAATTTTGAAGGCGGAGTTTGAAGCGCATCATGGTTCCGCTGTGGAACTCAATCGGGGTCAATTAGAACTGCTGGAAAAATCGGATATCGACGTCGGTGAACTGCGCGATTCGGCTACTCAAAAGCTGATTACACCCCGCTACAGCCGCAGCGTCTGGTTTACCGATCGCAATGAGAATATTGCCCTATCAATTCGGCATAAGGGCGATCGCGTCTTTTATGAAAAGTCGCCTTATCAAACCGTCGAAATTTTTGACACCTTTGAATACGGCAAAATGCTGTCGGTTGACAGCATGGTGATGTGTTCGGAAAAGGACGAGAAGGCCTACCACGAGATGATCATTCACGTGCCGATGCTGACGCAGCCCGCCATTAAAGATGTGCTGGTGATTGGCGGCGGCGATGGCGGCAGCGTGCGCGAAATTTTGAAACATGATCAGGTGGAATCGATCACCATGGTCGAAATTGACGAAGCCGTGGTGCGGGCCTCTCGCGAATTTTTGCCCACCCTCTCTAGTGGACTCGATGACCCAAAGCTCAATCTGATCATTGGTGACGGCATCGAGTTCGTGAAAAATTCGCCCACCGACGCCTACGACCTAATCGTGGTGGATTCGTCTGATCCGGTGGGGCCAGCGGAAGGGCTGTTTAGTCAAACCTTTTATCAAGACGTCTATCGCTGTCTGCGGCCCAACGGCTTGATGACCGCCCAAAGCGAATCACCCCGCTTTAACCAAAAGGCTTTTGTCGAGCTGCATCACTGCCTGGAAAACATTTTTGGGGCAGAGTCGGTACATTGCTATCTAGCCTTTATTCCCACTTATCCCACTGGCATGTGGGGCTTCTCCTTCTGCTCAAAGGGCGGCCTGCATCCGGTTGACGACCTGACCCGCGATCGCGCTGCCGAGTTTGCCCAGGTGCAGCAGCTGCAGTACTACAACGCAGGTATTCACCAGGCGGCGTTTTGTTTGCCCACCTTTATTCAAACGATGCTCGATGGCTAAAGGCGACTTCAATGTTGATACCGCTACAGCTCTAGGCGATTCTTGAGCAACAGTCTATGACGCAGGCGCGCCACTCCAAACGATGAAAAGAGGCTTTCAGAACCCCGGTTTCTGTCGGAGCAAACCTGTGATGGACTGGTCATACCCAAGAAACCGGGGTTCTTGGATATTTTTAGAGTAATAACATATCGGCACTGTCAGGACGGGTTTAGCCAGCAATCCTCAGTTCACGACTGTTAAGGTGACGGCAAAACCTGCTCCTACGGATATGGTTTGCCGCTAGCCATCTTCTTGACCGCCTCGCTTGGTTTAGGGAGCGGGGGCGGGCATGCTGGTTTCATAAGGGTTTGGTAATTCACTGATGACGCACCCCAGCCGACAAGACCTCATTTGCAGCTTTGACCCCAGCGGCGTGGGTCTGGAAAATGGCAACTTTTGTGGATTGCCCTTTGACTACGACACGGCAGGCATTGTGCTGCTGGGGGTGCCCTGGGAGGTGACCGTGTCTTACCACGCCGGAACGGCGCAGGGGCCCGCCGCCGTGTTGAACGCATCGCCGCAGCTCGATCTCTACGATTTCGACAATCCCGAGGGCTGGCAGCAGGGTATCTACATGCCGCCGTTACCGGAGTGGATGCAGCAGCGCAACGACGAGCTGCGCCCCCTGGCCGCTCAGATCATCGCCGCGACGGAGCAGGGCGTGGTGATTGAGCAAGATCCCGCCCTAGCGACGGCGCTCGCCACCGTCAACGAGGCCTGCCAAAAAGTGAACCAGTGGCTCTACGACCAAGCTCAACAGGCGATCTCGGCAGGCAAGCGGGTGGGGGCGATCGGGGGCGATCACAGCATTCCCCTGGGGCTGATACAAGCGCTGGCGGTGCAATACATCGACTTTGGTATTTTGCATATCGACGCCCACGCCGACCTGCGAGATGCCTATCAGGGGTTCCAATATTCTCACGCGTCGATTATGACCAATGTGATGGCGCTGCCTCAGGTGTCGCGCTTGGTGCAGGTCGGCATCCGCGATGTTTCCCACCATGAGGTGGCCAAAATTGACGCCTCGGCAAGCCGCATCGTCGCCCATTACGACCCGGTATTGAAGGAGCGACGCTATGGCGGTGAGTCGTGGCTTGACCTGTGCCGCGATATCATTGCGCCCCTACCTCAGCGGGTTTATGTCAGCTGCGATGTCGATGGTCTCGACCCCAAGCTTTGCCCGCATACCGGCACCCCAGTACCCGGTGGACTGGAGCTAGAAGAGGTATTTTGCCTGCTGCGATCGCTGGTACGCAGCGATCGGCAGATCATCGGCTTTGATGTGTCTGAGGTCGGGGATGGCGAGTGGGATGGCAATGTGGCCGCGCGGATGGTCTACAAGCTGTGCAATCTGATGGGGCTGTAAGCCGCTTTGAGTAGCGCCGCCCAATATCTTTCCCCCGACGGACGTAAAGTGCTGACAACACTCATAAACTGGACTTTACATATTGAGTCACTGAGGTGACCTGTAATCACGGCTGCAGATTCCCCCATTGGTTGCGTTCTCGTGTCCGAGCGGTACGGCTGAACCGGCCCGATCCGTTGTCCCCTCTTGACGTGTTCTCAACATCTTTATCATGGCTGCCCCCCTCGTTAGCGCGATCGCCGCAAAGTCTTACCATCTGATCTTCAATCCCATTTCTGGCCCCGGAGAACCCGGTGCCAAGTTGATGGCAATCCAGTCAGCGCTAGAATCGCTGCCGAACTTCACCACGCACTTGACAAAGCCTGAGGTTTCGGCCCAAGACTTAGCCCAGCAGGCGGTTGCGGCAGGGGCTGACGTCGTCATTGCGGCTGGCGGCGATGGCACCGTATCAGGCGTTGCCAAGGCACTGGTCGATACCGATGTGGCGCTGGGCATCATTCCAGCGGGAACGGCCAACGCCTTTGCCGCCGCTTTACAAATTCCCGAAAGCTATCGTGACGCCTGCGAAATCATCCAAGCCGGCCACAGCCAGCGATTAGACACGGCCCGCTGCAACGGTGAAATGATGCTACTGGTTGCCTGTATTGGCTTTGAGTCAAACCTGCTCAACCGGATGGATCGCGAAGAAAAATCTCGCCTTGGCAAGCTGGCGATCGTGACTAATAGCTTCCAAGAGTTAGAGCGCATCGAGCAGTTTGAGGCGCAGGTGCACACCGACCAAGAACAGTGGCAAGAGATGGCCACTGCCGTCACGATCGCCAACACGGCCACGGCCAGTATGGTGCTCGCTCAAGGCCCCCCGCAAAACACCGCTGACGATGGCACGCTCAGCATCACGATGGTGACCCCCGACGACAAATGGGACATGCTGATGTCAGCGGCTGATTTGTTCCTGTCTGCGGTGCAACAGCGTCCGGCTCAGAGCGATACCGTGCATTGGTATGAGTCGCGGCGAGTTGAGGTCACGACCAAACCACCGCAGGCAGTTTTTGTCGATGGCGAACCCGCTGGCAAAACGCCACTAACTGTCGAATGTCGCCCGCGATCGCTAACCGTGCTAACGTCCCCATCACGCTGAGTAACCTGACCGCTGTCGGAAAGTCGAGGGAGTTACCAATCGGGTCTGCTGCCATGGCAACCTGCTACAGCAAGCCGCCGTCTGATCAAGTCACTCCAGATGACTGTAATCATTGTCTAATCGGCTTTTCAGGTCCAATTTCTGCATTCCGAAACTTGGCTCCAACACTACGCTTGAGATCTGGCGCACCGGCGGCGGCGAGTATTTTTCAGGCGATGCTCGTAACTATCGCCACACGATCCTTCGTCTACCCTCCCCTGCTTCTACTTTCCCCTTGGTTGACTGGCCTCGTCGCTGCTGCAAAGAGCCGTAACGTTAGTCGTCTACGCCCTTGGGTTTCCGCGCCTTCTGAGGTAGTATCCGCTAGCCTAGGCATAGAGGCCAAAGAGCACATATGACTATCCAGACGCCAGCATGGGTCAAGCACGCCGTTTTTTATCAAATTTTCCCCGATCGCTTTGCTCGCACCCATCGCCCCTTAAACCATCCGGCTATGGCAGTCACCTTAGAGCCTTGGGAAACCCCGCCCACCCTCTCAGGGTATAAGGGTGGTGATTTGTGGGGTGTGGTTGAAAACCTCGACTATTTAAAGGATCTGGGCATCAATGCCATTTATTTCACCCCAATTTTCCAATCAGCGTGCAACCATCGCTATCACACCCACGACTACTACCAGGTTGATCCGCTGCTGGGGGGCAACGAAGCCTTTGCGGATCTGCTGACGGCGGCCCACGATCGCGGCATTCGGGTGGTGTTAGATGGGGTCTTCAACCATGCCAGCCGGGGCTTCTTCTTCTTTAACGACATTTTAGAAAATGGCCCCCATTCCCCCTGGTTAGAGTGGTTCAAGATTGAGAACTGGCCGCTGTCAGCCTATGACGGGGCGCAACCGGCTAACTATACGAGCTGGGTCAATAATCGCGCGCTGCCCCAGTTTAATCACGCCAATCCGGCGGTACGGGAATACATCATGCAGATTGGCGAACACTGGATTCGTCAGGGCATTGATGGCTGGCGGCTAGACGTGCCCTTTGAGGTGCAAGTCCCGGGGTTTTGGGAAGAATTTCGCGATCGCATCAAGGCGATCAATCCGGACGCCTATATCGTTGGCGAAATTTGGAAGCCCGCGCCCGAGTGGCTGGATGGCACGAAGTTTGACGGCGTCATGAACTACGTGTTTGCGGGGCCGACGATGGCCTTTGCGGCGGGCGATCGCGTCACTATGCAGTATGCCGAGGTGCCCGAATACTATCCCTATCCAGCGCTAGATGCAGCGGGCTACCGCTCTAAAATCGAAGCGTTGCTCACCCTCTATCCCTGGGAAATTCAGCTCACCCAGCTCAACCTGCTCTCGAGCCATGACATTGCTCGCGCCCTGACAGTGATGGGCGGTGACCTGGCCAGTTTGGAGCTGGCGGTGCTGCTGCAAATGACGTTTCCCGGTGCGCCCTGTATCTACTACGGCGACGAAGTGGGCCTCGACGGCGGCCTTGACCCCGACTGTCGCAAGGTTTTCCCCCCCGAAAAAGCGTGGCATCAGCCGCTGCTCAAGCATCACAAAGTCTTGGTGGCGCTGCGGCATCACTATGCCGCCCTGCGCACCGGCAGTTATACCGTGTGGCTGACCGACGGTGACCTCTATGGCTTTAAGCGCGAGCTGGGAGACGAGACGCTGCTGGTGTTAGTCAATGCCGGCCAGACTGCTGTACCAGTAGAACGCGCCGCCCATGGCGACCTGGCGGCTGATTGGCGAACTGTCTTTGGTGAGCTGGTAGTCACACCTGAGCACGTGACAGTGCCTAGTCGTTCCGGGGGAATTTTGGCTCAGCCTTAGCCACTTCGGGCGCTTTTTTGAGTTTCTTCGGCCGCTGAACAACAATGGTTACGAGGGTAATCACCGTGAGGGGAATGACGAACAGCAGCATGACGTTGCTGTAGAGCCCGAGCTGATCGTGACCGATCGCATTCAGCCCCAGATAGGCCGTGTAGGCCACGTAGTAGCTGATGAAGAGCATCCCTTCCCAGCGAGAAATGCGGTTGCCGGTGTAAAAGATCGGCAGCGAGGCGATCGCCACCGCCAGCATTACCGGAATGTCGAAGCTGATGGCCGCACTCGAAACGGGCACGCCGGTAAAGGTCGCCGTCACGCCCAAAATCGTCAAAATGTTGAAGATATTGCTGCCGACCACGTTGCCCACGGCAATATCGCGTTCACCGCGATAGCAGGCCACCATCGAGGTCGCTAACTCAGGCAGCGACGTGCCCACGGCCACGATAGTTAAACCAATCACGAGCTGACTCACCCCCATCGACTGAGCAATGGCAGTCGCTCCAAACACGAGCAGGTTGGCCCCAGCCACTAAGACGACCAACCCAATCAGCAGGGTTGAAACATGCTTGAGCAGATGCTGCCAGGTTTTAGGACTGGCATCGGCGTACTCTTTTTCATACTCTGCTTGCACCTCGGCGTCTGATTCGCGGCGACTTTGATATACCAAAAAACCGGTGTAGAAAATGCTGCCCAGCAGCAAGACGATGCCATCGACCCGACCCAGTTCGCCATCCATCGAAAACATCAGCATCAGCCCGGTGACCCCAATCATGATCGGCACATCGAGCCGAATCAGCTGCTGGGCCACCGTTAGCGGCACAATCAGGGCGGCGATGCCCAGGGTCATCAAAATATTGAAGATGTTGCTGCCGATGACGTTGCCGAGGGCGATTTCGGCTTGCCCGTGCAGGCTGGCCTGCAGACTGACCGCCAGCTCCGGGGCGCTAGTGCCATAGCTCACTACGGTCAGCCCAATGACTAAGGGCGACAGGCCAATCACCGCCGCGAGCTTGGCCGCCCCTCTGACAAACCCTTCGGCCCCCGCAATCAGCAACACAAAGCCCGCTAATACCGACAGTAAGACAAGTAAACTCATGGCAACGTCACGATTAGCGGTTTCTCAATTAAGCCAGCAGCGCGCGGGATCTGCCTGGAAAGCTGGGGAATTTTGTACAAAACCTTTCATCGCACTTTAATGCGTGCTGACCGGGGTCCGGAGGCCCCAACCCAACCGGGTGTTTTCTGAAATTGCGAGGCTCGATGTCTCAGAGTAGTCAGGAACACGTTGAGAGTCATGCGGTTACTAATAGCCCTTACCTACCATGCTAGGCCAAATCATCGATGCGATACGGATTCTCTAGCATATCCATATTCCCTAGCAGCTATTGAGGTTGACGTCACACCTTCTGAATTGTTTACAGGGAGTTTGTAGACTAAAAATGGACTAGTCAGTGACCGACAGCCCGGCGGGCGATCGCGGTCACCAGCCCTCGCTCTTTTTAGCCTCACTTCTGTCTACCTATGTCGCTTGCTCCTTGGCGATCGCCCCTGGCGCGGGCGCTGCATCGCAATCGCAGTCGTGCCGATAGCCGCTATCCCCAACTCGCCACCGTCCGCCCTGATGGTCGTCCCGCTAATCGTACGGTCGTGTTTCGCGACTTTTGGGCTGACACGAATTGCCTGCTATTTGTCACCGATGCCCGCAGCGACAAGCTGCACCACATCGAGCAGCATCGCGGGGCGGCGCTGTGTTGGTATTTCACCCAGACCCGTGAACAGTTTCGCCTTGGCGGTGAGCTGCAGGCGCTGACGGCTGACAGTGACAAGGCGGCGGCGATGCCGATTCGTCGCGACCTGTGGCACCGGCTGTCAGATAATGCTCGACAGCAGTTTGCCTGGCCATCGCCTGGTCAGCCAAGGCTGACGACCGGCTATGAGCCCACTGATTTGAGCGAGTCGGAACCCCTGGATACGTTTGCCGTTTTGGTGTTTGACCCCGATACCGTTGATCATCTAGCCCTGAAGGGCACGCCACAAAATCGTTGGCAGTATTGCCGACAGCCGGATCACTCCTGGCAAATGATCGAGGTCAATCCGTAGGAGTGGTCAATTAGCTGAGATAACGCCAGTTCGGGTTAAGCCAAACACCGGTTCTTTCCTCTCTGGGGAGGGCTAATGGGGTGGGTTGAGATTGACCACCCACTACGCCTTTTCACCCACTCCGAACTCTGAGTTTTCTGCTCCGACTCCCAAGCGCTATCCCCTTCTATTCTCGGATGCCGGTCAAACCGCCACTCTCCCCTCAGCTCGACCAAACAGCGCATAGTGCTCAAAGCCACTAGAGAAAGCGCCCGCCTGCACGGCGGCGGCCACATCGCTGTTCCCATTCAGATAGGTACTCTCATTGAAGAAATTCGACGGGGCACGACCCTCCTGTTGGCCAAAGCTGATGAAATGCTCAAAACCGCTAGAGAAAACGCCTGCCTGCACGGCTGCCGCCACATCGGCGTTCTGCTGCTGATAAAAGGCCTCTTCAAACAGTAAAGTCGAGAGCCGCCCTTCGTCGTCGCCGAACTCGATAAAGTGCTCAAACCCACTGGCGAAGGTACCGCTCGCTACGGCGGCACCGACATCAGGATTGTTCAGCAAATAATCGCTGGCATCAAACAGCGTGCTGGGGTCGCGGTTTTCCCAATGCCCAAAGCTCAGATAGTGCATCAGGCCACTGCTGAGGCTACCGTTGGCGATCGCTGCCGCCACATCGGCATTGTTAGCTCGGTAAAATGCTTCGTCAAAATAGGCGCTGGGGTTGCGACCTTCGTTGATGCCAAACTGCACGAAATGGTCGTAGCCGGTGGCAAAACCTCCCTGCGCGACAGCGGCAGCGATGTCAGGATTTTGCGCGAGATAATAGGTCTCATCAAAGAGTTCCGCCAGTAGCAGACCCCCCATTTCTAGACCAATCGCGGCGAACTCACTCGGCGCGAGCTGGCCATTATCCACGGCTTGAAATTGAGCGAACTGCGCGAAGGTAAAGACCGGATTCGCGCTGCGGTCGTTGTCCTCAATCGCGATCGCTTGGCTGCTCACGCCCCCCAGCGTCAGTCCCGCCGAAGGATTGCTCAGGGTTAAGATCGCCGTTTCGGTTCCTTCAATTAAGTCATCATCGACGATGGTAAAGGTGCC
This sequence comes from Cyanobacteria bacterium J06626_4, assembly GCA_038523235.1. Classification (GTDB taxonomy): domain Bacteria; phylum Cyanobacteriota; class Cyanobacteriia; order Phormidesmidales; family Phormidesmidaceae; genus Halomicronema. The sequence goes on from JBCBJQ010000027.1 coordinate 36,394, forward strand.
AGTGCCAGTGGTCTGGCCGTCGAGAATCGTAATCGTCGGGGTGCTGAGGGTGTAGTCTCCGGCGGTGAGGTTGCTGCCAGCAATCCCCAAATTCACAGTTTGATCACCCGTGACCGTGCCCGCTGCTGTCACTGTTACCGTAATGGCCGTAGCATCGGCTTCGCTGCCGCTGGCGGCACTTACCGCCAGATTCGCCGCCTGCACATCATTATCGGTGACGGCAACGGTGATATCGGCCAGACTCAAGCCACTGTAGTCCTTGTCTGTGCTGCTGACGGTGTGGCTGATGGCGCTGGTGTGTGCCCCTTCCACGTCGCTGTCATCCACTGCCGTCACCGTCACCGTTTGGGCCGTATCCCAGTTCTTCGCGGTAAAGGTCAGGGTGGTCTTATCTAGCGTGGTCTGGCTATCGGGTGACAGATCTACCGTCACCGTGTCCGTTGGTTGCGTATCGAGCACCACGATATAGCTATCGGTTGGGCCGCCTTCAGTGACGGCGGTTGTGCCCTCTGACTCGACGAGGGTAATGCCCACAACGTCGTTGTCGGTGGTGCTCACCGTTACCGCTTTATCCGGCAAGCTATCAAAGGCGTCGTCGCTGGCGGCATCGTTAACGCTGAGGGTGATGGTGCTGGTTTGGGTGCCATCGGTTCCCGCATCATCAACGCCGGTAATCGTCACCGTTTGGGCCTGATTCCAGTTTTTGTTGGTAAAGGTCAGGGTGGCGGTATCGACGGTGGCCTCGCCCGTATCGTCACTGGTGACGGTGAGTTCTACATTGGTGAGCGGCTGACTATTCAACACCACGGTAAAGGTATCCGTCGTGCCCGACTCGTCAACGGTGGTGGTGCCGCCAGATTCCACCACTGTGAAACCAGGCCCATCGTTGTCGGTAATCGTCAGGGTGGCAGTAGCGCGATCGCCCAGCGTCAGATTGGTCGGATTGCTCAACCCCAGCACCAGGATTTCATCGCCTTCGACCGTTGCATCATCGGTGATGGGAATCGCCACGGTTTTACTGCCTTCACCATTGGCAAAATTCACCGTAACGGGCAAGCCACTACCGTCATAATCGCTGCCTGCCGTGGCCGTGCTGCCCGGCTGCACGTTGACTTGCACAGAAGCTGTGCCCTGGGTGCTACCTCGGGTCACCGTGACGATGGTGCTCGTTCCCCCGTCTTCAGCAGTGATGAATGTATCTTGAGTGAACTGCACACTAGGCAAATTTGCCGCCCCCGGCGTCGGCGTGGCGGTGATAAAGCTGCTGGTGTTGCGCTGACCGCCGCTGCCATTGGCGACCCGCTGCAACGATTGCATCGTGCCCTGGCCGTCGCCGTTTTCATTTACCTGGGCTTGGCCGATATTCAGCAAGGGCAGCAGTCCCGCATCATCGGCATCGTCTGTGTCATAGACGATCGCATCCACCACGGTCGCCGTACTCACCGTCGTCCCATTGGGAAAGTCAGTCGCATCGCCAATCTGCAGCGCTACCGCATCCGCACCGTTTTGCAGCCCGTCAGTGGTGAACTCAACCAAATCCACATTGGCCACAGCTGCACTGCCCACCACAAAATAGCCATTGGCATCGGTGGTTTGGCCATCTAGATCGATCGCGTCATAAACTTTATCGCCATTGCCGTTGTAAAGCACCAGCACCAGCCCATCGAGTGCGGTGTTACCGGCTCCGCCGTCGTACAGCTCGATAAATTCGATGCCATCGGTGCCGGGGTTATCGACGTCAATCTCGTTGATCACGACAAAGGGCGTGCCGTAGCCAGTGACATCAAAGGTATAGGTGCTTTCATCGCTGTCGTTGCTGGTGACGGTCACCGTGGTGGTGTGAAAGCCCGCCGCCGCTGGATCAAAGGTGATATCAAAGGTGGAGTTGCTCCCAGCGGCAATGCTGCTCCCTGGCTGTGTTGTCACCGTGAAATGGGTGTTGTCGCTGAGGGTGACCAAGGGCGCACCCGATAGGGTCAGGGCTGCTGAGCCCTCGTTGGCGATCGTAAAGGTATTGACTTGGCTGCCAGCACTGACGGGCTGCGCGCCAAAGTCAGTTTTGTCGGCGCTGTTGGGTGTGGTGTCGCCATCAGCGATGGCTTGACCCCCGCCCAAAATGTTGATCTCTGGTGTGGTCTGCAGGCTAACGGTGACGGTGCTGGCTGTAGAGGTGCCGCCATCGCCATCGGCTAGCGTCACTTGCACGGTGCGCGCCGTGGTGGTCGGTGTGGTGGTTTCAGTATTTTGGTACTGGAGGGCTCGCAGTAGTGCGGGCAGATTAGTTGGGGTGGCCTGATCATTCAAATTGATGACTAGGTCGTTGCCCTCGGCGATCGCATTAGCCAGGGTGCCGACGACGGTACTGCCGATGGAGACAGTTGACCCTGCCGTGGTGCCAGCGATCACCACATTGCCCGAAGTATCGAGGGTGAGCAGGTCTTCAGCAGCGACCTGGTTAGTGACGGTAACCGTCAGCGTACCGCCGTCGAAATTGGCCGAATCCCCATCCGTGACAACGGCATCGCCCCCGGTATCCAAGCTGGCTGCGCCCGTGCCAAAGGTAAATGTGGTGCTATCACCATCCAAGTTGGTCAGAGTTGGTGCATCGTTCACCGCGTTCACGGTGATGGTGGCGGTGGCCTCAGTGGCGCTAAAGGCTTTGCTCCCACCCGTTTGAGATGCATTGACCCCAGTTTCGCCATTAGCAGAACTGTCGGTCGTATCCCACGCGCGGAAGTTGAGGGTGGCATCCCCGGCGTAGTCCGCATCGGGCACAAAGCGCACTTGAGTCGGGGTTTCCAGTGCGATTTGGTTGAGGCGAAACTCGCCGCGAGCGGAGGTGGTGTTATCGCCTAAGAAAATGAAGTTAGAGGTGGTGTAGGGGTTGGGGGCACCGTTGGTGTTGCCTGCCGTGTAGTCTTGCAGGGTACCAGTCAAAATGGCGGTGCCATTGGCGGACAGGGTATAGCTGTTGCCCTGCACCGCTAGGCTGTATTGCACCTCTTTGGTCGTGTCGAAGGCGACGACATCGGTGGTGGAAGCGACAAATTGATTAGTGAGGGGGCTAACATTGCCGAGTTCTTGAGCAAAGATTTGCCCCTCTTGGAAGGCGAGTTCCACCGCTTTGCTCGTGTCTTGGCTGACCACAATGATGCTAAACCCGGCGCGAGGCCGTCCGGTTTCCACCACTTCTGATACGACTTGAGCATTAAAGGAGAGGGTGTAGCCCGCTGTGCTGTCTAAGGTGGGAAAATCAGGTGCACCAGGAAGCGCATCGACCGGACTGAAATTGCCTGCTAGATCGAGGGTGTGGTTGCTGTAGCCCGCGTAGATGTCTTTGTTGGCGGTGGTATCTACCGTGACGCCGACGGTCCGCTCAGTTTCGGTGATCACGGGTGTCGGTGGCGTACCGAGAATGACCGAGGCAGCGGCCAGATAGCCTTGGTCGTCGGGGCCGTGATCGGTGGTATCAAAGCCGTTGTAGATCGAGGTGGCCCCCAGGGTGACGACGTTATTGTTGTTGACGGTGCCAAAGTCGGTCCAGGCGGTGCCGCCATCGGTGGAATATTGCCAGGTGCCGTTGGTGTCATCGACGCTGGTGACGGCAATACCCAACGGGTCAAGGTCGGTATCGCTGGCGGTGAGTCCCGCATTGGCGAGCAGTGCCGCAACGGTGGTGCCGGGGTTGCTGGCGTCAGGTACGTCCTCGTTGATGGTGGTGAGGGTGGTGTTGCCTGTCAGCGTGGGGGCGGTATTGGTATTAGAGAGAATGTAGGCTTGGTCAGTGGCAGGCTCCCCAGCGGGCAGGGCGTTGCCAGCGGTGTCGGTAATGTCTTGTCCGGCTGCCAGGTCGAGGCTGACGGTGCCGTTGAGGGTGGCCAGGTCGCCGCCGGAGACGGTGATGTCGTAAGTGGTGCCACTGCCGCTGACGTTACTAATGGTGGCGGTGGTGCCGTTGACCACAAAGTCGGCAGCGTTGATGTTTTGTACGGCCTCATCAAAGGTGGCGCGGAAGACAAGGGCGTTGGCGTCGGTGGCCTCGGTACCCGGAGTTTGACGGGTAAGGCTGGTGAGGGTGGGGTTGGTTGTGTCAACGGTGACGGTGTCGCTGCCTTCGGCCCCTGTGTTGCCTGCTCCATCGGTATAGCTACCGCCGTTGACGGTGACTTTGCCATCGATGGTGGAGTTATCGTCCGCAGTGAAGGTAGCGGTGTAACTGTTGCCGGAACCACTGACGGCGGAAATCGTGCCGCCCGCGACGGTGAGGTCACTTTTATCAAAGCCTGTGACAGCCTCGCTGAAGGTAAAGTTGACCACCGAGTTGTTGTCACTGTCACTCAACGCAGCATCAACAATATCGACGGCGACGGTGGGGGCGGTATTGTCGAGGGTGTAGGTTTCGTCGATCGCAGGTTCGGTGCCAGGAAGGGCATTGCCCGCGACATCGACAATATTTTGAGCTGGGGCCAAGTCCAGGCCAACGGTGCCGTTGAAGTTGGCTAAGTCACCACCCGAGACAGTGATTTCATAGGTTGAAGAAGCACCGCCCCCTGGCCCGACTAGTTCCAGCTCATACTGCTGCCCAGGATTGCCCTCATTGATTTCAAAGGAATAAGTGCCTGCAGCCAGGGTATTCGTCCCAGCCAAATCTGGTAATAGATTGCGGCCAATGTCAGCTGCCCTGAAAGTCAGGTTACCTATTGAAACGCCATTTTGGTCCCGCAAACGCAACACGCTACTGGTGTTGCCGTTTGCAAAGATGTAGTTGGAGATGCGCAGCTCTTGCAGACTGTCTGTGACGGTAAAACTGACGTGGTCATATAAATCCGAACTCGAACTACCACCGACGGTGCCAATGATGGTCTGGATGCCACTGCTCAGCGTCCCCAGGTTAGTGCCAGGGAGAGTATTGGATAAGTCACCCTCTGTTGCTTCGTCATAGGTGTAGGTGACGATAGAAGCTGAGTTAGTGTTGGTAATATTCGTAATCGCGGCACTAGTACCACCATTCACAACGAAGTCAGTTGCATCGATAGATCGCACTGCTTCATCAAAGGTGGCAAGGAAGGTGAGCGTGGCGGCGTTAGTCGTGCCTGTGCTGGGAGTGATGCGAGTAAAGCTGGTAAGAACAGGATTGACAGTGTCAATTGTGACCGTGTCGCTGCCCGTTGCGCCTTGGTTACCAACACTATCGGTATAGCTATTAGCCTGGACGGTGACGGAGCCAGGGGTGGTGGAATCATCGTCTGCAGTGAAGGTGGCTCTATAGCTATCGCCATCAATTTTAGTGAAGGCCGAGATGGTGCCGCCTACTACGCTTAAGTCACTAGCGTCAAAGCCGCTGACAACCTCATCGAACTCAAAGGTGACTTGAGAACTGTTGTCATTGATGGTCAGGTCAGTATCGATAATGTTGACCGTGACGCTGGGAGGAGTATCGATCACAACGGTGCCGAAGACATCGTTGTTGTTTTGCTCGATGCCGATGCCGTTGCTGCCAGTGTTGCCACCGGCGCTATCAGTGGCGGTGTTACCCGAAAAGGTAACGGTACCTTGCGTGGTGACGGTGGGCAGAGCACCCGGCTCGCCCTGATTGTTGGTGTTGGTGTCAAGGGCGGCTTGGGTGATGGCAAAGATCGCCCCACCGATTCCCTGACCGTTGTTGGCTCCCGTACCACGAGTGGCGCTGTTGTTAGTAAAAGTGCTGTCGAGGATGCTGAGGGTGCCACTGCGGACGAAAATCGCCCCCCCCGTACCCGCACCGCCGCCACCGCTGCTACCATCACCGTCACCACCACCGAAGCCGCTGGTGCCGCTGGTGCCGCCGCCGCCGCCAAAGCCACCGCGGCCGCCGGTGCCGTTGGTGCCATTGCTGCCGCTAGAGACGCCGAAAAAGGCACGGGAGCCGCCGTTGCCGCCGTCACCACGACCGCCGCCGCCGCCGCCGAAACCGCCGTTGCCGCCGTTGCCGCCGTTGCCGCCGTTGCCGCCGTCGGCGCCGTTGCCGCCGTTGCCACCGCGACCGCCGTTGCCACCGCGATCGCCACCACCACCGAAGCCGCCGCGGCCGCCGTTGCCACCGTCGGCGCCGTTGCCGCCGTTGCCACCGTTGCTGCCGTTGGTGCCGTTGCCGCCGTTGCCACCGTTGCCACCGTTGCCACCGAAGCCGCCGTTGCCACCGTTGGTGCCGTTGCTGCCGTTGGTGCCATTGCTGCCGTTGGTGCCATTGCTGCCATTATCGGCCAGAGCAGGGGGCACGAAGCGAGCCCCTCCGCCAGTGCCACTCGCCCCACCGTTGCCCCCGATCGCCTGATTGCCAATAAAACTGCTGCTAGTAACGGTAACGTCACCGTCATGGATAAAGAGTGCTCCGCCCATCCCGGCACCGCCGCCGCCGCCCGCTTCACCCTCGGCTCGCCCACCGGCGAAGGTCAAATTATCGAAGGTAACAGTGCCGCTGCGCACGAAGAACAAACGCACATCGCCGTCATCATTACCGTTGCTATCGACATCGCCGCTGATCGTGAAGCCACCGCCGTTGATGGTGAGTGAGGTGTCTTCTTCGATCAAAGGCAGCAGACTGTCAAGGATAATATCCCCTGTGATGTTGATGACATCAGCTTGGCCATTGCCTTTGGAGTCGTTGATTGCAGCTTGCAGCTCGGCAAAGGTATCGACGTTATCAAAAGTGGCCATGGTAGTAGATTCCTGTAATCGTGTGCGCTGTATTAGGTAAAGACAAAAAAATAATCACCGCGATCTGGCCTGGTGACGCTGAATGAGGGGGCTAAGCCGATTGGGGAATGCGGCTACCAGACTTGAGCGGGGCGGTGTCGTCTTGCGGTCGAAAAGTGGGGGGCAGCGCCGGTTGGGTGATGTCATGCCCGAGTAAGCGCTGCGACAGGGGGGCTAAACGCTGGCGTTGACGAAAGTCATCGACGTTCAGGCCGTAGTTGTGCACATCAACAAACTCCTGAGTCACGCTGTCAAAGACGTGTTCGCGACAGCATCCCTCAAACTGAAAGCCCATGCCTACTAAACAGGATTGGGGATGTTGGTTATAGGCATAGGTGGCTGCAAAGAGTTTGTTTATGCTGTAAGTATTGAAGGCAAGATCTTGCATCATCAAAGTGGTTTCAATGCCATAGCCTATTTGTCGCCGCGAGCTATCAAACAAGCCCACTAGGTATTCAGCGCGGCGGTGAAAGGGGGCGTAGTCGGCCAGGGCACACAAACCAATAGGGCCATAGCGGCGATGCACAATCAGCAGTTCCAAGTAAGTTTCTTGCTCTGGAGGTATCTGCTGTCGCTGCACCAACTGCTGATGCACCTCGGCGACATTGGCAGGGCAATCATTGAGCCGAAACAGCCGCATAAACTCGCGCTGGCTAAACCCTCGCGCAAACAAAATTTCGGCATCGTTGGGTACGGTGCGACGCAGTTGCAGGTGACGACTCTCATGCAAGATGGGAACTGACTGAATCATGAGTGAGGGGCCTCCTGCATCAATGAAAATGGGATCAAACGTCTGGTAAAACCAGGTGAACTGCTGCTGCAACTGATGTTGAATGCGGGGAGGCACAACAAAGTGGAGCCAGCGCGGGGCAGGCCCGTGACGTAAGTCAATTGTTTGGTCAGCATGGTAGATGGCAAGGGCTGAATTCAGTTGGCCTGTTGAAGCATGAGCGATCGCCCTAGGCGCAATGATGGCGGTGGAGGTAAGCTGCGTCGGCAACAGCAGTAGGAGACTGTTATCGGTTCAGACCTCAGTAGGTTTACAGAACAGTGTTACAAGGGGGGTGGCAGCTCTTTAAAGGATGCCCGGCCACTCTCAGCGGTTAACGGTCAAATCTGTAACCAAATGAATGAATAGCGGTACTGACTTGTTTAAGACCTTGGACGTGGGCCGCGGGGCCGCGGCGACACGACCCTTAATTTGAGGTTGAGGGCGATCTCATCTGATGCACTCGGCCTAACCCGTCCTTAATGCTGTGTTATTTCGCAAAGCCGGTTTCCGTTTCTTGTACGCTTATTGAGGAGTTACTGCGGAACGGGTAATGACCAGGCGGGTACTGTTTCTGAGTAATGGACATGGAGAGGATCTCAATGCCAGCCTGGTGCTGAAAGCTTTGCGTCGAGTGGCCCCAGCCATTGAGATGGCGGCCATGCCGATTGTCGGCAAAGGTAGCGCCTACCAAAAGCTAGGGGTCACCATCATTGGCCCGACGCAACAACTGCCGTCGGGGGGCTTTAACTATATTAATTTTGGTCGTTTTCTCAACCCGGTGAACTGGTGGCGTGACACCAATCCGGTGAGCTTGCTTAAGGATCTGTTTTCGGGTTTGATTGGGCTGACCTGGGGCCAGTATCAAGCGGTCAAGCGCTATAGCCCCAGTTGCGATCTGCTGTTTGCCTGCGGCGATATCGTGCCGATTTTGTTTGCGCGGCTGACGGGGCGGCCCTTTGTCGTGTTTTTGGTCAGCACATCGAGCTATTACGAGGGCAAGGTCAAGCTGCCCTGGCTGGCCCAATGGGGTATGAAGTCGCCGCAGTGTTTGGGTATTTTGACCCGCGATCGCTACACGGCCCAAGATCTGCTCAAACGGGGGTTTGTGCGCACGCAATTTTTGGGCTACCCGATTATGGATGTGTTGGCCCCCAGCGGTCAGTTTCTGGCTCCGGCGACGGCCCCTCTGATCGCTTTGTTGCCGGGCAGTCGCTTGCCTGAGGCCCAAGCCAACTTGGCCCTGATGCTAGCGCTGTGTGTGTCGATCAACCATCGGCGATCGGCCCACTTTCACGCCGCCCTCGTTCCCGGCTTTACGGCTGAGCATCTACAAATGCTGGGCCACGAGCATTGCTGGGCCACGTCAGACTTTGGCATTCTGCGTCAGGGCCAGACCACCGTGCACTATCACTACGATGCCTTTGCCGATGTGCTGCACCAGTGCGATTTAGTCATTGGCATGGCGGGCACCGCGGTGGAACAAGCCGTTGGTCTAGGCAAACCAGTGGTGCAAATTCCGGGGCCGGGGCCACAGTTTACCTATCTCTTTGCCGAAGCGCAGATGCGGCTGCTGGGGGATTCGGTGATTACGGTGGGCACCCGCCCGGCTACGGGCAAAACGATCGCCTATGCGGCGGCCAAGATTGATCAGATTCTCGACGATACGGAATTTTTGCAGCATTGCCAGCACAATGGCCGCGAACGAGTGGGTGAAGCGGGCGGCTCGGAGGCGATCGCCCACCGCCTGCTCGATGCCCTCGACCACATTGCCAAAGCCACTTCAATGGTCTGACTAGGGGCTATCATCAGCTAGCGGTTACTGTCCATACCGTAACGGTTTCAGACCCTAGCTGGGTTTGGGGCCAGCGTGGTCAGGCTGGGGCCATTCGGTTGGGGCATTCTGATGACGTACCTTAAACTTCGTTAGCATCAATACAGCGCGCGCTGGAGGCTCAATGCTCGCATCGTCTCGGATATCCCGTCAGGGTGAAATTGTTGAAGTTGTGTTCCGCAATGGCTGGGACTACATGCGGCGGCTCCTGAGTGGCGGCAAAGCGGCTGAGCCCGAAATTCCTACCCCCGAAGTTTTGCGCAACATTCTGACGGATCTAGGGCCGGTGTATGTCAAGTTTGGCCAGCTGTTGAGCACCCGTCCCGATCTACTGCCGCCTCGCTATATCGAGGTGCTCAGCAGTCTGCAATCCACTGTCTCCCCCGTCCCGGCCAGTCAGATGGAGCCGTTTATTCGCCAACATCTGCCTCAATCGCCCGAAAGCCTGTTTGAGCAGATTGAATACACGGCGATCGCGGCAGGGTCGATTGGGCAAACCCATCGTGCCGTGCTCAAAGACGGTCGCCAAGTGGCGATCAAGGTGCAGCGGCCCGGCATCGACAGCTTGGTTGAGCAGGACATGGCCTTGATTCGCGACGTGGCGCGGCTGATGTCGGCCACCCAGTTTGGGCAGCGCTATAACGTGGTTGACCTCGCTTACGAATTTAGCGAAGCGATTCGCGCCGAGCTGGATTTCACCACTGAGGCCGAATACACCGACATCCTGCGGCGCAATCTCAAAGAAAGCCCCTGGTATGACCCCAAAGAGCTGGTCGTGCCCGAAATCTTTTGGCATCTGACCAACTCCAAACTGATGGTGATGGAATGGCTGGATGGGGCACCCATTCTCACCACGCCCGTGGCACGGGACGACTCGGCCAAAGCCGAACGCAAGCGTGAACAAATCACCACGCTATTGTTTCGGGCCTTTTTCAAGCAATACTTTATTGATGGGTTCTTCCACGCTGATCCCCATCCTGGTAACCTCTTTTTTCTCCGCGATGGCCGGGTTGCCATTCTCGACTGTGGCATGATGGGGCGACTGGATCCCCGCACTCGGGCTACTATGACTGAGATGATTTTGGCGATCGCCAGCTCCGATGCCCAGCGCTGCACCCAATTGGCCCTCAAGCTGACTGAGCCGCTGCAGCCCACCGATATTTCTAAACTGGAAAGCGACTTTACCCGGCTGATGGGGCGCTACTACGGCCTCAGCCTGGAAAAGGTCAATACGGCGGAGGTGTTTGGCGAAATTTTAGAAGCGGGCACCCAAAATAATCTGCGCTGGCCCGCCAACGTCGGCCTCTTTACCAAATCCCTGGCTAACCTCGAAGGGGCCGCTCGCCAGTTCAATCCTCGCGTCAATTTGCTGGCGGAGATTCGCCCGCTGATGGCCGATCTGTTTCGCCAACAGCTCGGCGGTGAAGATCTGGTGCAAACGCTGCTACGTACCGGCTTGGAGTTTCGCAATCTGTCTTTGGAGTCGCCGCGTCAGTTTGCCTTTCTGCTCGATCGCCTCAGTTCTGAAACGCTGAAATGGAACGTCAGTCTCAGCGGTCTCGAAGGGCTGCGGCGCAGCATTGATGATGCGGCTAACCGGCGCGCCTACAGCACCGTGGTGGCCGCGCTGATTGTGGGCGCCGCGATCGTCTCCACTAACCAACAAAGCTCACAGGGCATTATTTTGAGCAACACCCTATTTGCGGCGGCCACCTTCTTGGGCCTGTGGCTGGTGGTCAGTATTTTGCGATCGGGCCGTCTCAAGTAAGGGGGAAAAGCTTTTTTGCCACGGCGGCGTGTCATGCGCATGGATGGGGCTGCTCAACCGGCTCCCGGTGCTGATGTCACTGCTGCCATCGATCGCGCCTCGCCGCGCACCGGCTCTTGCAACGCAGCATCGGTTACTAAGCGATCAACATTAAACCGATAGCCAACGTTTCTCACGGTCTGAATAATGCTGGGCTGGCGAGGATCCGCCTCAATCTTTTTGCGCAAAGACAAAATGTGGGTATCGACCGTGCGCGGGTTATCAATCGCATCTGGCCAGGCTCGCTGCAGCAGATCAGAACGACTCAGCGGCTGGCCGCCCACTTGAGTCAGCACATACAGCAGACTAAATTCCTGCGGGGTCAGGTCAATATACGTGTCTCGATACCGCACGCGCCGCTGCACCAGATCAATGTGTAGGGAACCGTAGGTCAAGGCAGCGGGCGCACTGAGTCGATTAATCCGCCGCGTCAGGGCTTCGACCCGCGCCAAAAACTCCCGCATGCCAAAGGGCTTAGTCAAATAATCGTCCGCCCCGGCTTTGAGCCCAGTGACGATATCGGCCTCGGTGTCGCGGGCCGACAGCATTAACAGATAGGCTGGGCCTTGCTGCACGACCCAGCGGCAAAATTCTAAGCTATTGCCCCCTGGCAATTGGGCATCCAAAATAATCAGGTTGGGTTGATGAGCCTGATAGGTCTCTCTCGCTCTACCCAGATCGGCCGACTGCTGGACGCGGTAGCCAGACTGCTGCAAATGCCAGCCCAACAGCGATCGCAAATGGGGGTTACCCTCAATAACTTGTATAGTCGCTGTACCCACCAATTTTCCCGATTTAAGCTGCTAAAAATTTGATTCAACATAACAAAGCGTTAACTTTTTTTTTGTAACGGCAACTACCCCTACTGCCATTGCGGCGTCGGCAAGCTGCGGTTCAGGCCAGTGAAGCCATCGTTGCTTCAACGTCTAAAGATTGCCAGGCAACGGTTTCAGACCCTCAAATATGGCCAGCTCCTGGCCTTCTGCAAAATTCTCTTTTGCTAGCTCAGGACTCCTGGAAAGAGGTCTAGCCGATAGCGCCCCTGGTTCTTTGTGCCAGCGTGGGCGATTTCGAGTAGAGATTTCCGGCAGCGTTTTGTCCCAAACTTGATTACAGTATTAATAACTAGGGTGACTGTAATCCTTTGAGACAGCTTGTCTGCAATGCTGCTAGCCAACTGTCATCGCCAGCTACTGCCAGGTGAGATCAAACCAAAGCCATGCTTCAGGATGCCAAATCCGTTCGGTACTATCAGCGCATTACCGATGCCCTTGTTGACCGGTGGAACCGGGGCTACCGCACTGATGACCTGCGCCTCTTCTATGAGGGCTACATTGCGGCCTTACGCCACGCCGATGCGTTAGAGCCTTACCTCATCAACCGCGTCGAAGAAGAAGCCCTCCGCTTCCTGATGGATCCTTCCAACTTTTATACGCCGCAAACTGAGTTAGACCGCGACTATTATTGATCGCCGTTATCCCATGCAGAGACGTCAGCGCCACACCACTTGGCCTGACCGGGGTTGCTAGGGGCTGTCTAATGTCACCCAGCCCCAACCCGAAAATTTCGCAGGCAGAGTTTCAGAGCGCTGTCGTCTTGTACTGCTACCGTTGGTATCCGAGTCAAAAGCCCATTGGTGCAGGCAACATTTCACCGCGAAAGTCGAGCAGTTGTACAAGCAGTAAGTAGCCGATCGCCAAAAGCAGCGATAGTGCACCAGTAATCACAGCCACAATCTTTGAACGGTTCATAATGACGTAGTTTCCGGTAACCTAAAATACGACCCAGCGGGCTTTGTCCCCGAGTTGGCCTCAGCAATGACTGCAGGCCGCTGCTACGCACTAGCGTGACATAAAACGGTATCGCTATGAGTGCCCCAGTTCCGAGTTTTGTCGATGCGCCTGAGCCCCCTATTGCCCCGGCGGTTGTGCAGACCTACAACCTAACTAAAACCTACCGCACCGGTTTTTGGCTCAACCAACGAGTGACGCCACTAAGTCAGTGCTCTCTAACAGTGCAGCCCGGTGAAACCTTTGGCCTGCTCGGGCCAAACGGCGCAGGCAAAACCACCCTGCTAAAAGTTTTGCTTGGCATCGTGCGCCCGACGAGTGGACGAGCCACTCTGTTGGGGCAACCCGTTGGCGATCGCACCGTCAAGCACCGCCTCGGCTATTTGCCTGAGAATGCTTACTTTTACGACTATCTAACCGGTATCGAACTGCTGCAATATACCGCCGGTCTGTTTGGTCTATCGATGCCGACGCAGCGTCAACGGATTTCGCAGCTGCTCGATATGGTCGAACTTGACCCTAAGGCGATTCACAAAAAGCCCCTCAAAAAATACTCAAAGGGCATGCTGCAGCGCATTGGGCTCGCCCAAGCGTTGATCAACGACCCCGAAGTTGTGTTTCTGGATGAACCTATGTCAGGTCTCGACCCCACCGGTCGGTTTCGGGTGCGGGAGGTGATCCTAGCGCTGAAAGAAAAGGGTAAAACTATCTTCTTTAATAGCCACGTCCTGTCTGATGTGGAAACGATTTGCGATCGCGTGGCACTGCTCGATCAAGGCCAGCTGCTTTGCAGCGGTACGCTGGATGAATTATTGGGCACATCTGCTAGCTACCGTGTCTCAGGCCGTGGCGGCAATCTAGAAGTGCTCAACAAGTGGCTACCTGACCTGCAATTTCAGCGAGGGCTCTGGCATGGCATCCTCAATGGTGAGCCCTATGACTTTCTGTCAAGCCTGCGGGGCATGGGCGGTACAGTCGTTGACCTCAAGCTGGCGCGACCAACGCTAGAAGAATTCTTTTTAGATCAGATCAGCCAGCGGCGATCGGCTACGTGATCGCACAGATGCTCGGTGAAAACACGTATTTTTTTGCGCGTTAAATCGCATCAAAAGTTTTGACGCTTACTGATTGTTTTGCCAAAATAGATGGGTATCTTGTCTTTAACGTCTCCTTACAAAAAATAGCTTTTTGTAAAAGATTCGCTAAAATCCTTCGGGGATCTCTGACCGTTTCTCTGTAGTCGATTGGACAATGTCCTTAAGTCTGCAGAGCTTCATCTACAGGAATTGCACACGCCGAGCCACTCAGGTCGTTTTCTGCGCGGGTTAGCTAATATAGGGCTGCCAGATTATTGTGCAGAAAATTATCTTTTGCCGTTCATCTATCGGACTTGCTACTTAGGGTGAGCCACTATGTCTTTGGATCGTCACAACTCTCGTAAATCTCGACCTGTTCAGCCGCTCAAGCGGTTTATGCAGAGCCTATTTCGCCAGCTGATGCAGCTTAGTGGCCGGCGCTCGGCCCAGGCGGGGTTTGTCTTCCCCACCACACTGCTGTTGATCTTGATGGTGTTGCTGACGGTCAGTGCGCTCACCTTCCGCACGTTTAGTCGCAGCACTCAGGTGATTAGTCAGCGTGATCAGCAGGTGATCTATAACGCGGCTACTCCGGCGGTTGATCGGGCGAAGGCGAAACTTGAGTTTTTGTTTCTAGAAGATGATCGCTTCCCTGGTGCGCCACCGGTCGGTGACTTCATGGCTAACATGATGTTGCCGTTGGCTGATCGGGTTCCCAACGTGGCTGGATCAAACCTTGACCTTTTGGGCGGGTTGGCCGATCCCTACTCGCTGCCCGATGAGACGCGGCTTGATATCAATGACGACGGTCGCCTTGATAACGCTTGGTCATTTCCCGCAGATGTCAACGCCAATGGCACGATTGAAACTGGTGAGATGGCCGTCTACTCGATTTTGGTAGATCATGAGGTGAGAGACAATGCTGGTAACGTTGTCGCCAACCTAAGTTCGGTGGCTGATAATACGAAGGCTGACAATCTAGTTACACGCACGGGGCCTTTAGCAACGACTCAAGCGATCGGCCCCTGCCCCAGTCAGTCAGTGGTGGAAGAAGGTTGGCAGGTCGTTGACGGTCAAGGTACTTCCGATATTCAGAAAAACTTTCAAATTACTGCTTTTGTTACCAACAATAGCGATAGCGTCAATCAAACTTTTGAAAGCTTGGAACTGCAGCAGTCTCGGGTTTCTAGTCGCGCCAACAAATGGGGGGCTTGGTTTCGTACCGACCTAGAAGTCTTTACGGGCAGTGACTTCAAATGGAATGGAGCGATGCACACTGACGGCAATCTCATTGTCGGTGATGCCATGGTTTCTTACATGCTCACGTCTCAAAATTCCTGTCTTTACGACGACCGCGCCTCTGAAATAACCTTGGGTGAATTTCAATACGATGATGGCACTACCTTTCAGGGACAGGCTGTTAAGGGTAGCATTCGCAACAATACTAATGGTGGTACCGACGTCGAGTTTCACCTTTTTGATGGCAACGGTAACCCGCCCACTGCGGGGACTACGCTAGGCAATGGTACGGATTCGGTAGACGGCGGAGCCCCGGCTGAAATCGCCGTCAACCCGATCATTCTATTTCTTCAAGATCGGGTAGAGCACGTCGATCAGTCCACCTGGACACGAGATGCTGATTGGGCAGACAGTGACTTCGTCACCACTGGACGCATTGTCAACGACCCTGCTGCTAGACCCTTCGTCGATGATTTCTTTAGGGCCGACAACCGTTGGGGGCCAAAGCCCCGCTATGACAACAACGACGACGATCTCAGTCTGAATAAAGGAACGTATGGTGATCCAACTGACGACGACGACGTTGGCGACGAAATAACTGCGATTAACCGGCTTACTGACCCAGTCGATGGCCTCGATGGTTATTGGGAACGGCAGGCTGTTCGCAGTGGCTTGCGTCTGATTGTCGATCAGCGGCTCGAACTGGGTAATGCCAACGGTTGGGGCTACGATCCCAGTGGCATCACAATTGCAGCGGCAGATGGTGATCCTCTGTATGCTCCAACTGAAACAAATCAGACCCTAATCGTCAATAACACTACCCGAAATCGCATTGGCAAAGGTGTCCATGAATATCGCCAGCAGACCGCTCTGCGAGACAGCCTGGCGGCAGTTCAGGGCATGGTGATTTACCACTACGACATTGACAGCGGTGAGTTTCCTGCTGCCTGCATGACGTTGACTGCTCACCCCGGTACCAACCAATCAGTCATCAACAGTCGCACCTTCAGCAATTACCCAAATACTGGGGTGCTCAAAACTGACTTCTTGACGGGCACCGGTACCAATGGCTGGGAATTCCAGTTCCCGACTGCTTTTGACGATGACAGTAAGTTCGGAACTCAGTTGGCGACTACCCAATCACTCGGCAAAGCCATGCGTAACCTGGCCTACTTTGCCGGTGACCCCAACGGGGGAGCCCCTTCATTTCCGCCAGTACAAGATGCCTTTGCGCACCCTTATCCCAATATGAGCATGTGGGGTGATTACTCCATGTTGCGCCGTATTCTAGATGGTTTAGATACGGGTGGTTATACAACAGCGAAATACGATGCTCTGAGCTTTGCTGATAAGGCTACGCTACATGGCGCAGCCTGCACCCTCAGTCTGTTGGGTTACAACCTCAACACGCTTGAAGCTGAATTTAATGCCATCACGACTGCTCAATGGGGTGAATTGGCGACTGCGTTGCTTGCTAGGGTTGGGCTAGCAGCTGATCAGGTTGATCCCGCTGTGGGAACTGCAGATATTACGCCTCCTGACACATGGATTCGCCTAGCTAACGATGCGGCGGGAGTAGATCCTGTCGAGCTGGCAAAGGTCGAATTAATGAGGATTGCGGCTGCGCGTTGGCAAGTGCTACGCGATCGCACCTTTGGTTTCGCAACCGGTCAAGGTTTAGTATCAGGGCTTGCAAATACAGTGGGTCTCTATACCCCAGCCTCAGGAGAATTTGCGCTGGCAGCTGATGCTCTACCTTTCTTAGCCGGAACCTACAGTGTCAGCTGTGACCCTAACTTCTTTGCTGCCAATGGTGCTCCTAATCCTGAGGATGCTCTAACACTGGCTTTAGCACTTTGTCCTAAGACAGCTAATGCAGATCCTGCAATCAATGCTGAAAAAGCAGTCAAATATCCTTCGCTGTTTTACTTGTTCCCCGTCGTTGACCACGATCACGACGGTTCTGCTGCGCTGGGCAACCAACAGCCTGATGGCAACGATCCGGGTTTAGGGGGCGGCTTAGATCCCGCAATTCAGGCTGCAGAAGAATATGTGGCTGACACCGACAACTATTTGGACGATCCAGCGACTGGGGTCAATCGAGCCGTTACCTACAGTCTGTTGACAGTCGGTGATGTTGCAGCTACTCCAGGTGCTCCTGGTTTAGGTGACTGGGTGCTGCCAGCAGCCACCAACGCCAGTCCTTTAGCCGATCCGGATGTGACTACTGAGGCATTCAGAATTACTGTGCCGGGTGGTACTAGTGGCATTGATGTGCCGTTCTTAGACAAAGGTATGTTCAATGGCCGCGAGCAGTTACCGGTCAGAGTGCTCGATATTGATATCAAGGCACTCACTACCCAAACTACAGGCGTTGGCAACAACGACTATTGGCTGCCCGCCCGACCTGATGACCCGCTGGTGGCCACTGACTTTGCCACAGAGGGCATCGTGTACGCTTTCCGTGAAGACGCCGTACGAGAAGATGAAATCAACCGTCCCGCCAATGGGAGCGCGAGCAATTGCGCTGGCCGTACGGGCGGAAACTTTAGAATCGTGTCGCAAATTACCTGCAGGATGAGAGTGGAGCCGGGCGCAGCAACGCCAGTCATACAAGATCCGCCACTGCAAGCCAACAACGTCAATATAAAGCCGGTTGATTTTGTGCCTGACCCGGACCGTCGACCCTACGGGTTCCGGTTCAAGACGTCAGATGGCACGCCTGCTGACTTTAGCGGCGGTGATCCCGTTAATGGGCGTCAGGTAGGTATGACCTTTGTGACAGATAACACGACTTACATCCAGGGTGATTTCAACCTGCATAGTTCTGATGGCACGACAGCTAACTTCTTAGAAGAGTTCACCGATACCATTCAAGGGACGAACTTTGGATTTGCCGAGTTCTATGACGGTAGAACGGCTGCTGAACTCGACCTAGATAACTTTGCTGATTTCTCCGTTGATCACTGGCGACCGGTTGAGATTTTGACCGATGCGCTGAATATCGTCTCTGGCGACTTCTTGGATGGGGCAATCGAAGATGCATTCATCAACGCGGGTAATACTACCGACTCTTCCTACGCATCGCTCAACCGGCCACTGAGCGGCAATACCTGGCTACGTGAAGACCCCAACGATCCTGATTCCCCGATTTGGGTTGATCGCAACGGAACCTTTTACATTGACGACGGCACCGGTACCTGGGAAGAATATTATGACGAGCTGACGGCTAACGGCGATCACATTAGAGTAGATTCAACAACGACTCGTCGAGCCAATCTGGTGCAGGCGAATGAGACCTTTGTTAATGCTGTTTTTGTCAGCGGGGTTGTGCCCTCTCGCACTCAGCAGTACAACGGTGGCTTGCACAACTATCCCCGTCTGTTAGAGAGTTGGCGAGATCCGAATACTGCGCTCAACATTGGGGGCTCATTCATTCAGCTCAACTTCTCGACTAGCGCGACAGGTCCCTTCGACCAAGATTCTTGGGAATCCGATGATACTCCCACTGGTGACGAATACATCGAGTACTACCGGAACCCGCTGCGAAATTGGGGCTTTGATGTCGGTTTGCTCTATAACTCTCCAGCACCAGCGGCTCGTCGCTTTAATGATGTTGGTAGAGAGCGCAACGAATACTATCGCGAAGTCGCTGCTGATGACCCCTACGTCACGAACCTGCGCTGTGCCGAAGATGCTACGGGTAACAGAATAATGCCCAACTTCTGCCCTAACCCTTAGCTTGTTTGCTCAAACCATTAATTAGGTCGCTTGTTTATGTTTATGTCTGTTGAGGGGATTTCAAATGAAGGGTAAACCGGCTTGTCAACGTCTATTCACCCAGCTGTGTCGAGGGGACAGTCGCAATTCTGGACAAACGCTTTCGGGCGAGGAAGGACTGACGCTGATTGAGTGCATCATGGCGATCGTGGTCATTGGTCTGACTGGTGCTGCTGTTGCCCCGATGATGCTGGTTTCGGTGGCGACCCGCGTGCAAAGTCAAAAAACCGAGCAGGCTCTAGAGTTGGCCCAAAGTGAAATTGACAGCGTTCGGGTGCTATTTGAGCAAGGCGAGGTCACCCCGGCACTGCTGCCCCCAGTTTTGACTGGGGTAGCTGGTGATCGAGCACCTAATGTTGCCGGTCCAATATCCTTGGCGGACACTGCAACGCGCATTCAAGAGGTCGATGTCAACAACGACACCACCCAAGATTTTGTCGTACAAAGCTTTTTAGTCGCCAAGACTGGGGCTGCTGACACTTACGAAATGGGGGTACGTGTTTACGAGCACCGAGCGGTCGCAGATAACTCGGGGGGTGCCTTGGCTACCGATGAGGCGCGTGTTGGCATGACGGGCTCAGAGGGCGATCGTACCGAGAAGCCGCTGAGTGTTGTGTATACCAACGTAGCACTCACCGAGCAGTCAGAGTCCCTCTGTAATTTAATCGACTACACAGATACAACGGGGACACCTGTTAAGCCTCCTTCCTGTAGCTAACAACGCTGAAACTTTCACTGGGTGTAACACCATGCCACCAAAACCGTTCGCAAAATTCGCAAAGTGGATGTTCAAGTCGCGCTCTCGCAAGCAAAGCGGGTTTACCCTGCTGGAGCTTTTAGTCGCGATTTTGATTGGTGGCATTTTGGTTAATGGCTTGCTGTTTTTGGTCATTGAACTAATGACCGTTAACAACCGAGAAGAAAGCCTGACGCAAACTCAGCAAAATACGAGGCGGGCGATCGACTACATCACCCGTGATGTCGGTGAAGCGATTTTTGTCTACAGCGATCTGGCTGCCCTGATGACCGAACTGAGTGACGAGCCGGCAGGCACACCAGTTCTGGCTTTTTGGCGCTTGGATCCGCTCACGAATGATGAAGTCACTGCCTTAACAACATTTTGTGCGTCCGCAACCGGTCCTGCAAAAGATGAGTGTGAGACTCTGCTAGTACGTCAAAACTATTACACTTTAGTAGCTTATTTTCAGCAGGACAATACCGGCACCGATATTTGGGAAGGACCAACACGGATTATTCGATATGAGCTTCCTAACTACACCTCGATTACCACGGCTGCACTGACGGTTCCGACTGGCTACGCTGACCCAACTCTGTTAGTCCCGGGTGCTGTAACACCCACGTTCAACTCATTCGATGGTTGGCAAGCTGGTGGTGCTACTACTGACGGGAATGCAGCCGTACTCACTGATTTTGTCAACGTAAGCGATGTGAGCGTTACAACTGCTTGCCCGACCGCGGCCAACCCAACATCGACCTATGCTCGGCTTCCCGCAACCTCAGATAGCTTTTATGTCTGTGTCGAGCAGCCCCAGGGTATTGCTAATGACCTGAGTTCCAACCGATCTTTAATTGTTTATCTCCAGGGCAATGCGTCTAAGGACGTCAATCAAGTTGTCGGATTAAGTGAGTCGAGTGGCCTGCCTAAATTGCAATCTGAAGTGCTCATTCGTGGGGTGATTCAAAATGATGCTACTAGTCAGTAATTTTTGACGCCGATGTGTCCTGTAATTTGTTGCCAACGGAAACCATGAAACCTGTTATCTCATCAAAACGAACTTCGTCGGCTGGTTTTACCTTGATTGAGGTGCTGGCAGTTGTGGTGATCGTGGCTATCTTGTCAGCCATTGCTGCCCCCAGCTGGCTGCAATATATGAACAATCAGCGCATCGGAGCGGTTAACAACGATCTTGCACAATCGATCAAGCGGGCTCAACAAGATGCCATTCAACAGCGGCAAAGTGTCAAAGTCACCGTTAACAGTGGTGCAGCCTCACCTTCTATAAATGTTGATTCTGAGGTTGATACTGGCATTGATGTCGCAGGGGATGGTATTGACGTTACGTTGGCACAGGGGAGTGACATTCGAGAAGGCCTTATTGGATTGGAACCGCCGACGGTAGCTGGTGGTGCTGATGAAACCCTAATCTTTGATTATCAAGGAAACGTTAGCCAAGAAAATGTTCTCCCTTATGTCATCAGGGTTGACACGGTGGGTAACCCGAGCAGACAGCAGTGTGTCATTGTCGCTAACATTATTGGCTCAATTAAGACTGCTCGAGAAGCCGATTGTAACAACCCAACAGTAAATCCATAGCGCCCTGAGCCAATTTAGAGTAGATGACTCCAAGCTCGTTTGGAGTAGGCATTGAGAGACCACTTCAGACTGCAATACCTCAAAAAGCTCGAAGATTAATAAAGAACTCACATGGCATGGTTAAGAGGATTCCTGGCTTGCTGATTTAACATCAGTAAATGGTTGAAAAGCAGGTGTTCTCCTTTCAGCTAGCTTGAGCCGATGGCGGCAAGCATTCCAAATCTTTGCTACATGAGATAGAGAATATCTGGCGTTGATTGGTTGTGTTACTGGGGTTCGAGAAAGTTAAGTGTTCGTCTTGCCTAGCCAAAAAAGGTGGCAGGTGAGCGTGAATTTAGTGAATGAAATGGGTATTGCTAACATAGGCAAGACCGTAGTTACTGAATCAAAACGATAAATCCTCTCATCTACAGTGTCTTATGCCTACATCGGCATAATTTACTTGATGATTAGCTGGCCCGCAAGGTTCACTCAAGCCTTGCCGGGCTTCGATTCATCTTTAATGTTTTAAGCACATAATATGCATTGAG
>JBCBJQ010000028.1:0-56703 GCA_038523235.1 Cyanobacteria bacterium J06626_4
CGCCTCCTCATAGCGGCCTAATTCACCCATCGCAAACCCTTTGTTGTTGAGCGCTTCGTGTTTGTCCGGTTTGAGCGCTAACGCCGCATCATAGGCTGCGATGGCTTCCTCTTTGCGGTCTAAGGCCGATAGCGCCACACCTTTGTTGTAGAGCGCTTCGTGCTTGTCGGGTTTGATCGCTAAGGCGGCGTCACAGCAAGCGACAACCTCTTCAAACAAGTTCTCAAAATAAAAGGAGGCTCCTAGCCTGTATAGATAAATATCAGCAATCAAATCTAGGGACTCCATCTCTTGGAGGAAGACGACTTGATTTTTGGCTGCTTGCAAGCGGTCTTTTTTTTGATGAGCTGAACATCGCTTGCTCTGATAGTACGCAGCCACAAATTGAGCAAGGCCCTTAAAATCCTCACCATTGTTTAAACATGCGGCAATCGCACGGTCTATTTTAGGTTTGGTTAAACCGAAGTGAGTAGCGTTGTAATCGTAATCAATCGGGTCTTCTTCTAAAACAGCCCAACCGTATTCAATAGCAGGACGGATCAAGACCAACAAATGACGTGCGGTGTAGCTCAGGTGAGGGTGCTCAGCTAAGTCAGATTCTGCCATGACTGCTTGCAGAGGCAATTGCACCAACAGAGCTTGCCGGAGATAGGTAGCTTCTAACAAATGGCTTAGCCAGACAGTCTGAGATGTCGGCTGTTGAGCGAATAATAAGTAATAAAGATACTCAGCTCGCAATTCTCGCCAGTCGGGATTTTCATATTTTTCCGAGGTGGCGGTGCTAGCAGGGACAATCTGATTAGATTTTGCTTTGCAATATCGCGCCAATAAATCATGGGCACGTTCAAATATCGGTTGATTTTCCTGCCAGAGTGACGCTCGAAAAACATCACGGGCAACATCATCCACCCGCAATCGCCCCTTTGCCATCGGCTCTACAAACGTTTGCTCTTTAAGCCAGGCAAAACAGGCAGCCTGGACCTGCGTTGAGTGATTGCGAAAAGTAGGAGGCGAGATCTGCAGCTGCTGAGCGAGCGATTCAATCAGGGTGGCATCAAACCAACGGCAGCAAGCCGCCGCTTGAGCTAACTGTTTCGCCTTCTCCTGCATCTCAGGAGACAGATGATTCACCAAAAACGTCGCTAAATCTTGGGTCAGCGAATTCAAGGTGATCGCCTGAGGCGTCTCGCGAATTTTATTCAGGTAATACGGCCAGCCTTTGGTGACTTGATAGATCCGCTGCACCGTCGCTGGGTCTGTGATGTCAACTTCTGCCAGATATTCCTGAGTTTGTTCAGGCGTGAACTTATCTGGCCCGTAAGACTTCACGCAGGCTCGATTTTGTTGAAGGGTCGCCCATTCCTGGCGTCTCAGCAGGTGATAGCGTCCGGCAACAACGACTCGAATAGGATATTGCTGCAGATTAGTATTACTCAGCAAACTTTGCCACAGCCAGGCATCAATGGTCGCGAGGTCGGCCTTTTCGTAGGTATCCAACATTAAAACGATGGGCTTCTGCTCAGACCACTGACTGAGGCTAGCGACAAACGCCTCCGTTAGTCGAGGCAAAGGGTTTAGCAAAAGTTCTTGCAGGTCACGCTTTTCACGAGTCGCCCGATGAGCTTGCACCAAACTCTGAATCCGGTCTTTTTCAGAAAGGGCTAAGGTCGCCCCATCCACAACGGCATCAGTCCCTTTGCTGGCAGCCACTAAAGCGCCTCCAACTAGCGGATTGCCGGTAGCAGTGGCAGCAGCCCCACCAACCTGTGCCAGCCCTTGAAGCAGCTGTTTCACAGTACCGAGCTGTTCCGGGCTGACACCGCCCTTGCCATCAGGCGCTTCTCGCTGTAGTTGATGAATCGCATCAAAGTATTGGGTGTAACGGTCGGAAAATGGGTCACGCTGGTGAGCAAAACCACGGCCAAAAAAAGACGGCTTTAAGAACTGATTTTTTAGCAACCCGTGCAGTTTTTGCATCAAGTCTACAGGCGTGTCAATACCTTCAGTGAATCCAAAAGAGATCGGACTGTCTGCGACACGAGGAATCTCGGCTGTAGTGAAGTCTTGAACGATCTTTTTGAGTAACGTCGATTTTCCAACGCCACCAATACCCCAGATATGAAATAAGACAGGGTTTTCAGCAGGTGTTATCAAAGCAGCCTGGAGTGCCTTCAAAAAGTCTTCTGCTTCTGGACGAGAAACGTAGGGTTGCTGAGGCATTGCGTTGGGAGCAGAAGAATGTCCTCATAATTTTAGCCTTGGCCGTAAAACCGAACACTCAGTTATGACAAGAGAGTACGGATAACTATGACATTGACAACAGCCTGATTTGCCAATCAAAAAAGTCGAGAGTAATCAAGCCAGCTTTCAACACGTTCATCAACTTTGATGCTTCAATACAAAGGTTACGGTTACGGAATCCTTGTCTAAATTGATGCAGCCTACCCTCGACTCTCGCCCGACTGTGACCCAGCCTCGATCGCGCTTTCGCTGGGGCCGATATGTGGCATTAGCGGGGGCGATCGCGGCCTTAATCATTCTGTTTAGCAACACCCTGTGGCCCAATCGCTACTTAGCCTCTTGGGTGTTTGGTGACGCTTTCTTTAAAGTGCAGACCCCCGAAAAGGTCGTCGCCCTCACCTTTGATGACGGCCCCGACCCGCGCTACAGCGCCGCGATCGGTGAGATTTTGCAAGACGCCGGAGCCAAGGGCACCTTTTTTGTCATGGGTCGCCATGTAGAGCAGCATCCCGAAGTTGTGCAGACCCTCATGGCCCAAGGCCACGAAATCGGCAACCACAGCTGGAGCCATCCCAGCCTGCGCATGATGTCGCCCGCCGCCATTCGCGAAGAGTTAGACTCCACCGATCGCCTGCTGCGAGACCTCAACTACACCGCACCGATTCCCTTTCGTTCGCCCTACGGGCACAGCTTGTTTGTATTGCCCCACATCCTCAAACAGCAGCAGCGAGCGAACGTGCTGTGGACGGTGCAGATGAACGACTGGAAGCCCGAAGAGCCCGACGTCATGATGGAGCTGCTAGCCCCTAAATTCGCCAACGGCGCGATCATCCTCATGCACGACGGCGATGGCGAATCAGAGGGAGCCGATCGCAGCAATACCGTTATTTTGGTGCAGCAAATTTTAGATAAGTATCAGGCCGAAGGCTATCGGTTTGTCACCGTATCTGAACTCCTAGAAGCCGGACAGCCCATCCGTCATTGGTTCTGATTTGTCCCCCCAGCGCATTTTTTTAACCGGCTCTTGATGGACGGAGGGCCGCGATCGCTCTAGATTGATACGGTAAATAGTAATGTTTTCTTAATAGATCGACTCGAATATGAAAGGATAAGGATCGCCTCACCCGCCCAGCCGACTTTTTACCGTAGTTCACCCAGGTTCGCCACCATGACAAAATTTCCTATTGATCTCAGCGCTTATAAACGCATTACCCTTGATCCCGCCGTGCCAACCTTGACCGACGAGCAGCGCGCCGCCCTCAAAGCCAACGTCGAATTGTGCCGCGATGCGATCGTCTTTTTCACCGCGACCGGTGCCGCCCGGGGCGTCGGGGGTCATACCGGCGGCCCCTACGACACCGTGCCCGAAGTGATGATTTTGGACGCCCTGTTTCGGGGTAATGAAGACGCGTTTGTCCCCACCTTCTTTGACGAAGCCGGACACCGCGTCGCGACGCAGTATTTGATGGCCACGTTGAACGGTGACCTGCCCGCTGAGAAACTGATGCTGTATCGGGCGGCCCATGAAGGGTTGCCGGGGCACCCCGAGTTGGGGCTGACACCGGGCGTGAAATTTAGTTCTGGCCGGTTGGGGCACATGTGGCCCTATGCCAATGGTGTGGCACTGGCGAATCCGGGTAAAACGGTGTTTTGTCTCGGCTCTGACGGCGCTCAGCAAGAAGGCGACGATGCGGAGGCCGCGCGGCTGGCGGTCGCGAATCACATCAACATCAAGCTACTGATCGACGATAACGACGTCACCATCGCGGGTCACCCTTCGCAATACATGGGCGGCTACAGCGTCAAGAAAACCCTTGAAGGTCACGGGCTCACCGTGATCGAAGGCGATGGCGAAGACCTGGACGGCCTCTACGCTAATATCTGCAAGGCGATTAATACCCCTGGCCCGATCGCGATCGTCAACAAGCGGGCCATGGCCGTCGGCATCGACGGTATCGAAGGCAGCACCCACGGCCACGATGTGATCCCCGTTGATGCGGCCTTGAAGTATCTGGAAGCCAAAGGTCACAGTGACGCCGTGGCGTTCCTTAAAGGCATTGAGAAGCCGAAAAACACCTACGAATTCTTGGGCTCCTCCGACAAAGTGGGGTCTAACCGCAACGTCTTTGGTGACGCCGTCGTCGAAGTGCTGGGCGGCCTGGACGAAACGACCCGCAAAGAGAGCGTGCTCGTCGTCGATAGCGATTTGGAAGGCTCGTGTGGCTTGGCGCAAATTCGCAAAGCCCACCCCGAAATCTTCATTAGCGGCGGCATTCAAGAGCGGGGCAACCTCTCAGCTGCCGCTGGTTTCGGCATGGAAAAAGGCAAGCAGGGCATTTTTGCCACCTTTAGTGCCTTCTTAGAAATGTGTATTTCTGAGATCACCATGGCGCGGCTGAACTACTCCAACCTGCTCTGTCACTTTTCCCATGCGGGCATTGATGACATGGCCGACAACACCTGTCACTTCGGCATCAACAATATGTTTGCCGACAACGGGCTGGATGATAGCTACGCAACTCGCCTTTACTTCCCCGCTGATGCCAATCAAATGAAGGCCGTGGTGAAAGCGGTCTTTAACGATCCGGGCATGCGGTTTATCTTCTCAACTCGCTCTAAAGTACCGATGGTGCTCGATACCGATGGCAATGACCGGTTTGGTGGCGACTACACCTTTACCCCTGGTAAAGATGAGGTGATTCGCGAAGGCTCCGCTGGTTACATCGTCACCTTTGGCGACTCAATTTATCGGGCGCTGGACGCTGTAGAACGCCTGAAGCAGGAAGGCATTGAAGTCGGCCTGATCAACAAGGCCACGCTGAACGTGATTGACGAAGACATGATGGCCAAGGTGGGCCAAGCACCCTTCGTCCTCGTGACGGAATCCTTTAACCGCCGGACTGGTCTAGGCAGCCGCTTTGGCTCCTGGCTACTAGAACGGGGCTACACGCCGAAGTTTGCCTTCCTTGGCACCCACGAAGAGGGCTGCGGCGGGCTATGGGAGCAGTTCCCCCATCAAGGTATTGACCCCAGCGGCATCATGGCTAAAGTCAAAGAGCTGATGGCGTAAGGCCCCGCGATCGCGACTCCATCCACGCATCCCTGAATCCCTCAAAAATAGCGTTTTGATCGTAGGGGTTTGGCAATGCTAAATCCCTACCGAAAACGTTCAATACGGGGTGATTCAAGCGCTATTTTCTAGCCTGACCCAGCCTCTGGGAGACTGATGGGGCGATCGTCCCTCAGGCCCCTCAACTCACAGCCGGGATCGCTGACACGCGGTTTCGGCTGTTTTGTGTTGCGGCGTTTCAAGATTTGCAAGGGTCTATTGCGTTTTAAGGCGGTTCGTAATGAGCTGATGGAGACTAAAAAGATAGTCGCATTTTAAATTTACTGATGTCTAAAGAAAAAGCGCTCGATTTCCTTAAGCAGGCTGCAGATAGTTCGGCCCTCTCTGAACAGGTCAAAGCGGCGGATCAAAAGGCGGCAGTGATCGATTTGGCCAAGCAGCAGGGCTACGAATTTTCCGAAGACGATATGACCAAGGCAGTTCCAGTCATTCAAGAAAAGCCAGGCTTTTTTGGCGAGCTGGCGCAAGCAGTGTTAGAACTCTTTGCCCCAGCCCATGATGACTATCCAGCGACGGGAGTACAACCCTATACCGGCATGCCCACTCGCAAAGGCTAGATCACAGCTACGCCGCGCTTGTTTCAGGAGTGATGTCTGATAGGGGCATCACTCCCCAGGTTGTACAGCCCAAACACCAGCTTGAGAATCGGGATTTGGCAATCCCCCTCGGCTAGTGGTCTGTCAGTTCTCAATTTGCGGGTTGTTGACTTTCAGAACGATGGCAATTCGGATTGATTCCTGTCGGGAAAACGGGCAAGATGCCCGTCCAAACAAGACACCTGCTCTTCAATTTTGAGGACGTACAAATTCAAACTTGGCGCTGCACTAGAGCCCCAACAGCGGAGCTGATAGAACTCGGGCAATGCGATCGCGGGTATCTTCGAGGTGCGCTTGGGTGGTGACTTCCATGCGACCGCCATACTGCGAGAGCGTATCTGTCACATCTTGCTCAATTTGCCGCAGCTGATAGCGGGCCAAGACGCGGGCATCTTCTGGGGCACCTAGCGTCGAGAGTGTCGCCACAAACTCGTTAAAGCTTTGGGATAACAGCGCATCCGCAAACGTGCGCCGCAGCACCAGATTCGACAAGATATTCAGATGATGCCGCTGCAGCCCGCGCCGCAGACTCGACACCGCTGGTGCCGCCTCTGCCGTAGTGACTTCAGACCAGACGCTTTGATAGAGCGATTCGTAGAGTTCGGCCAGGGTGAGCACATCTTCGGCATCAGTTTTGAACTCCACATCGCGCACGCGGGCCAGGCGATCGGATAAAAAGAGGTCGCTCAGCGCCGCACTTTGAATCCCTAGCACTCGTTCATAAATTGGATAGTCGAGCGGATAGCGGGTCAGGGAAACCCCCCAATGCCGCCAGCGATCAGGGGCTAACTGGTTAATGAGCCGTGACGAAAATTCAAAGGCATCGGCGGCAAACACCTGCTCCTTGAGCGCTACCAACGCCTCTCGCTGTTTCGCCGCCGCGATCGGTTCAAAAGGAGTGCGATCGCGATTTTCCCAAGGGTTTAATCGGCGGAAGCTCTGCCCGCCGATGTAGTCGGTCAGCGTGAGCGTATTGTTGAAAAAATAGCCGAACACTAGATCGACCCGACGACGCAAGCTGCCATAGCCTTCACCGGGGGCGACCGAGAGACGATTCAGCCGATCCCAAACGGCTTGGGCGTTATCCAACTGCCATTTGGCATATTGCATCGGGTCATCGCTGAGATCCCACGCGCGCGATTCCGGATCAATGAAGTCAAAGATGTCTTCATCAGTAGCGTAGATTAACGCGGGCTCTGTACTGCGCCGCAGAATGCCATTGAGCATCTGCTGTTCTGCGCGCCGCAGGGGCGATGGGGGTGCCTGACGATAGCCATATTCGATCGCCCAGAGATCGTAGGGACCGAGCCGAGTCGGAAAATAGTCACCTTGAGGCGTGCCCGCTGGGGCAATGTTGGGCGGAAAGTAATCCATCACCGAACTCACCAAGCCCCGAGTCTGAGTAATGGCGGGATTGTTCAGGTCACTCGGAGACAGCAGGCGGCTACCGGCAAAGTTATGGCGCAGCCCCAGGGTATGCCCAATCTCATGCGCCGTCAGCGCTACCAGATATTGCTGAATGTAGGCATCGAGCTGCTCACTCGAAAAGTCGGCACCCGATAAGGTCGCCAGCGCTAAGGCCCCAAAGGCATGCTGTTGACCACCGAGATAGCCCGCACACTGATCATCGGTCAGGCGCTCTGACAGCGGCGGGGATGTCATCGCTTGCGCCTGCGCAAGCCCGGCTTCGCCCCCACGCTGCAGCGCCGCCCACTGCAGATACCACGCTTGCGATCGCTGACCACAGAGCTGCAGATAAAATTCGGCTTCGGGCAAAGCATCGAGCCCCTGTGACTGATATTGCAGCCGCAGCAAGCGCACCACATTGGCATCCAAAATTACGTCGGCGTCTAAAATCTCCCCCGTCAGTGGATTCACCCGCGACGGGCCAAAGCCCAATGCCCACATACTGAGCGAGTCTGACCACCGCACCACGTTGTAACGCACGTCAGACGCGTCCCAATCAGCGTTGTCGGGCATCTGCCGAGCTTCAATCGCATTTTTAAAGCCAGCAGCGGCAAAGGCCTCATTCCACAGCAAGATCCCTTGAGTGAGCGAATCGCGATATTCCGGAGGCACGGTATTTTCTACCCAAAAAACAATGGGCGCTTTTGGAGGCGACATCGCCGCTTGAGGATCTTGTTTCTCGAGGTGCCAGCGATTGATGTAGCGCACAAAGGAATCGTTGCGTTCTGACTGTACCGGCGTGCGAAACACCGTGGGGAAATAGCCCACGCGCTCATCGGCCTGGCGGGGTTCAAAACCATTGCCATCCGGTAGCGCCGACAGCCCATAGTGCACGTCTAGCGAAAACCCGCGACTGTCGGGAATGCCATCCAGCACTAACCCAAACAGCCCCGCTAGCGGATCACCCGGAATGCCCCCACCTGAAAAGGCCACCATCGAGCCGATTTCCAAATTGTTGGGAAACATCGACAGGGCATCGAGGCGCGAAAGTTCGGGATTACGGCTATAGCCCCCGAGCACCCAGCTCAAAGACTGCGTCAGGTTGGCCAAATCTCGATCCATGATCAGGTTAGACAGATCGATCAGCTGAGCCTGAGTAGTGGGATCAATGCTGACCACATCGATTGCAAAAATAATGGAATCGCTGAACGAACTATCCTGCAAGCGCTGCTGCCAGCCCTCACCACCAGGATTGCGAATATAGGTATTGGGCACGACGACTTGCAGGCGATCGCCCGCCATGGGGCGAAACTGGATGAGCAAATCGTTGATGGGCCAGCCGCGAAACAGACCGGCTTCGCCCACGCCTGATTCCAGCGTGGCGGTCAGCAAAAAGTTGCGATTTAGCTGCGCTGGCGCAATCGCCAGATAGGCTTCACCTTTTTCGACATTGCTATACAGCGTGAAGAGTCCCGTTTGAACTTCGAGATTTTCCGTCAAGGTTTCAAAGGGCTGCAGTGATGCGACCGCATCATTCTCCAGCTCTCTGGTTTCGTCCACCTCAACCGCTTCGATCGGAGCTTCCTCGCTCTGGGCATAGGCTCGATGGCTAATGCTGGTTCCAGTCGCCAAAGCCAGCACCGCAGTGAGGAAGATTCCTAGCAGACATAGCGCCAAGAATTGAACGAAACGAATCTGACGAACCATGGAACTCCTGCCCAGGGGCAATAACTTTCCCTACAGTGTGACCGCCGCCGTCCGATTTCGGGGCAACTTAGTTAGAAGCTTCAGAAAATTTATGGGTTTAATCGCTCAGCTGGCCTGAGTTTCCGTGCTTTCACGCTGGCCTGGGTACCGTCACCGCTCTGGCACCTCAGCTGGTTTACCGAGCATCAACGCTGACGGGGTGAGCAGAAAAATGACTGTCATTCGCGGGGCGATCGCAGCCTGCAACCAGCACATTGACTTCAAGCATTGAGCCCCGCTGTCCCCTGAGCGCTTTCCATCAGATTTTTGACCACAGACTTAACGCCCGCCCGCTCGACTCGCCCTAATGAAAAACCGACATCGGCTCTCAGCTTGCGGCGAGATTCCTATTCAGCGGAGCCATCTTCGAGTTCTTCTTCCAGCTCATCAACCATATTGGGACTGATCAGCGTGATATCAAATTCATCAGGCGGCATGGGTGATGTCGCATCGCGTCGAGCTGATAGTAAATCGCCCGAGCCTGCGGCCCAAACACGATTTCATCTTCATTTTTGAGGTCATGGGCAGCGACTTTGCGACCATTAATCAACATGCCATTAGCGCTGGGCTTACCTTTGAGGTTGCCGTCAACAATCCGATAATAAAAAGTGTTGTCGTCTTTGGGCAGCTGTACCAAGGTGGCATGGTGACGAGACACAAACTGTGAAGACAGACGAATGTCACACTTAGGATCACGACCGATGGAATACACAGAGCCATCGAGGATGATTTCGCGTCGTCCTTTGCTGTCTTCAACAATAAAGATATTACTGAGCTGAGATTCTGGAGACATGCTCGACGCCTCTTCCTACCACGTGTGACAACCATCAATTCAATGCTTTAAACCTTGATGGCCATGCCAATCAAGTCTTGTAACTTTACCATTACATCAAATTATCAGCCTACTCGGTAAACATTAAAGTTATGCTCACCCGATCAGCGATACCGCTCTTTTATAATTCCCCTGATTCAGCAGAACTCTGCTGATTAACAGCTATTCCACCGTGTCAACCAAATTCCGCAACAATTTCTAAATTTCTGGCTGACGCTGACTAGACCACCCCAGACGTTGACCGTCTACCTATCTATTCACAAAGGGGGCAGTGAATCGGTGAGTCAGATCACGTCAGCTTGAGGGCACGTCATCCACTAACGACTAACCTGCTGAAGTCTGCTGACCAATATCCATAGGGCGTTCTGACGCCACAGGCGGTGGAGTCTTGCCCTTCCCACAGGGTATGCCTCTAGGTATCCCAGGTCGGTACGTCAGTATCCCGAAGCCGCCGCATCAGCCAATCAAAGCGAATGCCGCCGAGCTTCATGTTGTCGGCCATGTCATCCGAAAAGAGATTTTGATTCAAGGTAGTGGGTTCCCAAAATTCGGCCTCCAAATGCTGTACAGTGCCTCGGAGGCGAATCGATAGCAACGTTGCTAAAGCCTGATACCACCTTTTGGCAAACCCAACATCTTGCGCCAGTTTTTGCTCCAACACGTCACGCCGAATCGCTAGTACCACTGAGGGTTCGACGGCAGTGACCGTGGCCGACGGTGGCAGATGATCGACAAAAGACATCTCACCGACGACTTCACCACTCGACAGGCGGGCAATGGCGGCATCGCGAGATCGCTCAATCGAAACTACAAACTGCCCCGCCAGAATCAGATAAATCGCCGCGATCGCGCTCCCTTCCTGAATTAGCACTTCACCCCCGGCAAGCTCGTAGCGGTTGCCGGCGCTGACCAACCAGTCGACATCTTCGTCTTCCAAAATGCCGAGGATAAACAGGATGCGTTCCATGCCTTTATGCGTCCTAAATGGTTCAGTTGCCAGCGTCTTGAGTGAGCCATAAGTGTGTGTGTAGGAAACTGCCCTCGATCAGCCCCAGGGCTTATTATCCATACATATTTCACACCCTAAATTACAGATGTCTGTTCTTTTTGCCGATATTGACACAGTTCACGTCTGTGCCTATTTTGTGGGCCAAAAGATTGACCTCAAGCCCCTGACCCCAACCTCACCGTTGGCCTTAGAGCCGCTCACTATTGCCAACGGTGATCACAGCTGCGTCGTTCTATTTGACTATGGTGTCGCCGTCTTATTTGGCTTATCCAGCGCCGAAACCAGCCAATTTTTGACAGATCTGCAGGATTTGATTGTAAATCCCTTTGCGGAACCCGAGACCGAGGAAGTCTTAATTCGTCTTGCTCCGATTAACGAAGGCAAGGTTGAGGACACTGTCATTTTGCTATCGCAGTTTACGGTGCCGATTTTGCAGTTGGTGGCCGATGTGCTGGCTAAAAGTGTGGTCTTAGCAGAGTACGAAGCCGAGTCAGCCCAAGTATTTGACCTAATAGAACCCTTTGCCACGAGCCTACAAGACCAAAAGTTTAACCGGCGCGGGGCCAAAATCCTACTGAAGCAAATCGGCAACTGTTTACTCATTCAACACAAGATTGTCGGTCGGGTAGAAATCGTCGATAAGCCTGAACTATTGTGGGAGTATCCAGACCTAGATCGTTTTTACGCGCGCATTGAAGATGAGTACGAGATCCGCGAACGGCATTTAGCCTTAGAACGCAAGCTCGACTTGGTGTCACGCACGGCTGAAACGGCCCTCGATATTCAACGGCAAAACACCGGTCTCAGGCTAGAGTGGTATGTCGTGATCTTGATTGTGATCGAGGTGCTGCTATCACTCTATGAGTTGTTCGTTATTGGCAAATAGGCATCAGGAGCCAGACTATGGGAGCCATCGTTGAAGTCACTAGCCCCACCTTCGAAGAAGAGGTGCTGGCCCGCTCCTTTCAGACCCCGGTAGTGGTCGATTTTTTTGCGCAGTGGTGTGGACCCTGCAAAATGCTCAAACCCGTTTTAGAAAAGCTGACGACCGAGTATGACTTTGTCTTAGCCGCTGTCGATATTGATCAAAATCCTGAACTGGCACGGATCTATCAGGTCGAGGGTGTGCCCGATGTCAGAGTCGCGCTGCAGGGCCAGCTGTATAACGGCTTCGTCGGCATGTTAGAAGAGCCCCAAATCCGCACGTTGTTAGAGCAGCTCAATTTGAGTTCGGCGTTTGATGAGGCCATGGCTCAATTAGAGACGATCCGCGCCTCGGGCGATCGCCAGCAGCTAGGCGCACAATACACCACCCTCCTGGCCCAATATCCTGATCGCCCGGCCCTGTTGCTAGAGGCGGCTCAGTTCTATCTCAAGCAGGGCGAACTCACTACCGCCACCGGGCTGTTAGATCAGATCGATCCGCTGCAGCGTCCTTACGGCGCCCAGGCAACGGCGGTACGATCGCTGATGGATTTTCATCAAACGATCGCCGAACTCACGCCGACCACCCCCGCTGATCAGCAGTATCTCGCTGGAGCCAAGGCAGCGATAGCGGAGGATTATGAAACAGCACTGGAACAATTCTTGGCGCTCGTGCAAAGCGATCGCAAATATCGCAACGACGGCGGTCGCAAAGCCCTGCTGACGCTGTTTGGCCTCTTAGGCGACGAGCATCCTCTGACCCAGACCTATCGCAAGCGTCTGATGCAGGCACTGTACTGAAGCATGAGTCAACAACCCTGTGCTTGAGTGATCGAACCTTGGCTCCCTAGCATTACGCAACTCCCATTGGGAGTCGAGCAATATGTCTGGGTATAAGCCGCTACTCCCCTCGCCAGGCAGCCTCAAAAAAATCACGTTCGCAGAGCATGGCATAGCGAAACGTCTCCGCTACCAGCGGATTGTCGGTGCTGTGACGATCAACCAGGGCTTCGAGCTGAGTCACCAGCGGGGAAAAATCATCGCCGCTGTAGGTGCGCACCCAGTCACTGTAGGCATTCTCTAAAATGCCGCGACTGGCCAACGCCTGACCGATGTAGGCATACAGCCGCATACAGGGCGACATCGCCGCTGCCGTCACTCCGATCTCTTGCCCCCAGGCGATCGCTAGCAAAAAGTCGGTATACCGCCGGGTGGTGCTGCCGGGCTGCACATCGCTCAACGAGACGCCCCACGTCTTGGCATAGGTCTGGTGCAGCTTGAGTTCTTCGAGCACACCATTGGCCAATTCGTGAAAAACCGCAAACTCCTGCCAGTCAGGAGCCTTCGCCGCTGCAATGCTGTAGGCACGCGCAAAGGATTCCAAAAAGAAGGCGTCTTGCCCGACGTAGTAGGCAAACTTTTTCTGCGGTAGGGTGCCGTCGTAAATGCCTTGCACAAACGGATGTTCGAGGCAGGCACGGGCCAGATCTTGATTTTGTTGCCAGAGACGCTGAGACAAATTCATCGTGATTTAAGCGTGAGGGATTCCTTTTCTTTTACTGGACTCAGGGCAGCGGTGACAGTCGAGACGCTGGTAACACGGGGATATGAAGACGACGCTCACAGCTCTCCACCGGGCTCTTAATCCCAGGATGAAGGCAATTGCGGAGAAGAACCCCCATTTCTGTCAGACGGGTTCAGCGAGTCATCATCCGTTCGTCAGTATCGGCATCGATCACAACTATTCCTACGGCCATCGCCTTGATGAGCAATCTCCGCCAGCGAGATCGCCCTAATAAGGAAAACTGCCATAGGGAAAACTGCCGTTTTCTTCAAACGTACTAGGACTGCCGTCCTCTAATGCTAAGCGTTGGCGGGGTGTGGTCAGAGGCAATCGCTGCACATCGGCGGTGTATGCCAAGCTATTTTGCCGAGACAGATCTTTGACCTCTTGCTGGCGTTCGTTAAGTTCATTATTGAGCTCACGAATGCGGCGAGACAGCAGGCGAATAATGTTAATCGCAATCCCAGGAGTTTCGTCGATCGCCTCATATAGCTGCTGTTGGGTAAGCATTAGGCAATCACAGGCATCTAGCGTAGTGACCGACGCTGAGCGAGGTTCAGCATCAAACAGCGACATCTCGCCAAAGCAAGCGCCTTCTTCGAGTTGGGCGAGTTCTTGTTGCCGCAGGTGAACGCTAACTCGCCCCGACACTACGATATAAAGAGCGCGGCCTTCCTGGCCTTCCGTAAAAATCGTGTGGCGCTCAGGAAACGACAGCTCATCCATAATGGAGGCGAGTCTGACCAAAAAGTCATCCCTGAGCTCCTTAAAGATCGGGACACCCCGCACAAACAATAATCGATCAACACTCGTCAGCATAAAGGTAGATAGTTAGCCAAAACTCGGGCAACCCAGTGTTAAACCTACAATGCCCAAAGAGTTGACTCCTGTTTTAGAGCACTTACCATAAAGAATCAAGGATAGAGCAGAAACTGGCAGCTGCATTCAAACTTGTGGCAAACGCAAGAAAGCGCTGGCTGACGCAGGTTGAATAATGACAATCCATGAATCATGCCAACGGCTGAATGCCGTCACCCTCCTCTTTTAATACCAGTCTTGAACAGGCAATTAGCTGGCGTCTCACCCTCTGGCAACCTCTGCACCCCCATCGTCACTCTGAAGCAGACGGGATTGCAGATTCCTAGAATCAATGGGTGTTTGAAAGCCCTTGCAAAGTATTGTGAATCCGTTCCGCCCGCATGACCGCAACCCCAGCAGCCAGCGGACGGTTGCGCTATCGAGCAAGGCGTTATGGCCTACAGCTAGCCCCCGAGATAACGGGTGATTTGCCGCTGATATCGACATTAACCCCAAGCTTGGGGAACAACCGTGCTAAAAAGGGATGTCAAGCTTTTGCGGCTTTTGTCGGGATAAGCAGGGGCTTTCTCATACACTTGTCTCATAAAAGTTGTTTCATAAAAGTATTTCATTGGGGCTATCAGGTATCTGAGCCCAGCACCAAAATGCTCTGGCTCGGCTGATTGACGCGATCGCGGCTAGCTCGATGATCGCCACTGACCCAACGAATAAATACGTCTAATCGCTGTTGAGAATCGTGAGTAGCTGTGTCATGAATAAATTAGCTGCAAAGTTACGGCGGCACGACTGCACGGGAAGGTAGAGATATGGTCAAAGTGGTGTCTGTCCACTCCTTTCGAGGAGGCACCGGCAAATCGAATACAACGGCAAATTTAGCCGCAACGGTGGCCCGCCACGGCAAGCGCGTGGGCATCGTTGATACCGATATTCAGTCTCCAGGCATTCACGTGCTGTTTGGCTTTGATGAAAGCCATATGAATCTGGCCCTCAACGATTATTTGTGGGGTCGCTGTTCAGTCGAAGAAGCCGCCTATGACGTCAGCCATGTACTTCATGAAACGGGTGCTGCAGGCAGCGCGATTTATCTCATTCCCTCCAGCCTCAAAGCCGGAGAAATCGCCCGCGTCCTGCGGGAAGGCTACGATGTCGGTCTGCTCAATGATGGCTTTCAGGGGTTGATTCAGCAGCTAAATCTAGACTTTTTGTTCATTGACACCCATCCTGGCCTGAACGAAGAGACACTGCTATCCATCACCATCTCTGACGTGCTGTTGCTAATTATGCGGCCCGATCGCCAAGACTTTCAGGGCACTGCGGTGACCGTTGATATTGCGCGCCGTCTAGAAGTGCCTAAGATGCTGTTGATGGTTAACAAGGCACTATCTTCCTTTGACTTTGCGGCTCTAAAATCTGAAGTCGAAGCCACCTATGGCGTCCCCGTGGCTTCGATTTTGCCGCTGACCGAAGAAATGATTCAGCTCGGCAGCAGCGATATTTTTAGCCTGCGATTTCCCGACCACCCACTGACGCAAATTTACGCCCACATTGCCAATCTGCTGTTGGATTAGGTTCGAGGAGATCCTGTGACCTCAGTCGCACCCTCTGAATTTTGAGTTGGGTTGCAAGAGAGCAGGCAAACATCAGGGGGATGTTACAACCACTCCGGGTGACAGATATTACCGGGCAGGAGAAGTCTCCCGATGCTAGGACGGTTGCCCACCCTGAACCCCCAGCCATACACCTAAACCCCAGCTGCAGTTTAATGGTAGACATTTCGCCACCCTCGACTAGACACGCCGCCGTCGGCAGAAACTGGCACGACTCGTTGAAGTCATTCGCGGGTGGTCGAGTAAGCTAAGCTGGCTAATGACAAAGTGCCCTAGCGAACAAAGGATCTGTCGTGCTGATTCGGACATCTTTACTCTCTGCCTTAACCGCAGTCGGCTTGTGGACAATGGCTCCCCCCGTGATGGGCCAAGCCCTCTTGCCCTATGTCCTACCGTTGGATGCAGAACGGTTAGAAGAACAGGGGTTGGTGCTGGCTCAAGAGGCCGCTCAGTTCGCTCAACTGCAGCAATATGACATCGCCCTGGCTCAGGCTCAATTGGCCGCTCAGCTGGTGCCCGATAACGCTGCTGTCTGGGGGCTGCTCGGAACCCTATATCTACAGGTTGAGGAGTTTGACGACTCGATCGCGGCCCTCAACCGCGCCAAAGCTCTAGAAGCAGATAACTCATCGGTGTTGTTCGCCTTGGGCACGGCTCATTTTCGCAATGGTGAGTACCAAAAAGCATCTGATTTTCTCGAGTCGGGCCTTACGCTAGAACCGGACAATCCGGGAGCGCTCTTCGATTTGGGCAATACCTATTTCAAGCTCGATCAGTTTGAACCGGCGATCGCCCAGTATCAAAAGTCAGTAGACATCGACCCAGAATTTTGGCCTTCGGTCAATAATATCGGCCTCGTGCAGTATGAGCAGGGGGCCGTTGACGACGCCATTGCTCGTTGGGAAGAATCGCTCGCGATCGCTCCGATGGAGCCCGAACCCGAACTCGCGATCGCCGTTGCTCAATTTGCTAAAGGCAACGAAGCCGCGGCGTTAGAAATTGGGATTCCCGCTTTAGAAAAAGACAGCCGCTATGCCGAAATCGAGTTTTTGATTGAGAACCTCTGGGGGCCTCGCCTAATCGCCGATACCCAAGCGTTCTTCCAGCATCCTGACGTGCAAGCGCTGTTACCTCAACTCTAAAGCCAGCTGTAGGACACAGGATTTCACCCATGCAGGTACAAATCGGTGTTCCCGAACTTTGTGCGGTCATTCGCGATCGCATTGCCAGCACCCCACACAGTCGGCTGCCCTTTGTCGACTTTATGGAGCTAGCCCTCTATCATCCACAGTTTGGCTACTATGCCGCCCAGACATCACAGCTCGGTCAAGCGGGCGACTTCGTCACGTCAGCTCACCTGAGTGGTGATTTTGCCGAGTTGCTGGCCGACCAGTTTGTCGATATGTGGCAGCGGCTGGGCAAACCGCGCCCCTGGCAGCTGGTGGAAGTCGGGCCAGGACAAGGGCTGATGGCCGACAGCATTTTGCAGCATCTGCACACCCACCACCCCGACTGTCTAGCCGCCCTGCATTACACCCTGCTTGAGACTTCCCCGGCTCTCCGCGCGGCCCAGCAGCAGCGTCTAAACCGTTGGCAGTCATACCTCTCCCTGCAGTGGCGTGCCCTGACCAATTTGCCCCCTGAGTCAATCACGGGCTGCATCTTTTCGAATGAGCTGGTGGATGCCCTGCCGGTGCATCGGGTCACACTGACAGCCAACGGCCTGCAAGAGCACTATGTCACCCTGGCGTCGGAACCGCAGCGACCGTTCACGACCGTGCTGGCGGCCCTCTCAACGCCCGAGTTGGCCACCTATTTTGACGATGTGGGCATTCAGCTCACCTGTCCGCCCTATGCAGTGGGCTTCACCACGGAGATCAATTTGGCAGCGCGACGGTGGCTGCAGCAAGTAACCGCCAAGCTGCAGCGCGGCTACCTCTTGACGATTGACTACGGCTACGAGGCCGATCGCTACTACAGCCCAGCGCGATCGCAGGGTACGCTGCAGTGCTATACCCAGCACGCCCATCATGACGATCCCCTAGTCAACATTGGCCAACAAGACATCACCGCCCACGTCGATTTCACCGCCTTGCAAATCCAGGGGGAACAGTCCGGATTAGTCACCTTAGGCCAGGTGCCCCAGGCTCTATTTCTAATGGCGCTGGGGCTGGGCGATCGCCTCAACGCCTTAGCCCAACTGCAGGCCACTGACCGAGATACCCTCAATCGAGCGTTGCACCGCCGTGACGCGCTACATCAGCTGATTAGTCCCCTCGGGTTAGGACAATTCAACGTGTTGGTGCAGGGCAAGGGGTTGACCACCGCTGCCCAAAAGCAAATTCAAGGTCTCACTCAACCCACTTTGGGCTGAAAGTTTGCTCGGCTACTGCAGCTTGCTTTGCAGCGATTTGAGATATTCGGTATTGACGCCTGACTCGCGGGTGAGGGCAATCTTGCCCGTGCGGGCAATTTCTCGCAGGCCAAAGCGCCCTAAAACCTGAACGATCGCCACCATTTTACCGGGGTCGCCCACGACTTCAATCGTCACAGAATCTTCCGAAACATCCACCACGCGCGCCCGAAAGATTTGTACCAGCTCCAAAATTTCTGACCGGTTGGCGCTCGTCGCATTCACCTTAATCAGCATCAGCTCGCGCTCAACACAGGGCACTTCGGTAATGTCCTGCACTTTTAAAACGTTGATGAGCTTATAGAGCTGCTTCGTCAGCTGTTCAATCACCTGATCGTCGCCTGGCACCACCATCGTGATGCGAGAAACGCCCATCTGCTCAGCGGGTCCCACCGCTAAGCTCTCGATGTTAAAACCCCGACGGGCAAATAATCCAGCAATCCGCGTCAAAACGCCCGCTTCGTCTTCAACCAAAACCGACAGTGTGTGTTTCATAATCTCGGCAGCACCTCCCGTCCCCTCAGGGGTGGAATGTTTGTAGGGCAAGACGTGATCGTAGCCTGACGCCAGGCTTTTGTTAAGCGTCTAGTGAGGTTTCTAAATCAGCCCAGCGAGGGCAATT
The DNA here is from genome assembly GCA_038523235.1 of Cyanobacteria bacterium J06626_4. Taxonomy (GTDB): domain Bacteria; phylum Cyanobacteriota; class Cyanobacteriia; order Phormidesmidales; family Phormidesmidaceae; genus Halomicronema. The sequence continues at coordinate 18,911 of JBCBJQ010000028.1, forward strand.
AAGCGGTGGGCAGAGACAGTGCGTCTGAGATATCTGGAAAGAAGGGGAACTGTGGTGGCAGGGGCGTTAGGAGAGCGCCATCGGCAAATGACCAAACCCTAGCGGGACAGGCATCACGACACCTGTCCCGCCAAACCAGCCGAGAGCTGAAACCGTTGCGCCGCAGAATTCAGCAGCTCCCTGATGACCGCCTCGCGATCGGCTCATTCAGTTGGCGCATCGAGAGGGCTGTCGCAGAGCACTGTTAGCCGGCCAAATGTAAACATTTTTTTGCACTTCGCAAAGATGCCATCTGCGGCTGCAATTCGCTGCCAGCCTGGATGGCACCAGAGTCAGTGATCACAATCACGCTGCATAGCTAGCGGCGGGCTGTTCCCCCCTGGACGAAAACTCAATTAACCGATTACGCTAAATCAAATTTCGAGCTTCTCGTTTGCCCTCACCTCTATTTCCCAGTTGAGCATGCGCAGTCGAAACCCGCGAAACGTTCCCCCCATCAATGAGAACATTCGTTTTCCGGAGATCCGTCTGATTAGCGATGACGGGGCCCAGCTCGGCATCATGCCGCCCCGTGAAGCGCTACAACTCGCCGCAGCCAAAGACCTAGACCTCGTGTTAGTCAGCGACAAGGCTACGCCACCGGTATGCCGCATTATCAACTACGGCAAATACAAATTCGAGCAGGAAAAGCGGGCTCGAGAGGCCCGCAAGCGACAGCATCACGTCGAAGTGAAGGAAGTCAAGATGCGCTACAAAATCGACGACCATGATTACAACGTGCGCGTTAAGAATGCTCAACGGTTCCTCAAATCTGGCGACAAAGTGAAAGCCACGGTCATGTTTCGAGGCCGCGAGATTCAACATTCTGACCTAGCAGAAAAACTATTGCGCCGTATGGCTGGTGATTTAGCCGAATTTGCCGAAATGCAACAGGCGCCAAAGCGGGAAGGGCGCAATATGATGATGCTGTTATCGCCGAGAAAATAGCCATCTCAATGGTCACTAGGGCGATCGCTGCTCACAGTTCTCCCTAACCCATGAAATCGAGTCGGATTGCATCTCCCCTAATTCCCGCTTGGCAACAGCGGCTGCTGCGCATTATCAATCTGCGGCCCAACGAGGCCGAGCGCACCTTATTGATGTTTGCCTTCTACACCGCCACCTCGATGGGGATTTTGTGGCTGGAAGTCAGCTCAGCGGCCCTATTTTTGGATGAATATGGCGCGTCTTCTTTGCCGTGGATTTACATTTTTAGCGCAGTGGTGGGGTTTGGCCTGAGCTTCGTCTATTCGTGGATGCAGCGATTTTTTTCCCTGCGGTGGGTGATTGTGCTCATTGCAGTGGTGATGGCCATTCCGGTTCTCCTGTTTCGTTGGGGGCTGGATGTGGAAGCCTTGCTACCCTTGACCGTTTTTGCCATGCGGTTGTGGATGGAGGCGATTTACGGCCTTAACGATCTCAACGTCTCGATTACCGCCAATCAGCTTTTCAACATTCGAGAAATCAAACGCACCTTTCCTCTGATTAGCAGCGGCAATTTGGTGGCCGATGTCTTGAGTGGCTTCTCGGTCTTACTGCTGGTTAACTTGGTCGGTCTGAAAAATGTGCTGCTGCTGTCGTTTTTGATCATGTTGGTGGGGGCGGGCATTCTGCTGTTGATCAGCCGCAACTACGAGCACGCGTTTCCTGACTCACTGAAGCGGCAGGCAGAGGCGGGTGAAGATGCCCACAAAGCCCAGCGATCGCGTGACAAGATCAGCCAATACGTGGTGATGCTGTTCAGCTTTTTTGTGCTGGCGCAAATTTTGATGTATCTCATCGAGTTTGAATATCTCACCCAGCTTGAGGCCACGTTAGAAATCGATGAAATCGCCGCTTTTCTCGGCATTTTTAGCGGCCTGCTCGGCCTGATTGAACTGTTAACCCAATGGTTTACCTCCAGCCGCTTAATTGAGCGGCAGGGGGTATTTGCGGTGCTGTCCATCTTGCCTCTGGTCATTGTGGGCATCAGCATCATGACGATTGTTGGCAGCTACCCCATCTTTTTGGGGGCGATCGCGCTGTTCTTTGGTCTGGTCATTCTCAAATTTTTCGACGAGTGGCTGCGCTATACGTTGGTGGCGAGTACCCGACCGGTCCTGTTTCAACCCATTCCGGATAGTCAGCGCACCATCTTTCAATCTCTGGTGGGGGGCATTGCCGAGCCACTTTCCATGGGGGGCACGGGCATTTTTATTCTGCTGAGCATCGGCTGGGCCAACTGGTTAGGCTTCACCAGTCAGCAGTTGCAGACCCAGTTTTTCTTAATTGTGATCGTCTTCTTGGCGGTCGTGTGGTTAGGGGCAATTCTATTTTTGCGATCGCAGTATCTCGAACTGTTGGTCAAAAGTGCCCAGCGTGGCCTGCTCAGCATGACGGATGCGAGCCTACGGGTGCTGAAAAAAGCGTTCATCGAGCAGCTCGAAAAACCCGGCTCCGAGGCTGACAAGCGCTCCTGCATTGAGCTGCTGGGGCAGCTTGACCCCAAAGGCGTCGGTGAAGTGCTGGCGCCCCGCTTAACCGCCATACCCGCCCCGCTGCGACGGCAGAGCTTAGAGGCCATGCTGGCCTATCCCAATCGCGACCATACGCCCAATGTGCGCCAGCTGATTGAGACTGAACAGCCACCGGAAATTTTGGCCCTGTCGCTGCGCTATATCTGGCTCACCGACGATAGCCCCGACATCGACAAGCTGCAGGCCTATTTGAAACCCGAGATTGATCCTGTCGTACGGGGTACCGCCGCCTCGCTCATGCTGCGTCACGGCAACGCTCGCGAAAAAAACGAAGCCGTCAACACCCTGCGGCAGATGCTCACCCACGATCGCGAACGAGAGCGGGTGATGGGCTGTCGGGCCTTGGGCGAAGCCGACTATCTGCAGTCGCTGCGGCTCTACATTCCCAATCTGCTGCAGGATGAATCGCTGCGCGTGCGTCGCGCCTTGCTCGAAGCGATCGCCGCTACCCACCTGAAGGAGTATTACCCGTCGCTACTCAAGGCTCTGCAGTATAAATCAACCCGTGAGGCGGCCAGTCAGGCGCTGACGCGGCTCGGCAACGATGCCCTACCCCTGCTAGAGTCGGTGGCCCTCGATAGCTACAAGCCCGACAGTTTGCGTAATCAAGCCTGGCAGGCCATTGGCAACATTGGCACCGACAAAGCCATTGACTGTCTGCTGCAAAATCTGATGACCACCTGGGGCAGCACCCGCCGCACCCTATTGCGCATTCTGCTACGGCTGGTACAAGAAACGGGCCTCAAGCGATCGCAGGGCATTGATGCGGCCCTCGATCGCTTTGGTCGTGACGGCGTCGAAGAACTGATCAACCAGGAACTCACCTTTATCGGTCAGATTTATGGCGGGCTGGTCGATCTCTCTGACGACACGCTGGTAGGCCGAGAAATTGGCCTGCTGCTGCGATCGCTCGAAGAATTACAGGGCGATGCGATCGAACGCATTTTTATGCTGCTGCGCTTTATCTCACCCCCAGCAGCGATTCAAGCAGCTCAGGTGAGCTGGCAGGGAGGCACCGCCTCTAACCGGGCGCGCGGCATCGAGATTTTAGATAACACCCTCGACATTCCCAGCAAGCGGGCAATCTTGATCATTTTGGATCGCCGTTCCTGGCTGGAAAAAATTGAAGTTCTGGCGAACAGTAACCTGTTTGTCTATCAGTCGCTATCGGCCAGCGATCGCCTGCGCTATCTACTCGATCTGCGCTATTTCCTCTCCGACTGGGGATTGGCCTGCTGCTTTCATCTCGCCCGCGCTCAACGCTGGAGCCTCAGCGCCGAAAACACCGTGGCCTGCCTCAAACATCCCACCGGGTTTGTGCGCGAGGCCGTACTGTCGTATCTGCAGATTGCTTCGCCCCGCGTGCTGCGAGAACTCTTGCCCCTGATGCGCCAAGACCCCAACGATCTCGTCATGAATCAGGTTGAGCATTTGATGGCCGAGCTGCAGATGATTTAGTCGAGTCGTCCTGGGGCTGCTGCACTCAATCATCAATGGTCTCCTCTAAATCGCTGCCAGGCCTCGCACTTATCCGACGGAATGATCAATGTTTCTCACTGCCAGCCCTGAGCCGCCCCCAATGATAAGTTGAGCGCGCTTCGGGAGCAGCACCGGTGGCGGCATGTCAGAGCATTCTGTCAGAGGGAAAAGAGATCGGCCCGACCCTGCACTGACAGGGCCGTGAGTCAACTCTTGAGTACTCTGGAACGGCTATGTCACAATGGACAGCATTACGCTTTAAGGAGCAAGGACGTGCTGGAAGCAAAGGTTCATGAACAGTTGCGGGCTTTCCTGCGACATCATGGCAATGCCGACTGGCCTCACCATCTCACGATGGCCCGCCTTGCCGCTCGAGCTTTGCGCTTGGGGCGGAGTTCCTTAATGCAGGTAGGAACCTCTGCCCTCTTTCAGGGGCACTATCGGCTCAGCTATCTGATCTCGCTGCTGTTGTGGCCTGATCCAGCCGTGCTCGTATTACCGGAAACGCTCCGGCAGGCAGTGCTCTACGGCGACATCCCCCGATTGCAGGAATGGATGCCGAGTCAAAAACCCGTGCACTGGGGTGATGCTTGGCCGGGCGAGCATTTCCAGGGATTATTCGTCACCAGTCCAGAAGCGTGGCTGAGCGATCGCCTCCACCAGCAAAATCGGTTTCCCGCCGGAGTGCCGGTGTTTGTCGATGGGGCCGACGACCTCGAACATTGGATTCGAGATCGCCTCACTATTACCCTCGATGCCGACACCTGGCAAAGCCTGATGCAGGCTTACCCCCAACACCAGGCATTGATTCGCGATGCCCGTGTACAACTGACCCACAGTATTTTTCAACATCCGCCCAATCCTTACCACTGTCACCTGATCGAAGCGGCTGAGCGGCAAGCGCTCATGGCCATCCGTCAGGTGCTGTTAGACGACGATGCCGCACAGATCGGCATGCCGCCCCGTTGGCAAGAGTTTTGGGCTCAGGTCGACCGGGTAGAGTCGTTGCAGTGGGCGTGGCTCAACCGCGATACCGGTCAATGGACCTTAAACTGTGCGCCAATTGATGTGGCCCCCTTTATCGCGCCCTGCTGGCAACAGCAACCCCTGGTGCTCATGGGTGGCGCTTTAGACACCACCTCCGAAGCCACCCAGTTTCGACAGCGGCTCGGGCTAGGCGATATGACCTGCCTCAAGTTCAACCCTGATCGCCAAACCGAAGAAATTCATTTATATCTGCCCGATCGCCTTCCCTTTCCCAACACCGCTGAGTTTCAGCCAGTACTGCTAGAAGAACTCGCCCACCTCGTCGTCGCTGGCACCAGCCGCGCCGGACTCACCGTCATACTGGTTGATGACACCCCGTTGAAAAAGCAAGTCGCCACAGCACTGGCAGCGCAGTTTGGCTCACGCGTCCAGGTCGAAACTACCCATCTTTCTGAAACTGGCGTGCTGGTAACCGGGTGGCGCTTTTGGCAGGCTCATCAAACCCAATTGCCGCACCCCACGCTGCTCGCCATAGCCACCTTGCCCCTACCCTCCTTAGAAAATCCCCTCGTGGCAGGACGCGTCGCCTATTACAAGCGATCGCGGCAAGATTGGTTTCGCCTCTATCTGCTGCCTACGGCACTTACAGAGCTGCAGCGCGCGATCGCGCCGGCGCGAGCGAATCAGGGGATCGTGGCCATTTTAGATAACCGCGTCAACCACCGCAGCTATGGCCGCCAAATTTTAGAGACCCTCAACCCCGCGATTCGCTTTCACCAACGTCAGCGACTGTGGCTGTCAGAACCCACCGCCTTACCCCCCAGTCAGCATCGCTTTTAGAACAGGGTATGATGCAAAATAACCGGCGTCGCCTCCGCTGATGGGACAAGACATCGGTTGCTGACATTGCTCATAGGGTCTGTCATGGGAGAAGCCAAACGCCGCAAAGAACAGCTGGGAGACGACTACGGTAAGGATGAAAAAATCTTGCCCTGGATCCCACTGACGAAAGGACAGAGTGAAAAATTTGTCGCCTGGACCACTCAGGGAGCCTGGATTGGCATTTTTGCCATGGTGGCTCTCTGGCTCACTGTTCGATTTATCGGCCCCGGTTTTGGCTGGTGGGACGTTGAGTTCTAACTGGGCATCCGGGCTATCGCTGCGGCCGACGATTGCGCGCCACCGTCATCAGTAACGCCGTTACCACTAGCCCCCCAGCAACGCCAAAGCTGAGCACGACGCCGACGGGGAGTTCAACCGAGCGCAGCCCCAAAAACTCAATCGCCACTGGGGTCGCATTCTGCACCGAGACAATCGCGATCACCATCACCCACAGCGCCAGTATCAAGGCTAAAAATAGTTGTTGCATGGTGCCATCTCTCTGAAGCTATGGCTATTCTGCCACTGTTTGCTAGGGCGATCGTTGATTTCCGGGCGCTAGTCGTCAGTCGGTGAACCAGTGCCGCCGCTCAACTCGATCGTGGGGTCGATCACACTGACCAACATCGTGATTGAGGCTTGCCTTTCACGACTGCCATTGGGTAAAGTATTAGACCGGGCGTACGAAGGAAAATTATGGCTAAACGAGTTCAAGTTGTCTTACAAGAAGACATTCGCAAATTAGGGATTTCGGGTGACTTGGTAGAAGTCGCCCCAGGCTATGCCCGCAACTACTTATTTCCCAAGGGGTTAGCGGTGCGCACGACACCGGGCGTCCTCAAACAGGTGGAGCGGCGACGGGAAGAGATTCGCCAGCGTCTAGAGCAAATCAAAGCCGATGCCGAGTCGATGAAGACCGCGCTAGAAACCATCGGCATGTTTGTGATTAAAAAGCCAGTCGGTGAAGAAGAGGCGATTTTTGGCACCGTCACTGCGGCTGATGTGGCTGAAGCTATTCAAGCAGCTACGCAAAAAGAAGTGGATCGTCGCGACATTACCGTTCCCGACATCAACAAGCTGGGCGAATACCGCGCCACCATCAAGCTGCACGCTGAGGTGACCTCAACCATCAATATTCGGGTCGCCGCCGACTAGAGCATTCTTCAGCGCCCAGCAATACCTCAACAGGCTAGGTCAGCTTCAGCACCTAGCCTGTTTTGTTGTGTAAAGTTTATGCCGTCGCCCGGCACCGCCATCCATGAGGGCGATCGCGGCAGTTGGGGAATGCATTTTCGAGCGGGGCAGCCCATCAACAACGCCGATCACGCCCTGTGTTAGGCCGCTTATTGATCTGCTGAAAGCCTCTCTGTAAGGGGATAGAGCCTTGCGAGTTAGAGGCTGACACACCGTTCTTCCTGGTTTCCCATCATTTGATTCGGGCAACCTTTGCTAGTAGGATGCAATGATGCATACCGCTTGTAAATCAATTTAGCTAAACGACCTGTGCGTAAGACTGTTATCGCCGGAAATTGGAAAATGCATAAAACCCAAGGGGACGCACTGACGTTTCTGCAAGGGTTTATGAGCCAGATCGCAGAGACACCTGACGATCGCGAAGTCATTCTCTGCGTGCCTTTCACCACGCTCGGAGCATTGTCTAAAAACCTGCACGGCAGTCGAGTCATGCTCGGGGCGCAAAATGTCCATTGGGAAGATGACGGCGCTTATACCGGCGAGATCTCAGGCGACATGCTGGCTGAGATTGGTGTTCGTTACGTCATTGTGGGCCACAGTGAGCGACGACAGTACTTTGGTGAAACCGATGAAACGGTGAACGAGCGACTCCTAGCCGCGCAACGGCATGGCTTAAGCCCAATTTTGTGCGTCGGCGAAACGAAAGAGCAGCGCGATTGCGGTGAAACCGCAACCATTATTAGCAAGCAACTGGCCCGAGATTTGGTGGGGGTGGATCAAAATAACTTAGTGATTGCCTACGAGCCGATTTGGGCCATTGGCACAGGCGATGTCTGTCAGTCAAGCGATGCTAACCATGTGATTGGCACGATGCGCCAGCAGCTTGACCAGCCTAACGTCCCAATTCAGTACGGCGGCTCGGTCAAACCAGGCAACATTGACGAGATCATGGCACAACCCGAAATCGATGGCGTTCTGGTCGGCGGGGGGAGCCTGGAACCCGAAAGTTTTGGCCGCATTGTCAACTTCACGCGATCTAAGCTCGCCGTTTGAGAGCGATCACCCGTCAGAAATCGACTTTCATTCAACCGTTTTAGGGTTCAGCAAACGTTGCTTGCCTGCACTCTATGGGAGACCCTTTAACCCTAAATTACTGGAGAAAAGCGGTCTCGCTTACTCCGTCTAAGACTGCCAACGGCTGACTGGTGCGCTCAAAAACACCGCACCCTAACGAGCAATTTCAGGCGACAGCAGCGGTTACCTGTGTTTTAGTTTCTGGCGCTGCCAACACACTGCGTAAAAAAGCTCGCAACAGGCCAACTACGACGGCGGGAGCTTCCACGTGGGGCAGCACGCCGACCTCAGGCACCACATGCACCGCCCGAATCGCCTGTCGGTTGAGCGCCGCCAGTCGCTTGATTTTGCTGGGACGGTTAAATCGCGCTGATTCACCCACAACCAAGGTCGTCGACACCGTCAGCTGACCGATATAACGGGTCAGATCAAAACAGACATCGCCTTTGAGAGAAGACAATGCCGAATAATCCGCGTTGAGCTGCTGCGTGCAAGTTGTATAGGCATTCACGATTTCCGCCGTGATGCGATCAGGGTAGGCAAACAAAAAGTTGACAAGAAACTGAGTGACCGCTGCTTCGTTCGCGGCCCCCAATTGATAAACGAGGCGATCGATGACCGGCGTTCCAGCCAAGACAGCGGGCAAACTGTAGGCATAATCAGCACCAAAATCATCGTTACCAGATGGCGACACGAGAAATAGCGCTTTCAGCAGCTCGGGTCGCTTGATAGCCAACTGCACCACGACACCCGCCGTCAGTGAAGTAGCGGCCACCACTGCCGGCGCCTCCGCGATCTCTTCAATCAGGTAGGCAATCATCCCGCAGTAATCTTCAGCACTGTAGCTGCGTTGCGGATGCGCCGATTGCCCCCATCCCACCAAATCTGGTGCGATGATGCGATAGTCAGCAGCTAACGCACCATACACTTTTGACCACTCATAAGCTGACGACCCGCCGCCCAAACTATGCAGGCAAATCAGCGTCCCTTGGTCAGGCGAACCGGGAGGGGTATCCCACAGGCCGCCAATGGCTTGGGTGTAATAGGCCATGATGCCCAGGGGCGTCTCGATGACTTTTTGCTCAAATCCAGGCGGTTGAAATGTCAGCATGTTGCAGGGTTAAAGGCAGCCTTTTCTAGGCAATTGGACATAATTTTCAGACTTGCACCAGCAGCTTACCGCTGACTGTTGCACCATTTCTTTTGTTCATGGCCGAGCACTGGGGTCGCGTCAAATAGTCGATCGGGCATCCTCAAGCAAGCAACCTGAAATCCACAACCGCACTCTCAACCTTCGTCGAGACGCAGAGTCAATACATGGCATTTCAACAAACAGCCTTTTTGACGGGCCTGAGAACTGGGTCATGCACCAACCGGTCGTATTGTCTCACCCTTTAATCCAGATTTTCTACAGGGCGGCTCCATTAGAAACTTACGGCTCATCTCATCATATGTTCAGAGCGATCGCCGAAGCTATTCCAGCACCCTGACCCAACAACCGCTCCTAAAGCCTGCAGCGCTCTTCACCACTGAAGGCCGCTAAACGAGCCTGACGCTCAGCCACCAACGTTTGCAGATCAGCCCGACCGGTTACCCGGAGTCGCCAATCAGCCCAGACATCGTAGAGCCAGTCAACCAGCGGCCCCACGACTGGCCAGCGGGTCGGCGCATACATCCAGCCAATGCCCAACAGGCTGTAAATGCGCCGAAAAACTTCGACGTTTTTGATCGCGGTACCGTCGGGCAATATCGCGTGAATGCGCCCCATGGCAGTCTCAAAATCAATGCCGCCGTGGTCAGCGGGCTGGTAGGCATCGTCGGCAATATCGACAAACTTGACTAACCCCCGACCCGCGTCTTTTTTCTGCAAAAAGTTAACTTCTCGGACACAAAGCGGGCAGTCACCATCGTAGAGCAGTTCAATTTGCCAAGCCTGGTCGGAGGTGGCGGCGGCGAGATCGCGGGCAGGAGCAGACGTCATAGTTGAGAGGCAGGGCAATCAGCACCCTGAAAAGTGACAGCTATTAATTAGTTTAAGAAATATTTCTGTGTCCTGGGGCTGTCGCCCTGGATCAGTTGGCAGGCAGACTGCTCATGCTCGGCTACTGGGCGAATTGCCATCAACCGAGGGCCGTAGCGTGGGACACTGTCACTATTCGGCTCCAAGTGTGATCTGACGACTGCCATGCCCATCCTCACGACAGAAGAAAACGCCGTAATTTTGCAAGCCGTCTTACAAGGGGGCCAGCAGGCTCGCCAAGCCGCCGCCGAAACGTTTGAGGTGTTCGAAAAAGGGTATGAAGACTACGTAACGACCGTAGATCAAGCGTTAGATCGCTTTTTTGCCAAAACCTTTGCCGCCCAGTTTCCGGCCGACGGTGTCGTCACCGAAGAAAATCAGGCGTCGGCAGCCGCCTTTCTGAGCGGCTGCGATCGCACTTGGTTTATCGACCCGATTGATGGCACCGAAGATTTTATCAACCACGGTCAGCATTATTCGGTGATGGTGGGTCTATTGGCTCATCATCACCCCCGTGCTGGGTGGGTTTATGCGCCAGCCCAACATCGGCTGTATTGGGGCGGGCATCAGTGGGGACTGTTTCAACAAGATGGCCAGGGGCAAACCGTGCCGCTAGAGCCGCAGCCGCAAGCGCTGGGAGAGAATCCCACGATGCTGCTGGGTGATCGCGACCAGCGCCATTTTGGGGCCGCGATCACCCAGCGTTTACCTCACCTCATTTTCAACTCTCTGGGGAGTTTTGGCCTCAAAGTTTTAGAAGTCATTAAGGGGCAGGCGGGCCTCTACGTCTATCTCAATGGCCGCGTCAAACTATGGGACACCACCGGGCCGTTGGCTCTCGCAGAGGCCGCTGGGCTCGTCTGCTGCGATCTCGACGGCCAGCCGATTCGCTTTGACCCCAACAGTGTTTATCCACAAACCCTCATTCACCGCCAACCCATGATCATTGGCTGGCCCCCCTACGTCGAGCAGTATCGGCCAGCCCTGCGGGAGGCCGTAGTCGCCGTGCGATCGCAAGAGTTGGGGTTGGGTTCTCCGTAGCTAATGCCGTAAGCTAAAACGTCGGCGCTATCGCTATCTCTGCCTGGTTTGTGCAGAAATGATGGATATTGACAAAGGTTTGTGGGTAGTATGAGTTCAGATTTTCAACCGTTCATCGGCAATTGCCGCAGGTTGAACAGCGTCCGCAACCGCTCTCATTTTTGCTCCTAGCCCCATCCCTGAAATTCCTATGCAGACAGCAGCCTTTAGTGAGCTTTTTCCGCTTTTTGACGTAGCCAATCCTGAAACGGTGGAATGGCTCTTGTCTGTTTCTACTGAGCATGAGTACCCGGCTGACCGAGCGGTTTTGATGGAAGATGCCTGGGGCAATGCCGTCTATTTTATCGAGTCAGGCTGGGTCAAGGTGCGGCGCCACGCCGGCGATAGTGCCGTCACCCTGGCGGTGTTAGGCCCTGGCGATTTCTTCGGCGAGATGGCCATCTTAGACGAGTCGCCGCGATCGACAGATGTCGTCGCCCTTGCCCCCGTCAAGCTCCTAAGCGTTTCGGCCCAGCGCTTCATTCAAACCTTATTTAAAGACTCCCAGCTACACCACCGCATGCTGCAGTTAATGGTGCAGCGGTTACGCCAAACTAATTTTCGGTTTCAGCTGCGTAACCAACCTCCAGCGGTTAAGCTGGCCAACACCCTCGCTAGCCTAAGTGAATCCTACGGTCAGCAGAGCGACCACGGAGTCGCTATTTTCAACATTCCGCCCCATGACTTGGCTGATGTCGCTGACATTTCTGAAGAAGAAACCAGCAAAATCATGGAGAAGCTCATCGAGAAAGGCTGGATCAAAATCGATGAAGCCCGCGACGCCATTTTACTCACGAATACTAAGCAGTTGAGTCAGCTAGCTGGCAAGGGCTAAGGACAACGCTCAAAACAACGTTGCCCGTGTAGCGGTCGAGCCTTCCGTCCCCTGAACTGTGCTGGAAGTGTTGCTGAACCGCAGCCTCTAGCGAGTTGGGTCAATTGAACGATAGGCCGTTCGCCGTTATTCGCGGATGCAGACCAATGATGTTGACGCTGTGGCGCTTGGCAACCCAGCCGATTGGACAACTCGCGATCGCGTTCTGACTAGCATTGGGAGCTTGGCGCTAGCAAATCGGCTACAAATTCCGATCAGCAGTTGGCGATCTCCAACTGCACTCGTCTCATCACCGTTTGCAGACATTTGTAACGGCCTCTGTAGAGATCAGTTACGAGACTGACAGACGGCCTTGAAACCCGTGATAGCGTGGGTTTTAATGCATCTTTTTCAGTTTTATAGCAGTCGCCAGTCCAGTTAGGATAAGACTTTGGAACTACTGTGCTCAGGCGTTCAGGAGCAGAGCGCTCCTAAGTGTCTGCCGCAAAGTGGCCAGGGCGATATCAACGCCGTCTAGACGGGGTGGAATCGCTTCCCCCGGATGGATTATCGCTCTGCGTGACGCATCACAGCTGGATCACAAGTGCGTCGGGCGATGCCCTAAAGCTGCATCAAGGATGCTTTACTGCAATTTGTAGGAGTTTACGATGACGCTCCAGGTTCCTCCACCCCCTTCGATTTCACCTCGTCAGTTAGCCCTGATGCGTATTGTTGCCTCGATGGCTTGGAGCGATGGCAACCTCGCCCAAGAGGAAGTTGATTTGATGCTCCAGCGGTTTAGTGGCCTGTTTGCCCAAGCTCCTGAGCAGCAAGCCGTTTTGCAAAAAGAGCTGCGCGACTACCTGATGCAAAACATTCCCCTCGAAGAGTCTGTCCCCAAACTGCAGACTCAAGAAGAACGGGAATTTGTGCTGCGGCTAGGCTACGAAGTCATCAATAGTAGTGCTCGCACTCCCGAAGAAGCCCTCATTAATGCGGAAGAAGCCGATGCCTATCAGCGACTAGTCGGGCTACTCAATCTTGATGCCGCCACGGTGCAGCGCTTAGAAACCGAGGCCCAAGCCGCCCCCTCAACTGATTCAGTCATCGACAATATGACAGCGCATCTACAGCAGTTTTTTGCTCAAAGCTAGCGCTGGGCTGCCATCAGATCGGTGATCGCCACAACAAAACTCTCTTGACTAAAAGCAGAGATCTATCTTCTGAGTAGATCTCTGCTTTTAGTTGGCAAATTCTACTCGCTCCCCTGTCAAAGCAGTCTCGCCTGCAGCCTAGGGCAGCGCCACCACTTGGTCATGGGTCTTAGGGCGGTAAGACTTCGCGACATAGTGATCAACATGACGGAAGATCGAGATCGGATGACTCATCCGATAAGAGAAAAATTCCACTAGGACAGTGTTGTTGTCCTGAATTTGCACTTTCGGCGACATATCGACCAAGGGTTGTTTGGTCCGCCATTGCCAATTTTTATCGGTTGGGGCAGTGTCAATCAGCTTGTGATAAAACCAACGACGGTTGAGGCCGCTGCGACCAAATTCTTTCAGCTCGCGCAAGAGAATAGACGCGGCCAGATAAGACCCTGCCGTGCGATCGCCCGCTATGCCATCCATGACATTACCTAAGGCCCCGTTCGGATGGGGCGGAATCGTGCCTGCTGAGGAGCTAGTGAGTGCATCTTCGAGAACGGCCGTAGTACTCATCAGCTCGGGCAACGCCCAAGTAACTCCCATGCCCCCCTTGGGCTGACGCTGCAAATAGGTAATGAGTCGCACCTTCGGTTTGAGCGACAGACCCGGTAGCTTGTAAATGGCGGCGGCGGGATTGGCCGTGCTGATGAACCAGCGTCCCTCTGGATTCGGAGCAGTTTCATCTTCGTCGTCGAACCCGCCGACGCGAAACAAATCGCCCAAAGTGTCCAGCGAAGTCGGTTCGAATTTGGCGATCGCCTGCTCGCGTTCACTGCTGTCCGCTACCGGATTCTGCTCTGACACCGGTAGCACCAGCTGCGATTGCACATGCTGGCGCACCTTTTGCAGAAGCACTATCGAAAATTTTTGCAAGGCCATAGCGTAGCTTGCGGAAGGGTCTCTTGGTTAGTTATCCCGAAAGGTAAAGAAAAGCAGCCAACACTACAATTAAGCTAGCGGGTTTTGCTTGTGCTTGTGGTCAAGATGCTTAAACCTACGGCGGGATGGGGTTAGCAAAGCGCTCACTTTAAATGAGCCATGACTTCTCTCTAGAGGGCTCTGGACAAACTATCATGACCAACACGACGGAAGTCTGGTCATAGCGATTAGTGATGGGGTTGGGGAACGTCAACCCAGGCTCGCCGCTGGTGTGCAGTGTGGGCCAAATCCATCATTAGCTGAGAGTATACCCCCTCAGTGATCGAAGGAGCGTGATTCATGCCCTGATCGATGTTACTAACCCAGTGATCGACCACTCGAATAAACGGCGCTAAACGACCATCGTCGTAAGTTTTAGGAAACGCCAACTGTGCGGGAATCGGCAACTCTTGCAGGGTCTCTCCAGCAGCGGCCCCAAATAGTTTGAAGCCGTGGACGTAATCTTTGAGATTATCACTGCCCAGCACGAGAGTGCCGCGATCGCCATACACCTCTAGCCAGTGGCCCCGGCCACCATAGGTTACCGAGCTAATCGTGACCTGTCCTGGTACGCCCCCGGCCAGCTCTAGCATGAGCGTACAGGTGTCATCGGCATCCACCGGCTTCAGGGCACCGGTGACTGCGTCGGGCCGCTGGGGAATGGCCGTCGTCAAGTTGGCGCACAGCCGCTGTGCGGGGCCGAACAGCCAGGCCAGATAGTCGAAGGTGTGAGAAGCAAAGGCTCCTAAGGCCCCGCCCCCTTGATCTTGACGGGCATACCAGCTCCAAGCGCGATCAGGATTCGCCCGTCCTGGCACCATCCAGTCCACCTTGACCAAGCGCAAGTTACCCACATAGCCCGTTGCCAGCAGCGCCTTCAGCTGCTGCCAGGCCGGCACAAAGCGAAATTCAAAATCCATCGCGGCGATTCGCTGATGCTGCTGCGCTAAGTCAGCAATCTGCTGAGCCTCTTGAACTGAGAGTGCCGTGGGCTTTTCGAGCAGAATGTGTTTGTCAGCGGTTAGCGCGGCGATCGCCATCTCTAAATGCAAAAAGGGCGGCGTGGCAATGCTGACAGCATCGACTTCTGGTAGTGCTAAGACCTGGGCCAACGTATCGCAGGCGTGAGGAATCTGGTGTTGAGTCGCGATCGCCTGGGCCTTAGCCAGATCGCGATGGTAAACCGCGACCAGCTGTGTGCGGTGGTGCGCTTGCAATCCGGGGATATGGATTTTTTGCCCAAACCCCGTACCCACAACGGCCACCCCAATACGTTCCCCGGTCATGTCATGCGCCTCAGTCGTTTTTCAACAGATTGCAATCAGATAGAAAGGTAGAAATTAGACGTGAGCAATTAGACCGCAGTAGTCAGAATCCGGAAAAGCGATCTCTACAATGCTGAACTCGCCCCCCGGCCCCTCTGCCCCCGGCTCCTCTGCCCTTCCTCACCCTCATATCCCCCATCCACCCTACTACCCATCTTGCCCCCGCCCCCTATTCAGTGTTGAATCGATCTATGTCCCTCGTCAGCAGCAACGCCATGAGTCTCGTTCTCTACAACACGTTGACCCGTCAAAAAGCCCCCCTCAAAACCTTAGAACCGGGCAAGGTCACGATGTACTGCTGTGGCGTCACCGTTTACGATCATTCGCACTTGGGGCATGCGCGCTGCTACATCACGTGGGACACCGTGCGACGCTATCTGATGTGGCGGGGCTATGACGTCCATTACGTGCAAAATTTCACCGATATTGACGACAAAATTCTCAACCGCGCCAAGGTCGAAAATTCCTCCATGAAAACGGTCGCAGAGACCTATACAGCGGCCTATTTTGAGGATATGGCTCGGTTAAACGTGCTGGAGGCTGACGAATATACCTATGCCACCCAAACTCTAGACGGCATCCAGCGACTGATTGGTGAACTGGAGCAGCAGGGCTATGCCTATGCCGCTGAGGGCGACGTCTACTACGCGGTGCGCAAGTTTGACGGCTATGGCAAACTCTCGGGCCGCAAACTGGACGATATGCAGGCTGGGGCGGGAGGCCGGGTGTCTGCTGAAACCACGATTAAGCGAGACCCGGCTGACTTTGCTCTATGGAAAGGGGCGAAGGCAGGCGAACCGTTTTGGGAGTCACCTTGGGGACCGGGGCGACCGGGCTGGCACATTGAATGCTCGGCAATGATTCGCGATCGCCTGGGTGACTCCATCGACATTCACGTGGGCGGCAGCGACCTGGTCTTTCCCCACCATGAAAACGAGATCGCCCAGTCAGAAGCGGCGACGGGCCATCCCCTAGCCCGCTATTGGCTGCACAACGGCATGGTGAATGTTGGCGGCGAGAAGATGTCCAAATCCCTAGGCAACTTCACCACCATTCGCCAACTGTTGGATGCGCCCAATGCACCCGATGCGATGGCAGTGCGGCTGTTTTTGATGCAAGGCCAATATCGTAAGCCGGTGGACTTCACCGATGCGGCGATCGCGGCAGTCAAGAACGGCTGGCAAACGCTTTCTGAGGGCCTGCTGTTTGGCCCGGACTACGGCGCAAAGCTGGGTTGGGCCGATGTGGACGATCCCGACTTCAACAATCCGGCAGCGATGCGCATTGATCGCGAGAGTCCAGCGGTGCAGCAGTTTCAAACCGCGATGGATGACGACTTTAATACGTCAGAAGCTCTCGCCGTGCTGTTTGGCCTGGCCAAGGAGCTGCGGCGGGCAGGCAATCTCATTACCCACACCGGGGCCGCCGATACAACCGCTGAGCAGCTACGACAGCGCTGGCAAACCCTAGTGTGTCTAGCTCAGGTATTGGGTTTAGAAGCCCGACCGGCAGATCTGGTCTTGGGGCAAGAAACCGGATCGGCAGGGCCTGACCCAACCTTAGGAGGCATCACCGATGCAGACGTGGAAGCTCTGATTGTCCAGCGAACAGCAGCCCGAGCCGCCAAAGACTTTGCTGAGAGCGATCGCCTGCGAGATGAACTGCAGGCTCAGGGCATTACCCTCATCGATAAACCCGGCGGTGTCACCGAATGGCACCGTTAGGGTCTTTGTGCTGCAAGCATTTTTAGGGCAGACAATTTTCTGTCAGGGTTGGGCACTGCCACCTCCCTATATCAGAGATGCGATTTTGGCGTGAATTCTCAGCGAGAACGTTTACTTCCGTCCGCCAAACAGAGCCAGCTCAAAGGTTTTGAAAAAACAATCGACATCGCGAAAGCCGATATCACGCAGCCACTGACACTGCTGCTCTGCCGGAGCGAGAATATTCTCAACTTTGTCATCTCGCCGGTAATATTTGTCGGCGATCGCCTCGCGCTTAACGGTTGGATTCGTCTGGGCGTGAAAGGCGTATAGATCATCGATAAAAAATTCGTCAAACAGGACTTCCCCAGCCGGCGTCGCAGAAGCCACATGCTCTAAATTGAGGAAGACGCCGTCAGGGGCCAGACGATTGTAGATCTCGGCATACAGGGCCTGTTTGCGATCGTCTGGTTGATGGTGAATGGCAAATCCGGAAATCACCACGTCGATCGCCGCCTGATCGGCCACAGCTTCAACCCACTCGGCAGTGCCAAAGTCCGCGACTCGCACCTGGGCCTGGGGTAGATGACCCACTTTTTGACGCACCGCCGTCAGCATCGGCTCCGAAAAATCAAGAAAGATTCCTTGCGCTGCGGGAAAGCGATCGAGCAAATATCGTCCCAAAACACCATCGCCACAGCCCAGATCCAGAATCGTGATCGGCGAGTCGCACCATTGCTCAACAATTTTGCCCATAATCGCCATCTGCAGATCTGCTCCCGGAATCGCGCTACGCACCCCTTCTAAAAAGGACAGTGCGACTTCTGGCGTTTGCCACTGGCTTTTGGAGGCAGTCATTGGGGCACCATGGCGAGCATTTTCCCCATCCTACCCGGCGCTTTGCCGCCAACCGCGATCGCCCCAGCAAAATGGGGAGTGTCATCATCACAGCATCGAAAAAAAGACAGCCTCGAAAGGCTGCCTTGAACTGTCGGTTCGTGTGAGGAAAAAAGTGTAATCGCTAGCGTTAGAGCGATTCGGTGGGAATGGCTGCGGGCTGCACGGCGATCGCCTGCAGGCTACCGTCACGACGTACTTGCAAGGTCAAGTCGGCCCCGATCGCGGTCTCCTCGACCTTTTGCTGCACATCGGCAGCAGCGGTGATCGACTCACCATCGACCGAGATCAAGACATCGCCGGGCTGCAGACCGGCTTTAGCTGCCGGTGAGTTGCCCACAATGTCCACGATCACCACGCCTTCATCCGCATCGATGTTGAAGTTCGTGTCTTCATTGAGCGCTGCCTTGGTTTGCTCGTTAAGCTCCACCATGCGAATCCCCAGATAAGGATGTTCAACCCGCCCGGTGGTGATCAGCTGGGTGGCGAGGCGATCGACCGCATTGATCGGAATCGCAAAGCCGATGCCCTGGGCGTTTTGAATAATGGCCGTGTTCATGCCAATCACTTCGCCACGCTCATTGAGCAGGGGACCACCGGAGTTGCCAGGGTTGATCGCCGCATCGGTTTGAATGAAGTCAACCCGTTTATCGGCCACACCGATTTGCCCGCTAGTGCGACCCGTGGCGCTGACAATACCGACGGTAACCGTATTGTCTAAGCCGAGGGGGTTGCCGATCGCGATCGCCCATTCCCCGGGCTGCAGCTGGTTAGAGTCGCTCAGAGGCACGGTGGGCAGGTTATCAGCATCAATGTCAATCACCGCCACATCCGTCAGCGGGTCAGTGCCGACAACGCGACCCTCTACCGTGCGACCGTCCTTCAGTGTGACCTGCACGGTGTCAGACCCTTCCACCACGTGAGCATTGGTGAAAATCGTGCCGTCTTCAGAGACGATGAAGCCCGAGCCCACGCCCTGCTCCACCCGTTCGCGTGATTCTGGCAGGTCGCTAAAAAACTCGCGGAAGAAAGGATTGTTTTGTAAAGCATCCGGCACCTGACGGGTCACCGTGCGCGACGCATCAATGCGCACCACCGCTTGACCGGCCTCTTGCACAATCGCGGCAACAAAACTAGAGGAGCCCAGGGCGGCAGGACTGGTGGGGGCAACCGTGATCGCGGGGGCAGCAGCAGGCAGCTCAGTCTCCGACTGCTGTGCCTCGATCCGGGGCTGCATCGCCTGCAGGGCACCCGTCCCAGCGGTAGCTAGGCCAGCACCTACCAACATCAAGAGAAAAGCCTGCCCGGTGCGCTGCGCCCACCGAGCCGACTGGTGTGAAGGGAACGTCGATTGCTTGTTCAAAGGGTCTTTCATGAATATCACCCCGTTGGGTTGTAGGGGCTTTGCTGTCTAACATCCTTACTGTAGATAGGGGATATGACGGGGCTGTTGCAACAGTGTGATAGTGCTGTGAAAGTTTGTTCGCTGGTCGGTGCAGCCATGTGAAGCTAAGCCTGCATCGACCAGTGGTCAGGCGGAGGGTGGTGTAGAGCCCCGGCGCGATCGCAAATTCGTATCCTGGATAGCGTTCTTGCCCCTATGACTCTCATAGGATGGGCAGAGTTTCAGTCGCGGCTATGCAGACTCCCTTTCAACGCATCGTTATCGGCATCTCGACCTTTGTCTTAACGGTCATTATCGCGGTGAGCGGCTACGTCTTAGCCGGCTGGACCCTGCTCGATTCCATTTACATGGTCGTCATCACCATTTTTGGCGTCGGCTACGGCGAAGTGCAGCCGCTCACCTCAACCACGCTCAAGGTCTTCACCATTTTGGTGATTATTGCCGGGGTGTTATCGGTGGCTTACACCGTTTCCGGCTTTGTGCAGCTCATCACCGAAGGCGAAATTCGTAAGATTATTGACGTCAAACGTATGAACAAAGACATCGAGCTGCTAGAAGATCACGTCATCATCTGCGGGTTTGGCCGTATTGGCCAGATGGTGGCACGCCAGCTTAAAGCCGCTCATCAGCCCTTTGTCGTGGTGGATAATGCCCCCGAACGCATTGAGCTGGCGCGTGAAGCGGGATATCTACTGCATCTGGGCAACGCGACCGACGAAACCAATCTAGCGGCTGTGCAAATTGACAAAGCGCGCACGCTTGCCACTGTTTTGCCCGACGATGCGGCCAACGTCTTTATCACGCTTACCGCTCGCGAGCTGAACCCGAACCTCACGATTTTGGCGCGGGGAGAAATTCCTTCAACTGAAAAAAAGCTGCGCCTCGCTGGCGCGAACCATGTGGTGCTGCCAGCCACCATCAGCGCGTCTCGCATGGCCCATCTGATTACCAACCCCTCAGCCGTGGACTTTTTATCGCAAAGTGACGGCCAGGTCAGTTTGAATGAACTTTTAGCCGAGCTGGATATTCAAATTCAGGAGATGCCGGTTGATCAGGCTCTGGTCGGAGGCACTATCGGCGATGTCGAAATGCGCGGCAAAGGCACATTTATCATCGTGGCGCTGCGACGAGCCGATGGAGAAGTGATTGTGCATCCTGGCAACAACCTCTATCTAGCCAAGGAGGATACCCTAATGCTCATGGGCCACCAGGGAGACATGCCAAATTTTGCCCAAAAAGCTGCGATCAAGCGGGAAATGCGCTATCGCGGAGCGCGCTTGCGATAGTCAGGGCGAGCGGAAGCGCTACGGTTCGGTCACAACGGGAGTTTGGGATACCACATCAATCAGCGTCCACCGCAGTGAAGCCCCATCAGCAGGCGGATTGGTGATCGGTGTTATTTGCACCAGCAGCTCGTAATCGTAGCCCGGTGTGTGAGTAAACCCTTCGATCGCACTGTAGAACAGCTGATAGTCCTCTTCTGGGGCATATCGCACCTGCAAGCAGCCTTGCGGAGCCACTTCCACACATGCCGCAGTCTCTGGCCCCACGTACAGTGTGACAACTTCGGTCTCCAGCATGATTTCAGCCGGTTCCTCTGGAGAGGGCGTACAGCCTGCGATCGCGCTGCCCACACCGAGCACGCCCACGAGCATCCAGGCAGAAAGACGAGAACCGATCTGAGCTGACATGGCCGACTCCTTGCCCAGTAGTAACGATAGGGAAGTGTTTCAATACTGTCAGATTTTATTCAGGTCGAGACCGCATCATGGCGTCTTTGATACCCATGTAATGCAGGGGAGTGAAGGCGTCGGGGGCTAGATGGGTAGTCTGAGCGGTATTAATCTTCTTGCGACTCTGCTGGCGCATATCCTAGGCATCGCTGAGCAAGTTCAGGCATTTGGCGTCATCATAAAACTAAATATTTACCCGAAGTGATGGCGCGTCAACGTTCAAAATCTGATTTACCCACCAAGGTCTGTCCCGTCTGTCAGCGGCCCTTTGCCTGGCGCAAAAAGTGGGCTGACTGCTGGAATGAGGTGAAATATTGTTCGGAGCGCTGCCGCCGTCGGCGATCGCAGGCGGCAAGCGAGTAACCTGCAAGTGCCTAGACTTTTGCCAATTGCGAGATAGTAAATCTGGAATAACCGGGTAACTACTGCCGTAGAGTCCTTGTCACTAAGTGCAGCTAACCGGCAGCGACCCAGCTCTTCTCTATTGTCAGCCCGATCAATCCGTGAACGCCCCTTGACGTGCAGCCTTAACTGCAGCTGGTGAGACCAGTTGCGCCAGCACCACCGCTTGTCCCTCCGGTGTTTGGCTATAGGTAAAACCATAGGGGACGGTTGCCGGCAGTTCTGCCATGAGCTGCTCAAATACGTAGGGACTGCCATAGACAACCAGTCCGGCTAGCAGTTGGCAGGCATTGAGCTGCTCAAAGCACTGGCGAGCGTAGTCACTGAGTCCGGCGCGACCGCGAAAAGGATTGCCTCGGCTAAAAATTTGGAGCACTGTTGGCTGATCCGATTGCACCAGCTGATCAAGCGACACCGAGCAAACCTGCGCATCGACCAGCCGGGCTTGATAACCGCTTTGGGCGGGACGGGCGATCGCCGGCGCTTGAGAGCTGAGCCAGTCGGTATTCAACACGTCGTCAACAATCACCAGCGATTGTCCTTGCGTCGCCGCGGGGAGTGGCGCAATCTGCCCCCGGCACTGTGTGGACGCCTGCAGAATCTGGGCCAGGGTCTGTCGCGCTGGGGGTGTCGCCAAGCCCTCTAGTTGCACGGGCGGCGGCGGCACATGCTCCCAGGCGTGACAGGCTTCGGGAGGAATCGTGAGGCCACTGCTCACCTTTTGTTTGGCGCGCCACACCCGTTCGACTGACATCAGAATGCGCTCGGGAGCCACTCGCCGCGTGCGCACCGCTTCGCACACCGCCTCAATCGTGCCAGCGGGATCGGCGGGCATCAGCAAGATATCTGCCCCGGCTTCGAGCGCCAGCACCGCCGCTTCGTAGGGGCCATACTGGTTGGCGATCGCCCCCATAATCAGCGCATCGGTCACCACTAAGCCGTCAAACCCCAGGTCTTGCCGCAACAGCCGCGTCAAAATGGCGGGTGACAGCGTCGCTGGCAACTGGGGGTCAACGACGGGCACCTGCAGATGAGCGGTCATCACCGCATCAACCCCACTCGCGATCGCGGTGCGAAACGGCGCGAGTTCCACACGATCAAGCCGCTGATAATCGTGAGGAATCACGGGCAACTGCAGATGCGAATCGACAGCCGTATCGCCATGCCCCGGAAAATGCTTGGCCGTCGTCAGCAGCGGCCACTGCTGTGCCCCTTGAATAAAGGCCTGACTGAGTTTGCCAACCACATCGGGCGTATCGCCAAACGCCCGCACGTTGATGACTGGGTTGTCAGCATTGTTGTTGACATCAACCACCGGCGCGAGTATCCAGTTGAGGCCAATGGCAGTAGCCTCTTGGGCAGTAACGGCCCCCATTTGCTGCGCGTAGTCACAGGCTAAGGCCAAGTCATGCTGAGCGATCGCCGCTAAGGCCATCGGTGGGGGGAAATAAGTGGCTCCGGCAAATCGCTGACCCACGCCTTCTTCAATATCTGCCGCGAGCAAGAGGGAAATCTCAGCCCAGGATTGCAACTGCTGCGATCGCACTCCCACTTCTGCAGCACTGCCCCCCAACAAAATCACGCCGCCGATGCCCAAATCTTCAACACAGTGGCGCAAGTCAGCCGCGTTCAGCTCCCACTGGGGATAGCGGCGCTGATGATCAAATAAAAATCCCGAAGCGCGAACGGTAATGAGTTGGGCGACCTGAGCTTCTAGGGAGAGGGTCTCAGGATCCGGCAAACCGAGTCGCGTCACTACCGTTCCTCAGTAGCCGCAGGAATATCAGTACCGTAACTTTCGTCTCCGAGTTCTCCTGAGTCGTCTGCTAACTCATTAGCCGGAGTTTCACTGTCAACATTTAGCTGATTAATCAGTGACAACACCCGAGTACCGCGCTCTACGGCCAGATCTTCGCGAAACAAAATCTCCGGCGTGCGGCGGAGGCGAATGCGCTGCCCCAATTCCCGACGAATATAGCCAGTCGCTGCCTGCAACCCCGCCATCGTTTCCACCTTGGCTTCGTCAGTGCCATAAATGCTGACAAATATTTTGGCGTGCTGCAAGTCGCCAGACACGACGACATCCGTCACGCTGGCCATCCCGGCCCCGACGCGATCGTCCTTGATCTCTGACATGAGCATTTGGCTCACCTCGCGCTTGATCAGAGATGCGACTCGGGCAACTCGTCGATCATTAGCCATGACACAGTCCTCTCACAAAAATTATTGACCGGCTGCCCAGCACTGAACCGTCGCTTGACTCAGCGCTCGACGATCCTCGACTGACCGATTGGCTCCTACTGACCTATGCCACAGACAGGCCCAGCATGGCTCTCAACGTCACGGACAGAAACACAAAAGCCGCAATCACCAAGCCGACCAGGGCGATCGCAGTAGTCGGTCGCTTGAGCAACGGCACGATAGGTTCAATGGCGTTGAAAAAGATTCCCAGGGAAAAAGAAATCAAAAATCTGGGATATCGTGAAACATTCTTAAAAAACTCTTGCATAATTCAACCCAGCGCAACTTCAAATTGAGCAGCAGCGCGATTGTTGGCGATAAATCACTGCGATTCAATCCTATCGCAGTTCAGGAGTGAATGAATTGACCAGACAAATTGTCCGCGCCCTTTACAATAAGTACGTCTGTTCGCAGAGGAGAGCTAGCAACTTCTCCTCGGTGAATAACAGCGTTCATTCCTCCATTGCCAACCACGGGTTGCTAATGCCATGACGGCTGCCCTCAAACCCCAGATCACGCCTCGTCCGTTCCTCAAATGGGCGGGCGGCAAAGGGCGGCTCATTGAGCAATATCACGCTTATTTCCCGCCTCAAATTGGCCGCTATCACGAACCTTTTTTAGGGGGCGGGGCGGTATTCTTTCACCTAGCTGCTCGCTGTCGTCAAGCCGTTTTAGCAGATCTGAATGCAGAACTGGTCAACGTCTATTGCTGTGTGCGCGATGATGTGGAAACCCTGATTGATCTCCTGCAGGTTCATCAAGACCGTCACTGCCACGACTATTACTACACTATGCGGGCTCAGGGAGCATTGCGATCGCCAACCCGGCGGGCGGCACGTCTGGTCTATCTCAACAAAACCTGCTTCAACGGCCTTTATCGAGAAAACTCGAAAGGTCATTTCAACGTGCCGATGGGGCGCTATCAAAAGCCTAAAGTTTGTGATGCCGAGACGTTGCGTCACGCCTCAGCAGCTCTGCAACAGACTGATTTAACCTGCGCCCAATTTCCCAGCATTTTAGATCGAGCCCAGAGTTCCGAAGACTTTGTCTACTTTGATCCGCCCTATCACCCCATTAGCGCCACCAGTAGCTTTACCCGATATAACCGGTATGGCTTTCAAGCCGCTGACCAGCAGCAGCTGCACCAAACGTTTGCGCAGCTGGCCCACCGGGGTGTCAAAGTCATGCTGTCTAATTCTGACTGTCCGTTTATTCAAGACCTCTATCAAGACTTCTATATTCATCAGATTCAGGCCTCGCGGGCGATCAACTGTAAGGCCAAACGGCGCGGCAAAATCTCAGAGTTAGTGATTACGTCTTATCCAATGTTGAAAGATTAGACGAGCTTGCGAGTTCATACCCTCGTGACTACTGGGGGACAAGGGAGACTCGAGCAGGACCAGGCTGCGCAGTCCACCATAGACCAGCATCATTCTCAGACCCGTTGGTGAGCAACCGGCAGGCGATCTCGGTGAGGTCACTGATCAACAAGTTTACCAGTGCTTCCAAAAGTGCAGAGCAACCTTGCTTCCTCGCACCTTCAGGCTGATGAACGACCGCATTCCCGGGCGAAGTCCTGTTACCCCCAACGGCGATCGCTCCCATTAGCATCTCTCAGTATTTAGCGGTAGTCTGCTGAGAATGAATGAAGCACAGCTTTCATGACAGAGTCTGGTAGGGTATAAAACTTGTGGCCTCAATGTAAACATATATTGCTGATCGTCCGGCCTCACCAACGGCTCAGCCGATGGCACGCCCATGCCGCATTGCAGTGAAGACAGCCGTCTGGCTTGACGTATCAGCAGCTCAACAGCAACGAGAGTCTGTCTCAGCCGGAGCAACCGATTAGGCTGCCGCTAAGTTGATCAGTGCATAACAAGGGTGAAAGATTGGTGAAAGTCCTCAAGACGATTGAAGGCTTAAAGAGTTGTTTGGCGATTTGGCGGCAGCCCTCTGCCGCAACTTATCCTGAAATTGCTTCGGTGGGTTTGGTGCCAACCATGGGGGCACTGCATCTGGGACACATCAGTTTAATTCGACGAGCCCGCCAAGAAAACGATCGCGTCGTCGTCAGTATTTTTGTCAATCCCCTCCAGTTTGGCCCCCATGAAGATTTAGAGGCCTATCCGCGCACCCTAGAGCAGGATATGGCCACATGCGAAGCGGCGCAGGTCGATGCGATTTTTTGCCCCCATCCCCGTACGCTCTATTCCGCAGGCACTTCAGCTGCCACACTATTAACCCAGGTTATACCGCCTGAGCCCTTGACTCAGACTCTATGTGCTCCTCGCCGACCAGAACATTTTGCCGGTGTCACAACGGTGGTGGCCAAACTGTTCAACCTGGTGACGCCTAACCGCGCCTACTTTGGCCGTAAAGATGCCCAGCAGCTAGCGATCATCAAACAAATGGTGGCAGACTTAAATTGGCCGGTCAAAGTCATTGGTTGTGGCATTGTGCGGGAGTCTGACGGGTTAGCCTACAGTTCGCGAAACCAGTATCTCACCGCCACTCAGCGCCATCAGGCGACAACGCTCTATACCGGGCTGCAGGCCGCCAAAACGGCATTTGCCGAGGGCGAACGCCAGACTCAGAGTCTGCTTGCAGCAGCGGAAACGCCGATCAATCTAGTGCCCAGCATCCGGGTGGAATATCTGGAACTGGTGCATCCGGAAACACTACAGCCGATGGCTCAGGTCGAGACCGTCGGACTCTTGGCGATCGCGGCTTATCTGGGCAATACACGTCTGATCGACAATGTGCTGTTGCGATCGCGGCGACCGATTGTGGCGATCGATGGGCCAGCGGGAGCCGGCAAATCAACAGTGGCGCGTTTAGTCGCCGATCAAATTGGGCTGATGTATCTCGACAGCGGCGCAATGTACCGCGCCGTCACCTGGCAGGTGCTGCAGTTAGGCCTTGAGCCGACCGATGAGGTGGCGGTGGCGGAGATTCTGGCTGATTGCCACATTCGCTTAGCGTCAGAACCAGCTCCTGCCGGACAGGTCGGGTTAACTCGGGTTTGGGTCAACGAGCAAGAGGTGACGCAAATAATTCGCAGTGCTCACGTTACTGGCAACGTTTCGACCGTAGCCGCTCAGCCCGCTGTCCGGGAAGTGCTGCTCACCCAACAGCAAGCCTGTGGTGACCAGGGCGGAGTCGTGATGGAAGGACGCGACATTGGCACACAGGTGTTTCCTTTTGCGGAACTGAAGGTGTTTTTGACGGCTTCAGTGCAGGAGCGAGCTCGCCGCCGCCAGCGCGATATGGCCGCGCAAAATCAGCCGCCGATGAGTTTAGAAGCGCTTGAACGCGCCATTGATGATCGTGATCGCCAAGACAGCACTCGCCGAGTTGCGCCACTACGCCAGGCTGAAGATGCGATCGAGCTGTGTTCTGATGGGCTCTCGATTCCTCAAGTGGTGGAGAAAATCGTTGCTCTATATCGCGATCGCCTCGATGCAGAGTAGGGCGATCGCGTCATGGCCATTCTCAATTCTGGGACTTCCGATGCCATCTCGGACCCTCAGGGGAAACAAGGAGTCGGAGACCAAATTTGGATGGAGCGCTGAATCACCGATCACTTGGTCATGGCAGGTGCTCGCCGAAGTCTCAATTTCGAAGAACATGCCAAAGAAAAAGGACGCTTGCTGAGCAAGCGTCCTTTCAAGTTAGTTACCCAGTGGGTTTTACAGCGCGTTACCGCGGGGTAGAACTTCCTCAGGGAATACAAACTTCTCGTGCGGCTGGTCAGTCGGAGCCATCCAGGCCCGAATACCTTCGTTCAACAAAATGTTCTTCGTGTAGAACGTCTCAAACTCAGGGTCTTCCGCCGCGCGGATTTCCTGAGACACAAAGTCATAGGCGCGTAGGTTCAAACCTAAACCCACTACACCCACTGACGCCATCCACAGACCCGTCACTGGCACAAACAACATGAAGAAGTGCAGCCAGCGCTTGTTGGAAAACGCAATCCCGAAAATCTGTGACCAGAATCGGTTTGCCGTCACCATCGAATAGGTCTCTTCGGCTTGGGTCGGCTCAAACGCCCGGAAGGTGTTGGAACCATCGCCATCGTCAAACAGCGTGTTCTCCACGGTCGCCCCGTGAATCGCACAGAGCAGCGCTCCGCCCAACACACCCGCCACACCCATCATGTGGAAGGGGTTCAAGGTCCAGTTGTGGAACCCTTGGAAGAACAGCAGGAAGCGGAAAATGGCCGCTACGCCGAAGCTCGGCGCAAAGAACCAGCTGCTCTGTCCCAACGGGTACATCAAGAAGACGGAGACAAACACCGCAATCGGTGCAGAAAAGGCGATCGCGTTGTAGGGTCGCAGACCCACCAAACGCGCTACTTCAAACTGACGCAGCATGAAGCCAATCAGTGCGAAGGCGCCGTGCAGAGCCACGAAGCTCCACAAACCGCCAATTTGGCACCAGCGCACGAAGTCGCCTTGGGCCTCGGGCCCCCACAGCAGCAGCAGGGAGTGACCCATGCTCGCGGCCGGGGTGGACACCGCGACGGTTAAAAAGTTACAGCCTTCCAAGTAGGAGGAGGCTAATCCATGGGTATACCAGGATGTGGCAAAGGTAGTTCCGGTCAGCCAGCCCCCAATCGCCATGTAGGCGCAGGGGAACAGCAGCAAACCAGACCAGCCTACAAAGACGAATCGGTCGCGCTTTAGCCAGTCATCGAGGACGTCGAACCATCCTCGCTGGGCTTGCGCTCGTCCCATTGCTATGGTCATTTCAAACCCTCTTATCTATAGCTAGGAATCCAGCATGTTTATCATGCAAGACTTTGCATGTTTATTGCAAAGCTGCGATCGCCCCGATAGAGGCCCTATACTCTGCTAATGAGAGGTTAGCCCTATCGATGCGTTCTCAAATGCTCACTAGGTGAGTCATTAGAGAAATGCAGGTTTCTAATTATGATAGGGATTGATCCAATTTTTTACAATCTGATACTTAAATTCTCAGGTCATGATTGCATCCGCACAAGCTAGTACAAACTCGGTTTTAAAGTATCCAGTGCTGGGGGCTCGGCGCCTCAGCAACTATTGGTGGGCAACGGTTATGTCTCTGGGAGCGACAGGATTTTTCCTGGCTAGCCTCTCCAGTTATTTGCAGATTAACCTTCTACCATTTGCTGATCCCACTTCGCTGATTTTTATTCCTCAGGGAGTTGCCATGGGATTCTATGGCGTCGTCGGCATTTTGTTGGCAGGCTATCTTTGGGTGATTATCACGTTGAACGTCGGCGGCGGCTACAACGAATTTAATAAAGAGACCGGTAAGGTGCGGATCTTTCGTGCCGGCTTTTTGGGCAAGAATCGCAGCATCGAAATTGAGCATCCCTTGGACAAGGTTCAAGCCATCAGAGTCGATATTCGCGAAGGCCTGAACCCTAAGCGGGCACTCTATCTGCGCGTCAAAGGCCGACCCGAAATTCCCCTCACCCGAGTCGGGCAGCCGCTGCCCCTATCAGAGATCGAAAACCAAGGCGCTGAGTTAGCTCGATTTTTGGAGGTGCCCCTCGAAGGGCTGTAGACCAACCAGCCGAGGTGAGGACAGAGATCGCGACTCTAATGGCTGGATGAGTTCGTCATCAGTGCAACTGGAGAGGGCAAAGCTGGAAAGTGATGGCCAAGTGTTTCGTCTTTAGGCCTGCCTGGTGAATTTCGCATGGCAACTATAGGGATTGGCAATGCCGGGAAATTATTAACCGCCCCCTGCAGGAAAGGAATTGCCTGGAAGCTCATAGCCATTTATTGAAGCTCATGCCGTCTCGTTCAAAATTCTCAACAGCGACAACTGTTTTCAACGATTTGCAGTTAGTTGGGATGCCTGTGTTCTGAGCTAGAGACTGGACTGCAGCCTTGCCGCTTGGTCGCCAATCCAGCGCTGACGGCCTTAATCTGAAACCGTTATGCGAGTTGGTGGCAGCTTACCCTCAATTTGACGGCAAACATGCCAGAATGTATGGCCTCACTTCGTACACCCTTTGGAGCAAGCGATCAATGATAATGCAGCTTCGACAATGGAGTTGGATACTCTGCCTGGTCGTGCTTTTAGCTGGCGTAGCTAGCTGCACCAATAATGAACCGACCGCTGATACAACAACTAGCGAGACGCCCTTAGAAGAGACCGTTCCACCCGCTGCAGAAACTCCGGCAGCGACCGCTGAACTTGACGCTAACTTGCCCGTTTTAGACGGGATGGCGATGGTTGAGATGCAGATCAACGGGAGTACCGTGGTCATGGAAGTTGACGGGACGAAAGCCCCAGTCACCGCAGGTAATTTTGTCGATTTGGTCGAGCGCGGCGTGTATGACGGCGTGGCCTTTCACCGAGTGGTGAAATCGCCGGAACCTTTCGTCGTCCAGGGGGGCGATCCTCAGAGCACAGATCCTTCGGTGCCGCTCCAAGCGTTGGGTACCGGCGGCTTTATTGATCCGGAAACGAATGAGCAGCGCTACATTCCCCTAGAGATTCAGCCAGTCGGGGCGGAGTCGCCGGTGTACGGTCAACCCTTAGAGGCGGCTAACATCGCCGCACCCCCGACCCTCAGCCACACCCGCGGGGCCCTGGCGATGGCACGATCGCAGCTACCAGATTCGGCCTCGGCGCAGTTTTATTTTGCGCTGGCTGATCTGCCGTTTTTAGACGGGAGCTATGCGGTATTTGGGTATGTCACCGACGGCATGGATGTCGTCGACGCCATTGAGCAAGGCGACATCGTCGAAGCAGCCACGGTCGTCTCGGGGATTGAAAATCTCCGCCAGCCTGAATAGAAATTATTCATGGCCGTAGTCGTCACGGGGCTCGGATGGGTGTCGGCCCTCGGGAAAAACGCCCATGAGACCTGGCAGCGTTTGCTGCGAGGAGACAGTGCGATCGCGCTGCGTCAGCCCTTTGCCGCCCTATCTCCTCGCCCTTTGGCCATGATAGGCAAGTGGCCCAGCGATTTAAATACCTTGTTGTTGCGGGCCGTGACGGCTGCCGTCAGTGATGCCCAGTTGTCTTTGCCACTGCCGGACTGCGGCGTGGTAATCGGCAGCAGTCGCGGTTATCAGCGTGATTGGGAAGCGGCTCTCGTGGCTGATCAGGCGGCGGGTTGGCTGAATCATCTGCCTCACATGGGGGCAATGACCGTGGCTCGCTATCTGGCTAGCCAAGGGCCAGTGTTGTCGCCGATGGCAGCTTGTGCGACGGGTTTGTGGGCGATCGCCCAGGGTGCCGAGCTAATTCGCACTGGGCAATGTGACCAAGTTCTTGTAGGGGCGGGCGAAGCGCCCATCACTCCCCTGGCGCTAACGGGATTTGAGCAAATGAAGGCCTTAGCCCAAACTGGCTGCTATCCCTTTGATGATCACCGCGAAGGGCTAGTTTTAGGTGAGGGCGCAGCGGTGCTGATGCTAGAGTCGGCGGCAGCAGCCCAAGCTCGTGGGGCAAAGATTTATGGCCGCATTTTAGGCACTGGCTTAACGGCCGACGCCAATCACATCAGTGCGCCTGACGCGATGAGCCAGCAAGGGGGCTTATCTGCCTTGAACAGTTGCCTGCAGCGCAGTCAGTTGCAGCCAACGGATGTCAGCTTCGTTCACGCCCACGGCACGAGCACGAGGCTCAATGATGCCTATGAAGCGGCACTGATTCAAACAGTCTTGCCCTCGGCAACTTGGGTGACCGGTACGAAAGGAGCGACGGGGCATACGCTAGGAGCCTCCGGTGCCATGGGCGCTGCCGCCTGTTTGCTGGCATTAAATCAGCAAATGTTGCCGCCCTGCACAGGGTTGCGCACTGCCGCTTTTGATCTGAACCTGGTGAAGCAGGCTACGTCAGCATCCCTGGACACCGCCCTTTGCATGAGCTTTGGTTTTGGTGGCCAGAACGCCATGGTGGCCTTTAGCCGTTGAGTTGATCAAATAACCTAGAGATTCCTCCTACGGTAAAAGGGGTCCCCCCGCCTCTCCAGCCAGGATAATCATCTCTCTAGGCGATCGCCCCAGCCAAACCGAAACCTTGAAAATCTCCGTAATCACGGCCTCAATGTTGCCCCCCTTGCTCCCTCTACTCCTTCGCCCCCTTGCTCCCCAGTTCTGCTCATTGGCTCTACCTGACGCACCGATCACGACAAGCCATCACAAATCAACACACCTTAAGAACGGCACAGAGCTTTTCGTTATAGTGGTTTCTGCACTTCATCCCTGTCTTTTTCCAAGGTGATCGCCGTGGCCGTTGCTGTTGAATCGCTGCTCAATACTGAAATCAACAAACCTGCTCGCTACCTGGGCAATGAACGGGGCGCTGTGCATAAATCCTGGGATGAAGCTCAGGTGCATTGGGTGCTGACCTATCCCGAGGTGTATGAGGTTGGGGCCTCTAATTTGGGGCACATCATTTTGTACAGCATTTTGAATGCGCAGCCGCGCCAGCTGTGCGATCGCGCCTATTTACCCGCTGCCGATCTGGCACAAAAGCTGATAGAGACGCAAACGCCTCTGTTTGCGGTGGAGTCGCGGCGATCGCTTACAGCAGCCGACATTTTGGGCTTTAGTCTCGCCTACGAACTCGGGGCCACCAATATTTTAGAAATGCTCACCCTGGCGCAGATTCCCCTGACCTGGCAGGAACGGGACGCGGCCGGTGTGTGGCATGTCGAGACGGGCAGCTGGCCGCTGATCTTTGCGGGCGGACAAACCGCCACCTCGAACCCTGAACCCTATGCCGAGTTTTTTGACTTTATTGCCTTGGGTGATGGGGAAGAACTGCTGCCCGAGATTGGTTTGGTGATTGAAGAAGGCAAGGCAGCAGGCCTCAGCCGAGAAGCACTACTGCTGGACCTAGCTCAGGTACCCGGCGTCTATGTGCCGCGATTTTATGACCTGGCAGCGGATGGCACCGTGCACCCGAATCGACCGGATGTGCCGCCCCGGGTGCTGCGGCGAGTCGCGACCCCGATGCCCCACTACGCCATCGGCCTCGTGCCCTATGTGGAAACAGTGCACGATCGCCTCACGGTCGAAATTCGTCGCGGCTGCACTCGCGGCTGTCGCTTTTGTCAGCCGGGGATGTTGACCCGTCCGGCCCGCGACGTCGATACGACCGAAGTAGTAGACGCGATCGAGAAAGGGATGCGGGCCACCGGCTACAACGAGTTCTCTCTCCTTTCGCTCAGCTGCTCCGACTATCTGGCGCTACCGGCAGTGGGGCTAGAGGTCAAAAATCGCCTCAAAGATGACAATATCTCCCTCTCACTGCCGAGTCAGCGAGTCGATCGCTTTGACGAAAATATTGCCAATATTCTGGGCGGAACGCGCCAAACCGGGCTGACCTTTGCACCAGAAGCGGGCACCCAGCGCCTGCGCGACATCATTAACAAAGGCCTCACCAACGAGGAACTGCTGCGCGGCGTCAAGACGGCCTATGAACAAGGCTGGGATCGGGTCAAGCTGTATTTCATGATTGGGCTACCGGGCGAGACCGATGCCGACGTCATCGGCATCGCCGAGACGGTGCGATGGCTGCAGCAGGAATGTCGGCAGCAGGGTCGCAAACCGCTCAAGATCAACCTGACGATTTCTAACTTCACGCCCAAACCCCATACCCCCTTCCAGTGGCACAGCGTCTCAACGAGCGAATTTTTGCGGAAGCAAGCCCTGTTAGGCGCGGAGTTTCGGCAGATGCGGGGCCTCAAAGCGAATTTCACCGATGTCCGCATTTCGGCGATGGAAGACTTTGTGGGCCGCGGCGATCGCCGTCTATCCGCCGTGGTGCATCGGGCCTGGCAGCTGGGAGCGGGCATGGATTCTTGGTGGGAAAGTCTTGACCGAGCCTTCAACGCTTGGACTCAAGCCATCGACGAGGCCGGCCTCTCCTGGAAATATCGCCAGGTCGAGACCGGTGAGTGGAATGTGATGGCCGAGTCGGGAGGCGATCGCGATGCCCAGCTGGCCCTGCCCCTACCCTGGGATCATTTGGACACGGGTATCGACAAGGCCTGGCTGCAGGCCGATCTGCAGCGAGCCCTGGCGGCAGCGACCGTTCCCGACTGTTCGTTTGAGGGCTGTTCCCATTGCGGCGTGTGTGGGCCTGACTTTGGCCACAACGTCATCGTTGAGCCACCGGCCATTCCTGAGTTTTCAGGACACTTTAAGCCCGATAAAACACGGGCGCAGCGA
The DNA here is from genome assembly GCA_038523235.1 of Cyanobacteria bacterium J06626_4. Classification (GTDB taxonomy): domain Bacteria; phylum Cyanobacteriota; class Cyanobacteriia; order Phormidesmidales; family Phormidesmidaceae; genus Halomicronema. The sequence goes on from JBCBJQ010000028.1 coordinate 53,009, forward strand.
CTGCGGGTGCGCTTAGGCAAGCAAGGTGAACTCGCGCTGTTGGGACACCTCGATCTAGTGCGTCTGTTTGACCGCGCCCTACGGCGGGCGGCGATTCCGATTGCTTTTACCGGGGGCTTTCATCCAGGCCCGCGCATCTCACCGGCCAATGCCTTGCCGTTGGGTGCGACGAGTTCCGGCGAGGTGATTGATTTTGAACTGACTGAGCCGATGGAACTGACCGCATTTCAGGCTCAGCTCGCGGCCCAGCTGCCCGCCGACATGCCAATCTTCGAGGTGGTCGATGTGCCGCTATCGCAGCCCTCAGCCACCAAATCTCTCGAACGGGCCGAGTACTTGTTGGTGTTGGCTCCAGAGGCCACTGCGGCAGCGATCCCTCACTCCGATTGGGCCGCGTGGATGGCCGAAATTCTCCGCGCCGAGAGCGTCATGTGGGAGCACACCACTAAATCAGGCAAAAAGAAGTCCGTTAACCTGCGCGATCGCCTCTTCGAGCTGACGCTGGCTGATCAGAGTCTGGTGTCTTGGCTACCGGCTCACTGGCAGGGCAACAAAGCGGACTCATCCGTCGTCATGCGCTATGTGGGCAGCTGCCGCAATGATGGCACCCTGCTGCGCCCTGAACATGTCACCTTCATGTTTGAACAGCAGGCCTCATGCCCGCTCAGCCTGCTACACGCCCATCGCCTGCAACTGATTCTCAATCCCGAGCTGCCAGATTAGAATAAGGTCGAAGCGCTCTGCGACCGTTGCGGGTTCAGACGAGCGGGCCATCATCATTCATTCGTTCAAAACTGCTGTGGTTACTTCCATGCTGCCAAACCCCCTCAAGGCTTTATTTCCATCGTTGCGGCGCTGGCCGGGGGCGTTAGGGCTGTGCAGCGTTGCCTTGTGTACCGTTGGCGCCACCGGGGCAATCTCTCAGCCAACCTCAGAGGCAGACACGGCCCTCGCACCCGAAGATGTCGTTTTTGAAACGTTGTTAAACCTGGATTCTGAATATGGTTTAACTGACTTTGAAAACCCTCTCGACGCCCCTACGCAAGAGGTCAGAGCCCGACAGGAGGAAACCTCCCTCTTTGAACCCACATTGCCCAGTTTTTGGTGGCGCCGCGACCAGCTACCCACCCTCTGGCGACAAGCCGATAACACGTTAGTGAGGGTCGAAGGCTATCGCTTGGTGAGAGACTGGGTCGCTTTTCATGACTCCAGCACTGACACCCTGGTAGTTGACGTTAGAGTTGATCCGCAATATTGGAATCGCTTCAATTACTTTCAAAAATATGCCGTGCTGCAGCAATTTGGCAGTGCCGGCATGAGCTACGGCTACCACGTTAGGGTTTACAGCTCAGTCAGTCTGGCGGGAGTCCACGCCTGTGACTTTGATAGCGTTGCGACCTCAGCCACCTTAATGCCATCCCAGGTGTCACTGCCTGAGCTGAGCGAGGTCACCTGTGCCGCCGCTATCGGGCCTTTTATCGATCCCATCAGTGCTGAATTCGAAGACTTATTCGCCCCGCCGTAAGCGGCGCCACAGCTCGTCATAGCGGGCGATCGCCGGCTCTGCCAAGGGGCGAATGAATTCGCTCTGCTCTAGCTGTTGAGCGGTAGGACGCCGCGCCTCAGCCGCCCCCTCGACGCCAGTAGTGGCTTGTGTGGTCAGCAATCGAGGCGACACCCCTTGGGAAAACAGATTCAGGGGGGTGATCATGGTCGGTTGCCACCAGTAAGCGAGCCATTTTTGTTCCAGCTCAGTTAGCGCGATCGCAGAAGCCGCCTCAGCCTGTCGGTTGGGCTTGACCCAAACATCCGCCGACAGTAGGGTGCCGGGGTCAGGCGCTACCATGCTGAGCTGGCGATATTGCGGCAGCAGCGGTTGAATCTCTGTGGACCAACCCACCGCTAGCCAGATGTCGCCTTTGATGAGGGCCTGCAGATAATAGTCTGAAGAATAAACCTTGACCTGCGGTGCCAGTGCATCCAACGATTCCACCACGTCTGAGTAAGCGCTGGGATCAGGGTCATTGACAGAATGTCCCCCCGCTTTCAACATCATGCCTAAAACCAGCCGAGGATGATTCGGCAAGGCAAGTCGGCCTTGAATGTCAGGATTCAGCAAATCTTGCCAGGTTGAGGGCTGCCAACCCAAACGCTCAAACTGACGGCGCGCATAAACAATGGTCAAATAGCCCCAGCGATAAGGTGCCGCCCACAGCGAACCAGCATCCGCCAACAAGCCCTGGTCATCGCGTCGCAAGAGCGTGGGCCAGGAGGCAGAGAGCGTTGACCAACCGGGCAGCTGCTCGATATCTTGCAACGGGACAATTAGCTGCTGTTGAATCGCTGCCAGCAACCAATAGTCACTCAGGCAAACCCAGTCAGCGCCGGGGGCCGCCGTCACCGCTGTGGTATCAGCAGTGGCCGAGGGATGCCAAGCTTGTAACTGCTGGAAAAGGGCAGCCCAATCTCTCCGGGTAGTGAGTCGCAACTGCTCAGACTCTGCCAGCCCCGATTTGAAATTATTGAGTAATTGCCGGGGCAAAACCCCCTTCAGGGTCATGATTTGCAGGGCATTATCAGTATTGCTGCGGCAGGCGACTTGTGAGACGGCCAACGCAGCCAACCCAGCCAGTAAACGTCTTCGGTCCATAGGGGCGTGTTGATGATGAATAAATCGCTTGGTCGTTGTCACCAAATGGGTAAAAATAGGGCTGCAGCATCGAGCCCCATGCTTCCTGAATTCATGAGCCCCAATCGCCCGTCACCGGGCTCAGCGTCCTTGACTCATCATTTCAAAGGGCGTGACCCGGCCCAGCATCGTCAGCATGAAGGTAACTAGCGGGCAGCGCCAACTACTTGTCAAGGTTACCAAACTCGTTGCCGGAATCCCGCACAAACACTCACGTCGAGCGTCAAATCATGTCATCTTAAACGCCCAGGGGAGCCAAGAGACCAGGGAAAGATTTGCTGTCGGCTTGATCGAATGATGACAAGAGGGAGCAAACCTTCACAACAAGCCTGGGCGATCAGCGCGATCGCACTCAGGGATACAGACTGTTGCGGTCGCCCATAAACCGGTAACAACAACGAGTGAAACATCACTGCAAACACCAAGATCCATAGATTTTTATCTGGATCAGCTTGGTTCTTTCCGCTCCTCAAGATGCTGTTCTTTCCGCTCCTTAGGACGCTTTGCTAAGCGAATAAAGAACTTGCAAAGGGCTTTTATTTGCTTGGAACCTGCAGGAACAAGGCTTTCACTTGTGACTCGCAATTGCTAGCAGTCAAAAAATGTCTTTAACAGCTCCCTTGAGTTCTATCTAACCGATTTAAAGTCCTGCTTTTGATAGATGAAACTTTTGCTGGCAGACATCGACAAGGCAAAACTAGGCGACTGTCGGCGCTTACTCAGATCTTGTGTTCAGCACTACAAAGTCCATGTTCTTCAAGGCTTTTAGCTTCTCTCTCAGAAGTTTTACCTAGCGCCAAAACGATTAGGCGACCAGTATTTTGCGCTAGATGGGTGATCTGATCAAAGTTTTTCTTCGATCAGGACTTAATGAACTTATGTGTCTCGAAAATTGCCAACGAACCGCGACTAACTTGTGGCAAACGGGCAGGATATTATCCTCAAACCCCGACACAGAAAACTCTTGACCTCAATGGGCCAACTCAAATAAAAACAGTTTTTATTT
>JBCBJQ010000029.1:0-53349 GCA_038523235.1 Cyanobacteria bacterium J06626_4
AATTCTCTTTAGACTACTACACTCTAGAACCTTATATATGGTCTCTTCTGAGTGAGGGCAAAATGACAGGAAATTCATCGTGTACTTTGGTCTAGAAGTCATCCTTTACTCCTCTTTTTCTAAACAATTCAGTTTTCTAAGTCGACTAGATATATCCAAATATTTCTTTATAAAGGTGGGCCTAGAACTCCATTTTCAAATTGTCTTACCGTAATATTGATCTAATTATTTCTAAACAAGGCAGTAGGTTGGGTAGAACGCAGTGAAATCCAACATTTCTAATGCAAATCTCCATTATTCCCATGCCTTAATCAACTCAATCTCCTCGCTTTTCCCCAAATCGCGAGAATAAAAATCTTGCCCAACCAAGCGATGAAAACTGGAATACGGCCATTCAATCGGAGCCTTCACCAAGCCATGGCTGACCGGATTGATGTGGATGTAATCAACATGACGGACGAAGTCTTTCTCATCACGAATCTGATGTTCCAAAAAGCGTCGTTGCCACACTGCTTGCTCTTACTTATGGCGGCGAGACAATGATCGGGCTCGCTGATATGGCTCAGGGCAAGAGCGAGTGAAATGCGATTTGATTAATCGCCAACGGGTGGAAAAGTCGGCGTCTTTGGCAGATCAACCGTCCACGTAGGTCAGGCAAGCCACAATTAGGCAAACACGAGTGAGATTGAACGGTGAGTGTTGGGTTTGCTGGCGGCAACCAAACCTCTGGCGATGGGTGATCGCACTGAACTATGCCATTTAGTACTCTGGACACTAAGTTTCTGGCCGTATTGCTGCGATGGTAGCTTGCCCCCCGCTGTCGCCGCCCCCTTGAAAAAGGGGCTATTCAATACCTGGATTGGGCTGCCACCTTTTTCAAGGGGGGGGTGGGGGGATCAAGCCTCTGTCACTAACGGTCAAAAACTTAATTTACGCTGTATTTAGTAGCAAGCTAATTTGTGATGAGGGCAAACTACCCATGGATTGAGTCAACAACGCCCACATCGTCCTCTTCGAATCTGCAGATTGCCCTGCTCGTAAAGAGCCTCTAGGGGACTGAGATCCAAATCCGGGTCATTCGGGATCTCCAAATATTCGAGATTTGTGAGCCCAGACAACGGTGACAGATCAGTGATGGGGTTGCCGTCAATGGCCAAGAACCGCAACTGATTAAGATTCGCGAGAGCACTCAGGTCGCTGATGTCGTTATCAGTCAAGTTGATGCCCTCTAATTCAGTCAAGTTTGCCAGTGGGGTAATGTCAGTGATTTGATTTTCAGATGCATCAAGCTTCTGGAGGTTAATCAAGGTCTGCAGTGGACTGAGATCGCTAATCTGATTTCCATTTAGACTTATCTCTGTCAGATCTCTGAGTTCAGATAAGGGCGAAAGGTCTCTGACCTGGCTATGAGCAACCCGCAGGTCACGCAGTTGAGTGAGTTCCTGAAAGGGAGACAAATCGCTCACTTCGCTTTGTGAGATGCCGAACTCAGTTAAAGCAGATAAATCGCGAAGCGGCGGCAACTCGCGAATCGGATTTGGGCCTAAACGCAAAACTCTTAGACGATGCAAGGCAGTGATTGGGCTCAGGTCTCTGATGTCATTCTCCGAGTAAATCCTCAGTTCCTCTAAATTCCTCAGCTCTGCGAGGGGTTCTAGCTCACTAATGGCTCCATTCGGTGTACTGATCTGAAGCTGTTTTAAGCTGCCAAGCGAGGTAAGAGGCGATAAATCCTGAAGGCTAGGATCACGACTAGATACGTTATGTCTAATTGTCAAATCATCTAGATTTTCTAAGGCTGAAAACGGTGTCAGGTCATAGATTCTTCCTGATACTTCCAGTCTTTCTAGTGCGGGCAGGTTGTTAAGAGGGGCAAAATCAACAACTGTTGAAGATTGAACCCATAATGTGACCTTGATATCAGTCACCGCCGTTAGAGAAGCGAATGGCCGAAAGTCACCTTGAACAGAAGGTCCTCTATTTCTCAACCGAGTCTGAGTCGTCAGCGTCTGGTTGGCCTCGTAGCAATCATTTGTGTCCGCATTAGCTAGGAGATATTGCACACTGTATTGAGTCGCTTCTGGTAGCTCATCGTATTGCAGGCACCAGTCCAAGAACGTCTGGTTTTCTACCAAACTGTTGTCATCCACAATTTGTGCGTCAACAGTATTCAAGAAAGTCAGGATGCTTGCAGAAGCGATTGCAAGCGCTATCCAGAACGTTCGCTTAGGTAAAAGGTTCATACTAGTCCTGAATGAACAAAGCTTGTTAACAGAAGCAATTAAGCTTTAGATGTCAGTTAAAGAATTAGGTTTTTGGATCTGCAACTTAAGGTGATTTCAGGTATTTGGGGCGACCTAATCAAACTTTGGCTTGTTTATCACAGTCTATTCGCTGGCTAGAGGCGCAATGGCAGCGTTCGCTGCCGCCGTCATTGCCGTTCGATCGTGAGGGGCTAACCAGGTCTGCGGATCGGGGCCGAGAGGAATAATGCCACCGGGGTTGAGCGGAAACAGATTGCCGTAATAATCGCGGCGAATAGTCTCTAAATCGCAGGTGTCAGCGACGCCCGGCTGCTGGTAAAGGTCGCGGGCATAAGGCCAAAGATACTGATAGTCGCAGAGGCGACGCCGATCGCACTTAAACAACCCGTGGTAAACCGCATCAAACCGAAACAGCGTGGTGAAGAGACGCACATCCGCCAGGGTGAGGCGATCGCCTGTCAGGTAACGCTGGTGCGCTAACTGCCGATCAATGTCAGCCAACGTGTCAAATAGCAGAGTACAGGCTTCTTCGTAGGCGGCTTGGGTGCGGGCAAAGCCACAGCGATAGACACCGTTGTTGATGGCAGGATAGGTGCGATCGTTCCAGGCTTCGATGGTGGCCTGTAGATCTGCTGGATAGAGATCGAGGTCGGGGCGAGCGGCGAACGTATTGAAGGCTGAGTTGAGGATTTTGATCAGGTCAGCGCTTTCGTTATTCACCACCGTCTGCGTTTGGGTGTCCCACAGCAATGGCACGGTACTGCGTCCGCCATAGCCTGATTGCGCCATTTGGTAGAGTTCGGGAAGCGATCGCCACCCCAACCCCGGATGATCGAATAGCCAAACCCCTTCGTTTGGCGAGGGCGAGACCCGCCAGAGGGGAATGGTCGCTTCGAGTCCCTTGAGTGCCCAAGTCACCAGAGTACGATGCGCCCAAGGACACCCCATACCAACAATCAGGCGATAGCGACCGGCAGCGGGTTCATAGGTACCGTTAGACTCAACCGTTTGCCGAAAGGCGCTGGCCGGCCGCGTATAGGCTCCCGATTTATCCGTCGGCGCAAGGCGGGCCATCATCACCTGCCACATCGTCTGCCAAACCGTTTTACCTAGTCGTACGACGAGGCCTGGCGGCAGACTGGCTTTGATTTTGGGGACGTCAGCCATGGTGAGAATTATCCAGCAAGCTCGATCTAGAGACGCGGTCTCTGACTCAGTGCGTTCATCCTCAACTATAGGGGGGCATCGAGGTACACGATCATTTCATCCACAACGAGATCAAGGGCAGGCAGATAAGGATTGTCTGACGAGATCAGGCGATCGCCCGCCAGTGCTTGAAACGCTTCGGGCTGTTGCTGAAATGTGTCGACCTGGGCGGGCAACAGGCGCAACACAATTAGCCCATCATAGTCTGATAGATTAGAGCCTTCTAAAACCACTGTGCCGCCATAATCCCAGCCGAAGCCATACAAGTCGAAATCACCCAAAACTGACTGCAGTTCAGCCAACGGCATGCCAACCCGTAGTCCTTCTGAGGTTTGCCAAGCGGGGCCAAAATCTCTGACGGTGACGGCCTGCGATCGGCTGTTGTCAGCCCAAACGATCGAAAACGCAGCCGGGGTGTCAGCATTCACTGTCGTCCCGGGCTCGGTAAAGCCCTCGCCAACATGCACCTCAGTATCTGATAAGACAGCATCACCATACAGCGTGGCCAAATCAGCTCGGCTGGTCACTTGGGTGACTGAGCCGACGCGCTCTCCCGGCATGATGGTCGTGTCTGTGGCGATCGCCTTGGCAGCGGACACTGGGGGGGCCGGATTGTCTGCTGGAGCCAGAGTGTCTGCTGGGGCCAGAGTATCTGAGGACGCTTGAGCGGGGGGAACCACCGTGGGATCAGGAGGGGAACTCGCCGTTGAATCGAGCGGCGCCGCTGGCTCCGCCACCGGGGGCGGGATGCTCTCTGACTCGGAGGGTGGGGGTGGGGTCGGGGTCGCACCACAAGCAGCCAGCCAAAACAGGGAACTGCCCCAGAGCAATCTGTGCCAGAAAGCCATGACGGTATCCTCGAAAAATGAAAATGGACAGAATTAAAGTGGACGGAGCGATCGCGCCCCCCTCAAAGGACAGCGGCTCGAGAGCACCAGCTGATGCTGTTAAGATACCCGCCGACCCAACACAATTACGGCAAATGTTTGCTTGTGGCCAGACCGTCCTCATGGTGTCCCTGATGACCTGATCATAGCGAGCTGGCGTTTAGCTACAGGTCAGCACCATCGGGTGGCGTCCTGTTACGGCGACTGAATGGGGGGGATCAAATCAGTTTCCTGCGACTGCAGTCACTCCTGACGGCACTGCAGCCATGCGACCACGAGTCAAAAAATCTTACTCAACATTAAGCAACGGCAGGATGCCGAGGTTTTCGCCGCACAATGGAGGGTGTTAAATCACCGAGAACTGAATGACCACCCAAACCCCGGCTCAAATTACGCTGAACCTGATGCAGGGTTCGGTGCGGTTCAACTTTTCTCCTCAGTCGGCCCGAGATCTGAGGACGGCTCTGGGTAACTTGGTGAGCCAGCTCAAGGCAATCGCCGCACAACCGCCCAGTACGGGTAAACGGACGCCTGAACCCACTATGGAATATCAGCATACGGGGGACGTGTTTGTCGAAGTATTTTGCAACCCTAATATCTGGCCGAGTCCCTTTGCGGCAAAGCTGCTCGTCACCGTGCGCGATGACCGGATGCGCCTAACGACCGAGGCCGAACTCACTCGCATGATCGAAGATCTCAACCAGTATTTAGAGAGCTAAACAACTCACACCTCGGAAGGGACTCAATGACCTGGAAAGCTCAAACCTGATCACCGGTTGGCTGGGCAAGAGCGCTGCGGCGATCGCAGGCCTCAATTTTCGAGCGGCTCAGTGTTTCAGGCCTACCAACGAGCAGCTCTATCGGTAGATTTGGGAAGACGCGCTGGCGCTGCATGGGAAGCGCGTATCAATTGCAGGCAGGGTTCAACTTACCTTGCCCTGAGGGAAAACATTGCTCTCGAAGATGGAAAGATCGATCTAAAATACGGTTGACCAATACGGCTTGATATCGTCGTATTGCAATTAGGGCAAACGCCAGATTCAATAAACTGCACCTGATTGGGAAGGTTCAGTTTCCGTTCCCAATAAAAAAGCCTTATTGACAAAAACTGACAACGATAGAATTAGGCTTCTAGCACAAGCTTTCCGATGGATTGCTCAATTCATACGTTGGAGTCATTTTTCTTGCGCTTACCCTGACTTCGCAGTAATTAAACTGACGAACCCCAATCGCCATCGATATAGGATACGAGTGGGCTCAAACTTAATTTTTCTAAGAAAACGTCTAGACATCCCTTTTTGTCAACTAGAGCGAATGTATCGTTACGCCGCTTCTATTTTATGCCTGGGAGGCTAAGGGGATAAAAATTGATTAGGCGTATTAATTCTATTGATGAAAAATATCTGTCTTAAGACATATGCCTCTAGCCAGTTGACTAACTAAGCTTGATAAACCAACCTTGTGCAATAGGTCGTTCCCTAATATGTATTCAACAGTGGAAATCCCTGCCGATAAAGCGTTTCATGCGCTTTCCGATCCTTTGAGGCTACAGATTATCGAGAGTCTGCGCCAGCGCGAATTTTGCGTGGCCGATCTCTGTGACCATTTGGATGTCAGTCAATCAAAGTTATCTTTTCATCTGCGGGTCTTAAAAGAGGCGGCGATCGTGCGATCGCGCCCCCAAGGCCGCTGGACTTATTACAGTTTGAACCTGCCGCAAATTGTGACGCTAGAACAGCATCTGGCCGACTTCCGCTATCTCACTCGCCTGGCCAAAGCGTCTGCCAATTTCTAGCATCACTGACCGCGAGATCACAGGCGATCGCTGTCACCCTAAGCCTTGGGTGAGATCGCCTGTGATGGGTCAGAAAGTGGATGCAGCGGCACTTGGAACGCCAGTAACTCATCGACATCGACCGCCGCCGCTGGCTTAGCCCAGCCGGTAGGATCTTTGAGAATGACGAAAATCAGCTGACGTTGAGTGGAGAATCGCTTAGCGAGCCAGTCGTCTAACTTGAGCAGCGTTTTCAAGGCCCCTTCATTCATAACTTTGTCGGCAAAGGTGATGGCAGGATTCAAAGCCTTAAGCAACAGCTGCTCGTATTGCCCCCGAAATTCCAAGCTGATGGGGCGTCCTTCGACCAGTCGATAGGGCAGCCTCAAGATGCTGCTATAGAGTCCCCAAGCTTGCACGGCAGAGGCAGAGGGGATTAAATCGCGAAAGCTGTCTAGCGTAAAAGCGTGAACATGGGCATGGGGAATCTGGCGGCGAATGTTATCGGCGACTAGCTGTGGCGGGTCTTGCGGCACCGTAATGACGACGGCCCGGCGAGCCACGCGCAGCAATTCTCGAAAGACCTCCTCATAATTGGGAATGTGCTCTAACGTTTCGCTGCTGAGCACCACGTCAAAAGCTTCATCGGCATAGGGCAGCTGGACGGCATCGACCGGGTCAGCGGGCACCTGAAAAATCTCTCTAGCGCGGGCACAGGCTTCCTCCGATAAATCAGTGCCCTGCACCTGAGCGTTAAAAAACTGGCGAATGACGGCGATCATGTAGCCTTCGGCGCACCCGACATCGAGCAGCGTGTCAAATCGCAAATGGCTAAGCGCCTTGAGGACGTTGTACATAATGACGTATCGCAGCGCAATGCCTGGTTCAGCATAGGGCGACTTAAAGCCATAGATGTTCTGATGGGCATAAAAATAGCCGTCACTGGTGGTCGCGCGAAACCGCTCGTTCAACCACTGCTTGACTTCGCTGGTGTACTGATCCACCCCGTCTCTCTCCACGATTGATGCGACCACTCAGTTGATCCGACAGCGGCCAAGCTGCTAACCGGTCACTGGGCGATCGCCCTAAAATCTCTGCCAGCATATCAAGGAAACTCTGCCGCCGGGCAGTGACTGGTCAGTACGATGGCCCGACCAAAGCCTTCAGTCTCTCGGATAGTTTGCCTTGCTTGCCCCCAGCCCCCTGCATCTGTCGTTTTAGGAGGTCAGATCGCTGGGCTGTGGAATGCCGCGGCGTCGATTCAGGATTTTTCATCCAGCTGCGCCAGTAGGTCAGCTTCTGAAAGTTGAGCAATCCCCAGCTTTTCCGCCTTGGCCAGTTTTGAGCCAGCGTCGGCGCCGGCAACCAAAAAGTCCGTCTTAGCGCTGACGCTGCCAGTCACTTTGCCACCGGCTTGTTCAATCAGGGCCTTGGCTTCGTGGCGGCTGAGGGTGGGCAGCGTGCCAGTGATCACCAGCGTTTTGCCTGTGAAGGGCAACTGCTGGGTGGGGTCAGGAATCGGTTCAGTGCTCACCAGCTGCACCCCAGCGGTTTGGAGCTGCTCAATGAGCTGCCAGTTGGCGGGGTTGCGTAGCCACTCGTAAACAGACTGGGCAATCTCGGGGCCGATGCCAAAGACGGCTTCAATGTCCTCAATTTTGGCGTCTCTGAGCGCATCGACTGAGCGAAATGCCTGCGCTAGTACCTGCGCATTCACCGCACCGACGTGACGAATGCCTAAACCGTAGAGGACGCGAGACCAGGGCTGTTGTTTAGAGGCCGCGATCGCCTCAATAATTTTCGTGGCCAACTTTTCGCCCATGCGATCAAGTTCCATGAGTTGGCTCACCGTCAGGGTATAGAGGTCGGCAACGGACTTCACGAGTTTCTGTTCAACCCACTGCTCGACCCATTTCGTTCCAATCCCGTTGATATCCAAGGCATCGCGCCGCGCCCAGTGAATCAACGCCCCCCGCACGATCGCCGGACAGGAAGCATTAATGCACCGCGTTACCACTTCATCTGCCGGTTTCACCAATGCTTGGCCACATTCGGGGCAATGGGTTGGCATTTGCACGCGGACGGCATCGGGGGGCCGTAGCTCGGGCAGTAGCCGCACCACTTCGGGAATGATTTCCCCGGCTTTGCGCACCACAGCGGTATCGCCAATATGCAAATCCAGCTCTTGAAGGCGATCGCCATTGTGCAGGGTTGCCCGCGCTACTGTCGTCCCGGCTAGCTGCACCGCCTCTAGCTCAGCGACGGGGGTGACGGCGCCCGTGCGTCCGACCTGCACCGACACGTTGAGAATGCGGGTGGGCACCTCTTCCGCCGGGTATTTGAGAGCGATCGCCCAGCGGGGAAACTTTTGGGTGAAGCCGAGCTGGCGCTGGAGGTCAAAGTCGTTGAGCTTGACGACCACGCCGTCGGTTAAATACGGCAGGGTGCGCCGCTCGGTTGACCAGCGATCGTAAAAAGCGGCGACGTCATCGGCGGTCTGGCAGAGCTGACAGTTGGGGTTGACCTTAAATCCCCAAGCCTGCAGCTGCTTCAAAGATTCCCATTGAGTGATTGGCTGGGCGATTTCACCAGATGGGCCAGCCGCCTGGGTCGCGTCAGGAATGATCAGGGTGTAGGCAAAAAAGTCGAGGCGGCGATCGGCGACAATGCGCGAATCGAGCTGTCGCAGGGTACCAGCGGCGGCATTGCGCGGGTTGGCAAATAAGGTAGCATCAGCAGCGGCCCGTTCTTGGTTGATACGTTCAAACTCAGACAGGGGCAAAAAGGCCTCGCCTCGTACCTCAACCCGCTTCGGCGGTATGTTTGCCTGCAGTCGCAGGGGAATCGACCGAATCGTTTTGACGTTTTGGGTAATGCCTTCGCCGGTGGTGCCATCGCCCCGCGTCAGCCCTCGCACCAGCAGCCCGTTTTCGTAGGTCAGGGCCAGGGCAGAACCGTCAATTTTGAGTTCCGCCACAGCGGGGCGATCGCCCGCATCAGGTATCAGTCGCTGCCATTTGTCTTGCCAGGCGCGATATTCTTCGACGCCAAAAGCATTTTCCAAACTGTAGAGGGGAATGTTGTGGCGAACGGAATTGAACTGCTGGGCGGGCCGTTCGCCGACACGCTGGGTCGGACTGTCGGGAGTGACGAGATCGGGGTGCTGCGCTTCGAGCTGCTGCAATTGACGATAGAGGCGATCGTACACCGCGTCTTCCATGGTGGGTTGATCGAGCACATAGTAGGCATAGCTAGCGGTTTGGAGCTGTTCGCGTAGTTGCTCAACCTGTTGTTTAATCGCGTTGCCCATGTCTTTACTCAGTCTGGTCGCCAGCCCATAGTTTACCGCTACGCTTCGGGCAAGTGGGGGTGCGAGTCCATCGTTGGCGGCAATGTTCGTTAGCAAGAAAGGCTTAGCCAGCCAGTAACTGCTGGGAAAGTTGAGCCGCGATCGCCGCTGCGGCTCCGGGTGGCCCTAAGCGTCGCTGTCCGTTTTGTTGAATAGTGGCGAGGCGATCGCGATCGCTCAGCACAGTGGCCATTGCGGCTCCCATCTGTGCCGGTGAATCCACCAAAATGACCGAAGACCCCAGCAGCTGCGTCTGCAACTGGGCAAACGTGGGATTGAACTGCGGCCCTTCACCGGCAGTGGTGAAGGCGGGTTTGCCCAAACCGACAAACTGTTCAGTGGCGGTTCCGGCCAGCGCGATCGCGGCATCAGCTAGGTGTAGGCAATCGGCATAGGCGGTTTGGGTTAGCGTCAGCCGTCCGTTGGCTTTGTGAAAATCCGTTCCCCTATCGGAATCGGGTTGCCAACCAGCGGTATGTAATGGCTGCCGCAGTTCGGCCAAGTCCAGCGCGGAGGCGATCGCGCCCAAAAACTGGATGGGTTGGGGCGCGTATTGCTGCTGCACCGTCTCCACTGCGTTCAAGATCAGCTGCCAATTGGCATAGGCCTCTGGGGCGCGGGAGCCCGGCAGCAGACAGACGGTGAGCGCTGCCGCATCGTTAGACGGGAGGGCTGGCTTAGCAGTCGGGGCCAGGCCATCCATCATCGGGTTACCGGCCATGACTCGCGTCAGGCCCAACTGCTGCAGTTCTGAACGGGTCAGCTCATCGCGCACAACGGCCAACCGACAGCGATCACGGCTCATCAGCCACCGTTCCCACGGCAAATAGGTCGAGCCCGCCCAGCCTGCATACCAGGGCAGACCCGGCAGTGGCCCCTGTTCATCTTTGAGATAGTAGGCCGACTTCGCGGTGCCGACCACGGCATAGGGCAAGCCGCTCCACCAGGCAAAGGCGGCGGGCACGATATCTCCCACTGCCAACATGGCACCGCCATCCTTTGCCCAGAGTTTTAAGGCTTTGAGCTGAGTCAGGGTCAGGCTGATTAGCCCGCCTTTGAGGTCGCGAGCCAACTGGCGGCTATCCATATAAATGAAGCCCCCCGAAGGCAGTACCTTGGTCGTCGCAATCAGCTTTACCCCCAGGTTTTGAAAAGCGGTCCCTTCGCCGACCAACGGCAGGGCCGCCAGTTCCACCTCGGGATGGCGCGATCGCAGCTCGGTAAGAATGCGCCGGGCGATCGTGTCTTCTCCATGACCATTGCTAATGCACAGCAGTCGAGCTGTCATAGGGGAAAAAGACTGAGGTGGGCAAGCCGCGCGATGCGTTTCATGACTGTTTTGAGAAAATTGTCACCCTGCTTCTAGGGGATGGCAGGTGCTGTCAACATGCCATCGGATGTTCAGGGACGGTATCAGTCTAAAACGGGACGGGGCAGTTGAAGTCCATCGACTGTCCCGTCGTGGGATGGACAAATTTGATCGATCTGGCGTGGAGCTGTAGCCGCTCTGATTGTGCTTTCGCGCCGTATAGCGTGTCGCCGACAATGGGTGCGTTGAGTCCCTGCGGGTGGGCCGCATGAACTCGCAGCTGATGGGTGCGGCCACTGTGGGGCACCAAGCAGAGTCGGGGTCTAGCGCCGGGCGTCAGCACTCGAAATTCGGTAAGGCTGGGCTTGCCTCGTTGAAACTCTACACAAGTCTTGGGGCGATCGCTCGGATCACGCCACAGCGGCAACTCAATCATCCCCTGTGACTGGCAAATCGGTTGACTGAGAATGGCCTCGTAGACCTTTTTGACCTGACGCTGAGCAAACTGATCGCTGAGGTGGCGATGGGCGGCAGCAGTTTTGGTCAGCAACAGCAAGCCAGAGGTGCCTTTATCGAGTCGGTGGGGCGCAGTGAGTGACAAATCTGACCGGCAGCGGAACCGACTGAGCACACTATCTTGCTGATCGCCAGTGCGTCCTGGCACGGCCAGCAGCCCTGATGGCTTGTTGACCACCAACAGCGCGTCATCCTCATACAGTTGAGCGATCGCGACGTCCGCTAGCCGGTCTGGAGTAGGGGACGCGTCTAAACCCGATAGCAAAAAGCCCATAATCGGCTGACAGCGATCGCGGCAGGGGCCGTAAAACTGGCCCGCTTGCTTATCACCGCTGTCGGCTCCCCACCAAAACTCGGCCAGAGCCAAGGGTTTGAGCTGATGGCTGGCGGCATAGTGCAAGAGCTTAGGGGCAGCACAGTCGCCGGTGCCCGTGGGCAGTCCCGTCGGCCAGAGACGGCTCAGGCTGCGGGTGGTGCCCGCAAAGTTGGTTAGCGAATAGGCCGCGTGCATTTGCGCCTGTAGCTGTTGTGACAGGGCTTTACGCGCCTGTTTCAGCGTGCGGATACGGGCATCGGCTTGAGCGATCGCAGCCCGCAGCGGTTGCAATTCGGCCTCGCGATCGCGCTTCAATCGACGGCGTTCACCGCCCTCCTGCTGACTTTGTTTGACCAGCTCGGCTAAGGCTAGGGCAGTGGCCTCTGGAGACAGCGTAGTGTTAGCGGTCATGGCTTGGCGCTGGCGATCGCGGGCCTGTTTGCGCTGGCGATGGTAATTGGACAATGCTTGGAGCCGTTCAGCGTAGCACTGGGCCAAAGCTTCCAACTCAGTCCGCTGGGACAGGTGCTGCAGTGTCAGGATCTCCGTCTTCAGCGCCTCTAGGCGACGCAACGTCAGCTTTTCGGACAGCGATACCTGGGTTCGTCCTGGCATTGGCGGAACCCAACCGGCTCGCTCGCTGCTGCCCCCAAGCAGTCCTGAAAAGGCCTTCAGGACTGCCAACTCTCCGGTCGGGGTGGTAACCAGCAAAACACCGTACATTTTGCCCTCTGGTGACGGGGGAGCCGCCGCAAACTGCTGCATCAGCCCTCGAGCGATCGCCTCCACAAATTCGGTGCGGGGCAGTCGCAACAGCACCTGCGTTTGCGGACAGGCCCCTTCATACCAGTCGGTAACGGGAGAGTGCGGGGGCAGGCGATCGCTGAGGCCAAAGTCGGCGAGGGGGTGCAGCAGACTCATGGTGCACTACAGCAAATTGGGCACGTAGCTGGTAAATAGCCCCGTGTCGCCCTTAGCCACAGTAATCACTGTTTTGACCCCACCACGACGGGTAAAGTCACCGATGACGCGCAATCCGACGGGAGCCAGTTCATTCCAAAGGCGATCGGCAATTTCGTTGGTGACCATTTCGTGGCTGATGCGGCGATCGCGATAGGTGTTGATGTAAAGCTTAAAAGCCTTCAGTTCGACGACCCAATCGCGGGGCTGATAGTCCAACACGATGGTGCCAAAGTCGGGGTAGCCAGAACGCGGACAAAGCGCCGTATATTCTGGGTGCTCGATATGAATGGTGTAATCGTTATTGCTGTGGTTGGGCCACTTTTCGAGCGGCTCGGTCGCAGCCTGACGGATGGCCTGGTCGCCATACTGCTGCTCATTAGCAGGAGAGAGCGGCGCTTGATGAGTTTCAGAATTCAGAGAGGGAATCAGGGTAGTCATCGTGACGTTTGCAGGTAGGGTGCACGCCTAGCCAGATTAATGACTCTAGCCAGACTGATACATCTTAAGCAAGGGGGTCGGCAATTTGACAGTGCAATGACACGATGCTTTATGCCATGCTCAGGGCTCGAACTCCCCGGGCAAGCTTAGCCATTAGCCGGGGGCAGCGAGGCATTCCAGCCGTACAGCCTCTCAAAATAATCGCTCCTAACCATCACGCTCTTCTAGCTGGGCCAGCACGCGATCGCGAAATTCTGGGTCAGTATTAGCCAATCCCAAGAGCTGAAAATAATCTTGCTGGGTCAAGCCGGAAGCTTTAATCAGGTCAATGGCATCCGTTTCGACCGTGCGCTCCAACTGTAGGGATTCCGCCTCGGTCTCAGCCCTTTGCAGGTCTTGGCCCCGCTCTTCGATCAGCTGGGTCACACTCAGGTAGGCCGAGACAAACTGATCCACCTTTTCGGCGGGAATATCGACAGCGCTAATGGCGGGTGTCGCGGTAGCCGGTTCAGAGGTCGAGACGGGTGCTTCATCCGCGATCGCCGGTAGACTCACCGTGAGCCACAGACAGCTACACAGCAAGAGTCCTAAACCTGTTTTGAGCAGACGTTTGAAACCATTGATACTTGGCATGGTGGTGAATGAAAGAATATGGGGCCTTGCATCCCCAGGATGTTCGAGGCGCTCAAGCCGCTGAAACCGCTGAGCTGAGACCGTCTTAGATTGAACGAGATCAGTTCTCTGCACGCTTGGGTAGCTGCAAATAATAGCGAGGGTTGACCGGTTGGCCATTGTGGTGGACTTCGTAATGCAAGTGCGGCCCCGAAGAGCGCCCAGTGTTGCCTAACGCGCCGATCAAATCACCACGATTGACGCGATCGCCGACCTTGACATCCAGTTTGGACAGGTGCGCATACAGCGTTTCGTAGCCATAGCCGTGATCGATAACAACATGGTTCCCGTAACCGCCAGAGCGTTCCGATTTCATGACCAGACCTTGAGCAGTCGCATAGACCGGTGTGCCAATCGCACCGCGAAAGTCAATACCACTGTGCATCTCATAACGCCGACCACCAAACGGATTCCGCCGCAGGCCAAACTCTGAGGAAACGTCTAAGTCCTGCTTTAAGGGTTTGGCATTGGGCAACGACGCGGCCCGCGCCTGCTCTTCTGCCAGGGTGCTTTCCAGCGCCGGGCGGACTTGTCCCTCTAGCTCAGAGTCAATTTGGGGGAGTCGCGACTGTGCCAAGCTAAACAGCGCTTCAGCATTCACACTACGGCTCACACCGCCCTGCGATGGCTCCACTTCAGTGCTCGATGGAGGCGTGCCATCAGCGGCTAAGCCCGCCCGCTGACGCAGATCCTTGACTTCAGAATCGAGGGTTTCTAGATCCACCAACACCTCGTTAGCCGTTTCGGTCAGAGTTTCGTTGCGCTCGGCCAGCCGTTCGTTATACCCCACGAGCTTGACCACCCAAACGACGGGCAAAGCTGCCAACGCCAGCCCTAACATGACAATGGGGAAGGGGCGCAGGGTAATAGCAACGGGCGTTTCACCAGTTCGAGTAATCAAAATGGTGTAAGGACTTGGCAATCGAAAACGCATGTTTGCTTCCAGGGAACGAACAGGGAATCCACAAAATCAGCTGAAAATCTTAAGATTCTCACTAGATTCAACCCAAGGATTATACGGGGATCGGCGTCAACAGGCAATTTTCCGTCTTGATTTGGGCAAACTGCTCTGATCGAGATCGCCCCCTTTCATGAGCGCATCCTTTAAGCTGTGAAGAGATGCAACGCTTGATACACCATGTATGTAACTTGGTTCGACAACAATAGCTGGCTGTGGGAAATTGCCGATCAGCGCATTTTGGTTGATCCCTGGCTGGTGGGGTCTTTGACATTTGGTAATGCCAGCTGGCTGTTCAAAGGGGAAAAGACGACTCCGCGCCCCCTGCCCGATGCCATTGACGCCATTTTGCTGAGCCAAGGCCTCGAAGACCACGCCCATCCAGAAACCTTGCGCGCGCTGGATCAGACGATTCCAGTCATCGGGTCGCCCAACGCCATTAAAGTGGTGCGCGAGTTGGGCTTCACCGACACGACGGTGTTAGAGCATGGACAAGAGCAGACCCTAGCAGGCGTCACCATTAAGGCCGTACCGGGGGCACCCATTGGCCCCACCCTGTTAGAAAATGGCTACATCGTCACCGAAGCGGCTACGGGCCTCAAGCTATTTTATGAGCCCCACGGCTATCACCAAGCTGACCTCAAAGCCGAAGCGCCAATCGACGTGGTGATTACGCCGATGATGAATTTGGCCTTGCCCCTAGTCGGGCCGATCATTCGGGGGAGCAAATGCGCGGCCGAACTAGCAGACTGGCTACAGCCGCAAATCATGCTGCCGACCACCGATGCCCAAGAGACCGCCTACGAAGGGTTGCTGCTCTCAGTGCTCAAGGCATCGGGGGGGGCTCAACAGGTGCGCGACCAGTTAGCCGCGGCGGGCAAATCGATTCAAGTCTTAGATCCGTCGGTGGGCGATCGCCAAGAACTGCCCCTCACGCCCCGCCCGGTGGTCGCCGAAGTCTGACCCCTAACGACCGGAATTACCGACAGCCTAAGGAATCGCGGGTCTCAACGCCAGTGACGGGATTGGTGCCACTGGCGATCGCGCATAAATCGCGCACCTGAGCGCGATCGAGCAGCGCACCCGAAAAGTCGGCACCGGTAATATCGACGTTGGCAAAGGTAGAGCGGAGCATGATGGTATCCACCAAAATGGCATCGCTCAAATCAGCCCGCGAAAAATCCGTCATGTCGAGCATGCCGGTCGAAAAATTGACGCCATGAAAGTTGGTGGCTCGGGCAACTGAGGCGCTAAAAATGGCCCCTCGGGCATCGGCCCCAGTAAAATCGGCTTCCGACAGGTTGGCATTCGAAAACTCGGCTGATTGAATCTCCCAGCCGCGAAAATCTCGGCCCCGCAGCTCCGCATTGCTAAACGAGAGCGGCGGCGGGTAGGTAGTGGCCTGAGCTAACACAGGCGTGGGCGTTAACAAAATGGCTAATCCTACCAGGCCCAGCAGCAAACGCTTCAACAAAGTCATATTTTTTCGATAGGAATCTTTCGTCCATGCTAACGAGATTCGGCCTTAAATTAAATGATTCCTAACGGCGACAAGATGCCATCAGCCGCTACCATTGGGGCTGCCTCAATATTTTTTGGGGACAAAATCCACACTGGAGAAAGGCGGCGATCGCGCTCAGGGATCTGTGCTCAACGAATGTCCCCAAGACAGGCAATTTTCTGTAACGGTTGGACAGTGCCCCTTCCCTGTGATCGGGGAGGCTAGTTTGAGCCATTCCCTAAACGGCTGTTCCCCAACTATGCTCCGCCATCGGCTTGTCAACCAAGGATGATCAACGCACCATGCAAATCGGGCTACCCAAAGAGATTAAAGACCAAGAATTTCGGGTGGGACTCACCCCTGCCAGTGTCAAAGCCCTGTGCAGTCAAGGTCATCAGGTATTCGTAGAAAAAGGCGCTGGCTTGGGAGCCGGGTTCACCGACGCCGACTACGAAACCATGGGGGCTTCGCTGGTGGCGGATGGCGCCACAGCCTGGTCAAAAGCCCTCGTCGTCAAAGTCAAAGAGCCGCAACCGTCAGAATATCAGTATTTTCGGAAAGACTTGCTGCTATTTACCTACCTGCACCTAGCCGCTGAACGCGCGTTAACAGAGGCGTTGGTCAACAGTCACATCACCGCGATCGCCTATGAAACGGTGATGACCGCTGACGGCAGGCTGCCGCTACTGACCCCCATGAGCATCATTGCCGGACGGTTATCGGTGCAGTTTGGCGCGCGTTATCTCGAAAAGCAGCAGGGCGGGCGCGGGGTGCTGCTCGGGGGGGTACCAGGTGTGCCGCCGGGACGCGTCACCATTTTGGGCGGCGGCATTGTCGGCACCGAAGCCGCGCGCATTGCCGTGGGCATGGGGGCACAGGTGCAAATTCTCGACATCAACGTCGATCGCCTCTCTTATCTAGAAACGTTGTTTGGCTCCCGAGTTGAACTGCTCTACAGCACGGCGGCGCAAATTGAGCGGGTGGTGCCGCAAGCCGATTTGCTCATTGGAGCGGTGCTGGTGCCGGGCCGCAAAGCGCCCACCTTGGTGAACAAAGATCTGGTGGCGCAAATGCATCCGGGGTCGGTAATTATCGACGTTGCGGTCGATCAAGGTGGCTGTATCGAAACGCTGCGCCCGACTTCTCACACGAACCCCACCTATGTCGAAACCGGTGTCGTCCATTTCGGCGTACCGAATATGCCGGGAGCCGCGCCCTGGACGGCCACTCAAGCCCTCAACAACAGCACGTTGCCCTATGTCATGAAGCTGGCCAATCACGGCTTAGCGGTGCTCAGGGGTGATCCCGCGCTGGCTCAGGGACTCAATGTAGTGGATGGCGAGATCGTTCATCCCGCCGTTCAAGACGTTTTTCCTGAGTTGGGCACGGCAGGAGTCGCTAACCTGGGATCTTAGGCATTGCAGTGCGGGAGGAGGGCGATGCGAGTCGATGTTCGTCCCTTTTGGAGCATGGGATGGATGTGCTGTCGTCACCAGCCGCGACTGCCCCAAACGGCAAGTTTCCTCCTGCTGAGGCGGTCAGGGTTCTCGCGAGCTGAGAGAGAGACATGGGAGCATCATCGAGATCGCCCCATCCTGTCCAACCATGTGGTCAAAGCTGGCTAAGTTCCACAATGTTGCCGTCGGCATCTTGCGTAAACAGAGCGGCCCGACCCGACGCACTGAGCTGAATGGGATACTGATGCTCAATCAGGCGAGTTTTGATGGCGGCCAAATTATCCACCTGCAAAGCAATGTGGGGATTGCGGCCCCATTTGTCGGAACGCGGACAAGGCGCTTGCCACTCATCGTGTTGCATCAGATGAATTTGAAAATCGCCCACCTGAAACCACAGGCCAGGGAACGTGAGCGATCGCGGTGCCGATTCCAGTCCGAGGATCTCGCCATAAAACACCGCTGCCCGAGCGAGATCGGTCACGAGTAGCGCCACATGCAGCGATCGCACAATAGCCGTCATAGCAGTTTCCTCCATAGGACATAGCCCTAGCTTAGAGGCTCGACCATCGACACCGCTGGCCGGTCGTCAGCCAGCGATGGCAATTAGTTGACCGCAATCGTGGCGAGCTGAGCCCCTTGATAGTAGTGGCCCAAAATTTGCTGATAGCTATAGCCCTGAGCCGCCATATTGTGAGCGCCCCACTGGCTCATGCCAATGCCGTGGCCGTATCCTCGTCCTGTAACCTGCACCGTGTCACCCGAAATCGCGATGGAAAAGAGCGTGCTTCTGAGACTCAGGGCCGTTCTCAAATCACTGCCGGTCATCACCCGCGCCCCGCGATCGCCCTCGACGCGAATTTCGCGCACTCGCCCCCGGGGCGTGGTGCTCTGGGGCGTCGCACTAAAGATGCGCCCGACGTCAGGCATCAGCTGGCTCAGCTCATCCACCGAGAAAGACTGGGTCCACTGAAAGACGGGCGCTCCGGCATCATAGTCCTGCACGCCGCGCAGATAGGGCACCGCTTGGCTCCACACGTCTTCCACATTTTCGGTGTGCCCCCCCGAAGCCGAATGAAAGACCGCCTCAATCACCTGACCGTTGTAGGTGAGCACCTGGTTGCGGGTCGCTTCGACAGCGGCGTGGGTACTCGGCGCTTCCGCCTCTAGCCCTTTGTAAACCTGCCAGCTGGTGGTAGTGCCCACGTCGTAGTGGGGGTTGCGGGCGCGCTGCCGCCGATACAACACGTAGGAACGCGCTGCCACCGCCTGTGATTTCAGCGCTTCAACGGGCCAGCTGGTGGGCATTTCACCACCCACAACGCTGTAGAGATACTGTTCCAAATCCACATAGTTGATCGCGGTGACACCACTGCCGCTAGACTGAACCAGCACCCGACCGCGATACCAGCGATCGCCAATAAAGACATAGCCATCCGCCCCCGGCTCTACCCAAAAAGAGGTGCCCACAGCGTTAGCGGCTTTGATTTGACTGCCCTGAGGTGACACGGTCAGCGATCGCCCTTGGGGCACTTGCGCGATCTGCTGCCCCTGCATGTCACGCACCAGCCCCGTGTTTGACGTGCCCACCACCACTTGGCTGGCGTCTTCGCGAATCGCCACCCGCAGCTCCAAAGCCAGTGCCGGTAGCCCCCACAGGAGCCATAAAAAGACAGCCAGCCCCCCCACCGGTAAGAAGCGCCACCAAGTAGCCGCCTGACAACAGGTAGAGGAACGTGAGCGAGTGGGCAGGTAAGCCATTGTCTGCATCTGGTTAAACAATCAGTGAGCAAATTCAGGATGCCATCCCCGAGCAACCGGGTGGCCATTTAGACGCCTACGCTAATGGCGCATAAACGCGACGAAAACTAGTGAGCTGGGCACTATCAATAGCGTTTTAAACACTCTCTAAAATCCTCGGAAACAGCGGATTTAATCAGCCCGTATCTCATCAAATTGACCATTAATTCAGGCATTTGCGCCCGATCCCGATCAATTTTTCACAATAAATTAATCATCACAATAACATTTGAACGGGAACCTGAAACGCTAGATCACCGGCCGATTAAAAAACTAAATCAAGCCAGCTGATTCATAGAGTCGTCGTAAGATGGCCATGATTTTAGCGCCGTACTCGGGGTCGGCATCCCAACGACCACTCAGGTCAGTCACGTTAGGGGCGACCCCTCGTCGCACAAAGCGAAACCGAGGATCGACGACCTCTTGCACCAGCGGTTCGGTGTTGCCATAGGCCTTGAGATGCTGAATGTGGGCGCGTACCCCCAGACGCGGATCGTTAAAAGTAATGCCACCCTCAGCCCCCGACACCGCCCCAATACCGCCAAAATTGTTATCTTCAGGCCGCAAACTGCCAGAAAAGCGCAGGTATGACGTTTCTAGGCACATTTGACAAAAGGCCAAATCGTGATTGACGCCTTCGATCCCTCCTTCTTCTCGATAAAACCGAGGGAGGTCTTTATACGTCTGAGTGGCGCTGTCGTTGTTGCCCTGCAAAAACATCAGCATTTGGATATCAGAGGTAATCCCTTTGCCCATGATGCGTTCTAGCTGTTCAGCACAAATTTGTAGCGCATTCAGCGTTTTCAGAGTAACGGTGCGAGTGGTCGCATCCCAGCCGATGGAAATGTTGTATTCCCGCAGATCGATCGCCTTGACATAAACGACCCCGCGATAGCGCACTCGGCGCACATTGGGATCGTTGGCAATATCAACCCCTAACATATCGGCCAAATCGATGGGGACATAGGCATTGTTGTTGATGATGATGCCTTTTTCGTCATACAGACCGCCATTGACGCTGATATTGACTTCGGGAAAGCTCTGAACATCGCCGGAGTCACCGGCCACGGCGCGACTCCAAGAGGCGACGCCATCGGCAATCCCGAGGGCGACATCGCGGCGGCGATTTTGAATCAGGCCCAGATCATCGGGATTGGTCAGATAGCCTACTTCCATCAGCAGCGAGGGACAGCCCAAGTTGCGGGTAAAGCTCAGACTGCCGGTGCCGGTGGTGGTGTCGGGCTTAGCGCCCCGACTCGGCAACTGCGGCACTCGCCGGAGTAGCGCTAGTAGTAGCAGCTCGGCATGAGATTTGCGCACCTCATTGTTGGCAATGTAAAACACGCTCGCGCCGCGAGCGCCAGGACTGCTAGCGGCACCGCCATGAATCTCCAGCGCCACATCATCTCGCTGGCAGCGGGTGTTGATCCATTTAAGGGTTTGCTCGTTGCTGAGGTCATCGGGCACGGCCAGAACGTCAAACCCCCGCGATCGCAGTTCGGGCACCACCAAATCGCGAATCCGGATCATCTCGGCAGCTTCGGTGGTGCCGGGCACCGTCACCCCCATATCGATCGACCCATCTTCGTTGCCGCCGTGTCCTGCCGAAATCAAAATCTTGCCCATAACCGCTGCCCGATGCCCTAATAGACAGTTGAAGTCTAGGCAAGGATACCGCCAAATTCCGCTAGAGTGACAAATTTTGTGCCCAACATAGTGATCTCGCTCCCCATGCGGCGAACTCCCTTCCCTCCTTACCGTTTTTAGGCCAGCCTGCGGAGAATTCGGCTGAGCCAGGAAAACGGGATCGACTGCCAGATTTTGCAGGTCGTTATCGGGGGCTCTACTATCTGATTGTCATCTTCACCGGGTTTTGACTGCAGCTAATTGACCACACTATCCGTTGAAATTAAGGCCACTTACAAGCGGCAAAAGCGGTCGGGGCGCGCTTGATATGAGGGTTATCAGACCAGATGGGGGGGGCAAGTGCCACAACCTATCAAGCGTACGAAGACGAGTCTTTGAGGTTAAAAAATTGAAAAGAAATCTTTAGAATGGTAAATTCCCATAAGTGACGGTAAAACGTGACTTGATTTCATTAATCCAAACGAGAACTCCCAACATGGTAGCGGCCTCTCCTTTTACACGATCGCCCAAGATCGTGAATGCCCGAAAAGAGAAGCGTATCGTGGCAATTGGCGACAGTCTGGTTTATGGCTACGGTGACCCTGAAGGAGGCGGTTGGGTTGAGCGTCTGAGACGTCAGTGGCTACAGCCAGAGTCCCCCGGCCACGCCATCTACAATTTGGGGGTCAGGGCTGACACCGTACAGCGAGTATCTGATCGCCTCGTCCAAGAGTTTCAAACCCGTGGCGAGTTTAGAAACCGAGTGCCCGATCTGTTGCTGCTATCGGTCGGACTCAACGATACGGCGCGAGTCAGCAAACCGACCGGTCGTATTTGCACTGAATTTGAGGCTTTTCAAGCGCAAACAGATGAGCTTTTAGCCGCCGCGACAGCGTTGTGCCCAGTGCTCTTTGTTGGCATGACGCCCGTCCTCGAAGAACGGATGCCTTTCGCAGAAGTGTTGCACTACAATCACAGCGACCAAGCGCAATACAAAGAAGCCACTCAGCAAGCCTGTCAGCGACGAAATATTCCTTATTTAGACCTGTTTGACCTGTGGCTCAGTCGCGGCGAGAGTTGGTGGCGATCGCGCGTTTCGACCGATGGCCTGCATCCTAACGTGTTGGGCTATCGTTCTCTACTGGCCGATATCACGGCTTGGCCGACGTTTCAGAACGCGATGGAGAATCCCGGCTAAAGCGTCGATAGTCAAGCGGGCAATTTAATGGCGATCGCGGGTGACTCGATGAGCAAAACCCAAAGCAGGGCCAACGCCAAAATGACTCCAGCTTTCACCGCCCACCTCAAGTAGCGATTCATCATTAGCTGAGGGCTCCGTGCGATCGAGGATGTCATTATGCTGACACTCGCTCGCTCCCGCTGGGTCGGTTGCCGCAGTTTGTGGCCTAGCCCAAAAATCAGCAACGACTTGAGACCGAGAGACGACGTGCGAAGCCTAGTTGTAGTCCATCCATTACGGTTGTCTTCTAGGGCGCATCATCAATTAGTCCCAGACCCTCTTGGGCACAAGCATGACCGCGTCCGCATCGACTCAACCAGCTAGGAGCTATCGGCCTGTTGCTGAAAGGATTTGGCCGCCCAATGATGACAGGCCCTAGCGCCTTCGAGCCTGCTGATGGCTCACGGCTGCGCTTCCGATGTCGTCGTCATGAGCCAGTCACGACCGACCCGAATCGTGAGCTCAGATTGTAAATCGCCCGTCGAATCAGACACCACTCGGCCCAGATCCAAAATTGAGGCCATCAGCTCGGCGCTGTCGCGATCGCCCCGTTGTGCAATCACTTGAGTTCGTTGCAGTTCGCTGGGCCAGTCGGGGATGACATACACGTTGCGAAAGCCTTCTTCGCGGAGGTGATCTGCCACCTCGCGAGCGACTCGCGGCTCGCCCGACGCATTTTGAATGGCGATGGGCAGGCTGATCATCGCCGGGGTGTCGTCGTTGGACAGCAGCGCCACATTCTCCAGTTCAAAGAAACTGCTCATGACCTGCTGGGTAGCGGCCGCATCCAAAATCCAATAGCTGGCAATGTACTCATTCGGCGTGCTAAAGCGTCCTGGCAGCATGACCATCTGCAGGTTTTCAGGCTCAACTTCCATAGCGACATTGGCCAGGGCCAAAATCTCTTCTAGCGTCAGGTTGGTATCGATATGGCGCATCATGACGCGCATCACCTGGGGCAAGCGGGGAATCACCGTCGGATGAGTCAATCGTTCGCGCAGCGCTTTCATCAGAATTTGCTGTCGCTGCACCCGACCAATGTCGCCGCTGCCGTCGCCGCGATAGCGGGCAAACTGCTCGGCCTGATCGCCGTTGAGGGTTTGCCAACCTTCTTCTAGATCAATGTATAGCCCTTGAGTAACGTCTTGGTAAACCATGCGCTGTGGCACCATCACCTCAACCCCGCCCAACAGATCAACCAGTTCTCTCAGGGCACCGGTGCTGACTCGCACGTAGCGATCGATCGGCACGGGCCCAAAGTTGGCCTGCACAGTTTCTGCCACCAATTCAGGGCCACCGGCAAAGTTAGCATGGTTGATCTTGGCAATGCCCTCACCAGGGATATCGACCTGGGTATCACGGGGAATTGACAGCAGCCCGACCGTATTCTCTTCGGCATTGATGCGGGCGATCAGCATTGTGTCAGAGCGCCCATCGAACAGTGTGTCCGCGTTATCTTGACCTGGTTCGGGGACATCGACCCCCATCACTAAAATGTTGACTGGGCGAGTCACCTGGTAGCGAAAGCCCGACTGCCATAAATCTGCCAGATTAAGGGGCTCCCCAACTTCCGACGAGACCCAGTCCGGCAACGGCAGAGAAGTGGCTAAGATCGCCCCGCCCAAAGCTGCCGCGATCGCGGTACTGCCAAAGACCACAGACCACCCGAGTCGCCGGCACCAGGCCTGAGCCCGATGGGTCAACGTCGGTTTAACAGCAGTGGCTGAATTCAGGTGAGAAGCGGTCGGCGCAGAAAAATTGGCAGGAGACTGGTTTGGGGGCGGTTCTAGAGACGGCGACATGGATTCTCACACTGCTTAAAACGATTTGGGAAATCAGCACCTCGCCTAGGAGTACCCAGTCGAGCAGTTCAGAAATCATCCCCCACAGATAAACTTCCGAAATTGTAAACAAAATATTACGGCGATTATATCCTGCTTCTAGGAGGCTTTGGGTACGATAAGGCGGACAATATTTGGAGTGTCAACCCTATGCCCCCGACGGTCATCCCGGTGATTTTAGCAGGCGGAAAAGGAGAGCGGTTTTGGCCCGTCAGTCGCCGTCAGCATCCCAAACAGTTCTTGTGCTTAGACGGTAGCGGCTTCAGTCTACTGCAAGCCACCGCCAATCGTCTGCTGCCGATGACCGAAACCTGGAACTCGCTGTGGGTGATTACAGCCGCCCATTTGGCCGACGGCATTCGGCAGCAGCTACCCGATTTGCCAGAAAGCAATCTGCTGATTGAGCCCGAGGGCAAAGACACGGCTCCGGCAGTCGCTTGGGCCACGTTAGAGGTGGCCAAACGCCACGGTGAGTCGGCGATCGCGGGCTTCTTTCCCGCCGATCATTGGATTGCGGACGAAGCAGCCTACCGACAAACGCTGGTCGCCGCCGCTCAGCTCGCCACCGAAAAATCAGCGATCGCAACGCTAGGCATTAATCCTACCTTTCCGGCGACGGGCTACGGCTACATTGAGCAGGGGGAGGGCGCCGGCCAGTTTGACGCCTTGGCCGCTTACAAAGTAGCCCGCTTCACTGAAAAGCCGGATCAGAGTACTGCCGAGGAATTTATTGCCAGCGGTCGCTTTAGCTGGAATAGCGGCATGTTCATCTTTCCCACCGGTGTCATGCTGCAGGAACTGGCAACCTACGCGCCAGAAATCATGCAGCCCCTGCAGGAACGGGGCGTGGATGCCTATGCTGACTTGGCTAAACTCAGCATTGATTACGCCGTAATGGAAAAAACCGATAAATCCTTTGTCATGCCCGTTGGCTTTGGCTGGGACGATTTGGGTGATTGGAATGCGGTCGAGCGGTTGCTCCAATCGCCTGACCACCCCAATATCGAAATGGCCCAACATTTGGGGCTCGATACCACGGGTAGCATCGTCTACACTTCTGATGATGACGAACTTATCGTCACCATTGGTTTAGAAGACGTCGTTGTCGTTCGAGACGGCAACGTGACCCTCGTGGTGCACAAAAGCCGTACCCAAGACATCAAAAAAGCCGTTAAAGCGTTGGGCGCTGATCCGAACTTCAAGCACCTGCTATAGGTCCTTGGCGATGGATTTTAGCGGTTCATCGGCAACTCGCTGACGGAGGGCGGATTGCGAGTGGATTCATCAACGCGAAGATCACGCCCGTCATGGGACTCTATCGGGCGCTTTAGGAATGAGGCTCACCAGTTGTGTGGTCACGAGTACATCCCCAACCGTCCCCCCCTTTAGCGGTGGATGCCTGCCACGGTTACGATGCCCCCTCATTTTTGATGCCCTTCACGGTGAACCCAACTGATGCCCCCACTCTTTGCGTCCAACTCACTGCGATCGCTCCAATTGCTTCGGTCGGATCTGCCGACCAGCTGTCGCCGACTGGGCCTGTTGACTAGCAGCCTTTGTCTAGTATTGGCGGCCTGTAGCCGAGAGGTGCCGGTGGCGAGCCCTGACCCTGAAGCGCCATTGCCAGTCGCCACTCAAGACTTTGAGGCTGCACCACCGCCACCGCCACAGTCCGCTTTCATCGCCGCCATCACCCCTGAGCAATCGGCTCAAATCAAAGCTTTGGATGTGCCCTTTGTCTTACCGACGGCGATTCCTGCGGGCTTTTTGGTCGAACAGGTCAATGTCACTCAGGACGAACGCTTTGCGAGCTATCAGCTTTTGTATCGCGATGCGGGCGATCGCTGCTTCGTCATCGAACATACTGCTGGCGGCATCGGCGGCACTCCCGCCACCGAGAATCGGGTGTCGGTCAATCCGCCGGCGATTAGTGATGCCGCCGACTATGGGCTCAACTATGGCAGCTACACGGCACCCGACCTCAAGGCTCAGTTTCCCGAGCCCAACCTGAGCAGCGACTGGCTGCCGATCGCCACGGGGTTTTATCGCTTTGCGGGAGCCGCTTACATCAACAACGCTTTGGCGGTCGCTTCCCCCTGCGAAAATATTTCTGTAGACGAAGCCGTAACGGTAATTGAGTCTCTCGCGCTGATCAGCCCTGAGATTCAAGGCGACAGTGCACTGCCAGAATGAAGGGCGATCGCCCGGCAGCGGTATCCATCCAAATATCCACCGCCAACGTTGCTGTCAGCCCACGAAGGTGGGTCAATTGCGGTGATTATTGTCATAGCGGATGCGCGCACCGGCCCACTGCAGTTTGCTGCGCAGCGTGCGGTAGTAAGAATAGTGCTTGGCCAAGATAATAAATGCTGACCAACAGTGAGCCATGCGAATGTCTACCCGCTGTCCCGGCAGCACTGAGGTGGCCAGCACGCCATCCATCCAGAGCTTAGTCGTGTGCTCTGGATCGGCCAGCGGCCAAACGCTCACGACACAGCCCGGCGGCAGCACAATCGGCCGACTCGACAAACTCAGGGGACAGATCGGCGTGACAATCAGCGCATCCATGCCGGGATGCACGATGGGGCCGTTCGCCGCCACGGTGTAGCCGGTTGAGCCAGTCGGGGTGCTGACCAGCAGACCATCGCCCTGATACTGATCGACCACCTCGCCGTCAATTTCCATTTCTAAAATGGAGGTAATCATCCGATTCGGCGAGGCGGGCTTGACGCACATCTCGTTCAAGGCCAGATAGTCGTCACTAACGGGTTCTAAATTTGTGCGGTGGCCTTCAAAGACCTGCCCGCGCAGCATCATCCGCCGCTGCACGGCAAAGCGATCGCTCAGCAGTCGCTCCCAGATATGTTCAAAATCCGTCTCTTCTGGCGACTCGGTGAGAAAGCCCAAATGCCCGCCAATATTGATCGCCAAGATGGGAATATTCTCTGGGGAAAGATGCCGCGCCGCTGCCAAAGCAGTGCCATCGCCCCCGAGCACGATGGCGAGATCAATTTTTTCCGCCGCCGAAGCGAGAAATACCGGATACGGATTATCCTTCGGCCCGCTCGGCCCGACCAGAGTTTGACAACCCAAACGAGCCAACTGCTCAGCACATAGCTCAGCGCGCGTTTGACTGAGCCGGTTGCCGGACTTGTAGGCAATGATGACCTGATTTAGCTGCACAGCCGAGCGATCGCTCCCAAAAACTTCTCCCTCATTCTACGGATGAAGCCTGGGTTTACTCGCCTGATCTGGCCTACCACTTCAGTAGATTAAAGGCTTCCATATCAACGGTGTCGCGATTACGGTAAATGGCCAGAATGATCGCTAGGCCCACCGCTGACTCAGCCGCTGCGATCGAAATCACAAACACGGCAAAAGCTTGGCCGGTCGCAGTCGCCGGGTCAAGATAGTTGGAAAACGCCATCAGATTGAGGTTGACTGCGTTGAGCAGCAGCTCAATCGACATCAACACGCGAATCACGTTACGGCTGGTGACCAGGCCATAAATGCCAATACAAAACAGCGCCGCTGCTAATAGAAGGTAATACTCTAAAGGAATCATGTTTTAGAAGCGTAAATGTCCGTTACCCAGTGTGCATCGCCTTTCGACTGGCGCTTAGTCCTCGGTGGTCTCGCCCGTTGCCGACACCAGTTCGCGCGGGCGCTCAGGTAGCGTCAACGCATCCGACACCGCATCAGCCGGTGTTTCGTCCGGAATAAATTCTCGACGAGCCAGCACAATGGCACCAATCATGGCCATCAGCAGCAAGATCGACGCGAGTTCAAACGGCAACAAAAAGTCAGTGAACAGGTGGATGCCAATCAGCACTGTGGCTTGGTCGCCAGCCGGTACGGCAGACGAAATTTGCCAGGAGGTACCAAAAACCACGGTCGCGAGCAAAGCGAACAAGCCCAGACAAACCCCCCCCGTGGCCAATAGGCGAATCCACCCCCGGCGAACCGGCGAAAAGGGCTGATTTTTGTTGACCAACATAATCCCAAACAGGATCAGGATGTTAACGGCACCGACATAGATCAAAATCTGAGCCGCCGCGACAAACCCGGCA
Organism: Cyanobacteria bacterium J06626_4; assembly: GCA_038523235.1. Taxonomy (GTDB): domain Bacteria; phylum Cyanobacteriota; class Cyanobacteriia; order Phormidesmidales; family Phormidesmidaceae; genus Halomicronema. Next base: position 28,185 of record JBCBJQ010000029.1, read on the forward strand.
TTGAGCAGCACATATAGACCGGCAATGCTGATGAAAACGCCCCCCAGCAAAAACGCTGAGTAAACAATGTTGGGTAGTAGGACGACTCCTAAAGCCGTGCCAATAACCATGATGGCTAACAAGCCAAACGATACTAGTTGAACTCCTTCAGCAAGTGTCACAGTGGTGACTCCATATCGACAGCATCTGAGGCATCAAAACAAAATAGGCAGGGAAAACTCGACTTAATCGGCAGCCTTTTCGGCCGCAGGCTGAGATTCCGCCAGAATTTCTTCGGGCAGTTTACCGGCTCGCCGAGACCCAGCAGGCAACTCGTGGGGATCGATCACGCCATCAGGGAGATAAGCAAACTCCCGCAGGGGCGTCACCATCGGGTCTTGGGTCACCTTGTAGGGCAACCGTCCCATGGCCACGTTGTCGTAATTTAATTCATGGCGATCGTAGGCAGCCATCTCATACTCTTCAGTCATTGAGAGGCAGTTAGTCGGGCAATATTCCACACAATTGCCACAAAAAATGCAGACACCAAAATCAATGCTGTAGTGATTCAGAGTCTTTTTCTTAGTGGCTTTGTCAAAGTCCCAATCCACGACCGGCAGGTTGATGGGGCAAACCCGCACGCAAACCTCGCAAGAAATGCACTTATCGAACTCAAAGTGAATTCGCCCCCGATACCGCTCAGAGGGAATGACCTTTTCGTAGGGATACTGCACCGTCACCGGGCGACGACTCATGTGGTCAAAGGTCACAGACAGCCCCTGACCGATATATTTGGCGGCTTGTACGCTTTCTTTGGCGTAATCACCAACCTGCTTTAGAAAGTTCAGCATGGGTGTGTTTACTGTGGGTTACTACAAATAATCGCAAATCGTGAGCGGAAATCTATCCCCCAAAGGCCACAGGGAAAGTGATTTTCAACGCCGCTGTCAACAGGAGGTTAACGAGCGACACGGGTAGCAGAAATTTCCAACCCAAATCGAGTAATTGGTCAATGCGCACCCGAGGCACCGTCCAGCGCAACAAAACAGCCAAAAAGACCAGCAAATAAGCCTTGATCACCGTCATCATGATGCCGATCGCGGCAGTAATCACCTGCAGCCAGGGCGTCGTCTCACTGACATGCAGCAGGCTAGCCAGCCAGCTTACCGAGACCGGAAACTCCCATCCCCCCAAGTACAGAACTGAGAAGATCAGCGCCGACAGCACCAAGTTGACGTAAGAGCCGACATAAAAGAGGCCAAACTTCATGCCGGTATATTCGGTTTGGTATCCCGCCACCAGCTCTTCCTCAGCTTCTGGCAGGTCAAACGGGAGACGCTCACATTCGGCCAATGCGGCTACCCAAAAGATCAAAAAGCCTACCGGCTGCCGCCAGACATTCCACCCGAGAATGCCGTATTGGGCCTGCTGTTCAACAATATCAATTGTGCTAAGGCTGTTGGACATCATGACAATCGCTAGCACTGATAGGGCTAGCGGAATCTCATAACTGATCGATTGTGCTGCCGCCCGCAGCCCGCCCAGCAACGAATATTTGTTGTTGGAGGAATAGCCCGACATCAACAACCCAATGGGAGTAATGCTGGACAACGCAATCCATAAAAAGATCCCCACACCGATGTCGGTGATGACCATATTTTGGCCAAAGGGAACGATGAGATAAGACAGAAATACCGGAATTACGACTAAGGCTGGCCCCAGAGTAAACAAGATCGGGTCAGCCTTAGACGGCACAATGTCTTCCTTAAACAGCAGCTTGATGCCATCGGCGGCGGCCTGCAAAGTACCTAAAGGACCGGCATACTCGGGGCCAATTCTCTGTTGGGCTGCTGCCGAAATTTTTCGTTCTAACCACACTGTCACAAAAATGCTGACAGTCGCTGCAATCAAGATCAGCGTCATTGGCAGCGGCAGCCAGATCGCCCGAGCTGCTCCAGACGGTAATCCAAGCTGAGTCAAAAGCTCAACAAAACTTCTTTGGAGATCAATTCCCTGGCCCATGCAAAAGCCTCAAGATATCAGCGATAGGTAAGCATTTCGTCACCGTGATCAGTATATCGCTCGGATGCCCCGCCACAACCCTTTCCTGATAGGAAGTTCTGCCTTTGGGTATAGAGATGGCTCATCAGTCTCTGGGGCCATCAATCGGTCTTTAAAGGCGGTGATGCGGGCAGCTAATTGAATGATTGCAACGCATCCCTGGCAATTGTCAGGCATCATTGCGCCGCACTCGCAGATCTCTGAACCCAGCCAACCCAATCGTTTCCAGGGGGCAAAAAGTAGGTCAACCAAGCGAATAGTTCATGCGAACTGTTTCATGTATTCTGACCCTAGTGCTTCGATATCGAGCCCATTTCTGGCAGGAATTTAACGATGAATCCTTTTGAACAGCATGGTGCTTTTAGTTGGTGTGAGCTCATCACCCCGGATGTGCCTGCCGCCCGTAATTTCTACAGTCAGCTGATGGGCTGGCATTTGAAGGAAGGCCCCGTAGCGGGTGTGCCTTACACCGTGATTGAGGTAGCTGGCAAAGAGATTGGCGGCATGACTCCCCCACCTCCCAATCAGCCCAATATGCCGCCAATGTGGGGAGCCTACATCACTGTAGAAGATGTCAAAACAACGGCTGAGCAAGCCGAAGCCTTGGGGGGCAAGGTGCTGATTCCACCCATGCAAGTAGAAACGGTCGGTCAATTTGCCCTGATTCAAGATCCACAAGGAGCCACCTTTTGCGTGATTGAGTATAGTTCGCCCAGCTAGCCGGGCCTGTGTTGCCGAATAATCTTAGGGGATCTTTGAAGCTGATAAGAGAGGGCAAGAGTCTGGATCTTTCTGGCTTTCTTAACTTGTTCCAGCTTTAGGGGCTGATTTCGTTCCGTATAATGGGGGCGAATCGCTGTTAACCTTCGCTGAATGCCCGTGACCCAGACGCCTATTTCACCTTCGGTTTCCACCCCAAATTCTGCCGATCAGCCACTCGAGATCGCGGCGCGGCCCGATCCCCTGGGTCGCTTTGGTCAATTTGGCGGTAAGTACGTTCCCGAAACGCTGATGCCCGCCTTGGCTGAGTTTGAAGCCGCCTATTATCGCTATCGCGATAATCCTGACTTCAAAGCAGAGCTAGCAGGACTGCTGAAGGACTATGTCGGTCGCGCGACCCCACTTTATTTTGCCGAGCGGTTGACGGCTCATTATGCTCGACCTGACGGCAGCGGCCCTCAGATCTATTTGAAGCGAGAAGATCTGAATCATACGGGAGCCCACAAAATTAACAACGCCCTCGGCCAAGTGCTGCTGGCAAAGCGCATGGGTAAGGCTCGCGTCATTGCGGAAACTGGGGCGGGGCAACATGGCGTCGCGACTGCGACTGTCTGTGCGCGGTTTGGCATTAAGTGCGTCATTTATATGGGCGTACAAGATATGGAACGGCAGGCGCTGAACGTTTTTCGGATGCGCCTGATGGGGGCAGAGGTGAGCCCGGTGACAGCCGGGACCGGCACGTTGAAAGACGCCACGTCGGAAGCAATTCGCGACTGGGTGACCAATGTTGAAACCACCCACTACATTTTGGGGTCAGTCGCCGGACCGCATCCCTATCCGATGGTGGTACGTGACTTTCATGCGGTAATTGGTCAAGAAACCCGCGCTCAATGCCTCGAAAAGTGGAACGGTCTACCGGATGTGTTGTTGGCCTGCGTGGGCGGGGGCTCTAACGCGATGGGGCTGTTTCACGACTTTATTGAGGAGACCTCGGTGCGCATGATTGGCGTGGAGGCTGAAGGTGAAGGGGTACTGTCGGGCAAACATGCCGCGACGCTTACCCAAGGCCGGGTCGGCGTTCTACATGGCGCGATGAGCTATTTGCTACAGGACGAAAACGGTCAAGTGCAGGAAGCGCATTCCATCAGTGCCGGTCTGGATTATCCGGGGGTGGGCCCCGAACACAGTTACCTCAAAGAGATTGGTCGCGCTGAATATTACAGCGTGACGGATCAGCAGGCTTTGACAGCGCTCCAGTTGGTGTCGCAACTAGAGGGGATTATTCCGGCGTTGGAAACAGCGCACGCCTTTGCTTATTTAGACACCCTATGCCCTGAACTTTCGGCGAACGAGCGTATCGTCATTAACTGCTCGGGTCGGGGCGACAAAGACGTACAGACCGTGGCCAAAGCATTGGGCAATCTATCGTGAGTGAGCTGCTCTCGCCGGAACAATTTGAGGTGTGTGATCGCGACCTATCGGCTGAGCTGCTACAGCGATACCTGACAGCGAGTGCGATCGCCGTGGATACGGAAACAATGGGGCTGCTGCCCTGGCGCGATCGGCTCTGCCTGGTGCAGCTTTGTGATGAAGCCGGTTATGTCTCCGTCGTCAGGATTGAGTTGGGCCAAACCTCAGCCCCCAACCTCAAAACCTTGATGGAAGCCCCATCAGCCGAAAAAATCTTTCACTTTGCCCGGTTCGATTTAGCCACCCTGCGCCATCACTTGGGTATTCAGGTGGCCCCGGTATTTTGCACCAAAATTGCGAGTAAATTAAGCCGCACCTACAGTCCTCGCCATGGCCTGAAGGAACTGGTGCGCGAGATCTCCAGCGTCGAGCTAGACAAAACTCAGCAAAGCTCTGACTGGGGCAATGCGATGAACCTCTCAGAGGAACAGTTGCGGTATGCCGCCAATGATGTACGCTACCTGCACGAAATTCGGCAATCCTTAATCGAGATGCTCAAGCGAGAAGGTCGATGGCAACTGGCCAGGGAATGCTTCAGCTGCCTACCAACCTTCGTCACCCTTGACCTGCTGCAATACTCCAATGTGTTTGAGCATTAAACTCGAGCGCTGGCTGTCATCGTCTCAAAGCCTAGGACGGTGACAGTCAGCGAAGCCAACCTTACAAGGCGACAGACAAAGCACCGGCCTCAGTTTGAAAGCCTGCTGCTTTCCAAGCCGCGACTCCGCCCCGCAGAACCGATACCTTTTGATAACCCGCTGCGCGCAGAGCATCAGCAGCCGTAGTCGCTTCTTCGTCAGTGCTGGCGTAGATGTAGAGATCGCGATCGCATTCCAGAGTAGCTTGAATGCGCTCAATCAACTCTTCCATCGGCAGCGAAATTGCGCCCATCACATGACGCTCGTTGAACAAATCGCGATCGCGGATATCGATGATGGTCAGCGCCGGTTCGCCCCAATCTAGCCGTGCTTTTAAGTCATAAACACGAGCGGTCTCCTGCATCGGAGCTGGCTTAGGAAAAATACCAAGAAAACGTTTCATAATGGGAAAACCCCTGCGCCAATGGCACTTAAGTGTGAGCTAGCTGCAACTTAACAAAACTTTTAGATTCTCGCAAAGTTATATTGCGCTCATTGATTGGGGTCGTGGCTGAAACCCTTTGGTCAAAGGCTCTATAGGAACTATAAAGAAAATTGATGTCCATGGGGGATGGCGGCATCACTACAACTCCATCCAGGATTGGGGCAGCAGTTCTCCCAAAGCGATCGCCTGAGAGTCACTCAGCCAGACACGGGTGTGACGATTAGCGCGGTCAACCTGCATCATCAACTCTCGACAGCGGCCACAAGGCGGCACAATGCCATCCGCTCTTAACGCCACAATGGACTCGATCACCGTCTCGCGAGCTTTGAGCATATCGGCGATCGCAGCGTGTTCGGCACAAAATCCGATGCCGCAGGCCAGATCTAAACAAACGCCGCTGTAGACATGGCCCAATGGCGTGAGCAAAGCAGCACTGACCGAGCCAGCGGTCAGCCAATCCTGGGAGAGCGAAAACTGTCCTAAAAGGCGGCTAGCTTCTTGCATCAACCGTTTATCCACCATTTGCTCAAGCGGCGATAGAACTTCTGAATCCTGATCTTTGGGGTCATTCTAGACAACAGTCAACCTTGCTAACGATCCGGTGAGTTCAGCAGTCCTCATCCTTTTGACTGATAATCCTGAGAAGAATGGCAAAAACATTGCAGGCTTGTTACATTAACAACAATAAAATTAATAAGGCTTTTTCACATGAATGGTTCCTCCCCCAGATCCCATCAGGAAAATGTGGCCCAAGTCAAGGTGGCTGTGCTGGCAGACAGTCAACGCCAAAACCAGCTTTTCTCGCAGCGATCGAGCGATCTAGTTTTCGGTTTGGTGGCATTGGCGTCGGCTTGTTCGCTGTACTTGCTAGTGCGCTAGTCGCGCGACCGCTAAGCTTCCACGGAGGACTGTCAGGGCCAACTGCACTCACTGAATCTGCCTGAAATGAAAACCTGCCGTTAGTCTACGGAATCCCAAAGTTCCTGGCTGATGGTGGGTTTCCGAATTTTAAATGACTGACGAGTGCTCTAATAACTATCTGCTCAATGACCTATCGACAGGGCTCTCGCTGTCACCGAGTCACGCAGGAACACCGAATAGACAGCGCTCTGTAGAAAAACGATGCGGCCTCATACTCATTCTCTGTAGTCAGGTGCCCCAGGCAATCTCGTTAATGCCGAGTCCCAGGACTAGACGGATCAGGTTAGTCATCTTGTTACCAAGAGTTGACCCAGGTAAAAGCTGTGACTTGCCGACCGCCTCGATGTCCTGTGGCAACGTCTCAACCATCCTCATGTATCAGTCTGCGAACGAGCCCAGTGGCTGATCAGGGGGCCGTCTGTCTCAGCAAATGGTTGGCGATTGCCGTATTTGGGTGAGCTGTTAAATCACGAATCCTGTGTGTAACATACAGGCAAAAGTTGGAATAAGGATATGTTGGTTCAGCTAGTGCGCCCTTTAGTGCGGTCTCAAATTCAAATGCTGGCTCGGACACCTGCCGCTGATGCAAAGCTGACCAATATGGTGGCTCAGTGGTTAGGGTATTTGGGCGTTTATGCCGAAGTCACACGGCTTGAAACTGAGGGTGAGCTGATTCAAGTTTCTTTGAAGGTTGGCCGCCCTGAGCAATGTACCGAAACCGAATGGCAAAGCATCTTAGACAACTTGACTCACAAAGGGACGGCCTGGCGCGAAGACACGGGCCTCACCTATGCAACGATGACGCCAGCCCAAAAGGGCAAAGTTCATCGTCTATTGGCCTGCGTATTGCAAGCCTCTAATGACAATCTGGTCGAAGACTGGCATCAAGTCAGTGGCGAACTCGCCCAACTCGGGCTGGAAGCGTCTCTATTAAATGAGTTGCGCTCTGCGATTCGAGTGCCGACACCCATGGAAGTCTTGATTGAAGATCTACAGCCTGACGTGGCGGCCTTTGCCTTATCTAAGGCTATTGGGATTGCCCTGATGGATAAGCATATTAATGAGGCTGAAGATGGTGCCCTCAAAATCCTGCTGAATGCACTGCAGCGAGAGACGCGGCCTTAAATCGGCTCAAGCTTTGGCCAACTGCGGCGATCGCGGTCGGGCACCAGCCGCTTTTAGGGTCTGGCTCTGGGCGATCGCTCACCAACAGAAGGTCGCTGGTCAACAGCGCATTCAGGGTGCTAGACGCGGCCTCATTCATACAAGTCAATTTTACTGCTGCCGATCGACAGGCCATAGGGGCCGTAGACATCTTGCCCTAACAGGGCGACGTCACCGCCGATCCCGACCCAGATGTCTCTAATGATCAACTCGCCCACTTGGAGCGTGTCCACATAACCAATCGGAATTTCCACTCGACGACCATCGGCAACCGTAACGGTCGCGCTGCCAGTAACCACCACGCCGACCGCCTGAGCCATCGCCGGGGTAATTAACGTCCCTGATGCACCCGTATCAAACAACATCTCGAACTGTTGAGTGCCTTGGCTAGCCGTTAAGGTCACAGGAACCACTGGCGTTCCTCCCATTTGACCCACAATGGGAATGCTGGTGACCAGGCCAGGAGGAGCATCAGCCGCCGCTGCAGCCGTTGACGCCGCGACTTTACCCGCAGCTTGGCTTTGCGCAGAAGCGAGATTTTGGCCGTACTCTTGAACTTTTTGTTGGGCCACTGAGTAATTGGGGTCAGAGCTAGGCACCTGCTGCATGTAGGCAACCGCCTGCTGCCAACGACTGACGGCCAGGTTCCAATCATCAGTCGATTGAGCTGATTGCCCGATCGCCACGGCGCTTTGGGCACGATTAACGGCTTCATTGAAGTAGTTAGTCTGGGGAGCGGATGCCGCTTCCGGCGCTGCACTGGGCGCGGTGGCGGCATCCGCGACGGGGGTCGCCTCGGCAGTACCAGGGGCCACAGTCTCTCCTTCTCCCTCTGAGGTGACTTCTGCGGTAGACTCCTCTGCTGGTTCTGACGAAAACTGGGAGAGCGGCAGCAGGGAGCAGCTTGATAGCGCGCAACATCCTAAGAAAACCAACAATCGCTGCTGCTGTGAACGAGTCATCAGTACTTACCCCAGTGCCAAAAGCCAGAATGTTTATCGAGAGCGGACGGTGTCCGTTATTGTTAAGAGTGCCCTAAAGGCTGCTTTCACCTACTCATCCTATCTACTGCTGCTTATGTTCTCTGACCACCTGATGCCAGCCTTGTTAGTTCTGATGGATGGTTCTACATACCACGGGTGGAGCTTTGGGGCACCTGGCACCATTATGGGCGAAGTGGTCTTCAATACGGGCATGACCGGGTATCAAGAAGTCATGACGGACCCTAGCTATCGGGGCCAAATTGTGACGTTTACCTATCCCGAGTTGGGCAACACGGGCGTCAATCCAGAAGATGAAGAATCACATCACCCCCACGTGCGGGGCGTGATCGCGCGTAACGTTTGTCATCAGCCCAGCAGTTGGCGCATGACTCAGTCATTGTCAGACTACTTAAAGCATCATGGCATTCCCGGCATCTTTGGGATCGACACTCGGGCGTTGACCCGCCAACTGCGCGATACTGGCGTGATGAATGGGGCCATTTCGACTGAAATCCTCGACCCGGATGAACTGCTGCGGCAACTGCAGGCGGTGCCGGCGATGACGGGGTTAAATCTGGTCAGCGAAGTGACCACGATCGAACCCTACGAATGGTCAGAACCGACAGCTACGGTCTGGGAATGTTTTCCTGAGTTAGACGATACGACGCCCCCAGACTTGACGGTGGTCGCGATCGATTTTGGTATCAAGCGCAATATTTTGCGACGACTCACGCGCTACGGCTGCCGGGTCATTGTCGTGCCTGCCGATACTCCTGCGGAGAAAATTTTAAGCTACGAGCCCGACGGCATTTTTCTCTCTAATGGGCCGGGCGATCCTGCTGCTGTGACAGAGGCACCGCAAATTATTCGAGACTTGCTAGAGCAGCAAATTCCCACGTTTGGTATTTGTATGGGGCATCAGCTGATTGGCTTGTCATTGGGGGCGGAAACGTTCAAACTCAAGTTTGGTCACCGAGGGCTAAATCATCCCTGTGGTCTCAGTCAGCAAGTGGAAATCACCAGTCAAAACCACGGATTTGCGATCGATTCGGCAACGATTCCCAGTGCAGATATTGAGATCAGTCACTTAAATCTCAACGATCGCACAGTAGCGGGCCTGCAGCATAAAACGCTGCCACTGTTCTCCGTGCAATACCACCCCGAAGCCAGTCCTGGCCCCCACGATGCTGACTATCTATTTCGCAAGTTCGTGGCTCTGATGCGATGACGCCCGCTTAAGGCGACCGTGATCGCCCTAACTCGAAGACTGCTGCTTTGCCAGCAAGGGTTGCCACCAGTCAGGATGAGCCAGATACCACTTCACTGTCTGTTCGAGTCCGGTGGCGAAGTCATACTGGGGTTGCCAGCCAAAGTCGCGCTGCATCTTGGTGCTATCCATCGCGTAGCGCCGGTCATGGCCGGGGCGATCACGCACAAAGGTGATCAGGTCATGGGCAGATGGTACGGGTAAATCTTTTGCCAAACGATCCATCAGGTCACAGAGCTGCTTGACAATGTCAATATTTTTGACCTGATTGTTGCCGCCAATGTTGTAGGTTTCGCCAGGAGCCGCCTGCTGTAAAACGGTGGCGATCGCGCCACAGTGATCTTCGACATACAGCCAATCACGCACATTTTGGCCGTCACCATAAACGGGGAGCGGCTGGCCCAAAAGAATATTGACGCACATCAGGGGAATCAGCTTCTCAGGAAACTGGTAAGGCCCGTAATTGTTGGAGCAGTTGGTAATCAGGGTTGGCAATCCATAGGTGTGAAAATAAGCTCGCACCAAGTGGTCGCTTCCAGCTTTAGACGCTGAGTACGGACTGTTGGGCGCATAGGGGGTCGTTTCGCTAAAGGCTGGTTCGTCGGCTTCTAAGCTACCGAACACTTCATCAGTGGAGACATGCAAAAAGCGAAAGTGGTTGGGCTGCTGTTGCTGGTTCCAGTACTGGCGAAACGCTTCGAGCAGAGTAAACGTACCAACGACGTTGGTTTGCACAAACGCCCCAGGGCCGAGAATGGAGCGATCGACATGAGATTCCGCCGCAAAGTGAATGACCGTATCAATTTGATGCTGCTCTAACAGCTGATTAACCAGAGGCGCATCACAAATATCCCCTTCCACCAGCAAACAGCCGTCTTGCCCTGCCAAATCACTCAGAGTGGCGCGGTTACCGGCATAGGTCAGGGCATCAAGGATGGTTAGGGAGGAGGTGCCACCGTAGGCAGAGCGCACAAAGTTAGAACCAATAAACCCCGCGCCCCCGGTAATCAAAACTCGGCGACCGGCGTTTTTGAGGGTATTCATGTTGGTCAAATTCACAAATTAACGGGAGGCTTGAGCCTGATAAATTTCCTCAAAGATATCCTTCAACGCATATTTGTACTGCCATTCAGGATAATGCGTTTCAAACTTACGAACGTCAGAAATATACCAAATGTGGTCGCCAATGCGATTATCTTCAGAGTATTGATAGGGCAGCTGGTTGCCAGTAATTTCTTCGGCCAGGGCGATCGCCTCTAACATTGAACAGTTACTGTGACGTGAGCCGCCCATGTTATATACCTCTCCATAGCGCGGGGTTTGGTAGAAGTGATAAAACGCATTGACTAGGTCGTAGCTGTGAATATTGTCACGCACTTGTTTGCCCTTATAGCCAAAGATCGTATAGGGCGTTTGCTCAAGGGTGCATTTCATCAAATAGGCTAAAAAGCCATGGAGTTTGGCTCCAGAGTGAAGCGGGCCGGTCAAACAGCCGCCTCGAAAGCTAGCCGTTTTCATCTCAAAATAGCGGCCATATTCTTGGACTAAAATATCGGCTGCGACCTTGGAAGCACCAAACAAGGAATGTTTAGAATCGTCAATACTCATCGATTCATCAATACCGGTATGGAAGGGATGAGCGGCCTCAATTTCCCAGCGTAACTCCAGCTCTTTGAGGGGTAAATGATTGGGCGTATCACCATAAACCTTATTGGTGGAGGTGAAAATAAAGACGGCTTGCGGACAAAATTGGCGGGTAGCTTCCAACAGTACCAGCGTGCCATTGGCATTGACCGTAAAATCGGTGTGGGGGTCGTTGGCGGCCCAATCATGGGAGGGTTGAGCGGCAGTGTGAATAATCAAAACCGTATCAGAGCCGTATTCTTTGAACAGGCTCTCAATCGCTTCGCGATCGCGAATGTCGATGCTTTTATGTTGGTAGTGATCGCCATACTGATCGAGCAATAACTGCCGGTTCCAATCTGTTGATGCTGTCTCACCAAAAAAGACGGCTCGCATGTCGTTATCAATCCCGACAACATTGAAGCCCAATCCCGCAAAAAAATGGACTGACTGCGAGCCAATCAAGCCCGCAGAGCCTGTGATAATCACCGTACTCATCTCACACCTCTGAATTCATAACAGAAAAAAATGGACATTGCCTCAATGGCTAGGCTTAGAGGCTTTGACAAACAGCTGACTGCCAAAGATAGGCCAAACAATGGGCAGCTTTAGATAGAGCCGTAACATCCAAGCTTTAGTCGGTCGTCCCTTAGTAGAAAATGGCAGAAACCGGGGGATTAAGGTGTCGACGCGAAACTCCAAGGCTTCCAATACCTCGACTAAAGACTGGTGAGTGATTGGCAAATAATGATCAATAAAATCGAAATACTCGCGATAGGAATATTTAAAATTGGGCTGAATAACTAACAATCTGCCGCCCGGTCGCAACTTTTGAAAACAGAAGCTCAGCACTTCGAATAGCTGATCTTGATCTTCTAGATGTTCGAAGAAATTAGAGACAAATATGACATCAAAACAATCATCTTCTACCTTGGCTTGCTGATGATGATCAAGAATATCAATGTTCAGCACATTGACGTTAGCTGCCGCAAATAGTCGAGAATCTGGATTTAGATCGATTAAAGTCTTTGAAGTTGCGGCAACCTGATTGATGAATTCGCAATATCCCCCAGCAATATCCAACACTGCAGCTCTCGGAGGCACATGTTTTTGTAGAAAATCCTGTATGAGCACCTGCCACAGCCGCAATTTGGATTTTTGTTCGCTGCTGTTAAACCGATTTTCGTACAAACGTTTCAAAAAGACAGCTTTGTCCATTCTTTTGGTTTTGATAGAGGGTTAAAGGTCGAGCCAGCGATGCGAAAATTAGTGAGGTGTCTTTTGAGTCGAGCCTGGGATGCAGCTTCCTAGAGAAAATCTAAGAAGATGGCTGCAATCTGCTCAGGCAAGCGTTGTTTGTAGAAGGGTGTAAAGTTCATCAGGCCAAGACAGGCAAGCGGTTTACGGAATGGTAGGCTGCTGAGTGCTGGCCCCTCAGAACCGTCTAAGCCAGAATAGGGCGCAGCATCGTCTCATAGGTCAATAGCCATTCGTAAATCTCTTCTAAAGTCTGTTCGGGGGTATGAGTTGGTTGCCAACCGGTTTGGCTGTGCACCAAGGTATTATCCATCACGAACAAAGGAACGTCACCGACCCGCTCTTCGGCAACTGGCTGAATATTGATGGATTGCTGAGTAATTGTTTCACACAATGCAGTGGTTTCCAATAGGGATAGGCTGCCCTCTAGGCCCCCGCCCACATTGGCCACCGCGCCATCGAGCGAGGCAAAATGAGTGAGCTGATATTCCACTAGATTCAGCAAATCCTGCACGTGGAGCAAATCACGCACTTGCTTGCCGCCGCCGCCATAGCCGATATATTTGAGCGGTTTTTGATAGTGGTGTGCGGCGACCCACAAGACAAAAACGCCTTGATCCACTTTGCCCATTTGCCAAGGCCCCGTCACGACGCCACAGCGATTAATCACCGCCTTTAAACCATAGGCGTGGCGATATTCTTCAATCAACAATTCTGAGGCCAATTTGGTCGTGCCATAGAGGCTGCGATAGCCTGACAGAGAAAATTTTTCAGCGACCCCTCGTTCCGAAAATCCCGTTAATGTCTGTTGGGGAGCGATGCTAAAGCGAGTTTTTTCTTCTACTAACGCAATTGATTTCAGCGGCTCAATGGGATACACCCGGCTTGTCGATAGAAACAGGAGATCGGCGTGGGTTTTACGAGCTAACTCCAAAATATTGATGGTGCCAACCAGATTAGTTTGCAGCACATAGTCAGGGGAGGAAAAGCCCGCTAAAACAGAGGGCTCTGCAGAACAATCAATGATGGTGTCAACGTTGAAGACCTCAGGTGAGAGATCGGTCGAGAGACGAATATCTCCATGAAAAAATTGAATGCCTGCATCCTTAAGGCGACTGAGATTGAGTTCGGAACCGCGCCGTTTGAGATTGTCTAAACAAATAATCTCCCAGGCTTTAAATCGCTGTTTTAGGCCAATGGCAAGAGAACTACCGATAAATCCAGAACCGCCACAGATCAGAACTTTGTGCGCACTAACCATTGATTTTCGCCATCTTTTTGCGATTACTCCGATGATAATCTCCTCGTGAGAGATGCCGTTCGAGCCAAATGTAGAGAACAACAAAGAGGTAGCGACTACCCATTTCTTTGATTTTGAGTTTGGAGACTCCCGTTTTGCGATTCTGCCAGGTAATCGGCATTGTGGTGTAAGAATAGCCACGAGAAATGGCTTTCAGCGGCATTTCTACCGTTAAGTTGAAATGATGAGAGATGAGTGGGGAAATGCCTTCAATGACGTCGCGTCGATAGAGTTTAAAGGCGTTGGTCGTGTCATTGAAGCCGAGAGAAAAAATCACCTGAATAAAAAGATTAGCCAATCGATTGATAAAGAGCTTATGGGCCGGATAGTCAATCACCTTGCCCCCCTTCATAAACCGCGAACCAAAGACACAGTCGTAGCCCTCTTGCAGTTCATAAAAATAGCGAACAATGTCTTCAGGGCGGTCGGAGCAGTCGGCCATGACGATCGCCACCGCATCGCCTTCAAAATTTTCTAGGCCACACCGCACGGCAAAGCCGAACCCATTGGGATAGTAATTATTGAGATAACGGACAGACTGATAGCGATCGCTCAGCTCCTGAAGCAACAATTCAGTGTGATCACGGCTGTTGTCATTCACGACCAAGATTTCGTAAGCAATGCGCTCTGCCGATAACACCTCAACAATCGCCTCAACGGTCGAGACGATGCTGCCTTCTTCGTTATAGGCGGGCATTACAATTGAGAGTTGGTCATGAATGCTCTCGCCCAGTGGTGTTGGGTCGACCACAGCGGTTCCGGTTGCCTCCACCGATGCCGGAGCCAAGCCCTCGGGGCGATAGATGACCGAATTGCGCGGCCCTGACAGCGACTGAGATGAGCGAGAGTCGGGACGATTAAACACGAGGCGATCGCTCAACACGTAGTTGATAGTAGCCCCGACCGCTACCCCCATCAGAGTATTGAGCAGATAGTTAACCCCGAGGCGATCGAGCACCGGAAAGATCACGAGGACTCTTAGGATTAAAGCGGCCCCAGCAGAAAAGTGATATAGCGGCAATTGCTCTAGGAGTAACCGTTTGGGGCTCCAACGTCCTCCTGGCCAAACCCAAATTCGATAGATAAAAAAGCTCGCGATCAGTGAAAGCTCAATCGCGACAAGGTTAGCTAGATTGCGTAGCAGGGGAGTATTCCAACCCAATAGGGTAATCAGGCCGTAGATCAGGCTGAGATTGAGCAGTGCAGCAAACCCTCCCCCCATTAAAAATTTTGATATTTTAGCGAAAGACGCTTTATTCATCGCAACCCTCAATACTCATCGTCTTCATGACACGGCTTTAGTTCTCAGGTCGGCAATCGGCACCTGGCCCAGCTGATAGATTTCTCGCTGTTCAAGATCATAGAGATATGCGGTTAAAAATCTGACAGTATCTGGTAGCTCATCCAGGGCAACTTGTATTTCCCAACCAGAGTTGAGGTACTGATTAGACGAAAGTTTTTCAGCAATATCGCGCCGCCGTTTTCTGACCTCTGTGAGGGTAAAGAGATCAGGTTCAGTTTCATTGCCTAAAAGCACTATGCCAGGATGACCTGCAGAAAAAGCCCAGCCCGATACGCTCAAAATGTCTCCGTTAGGAGTATCCAGTATTTCAGCATTACTAACCTGGCCATAGTCCGAGTTGAAATCTTGATGGGCTTCGAATGACCAAACGGGGGCTTCCTCTCGTAGTTGATGCTGCCGTAACAAACTCAAAAATTCAATGGGCAATGCCGGATCAGGGTAAGCAAATTTAGTAATACATTCGTCGGCTAGCTGCGGATCTAAATAATCATGGAGTTCTATACAGGTCTTAGCTCGATAGCGCGCATAGGAAGAGGCACGGGCCTCAGCTAGTCCCTGCTCGTAACCCGTGATAAAGCTTGAAAACAGAAATCCAGCCAATAACAATAAGCCTACGGTATGAAATTTGTATTCTCTAAGGCGCTTTTGAGACACCAGAAATATTCTGGACAAATTTATCAGGCAAACGGGCAACAGGAGCGAGACGGTTGTATATCTTGAAACCAAGGCAGCGTGGGAACCTAGACCTAGCCTGCCAGCCGTTGTAATCAAGGCAAAGATAATCGAAAATAACGCAATTGATAGCCAAGGTAGACAGTGGGCTTGAAGATGCGGAGAACTTTTGAAATAGTAGGCGACAGCAATCGCGTAAGCCACGATCAGCAGCAAACCCAAGATCAGGTTGGGTATCTCAATCTTGCCAAAGGTCCCACCGACTTGATTTAAAAAGAAATCAATTGCTAGGCCAGGTCTCTCGAAGACTAGATTGGTGCTGGGATGACTTGCTGGCTTACGATAATCTGCTAGATAAATCAGGCCGGTGAGTGCGGCTGAACCGAGCCAAACAGCACCTAGGCTTGCTCTGATCCACCGCTTTAGCCCTGGCTTGAGAAACATGGGTAGACAAGCTGCCCAAACAAACAGTCCGTGGGCTAGCGAGAAACTGGCGATAACACAGGCCGCGATCGCTGCGAAAAAGCCCCAGTAAGTCGCTGTTTCAAGACAGACATCCAAAAAAAATACAGCGGCTACAAGGCACAATATCACCAAAAACCAGGGCATTTGAAAACCCCAAAGCCAGTTTTCGTGTTGCACAGGCGAAAACAAAAGCAAGCTAGAGGCGACCATTGACAGCCCACCAAGGTGCAGGTTTTGGGAGCTCACCTTAGCCCCTTTAAAGAACTGACTCTGCTTTGAAATCAGCATCACCACTAGCCCATAGGTCAAGATTGAGAAGGCGTAGCCAATCATCATTTCCACCTTGACATTCCAGGGTGAGAACAGCCGAACCAGCATTGATGAGATCAGTTTTGAAGTAGCAATGCGATGTTCATTATGGAGGATGAAAAATTCTCGGATAGGCAACAACGATTGTTTCGCCAGGACGAGGGTTTGCGAGAGATCCCACTGGTCGCCGTAAAGCACATCGACCCCATAGGTTTGGATACAGAAAACTCCTACCAGGATAGGAATCAGCGACAGCAAACTGTAGGAGAAAAGAATCAGCCTTTTTCTATTGGTATCTGTTAATTTCAGCCCGAGTTTCATTGTGATCTCGCTAAAGGGAAATTCAGGTGAGTTCTAAGACACAGTCATCGCCAATCATAAATCGCGAGGCTTTAGGCCGCTTTGGGCTATGAGTCAGCCGGGCCCGACGACCAATCAGGCTGTCGACAATGCGCTGGTGCAACTCTTCAATCACAGCGCCTTCGAGCACGACGCTGTGATCCATTTCGATGTCAACCATTCTGACGCCGTCGGCAATGCTGCTGTAAGACCCGATGAAGCAGTTTTCAATATGACAGTTTTGCCCGATCGCCACGGGGCCGCGAATGGTGGAATTGATGACTTGGCTATTCGTGCCAATGCGAACGCGACCACTGATTTGAGTAGCCTCATCAATGTATCCAGCGATTTCACTGCCCGGCGTTTCATCTAAAATAATTTGATTGGCGGCTAAGAGGTCATCTTTTTTGCCTGTATCCAGCCACCACCCCTGCAGCGGTTGCGCCATGACGGCTTTGTCGGCATTGACTAAGGCTTGAATCGCATCTGTAATCTCGAGTTCGCCTCGATCAGAAGGTTTTAGACCTTCAATAACCCCATGGATGGCGGTAGAAAAAAGATAGACGCCGACCAAGGCTAGATCTGATGGGGGATGAGGCGGTTTTTCGAGTAGTTGCATGACTTGCCCCTGAGCGCTGAGCACCGCGACCCCAAATGCCGTTGGGTTGGGCACCTGTTTCAACAGAATCAAGGCATCTAACGACTGCTCGACAAATTGGTCAACAAAGCTGGTGAGGCGATCGCGGATCAGATTATCGCCCAAATACATCAGAAACGGCGAGTCTTGCAAGAAGGGTTGGGCCACCTTCACGGCATGGGCTAACCCGTCAGGGCTGCTTTGCAAAATGTAGGTGATCTGAGCACCAAACTGCTTGCCATCGCCGGTAGCCTGGCGAATGGCTTCCCCGGTTTCAGGGCTCACGATGATGCCGATGTCGGTAATCCCAGCGGCGACAATCTGCTCAATGCCGTACCAGAGAATCGGCTTATTCACCACCGGCACGAGCTGCTTGGCCCCCGTATAGGTCAAGGGCCGCAAACGCGTGCCTCGGCCCCCTGACAAAATTAGCGCTTTCATATCCATGACGATTTGCTCTGCAGTTAAGGCTGCGACAGGGTCGGCAGATAGTCTCTGAGCATGTGCCTCAGACTCAAGCGCCAGTGGGGGGCGGTTTGCCCAATCAACGCGGCGAGCTTCTCGCCAGCGAGCACGGAGTAGGCCGGTCGCTGCGCTGGGGTGGGGTAGCGATCGCTGGTGATTGGCTTCACCTCAGTGACCGTCAGCGGTAATGCTAACAGTGCGGCCTCTTCAAAAATGGCAACTGCGAAATCATACCAGCTTGTGACGCCACTGTTGGTGAAATGATAGGTGCCAAAGGTGGCAGCAGTTAATTGGGGGATTAGCAGCATTACAGCCTGAGCAATATCTTCAGACCAGGTCGGACTGCCGACTTGATCGTAGACGACGTTTAGCGTCGGCCTTGCGGCCCCCAAGCGCAGCATCGTTTTAACGAAATTGCCGGAGCCGGCAGCACCATATACCCAAGCAGTCCGTAAAATTGCATGCTGCTTGCAATGGGCCTGCACTGCCAGCTCTCCAGCGTGCTTTGATTGCCCATAGATGCCCAATGGCTGGGCCACGTCAGTGGTTTGGTAGGGCCGATTTTTTTGCCCGCTAAAAACATAATCGGTTGAGAGATGCACCAGCTTGGCACCGCACTCGCTGGCCGCTTGCGCCAACCGTTGCGGGACTTCGGCGTTGATCTGGTGGGCCAGTGCTGGTTCGCTCTCGGCGCGATCAACGGCTGTATAAGCCGCGGCATTGACAATCACATCGGGTTGCTGCGCGATGACCTGAGGCCCAATTTGCGCTAGCTGCGTCAGATCAAGATCCGCGCGGCTCCAGGGCACTAAATCCCCGATCGCAGGCAGGGTTTTCGCTAAGGCTTGCCCCACCTGTCCCTGACTGCCCATCAGCAAGATTTTCATCAGGCAAAGACCTCGGCGACTGCGAGGCGATCGCCCTGCTGGTCTTTCGCTGACAACACGGGGGCTAGGCCCGCTAGCGGCCAGGCAATCCCCAACTTTTCGTCATTCCAAATAATTGTGCGTTCATGCTGAGGGGCATAGTAGTCGGTCGTTTTGTACAGCACATCCGCACTATCAGACACCACATAAAAGCCATGGGCAAACCCTTCGGGCACCCAGAGTTGGCGATGATTGCCGTCCGAGAGAGTGACCCCCACCCACTGCCCAAAAGTGGGGGACTGGCGGCGAATATCCACCGCCACGTCAAAGATCTCACCCTTGATCACGCGCAAAAGCTTGCCCTGTGGCGACTGGATCTGATAGTGCAGGCCGCGCAAAATGCCCCCCTTTGAGCGGGAATGGTTGTCTTGCACAAACTGTCGCTGCAATCCTGTTTTGTCAGCAAACACTTGGTGGTTAAAGCTTTCCATAAAAAAGCCGCGCTCATCCCCATGGATCTGCGGTTCGAGAATCAAAACCTCGGGGATGTCAGTAGAAATAACGTTCATGCGGGATAAAACAAGGGGGAATCTTAACTTCGGGAGCTGTGTGGCCATCAAGCGATCGCCATCTAGAAATCGGGCGGTTCAAGAAAGCTGAGCCGTCGGCAGTCACCCTAGACATGCAGCCGTTTGCACCACTCGGTAAGAATCTGACGAACTAGCACGAACGAACCCGCCAAAATTGGGGCCAACTCATTGAGTCAGGAAGCATTTTGGCTAGCGAGGTTCTGAGGCCAAGACGGTCACTAACGCTGAGAGTGTATCTCGAAAGCGGATCGCAGCACTATGTCAAATCAATAAATCGATGAGGGGCCGAGCGGCTGACGGGTGCCATGAATCTAGTCAGATCACATCACATTCTCAGGCGATGGCTATTGTTGTCCTTGCCAGCGTTCGATCTCTTGAAGCGCTTGCTCAAAAGCTGCCGTCCCCTCGGGAACAAGTTCGGCAGCGGCGATTGCACCACCCAAATCGCCCTGAGCCGCCCGAGCCCGAGAGATAGCGAGAATATCGCCGCTCCACTGGTTGATCTGGTCTTGAGCAGCGGCGTAGCCCGGTTGATCAGGCATGATGGTCTGCAGTGAGCGAATCGCATTGTTAAACGAGCTGGCCTGGCCCGGCTGTAGCGAGTTTTGGGCCTGTCGAATCAGATCTTGATTGCCGATTTGACTTTCCCAGGTAGTAATGCGTTGCGCTGCCGCCTCGGCGACCTGCGGCTGATCGGTGGGCACCAGCCTAGCGGCGGCGATCGCCCCATTGATATCGCCACTGGCGGCACGGCCTTCGGCTAAATCTAAAATCACCTGCCCCCAGCGAGCAATGTCGGCTTGGGCCTGATCGTAAAAGGGATCTTCTGGGGGCACCTGGCGGGCCTGCTCAATCGCGTCGTTAAACATAGACGCCGATGCCGGCTGAATGATTTGCCGCGCGTTGTTCAAAATATCTTGATTGCGAGCCGCCGCTTCGGCAACTTCACTATTGGCCTGCTGGAGTAATGATTGGTAGTTATTGTTTTGCAGCTCTGGTGGTACTTGAGTCAGCCAGGCGCGCGCTTCACCATAGCGATTGGCGATGATCGCCTCTTCTGCCCGCTGTAGAGCATTTTTGCCCGCTTCCACCGGGTCAATATCCGGGGGAAACAGCGGCTCGCCCGGCTCGCCTTCAGTCGGAATGGTGTCACCGGAAGCTTCGGTATCACCGCCTGTCTCAGGCTCGGTCGCTTCCTCAGAGCGATCTGCCCGCTCCCCATCATTGAATAAAACTGTTTGATAGCGTAAGAAGACACCCGCCAAAAAGGCCAAAGCCGCGGCGACCACAACCCACTTTAAGAGACTCCCAAACAAGGTGGTATCGCCAGCTTCATCCAGTTCCGCTGGGTCAGGGGTTGTGACGAGCGCCCCACCTCGCGGTGGTTCTGGTGCGGTTTCAACTTTACTGGGATGCTCTACAGAGGCAGGCGGAGTCAGCGAGGTAAAACCTTGATTTCCCCCCGTCTCTGGCAACGGGGGTAAGGTCGGCGTTATATCCGGCGCCGGTGAGGTGGGAACGATTACTGCCTCGGGGGGCGAGGCGGCAGCAGCGATACCCGCATTCAAGTTAGCCGTCGCCCCTTCGGTCACCGATAGATTAACAATCCCTTCAGCGGGCACGATCATCATGAACTTTTGAGCGGGCGAGATGGCGGTGACCGGATTTTGAACGGGGCGGCAGTGGTGTTCACACAATTCTGGGACGCGATCGCCGAGATAAGCCGCGAGCTGAGAGGCCGTGATGCAGCCGTGATACCGTAAGCCTTCCAGCAAAGCCTTGGTAAACAGACCATGGCGCAGGTACATGGTCTCGTGGGAGAACTGGTCGGGCTGGCAGGATAAATAGGTGGTTATGCCGTAGTCTTTGGCGAGGGTGAGGCTTTGAGCACCAATTTGGCGATGACCCACGGCCCCCTGACTCCGGTTCATATCCATTACCAGCAAGATCTGATCAGTCTTAGCCGTACTCAAAATGTCAAAAATGCTCGACAGGGCGATCGCGGTGTCGGCTAGCTGCGTTGGCTCAGAGTCGAGGGTCATCCAATAGTCCTGACCGGCCTCGGTTAAGCCACAGCCGCTAAAAAAGACCCAGAGTAAATCACCAGGCTGCACCTGTTCGCGACAAAGGGTTCGCAACCGGCCCTCGATTTCCTGGCGCAAGGGGGCATAGGCGTGGGGGTCGATCGCCGCAGAGACATCCGTCAACAGCGTGCACTGGTTGACCGGCACCCCCAACTCATCAACAAAGAAGTTGCGTAGAGCAACGGCATCAGGCTGTGCATACATCAAAGGCTGCAGCGCCTTGTATTGATTAATCCCGATGAGGAGAGCCCAATGATTAGCCATAAGTTGCCTTGCCCCGATACGCATCTTCAGCCGCTCACCCTCGCCTTGGCGGGCAGCCATCATCACTCGGGCTGTGCTGAAGCCAGAGGATGACAACAGACGATAACACAAACCCTCTGAAACGATGCTCATTCTAGCGAGCCAATGGCTTTTGAACCGCTTTGCCAAATAACTTTAATTTGCCAAATAACCTTCAACTCAGCGTGAGCATTGACGACCGATTAGACAACCGCTAAGTTTAAGGCGCTTTCAACTGTGTGGCTGCTGCCTACACACTCGTTACTGCTGGAGAAGCCTGCCATGATGTCTCTTCTGAAAACCTCCTGTTCAGCTCCGTTTAAGCAAGCTGGACGAGGATTATGGTCGAGTGGGCTCAGTCTCGCGGTGTTTGCCGCCAGCGGTAGCGCGATCGCTCTAGCCACGGTACTCAGTACACCTCAGGTAGCTCACGCCTACACGGCCCGAGTGACTCTGTTTGTTATTCGCAATCCCAATGAAAGCTATGACACCTTTTTGCGTCAGAGTGAGGCAGTAGCCCGCGCGGGCATTCAACGCAGCTTCGATGCTGACGTGCTCACCTCCGAGGTGGTCATTACCATCGTGGGCGAAAATCAGGGGATTGCCATTCCAGTCCTAGAAGCGCAAGTTACCCGCAGCGAATGGCAAGAAAGCCCCGATCCACAACACTGGGCCCGCTATTACGACAGTGCTTCAACACTGCTTGATCTGTAGCCGCTGCATCCACAACAAAATCCTTGACGAATATGACAAGAGAGTAAATGAATAGTCGATTTCTCTTCGAATACGGTGCTACAATTGAAAGGTTGTCAAGTTTTTAGCGACCATGGCGGTTCCCAAGAAGAAAACCTCAAAAGGTAAGCGTGATCAGCGCAAAGCGCACTGGAAGCGCACTGCAGCGCTGCAAGCTCAAAAAGCCCTTTCTCAAGGCAAGTCTGTACTCACCGGCCGTTCCAAGGGATTTGTCTATCCCACTGATGAAGAGGAAGACGACGAAGAGTAAAACTTCTATGATTGTAGAAGGATTCAAAAAACTCCTTGAAAGCCAGGCTTAGTATTTGCTAAGCCTGGCTTTCAAGGAGTTTTTTGGGCATCAACATGACTTCACTCAGATCGTCCCTCTCCAATTAATCAGACGCGAACTTTCCAGCTGCATAGTCAGCTCTGAAGCAGTCAAGCCTTTCAGACAGCTGTTCAGTCAAATCCTCTGCCACCTTATCAGTACTCAAGCAGGGTTTAACTGTAGTAGCAATTTTTTTTAGGCTGGCAGCGGCATCTCTTCGCCTCAACCAGCCTCTGGCCTCTCGCAGAGGCGATAAAAGGTCTCTTTTATCGCCAACATCATGCAGTCTAGAAATATTGTTTGGCTGATATTCCAAACCGATAGAGTTACACCAGTCTTGCCACTTAAACGGCAAAATATTAGGTGTCGTCACAATAGGAATCCAAGGAATTCGGAAAGCATCAGCCAGAATTGAGCCATGCATTGCTTCGGTCAATAAGATTTCAGTCTCATCGATCTTATCTAATACATTCTCTACAGAATCCCTGGGATCAATGTAGCCAAATCCCAATTCTTCGCATACCATCTTCCAGGATTTTCCCAACAGCTCAAAATGAGGCATGTACGAATAATTGTATTCTTTCCCTTTCCCATACTGATATACCTGACGAGCCAAAAAAGCTCCATCAACGATGGCTAAAGACGATGAAACTCCAAGGGCTTTTGCCGACAATGGGCCACGCAGGCAGTAAATATGAAAAGAAGAATCTAACTTGGGAATAGACTTACCGTATCCAACTCCTGTACCAAAAACGATCCTATGCTCTGAGTTACTCGTTCGCCTGACAATATGATCATTGATCAGAGTGCCAATGCCGACAAAGGATTGTGATTCGTTATTGTCTATAATTCCAGGTAGCAGCTTGCTCCACAACCAAGGATTCAAATCATCTCCAAAATTAACAAATCCCTGAGTTGGCTTGTAATGATAAATTTTCATTTTACTCGGGTAAGATAAAAACTGTGGCGACATCATCTTCGGACTTTGGAGTGAGCGTTCAAAGAAGAAAATCAAATCCTTGGAACGGCCACTCAACATTGAGCTACAATACATCCCGTGGAATCTTTCTTTAGCAGAATCAAGTAACTTATCTCAAAGGCACTTAATCTCTAGAACTTGAGACGATGAAATCCTGGAATCGTAGCTTTCGACGAATCTTCAATGTCAGCTTCGAAGTCTTTTTCATAACCTTCATAGGGAAAGGTAGGTTGGCAACTTGCTTTCTTTGGTTGTCGAATTCAATTACTCTCTTGCAAGTTTCTTCAGAAAGACTATCCTTATCGTTATGAATCAATAATTTATAGAAAAGCTTGTCTTTGTACACTCCACGGTGTTCAGCGTGGTCGGCGATTTCCGGATATCCAGATATGTAATGATGGATTTTTAAGCCTGACTTTTTTGCCGACAATCCAATTGAAACACCTTCTCCATCATAAATCCCATCGCTCTCGAAGTGCCCTCGAAGCTGTTTCCATAATTCGACAAAAGCTGTTTCTTTCCCCGCATCTTTCCTGACTACAAAAGCTCCCTCATACACAAACATACACTCTTCGATAGGAACGCTCAGATTCTTTGCTGCGGAGTAGGCTAAATCACGCTTTTTTTTCTTTGTATGGTATTTTTTAGGATTCCGGCCAGAGAACTTTATGCCTTGCGGGAAATGCTTGTCGAAGCTCCAGCAAGTCACTGGTGTTATGCCCGACTTCCACTCTCTAGAGTATGCGAAGTCGTTCAATAAACGACAATCTGCATCCAAAAAGGCAACGCAATCGAAGTCTTGGAAGCCTCTTTCTAAGCACAACAGCTTATCGTGGTAAATTCCAGCCGATTGGCGTATGTGTTTGATAGCAATAGCGTTCTTGAAAGTCCTAAAAGCTTGCGGATAATCTGTAAGCACTATCAAAGGTACCTCAGGGGACAGGTTCTCTATATCCCTAGCCAAGCTTTCTGCATGCTTTCTGTACTCGTAGCCAATTGCAAGCGTTGCGTAGCAAATATCACGCTTCATACAAATGCCAATTCCCTAATCGACTACACAATCATTTCAAGCTTGATGCGATCGCCTGTAGTTTTCCTTCAAGGAAATATCTGAAAACTTTAATAGGTAGACTATTAATTATGTGATTTCACATTTTTTTGATTCTAATCAATATTTTTTAGCGACAAAGTGGAGAGCACATATTTAAACTCTGTATGTCTATTAAAGTTTTCAGATATTTCCTTGAAGGAAAACTACAGGCGATCGCATCAAGCTTGAAATG
>JBCBJQ010000030.1:0-53326 GCA_038523235.1 Cyanobacteria bacterium J06626_4
GTAAGTGCTTAGAACTATCGCTAGCTCTAGCTTACAGAGATGGAACTTTTTCTCAATCTTTTAGTTGCACATCGCGTGATTAGGTAGTTTCAACCATGCAGTTAGGGCGATCGCTACGATGGGCTTTGCCGCTCAGTGTTTTGAGTAGTTTGGGCACAGCGGCCCTCGCTACGACGATTGAACTCAGCGTGTTACCAACTACCGAAAATTCAGGCAACTGCCCCGCCTCGCTCATTGCTCACGAAACGCCGCAGCCCTACTTTGAAGGGGGCTTTGCCCGCGATGGCATGATCAAGCTGGGGGAGGTCGCGACGCATATCCGAGTGCTGGAGTCGGATGTATTTAGTGCCACCTGGGTCGGCACGCTCAAACCCGAATATCGCAGCTGTGAGGGCTCCGCGATCATCAACAGTATTGATGCGGTGACCTACGAAGGTCACTCCTACCTGGCAGTTCATTTCATCAATGGCCAGGCGCGCGCCACGTTGGATATGACCGGGATTCCCGATGCCAATGGCTTCACCTCTAGCCTGATATTCAATGGTCTGCGTCAGGGCAACCCGCGCTGGACTTGGGGCGGCACTGACTAAGGCCGTTCGTGTTGGCGGGAGCGGTCGGTTGACTTTTATGTGCCCCCCGTCAGCGCCGAGAATATCTGGCATCAGCAAAGCATGGCAGAACTTGCGCCAAGACGAGACTGCGATCGCCCTGAATCGGTCAGGATGGACGTCAATGACTTTATCTCAAACCTGCAGCCATGATTTGCCCATTTTTATGGATTTATAGCTATGGGAAATCGCAAAAATAGCTGATGCAATTTCACTATGCTTGAATCTATGAGGCCGCAATTTGACCCAGTTGAGGCTTATTAATAGCTGGTACTCGTGTGACATCAATTCTCTGAAAAAAGACTATAAACTTACTGCTCCTGCTCCTGCCTTTCTGAAGCTGCCAAGATGATATCGGCAGTTCGGTTACTGATAATTAGCATGCGATATGACTGGCGAATAAGACGCTAATCAAATGCACTAAAGATACGCTACTGACCCTGTCGAGTGAGAGATCTGCTGAGCTGTTAATCGATGTTAAGGGCACATCTTTCTCGTGAGGTCGCATCCAGAAACGCGATCGAGCCGCCACAGATAGTGATGATCTACTGCTGCAGGTCTTGCCCGGCCCTGAGAATGATTAGCCTCAATTTTCATGATCAATTGCCTCACCCGGCGATCGCTAGCTGCACCGACTAACGATTTGATCGCGATTCACGATGGAAGATTTTCCAGTGTGGGACTGAGCTTTGTGCGGCCCATATGAAAACCACGATAAAAAAACGTTTTGGCCTTAAAGCTGGGTGCCAAGACAATTTAGCGGCGATTATCCTGGATAATCGGCGGTTAATCGAGAATATGGCAGTCTACAGCTCATCCCTAAAATCCAGACGACCGTCTGGTTTGAAGTAAGTATAAAAGATTGGCATGGGTCTAATAAAGACTTTTATGGATAGTGGCCTGGAATTATTGAAGTTGTATCTCTATTTACAGTTGTCTTCTGGAAATGAAGGATTAATGAATGCCAACAGGCATTTAGGTGAATCGAAATATGCATTATTTTCTGGGTTGGTCTAAGAAAAGAATTGCGACTGGTTTTCTGGCTTCATCTCTCTTTTTTGTAGGAGCTTGTTCGACGACTGAAGTGACTTCTGAAGGGGAAGAAGTTGCTGCTTCTGGCGGATCTGGAGAGGTGATTCGCATTGCGATCGGTACTCAAGATCAGGTGATTAATACCGCAGTGGGTGGGGCGGCAGTTCGAGAGTTAGAACTGTTAGAGAAACACCTGCCAACTGAAGGAAAATACGAAGGTGTCGAATACGATATTCAGTGGTCTAGCTACACATCTGGGCCGCCGATTACGAATAAAATGCTGGCTGACCAAATTGATATTGGTCTCATGGGTGACTTTCCGGCAGTCATCAATCTCATTAAGTTTCAACAAGAAGCGGAAGATGCCGATTCGATCTTTATTGGTACCTTAGCCTACAGTCCTAACGGTGCTGGTAATGCCGTTGTGGTGCCCAAAGATAGTGATGTCACTTCGTTGGCGGATCTCGAAGGGGGCACGGTCTCGGTTCCCTTTGGCTCAGCCGCTCATGGCATGGTGCTTAAGGCTTTGAGTGATGCCGGTATTGACCCCGAAACGGATGTCAATTTAATTAGTCAGGCTCCCGAGGTGGGGGGGGCGAGTCTGCGGACGGGCCAAATTGATGCGCACGCTGACTTTGTGCCCTTTGGTGAACTGTTTCCGTTCCGCGGCTTTGCCAAGAAGATTTTTGACGGAGCTCAAACGGGCGTGCCGACTCTGCACGGCATCACTGTGCGATCGGACTTTGCGGAAGAGCATCCCGAGATCGTGGTGGCCTATCTGAAGGCCATGCTCGAAGCCAACGAAACGTTCCAGGCCGATCCTGAAGGCGTTTCTGCTCAAATTGAGGAATGGTCTGGGATTGATAAGGAAGTGGTCTACATGTTCTTAGGCCCTTCTGGACTGCAACCTCTGGATCCGACCATTGGTGAAGTGCAGGTCAATGCGCTGAAGAACAGCATCGCGACGCTCACCAGCTTGGGCAAAATCGAAGATCCGGTCGACCCCGAAGAGGTCGTTAATTGGATTGACGAAAGCTTCCTGCTAACTGCGATGGAAGAGATGGGGTTGAACTATGAGGATGTCATTGCCACTGCTGAGGCTTATCAAATTACGGGAGAAGATGCGCTGACGGGTGAAGCGATTGAAGATCCCAAGTTGGCGGCTCAGTTCTGGGTCCAGGGTGAAGAGACCGTGACGAACTTTGCATCCATTCCCAACATGGTGAAGGCGTTGACCGCCCTGCAAGCGGAAGGACAGGCAGCAGATGTCATGTTTGTGCACGATCGCAACAATGGCTGGAAGCTGTTTGCTGAAAACTCTTACTTTGTCAGCAATGGTGATGAAGTCTCTGCCTTTTTGTTGGAGTCTGATGCCCAGACCTTTGCGACGGAATCCGGCGGCACGATGACGGCTTTCAAAGGGCTGCAGGATATTTATGTCCAGCAGCAGCCCGCTCTCGTCGGCGCGCTGTAACAGGTCGCTGGGTGGTCGGTTGATCAGGGATTGACCGTCATTTTAGATCACTGGTTCAGCACGAAATGCCTCTCTGGGGAGGCATACAAGACACAGAACTGGACTCCGTGATCTCGGTAAGGTGGCGGTCAACATCCCGATATTGATGATGTTGAGAGGAATTCCATGGCAGTTACGGTATCGAAGCCAGTGTCAACCCGCTGGCTCGGTCGGATCGGAGAAGTCTTCAAGACCCTGGTTTGGGGCAATCGGCCTTTTCGGCGGGTGCTCGCCTTGATGATATTTTTTGGCGTGTGGCAGTTTCTCTGCGCGATTAATTTTGACTTCTTTATCAATTTTCAGCTGATTCCCTCCCCGTGGGAGGTGCTGCTCGCCACGATTGATTTTGTCACGAGCGACCCCTGGATTCACTTTCGCTCTAGCATTCAGCGAGTATTTTTTGGGTACTTAGCCGCCTCGGTGCTAGGCATCATCTTAGGCGTCTTAATTGGTTGGTTCGAAGCGGTGGAAGATCTATTTCTCCCGCCGTTGGAGCTGCTCCGTCCGATTCCTGCTGTAGCCTGGATTCCCCTCGCGATTTTGATGTTTCCCAATGCCGAGAGTGGCATGGTTTACATCACCTTTATTGGGGCTTTTTTTCCGATGTTAATCAGCACCATTCGCGGGGTCGAAAGTACGCTCAGCGATACCGTGCTGATTCGAGTGGGGCAATGTTTGGGGGCCAATTCCTGGCACATTTTCAAGGATATTGTGATTCCCGGTTCGATGCCGAGCATCGCGAGTGGTCTCACCATTGGCATGGGCAACGCCTGGTTTTGTTTGGTGACCGCTGAGATTTTGGCTGGGCGTTATGGCGTGGGCTATATCACCTGGGAGTCTTATGTGACCTCTAACTACCCCCCGATTGTGATGGGCATGTTGCTGATTGGTCTGATGGGGGCGCTGAGTTCATGGGCGGTGGGTCGGGCCACCAATGCGCTGATGCCTTGGCGGGTGATCAATAAGCAGGGAGGGGTTTAGAAACGGTATGGAAGACGTCATGGTGGCGATGCAGCGAACGGCAGAACGACAGACCCTGAAAGGGGCCGTACAGGTCGAAGGACTTTCGGTTGTCTATCGCCGCAAGAATTATGAAAACCGCGTGCTGGATTCGATTCAGCTATCTATACAGCCGGGTGAATTTGTTTGTTTGCTAGGGCCTTCGGGCTGTGGCAAGTCGACCCTGTTGAATGTGATTGCGGGCTTTTTAAAGCCCTCGGCTGGGTATGCGCTGGTGGATCAGATGCCCATTAGCCGACCGGGGGCCGATCGCGGTTTTGTCTTTCAGCAGTATTCACTGCTGCCGTGGAAGACGACGTTTCAAAATATTGAATTAGGGCTGAAAATTCGCGGGATGCCGAAGGCGGAGCGCACAGAGCGAGTTAACGAGTACCTGAATCGGGTGGGGCTCTATAAACACCGCAGCAGTTATCCCCATCAACTTTCTGGCGGCATGCAGCAACGGGCAAGCATCATTCGGGCCTTGGTCAATTCGCCCTCGGTGCTGCTGATGGATGAGCCGTTTGCGGCGCTCGATGCCCAGACGCGCCATATGATGCAGGAAATGCTGCTCGGAATTTGGGATGACTTGAAGACGACGGTGATTTTCGTGACTCACGATATTGAAGAAGCGATTTTCTTGGGCGATCGCATTTGCACCATGGGCGTTCATCCGGGTCGCATCAAGTCAGAAATCCCGATCGACTTGCCGCGACCGCGTCATTTTGATGACACCCTTTCTAAGGAGTTTCTGGCTCTGCATCGTCAGGTGTTTACCTGCATCCGCGAGGAAACGATGAAGAGTATGGAGGAAAGTTTGTAGAGGGCTCGGAGAGCGTTTAAGCACCAAGTCTCTAAGCAGCAATGCCGTTGATCGCGAACTGCGGATCTAGATTGACGCGAGCGCCTTTTCCAAAAATTCGGGCTGCATCCAACGGTCAAGATTGATATTGCCAAGGTGTTCTTGGCCCGTAATTTGGCTCAGGTGGTCAATGTGAGACTGCAGCCAATCGGCCCGCAGCTGTGTTTCGGGATGATAAATCACGTCGGCTTGGTCGCTGGCGCTGGACTTCAAGGTCTTGGTGACGATGGCAGCGTCCATTTTGACCCAGCGGCTTACCAAGTCAGTCGCGATGGCGTGGTGGGTGTACCAATATTGAGCCGCGAGGAGCGCTTTGAGATAAGCGACCGCAATTTCTGGGTATTGCTCAGCAAAATCGTCCCGAATCACCACACCGTGAAACGTAGGTAAACCGTCCAGATTTTCCGGCAGTAAGCGGCGGAAATGCCCTTTATGGCGGGCGATTTCGTGAAAGGGGGCAAAGTAGGCATAGCCATCCACCAGGGAGGATGCTTTGGTGAGCCGCTGCGTGTTGAAGTTGTCGATCGAGATTAGCTGGACGCTTTGTAAGAGCTGACGATGGTGCAGCGATCGCATCACCATGCCATGGGCCGCCGAACCAAAGGGCACCGCGATCTTGCGACCATCCAGATCTTCCATACAGTGCAGCTGTGATTGTCGCGGCACAATAATGTCATTGCCAGTGCCATCCGGGCTGCTCGCCACAAAGCTGATCAGGCGGGTATTGGCCGTCGTTTTACTGCGGCTAGAGAGGGCGCTGAGTAAGAGCGGGTAATCGCCCAAGATCCCAATGTCGATCTGCTTATGCTCCAGACCCGCCACAATGGGTGCACCAGAACTGTAGTTTGACCAGCTGATCTGATACTGGGTGCCGCTGTAGCGTCCCTCACGGGGCAGAAAATGTTCCAACAAGCCTAACCGTTGAATGATCAGCCCAGCAGTAGTGGTTTGAATCGTTTGGTTTTGCGTGCCGATGGTGATAAGGAGGGTTTCAGCCGGCTTGACCGCACTGGGTCGCACCATGAAGTTGGGTGCTTGAAATCGCGGTCCCTGCTGAGGTTTATCGGTATGGCCAGACAGGTGAGGCTTGGTCGGAATGGGCGTTTCCAATCGCGATCGCTGCAGTAGCGTGATGAACTGCTGAATCGGCTCTAGGGCTTGCTTACCCCGAAAAGGTTGCTGGTCGGCAGCGCACAGGGCGCGATTAAGCCGCTTCGACATGAGCAGAAATAACGGCGTGCCCAAGGCAAACTCTTCAAGGGGCACCGTTCGGATCAGACCGGCCTGCTGCTCCATCTGAAAGTCGAGGTCAGAGGCAAAGGTGACGTAGTGCCCCTGCAGTAAATAGGTGCGGATTAAACTCGGGGTATCCACAATTTCGACATGGGCCAAATCTAATAGACTCAGCCCTAATTCTCGCAGTCGTTTTTGCAGAATAATCCGGCTGGGAAACCCTTCTGGTAATAACACCCAGGGCTGTTCAGTCAGCGCTTGCAAACTCAGCCAAGACTGCTGGGCTAAATGATGGCTTTGAGAGACTGCCAGCCCATAATAAATAGTATTAATTGCGGTGGCTGAAATTTCGTCAAAGGCTGAAAAATCGAGATCGGAAAGCCCGAGATCGGCGTCGCCACTCTTGATGGCTCGATAGAGTGCTTCGCTCGTATTGAACTGCTGACAGCTCGTTTTTATGTCTGGACAAAGGCGACGATAGTCATACAGTTTGCTAGGCAGCCAATCATTAGCAACATTTGCCATACAGCCTACGGTTAAGCTGCTGAATTTACCCTGTTTAATGTCTTCAATTTCGGCAACGAGTCGAGCTTCTAGCTCAACTAGCTGAGACCCTTCTTCCAATAAATATGCGCCCGCCTGTGTCAGCTCGATCCGGCGTCCCAACCGTTGAAAAAGGGAGGTCCCCAATGCCGTTTCGAGGGACTTGATTTTAGCGCTAACAGCCGGTTGAGTCAGACTCAGGGTATCGGCAGCTTCCGTAAAACTGAGACAGCGGGCAACTTCTAAGAAAACTTTGAGTTGATAAATTTCCACTCTGAAAAAGCCTCATGGGACTGCAGGCAGCATTCAAAATAGTGAGCCTATTTCATCTGGATGTAGAGGCAAAAAAGGACAATAGATCTGCATTTGTGCCAAAAACAAAGCTGCCCGATTGATGAATGCCTAAGTGACTGAGACTCTTTGACCTGTTGACTCTGCTGGTTAAGTCAGAATGATTGCCTGATTTGTGCGCAGATCAAATACCATCTTCGCACAATTGGTTTTGCCATATGAATTATTTATGAGTGTATAGAAACCTTTGATTGATGAACCGTAACCAGTGTTACAAACCGCATTGATGAGGGCTCTGAAGTTCCCTTAAGATGCTGCCAAGGTATTAGAAATCAGCTAGATTTTTAGCCATTCTTTTTGACTCTTGACAGTCGTTTCAACATAATTCTGTCCCAGGCCAGAGACAGCTTTTTGCTCTCAGGAGAAGCTGGAAACCTAATGCTGAGTTGGGACAGCAATCTCACTGCCGTTTAAGTTGAGGACGTGACTAGGTGAATATTCAGTATTTGCAGACTGATTTTTTGGTGGTGGGGGGTGGCACTGCCGGTACGATGGCGGCCATTAAGGCCAAGCAGGCCAGCCCCGAAAGCGACATCTTGATTCTCGAAAAGGCCAATATCCGCCGCAGTGGCGCGATCGCCATGGGGATGGACGGGGTCAACACCGCTGTCATTCCCGGCAACTCCACTCCAGAACAATATGTGCGAGAAATTACCATCGCTAACGATGGTATCGTCCACCAAAAAGCCGTCTATGAAACCGGGCGGCTTGGCTTTGAGGTGATTCAGGAGCTAGAGAGCTGGGGGGTCAAGTTTCAGAAAGACCACGAAGGTAACTACGACCTGAAACAGGTGCACCGGGTGGGCAAGTACGTGTTGCCCATGCCTGAAGGCAAAGACCTGAAGAAAATTCTGGCCCGTCAGGTCAAGCGTCATAAGGTGAGAGTCACGAATCGCGTGATGGCGACCCGCGTGATGGTGCAAGATGGTCGGGTCACCGGTGCCGTCGGGCTGGACGTGCGGAGTGGTGACTTTGTCGTGATTCAGGCCAAAGCTGTCGTGCTCTGCACTGGCGCCTGTGGTCGCCTCGGTCTACCGGCTTCTGGGTACCTGTACGGTACCTACGAGAATCCCACCAATGCGGGCGATGGCTACTCCATGGCCTATCACGCCGGGGCGGAGCTGACCAACATTGAGTGCTTCCAGATTAATCCGCTGATTAAAGACTACAACGGCCCAGCCTGCGCCTATGTGGCGAGTCCCTTTGGGGCTTACACGGCCAATGCCGAGGGCCACCGCTTCATTAGCTGCGACTACTGGAGCGGTCAGATGATGCTAGAGGTTTACAAAGAGCTGAACTCTGGCAAAGGCCCCGTGCATCTCAAGATGTACCACCTGGATGACGACACCATTAACGAGATTGAGACAATCCTCTGGGCGAACGAGCGGCCCAGTCGAGGCCGTTTCCATGAGGGTCGGGGCGAAGACTACCGCACTCACGGCGTCGAGATGAATATCTCGGAAATCGGCCTTTGCAGCGGCCACAGTGCCTCTGGCGTCTGGGTCAACGAGCGGGCCGAAACCACGGTGCCGGGTCTTTATGCCGCCGGTGATATGGCCAGCGTGCCCCACAACTATATGATTGGGGCCTTTGTCTATGGCCGCATTGCGGGCGAAAACGCCATGGACTACCTGCAGGGTTTAGAGCACGTCGAACCCGACGCCGACTTCCTCAAGGCTGAGCAGGAACGGATTTATCAGCCGTTGAATCAGGCCAACGGCGTGCCCCACACTCAGGTGGAATACAAGCTCCGTCGCTTAGTCAACGACTACCTGCAGCCGCCCAAGTCGCCCACCAAGATGGACATCGGCTTGCAAAAGTTTGTCGCCTACGAAGACACCCTCGACATTATGGGAGCCAGCGACCCCCACGAACTGATGCGCTGTATGGAAGTGCACTTCATTCGGGACTGTGCTGAGATGGCGGCTCGGGCCTCCCTCTATCGCAAAGAAACGCGCTGGGGTCTATACCACTATCGGCTCGACT
Source organism: Cyanobacteria bacterium J06626_4 (assembly GCA_038523235.1). Taxonomy (GTDB): domain Bacteria; phylum Cyanobacteriota; class Cyanobacteriia; order Phormidesmidales; family Phormidesmidaceae; genus Halomicronema. Next base: position 9,128 of record JBCBJQ010000030.1, read on the forward strand.
ATCCCGAGAAGAACAACGACGAATGGTTCTGCCATGTCAATTTGAAAAAAAGTGAAAGCGGCCACATGGAGCTGTTTAAGCGGGCAGTCGAACCCTACATCGTCGATGTGAATCTAGAAAACGAAGTTTACGACGTGGCGGTGCGTTAGCCCGGCACCATGACGGCCTGCTGGCGGCATCGCGATTGCGCCCGCCATGGCGGTAACGACGCCGCCAACGGTTCCTTGCTCTCTGAGCCTAACCCCTTACTGAAAGAAAACCCAATGGCACTTACCAACCAGCGTGTGGATGTCCCTGTAATTGTGGACGAATCGAAATGTTTAGAAAAATGTGTGGCCTGCATTGAGGTTTGTCCCCTCGATGTGTTGGTGAAAAACCCCGAAACCGGCAAAGCCTATATGAAATACGACGAATGCTGGTTTTGTCTGCCTTGCGAAAAGGAATGCCCTACCAACGCGATTACGGTACAGATTCCGTTCTTGCTGCGATAGCGGGTGGCTGGGTCGGCGGGTACCGGGTACCGGGCACTGAAGAGTCGGGTTTGCCTGAAGTCCAACGCCTAATATCTAACCCCTAACTCTGCTTCCCGCCTCCATCCTGCTACTTGTCTCCTTCTCTGCTGCTCCCCCTTGCTGTCATGAGGAAATCCTCAATCATGTACACCGCTGATATGGATCCCGAAGTTGTTCAATGGGTCGAAATGTTGCGATCGCCCCAGCTCGAAGAGCGGCTGGTTGCCGTTAAAACGTTGCAGCACCTGGGCGATGAAGATGCGATCGAAGCGTTGATTGGGGCGCTGAGCGACGAAAACCCCACGGTGCAGGAAATTGCGATCACAACGCTGTGGGAATTTGCTACTCCGGTGGCGATTACCCCCCTGATGGATTGCATCGGATCGCCCCACGAAAACGTGCGGGCAGAAGCGCTCTCGGCGCTGAAGGAGCTGGTTTCGAACAACGATCTGATGAAGCTGCTGGACGTGCTGCAGGTGGGAAACACCGATGCGCAGTTGAACACCTTAGTGCTGCTGCGAAAAATTCATGATGCGCAAGCGTTGCCGTTTATTCTGCCGTTCTTTGAGTCAGATAATGCAGCGTTGCGAGAAGCCGCGGTGACCACCCTGCGCTACCTCAATCAAGTGGTGCGGTGTGAACCGGCCTTGGCGTTAGCCAAAGACCCGGTGGAATCGGTGCGACGGGCCGCTACGCTGACCTTGGGGCACCTGAGTGATGAGGGGGTGATTCCCCTGTTGTGCGAACTGCTCACGGCAGACAGTGACTGGCAGGTGCGCCGCAATGCCGCGCAATCCCTGGATTTGTTAGCCAGTGCCGACGCGATCGCGGCGCTAATCATCGCCATGGAAGACACCGAATGGCAGGTGCGCAAGTTTACGGCTCGGGCGCTGCAAAAAACGGCGGATGAGCGAGCCCTGCCGGTGCTCATCAAGTCCCTGACCGATGACTATTCTGACGTCCGGCGGGATGCGGCTACTGCCCTGGGAAATTTGGCCGATGCCAATGCGCTACCGGCGTTGCAGCAAACGCTCCATGACCCCGATATGGACGTGCGGATTTTCTCCCAGCGGGCGATCGACAAAATTCAGAAGTCTATGCCGGAAACCTCCCATGCCTAGTCATTCTTCGCCGTTTCAGCGGGCTAATGCCGCTCCGTCAACGGCCGACCCCGCGCCCAGTGCTGAGGAGCTGAACCGCAAAGCGGCCGTGATTCAGCAGCTCAAAACCTTGCAAGAGCCCACCTTGCAGAATGACTTGGTGAGTCTCGGGATGATCCGCAATCTGCAGGTCGTTGGTGAGCATGTCTACCTTCGGCTCTATGTTGGCTGTCATCAGCTCCATCTGCAGGCGCAAGTGCAACAGACGCTGGCCCAACTGCCCTGGTGCAAAAAGGCTTATGTGCAGCTGTGCACCATTCCCGGTGTGCGCACCACGCTGGCGGTTTCTAGCGGCAAGGGCGGGGTGGGCAAGTCTACGACTGCGGTTAATTTGGCCGCAGCGTTGGCCTGTACTGGAGCAAAAGTCGGACTCCTGGATGCCGATATCTATGGCCCTAACGTGCCGCAGATGTTGGGATTAGGTCAGTCCTCAGTGCAAGTGATCGAGACGCCCACCGGTGAAAAAATTGTGCCGTTAGAGGCCCATGGCATCAAGTTGATGTCCGTTGGCTTGCTGGCAGAGCGTGACCATCCCTTGGCCTGGCGCGGCCCGGTGATGCACAAAATTATCACTCAGTTCCTGCAAGAGGTGGAGTGGGGCGAGCTGGACTATCTGCTCATTGACTTACCGCCCGGCACGGGCGATGCCCAAATCACCATCGTGCAAGAAAGCCCCATTTGTGGCGTGGTGATGGTGACAACCCCGCAGCAGGTGGCGATCGCCGATGTCCGCCGTAGTGTCTATATGTTCCGCCAGGTGGGGGTGCCGGTGCTGGGCCTAGTCGAAAACATGAGCTATCTGCTCTGCGGTCATTGTGGTGAACCGACGCCGATTTTTGGCGCTGGGGGCGGTGACCAGATTGCCGCCGAATTATCCATGCCGCTGTGGGGCAAGGTGCCCATCGATCCGCGCATTTGTGCCCAAGGGGATGCCGGGGAGCCCCTGCCGCTCAAGGTGCCCGATGCGCCTCTGAGTCAAATTTTTGGTCAGATTGCGCTCGGTTTGAATACCACATTTGGTTTGGTGCCAGCACAAGCTGTTCCTGTCTTACAGCCTTTGGGCTAACCCCGCAAAACATGGGTGCTACCGGCAATCGACGCGATCAAGCGGGTTGCCCCTTTAGGTGGTGAAAAGATGCCGCGATTGGGAGGCGAGGTTGTACCGCGCCGACCAGGTGCTGAGTGGGGGCACTAGCGGATGACTTGCTCCTGGCTAGTTGCTCTAATCCAGGAGCCTTTTCTCATCATTGACTGCTAGGAGGCGCACATGGGGGGTGAGATGTGGTGGGTGGGCCTGGGGATGGTGGCGATCGCCGGTTTTACCAGAGGCTTCTCGGGGTTTGGGTCAGCCATGATTCTTGCGCCGTCGCTGAGTCTACTGTTTAACCCGCAACAGGTCGTCGCGACGGTGATTTTGTTGGAAATTACCGCTGGCGTTGGGCTCGTCCCAGAAGCAATTTCTAAAATCCAGTGGCCAGAGGTGCTGCCGCTCGTCTTGGGGGCGATCGTCATGGTGCCCCTCGGGGCCTACAGCCTGGTTTTGGCAGAACCCAATTTAATTCGCCGCATTATCGGGGGATTGATTTTGATCATGGCGCTGTTGTTGAACAGCGGCAAACTCCACTATCGCCAGTCTTATCTTTGGCTGACCTTGGCTGTGGGGGGGCTGAGCGGTTTCCTCACTGGCTTAGGGGGGATCGGTGGCCCGCCCGTGGTGCTCTACGAAATGTCCGGGGACAACTCCGCTGTCATCAACCGGGCCAATCTGATTGTATTTTTCGCCGTCACTCAAAGCCTTGCCCTGGGCCTTTATGGGGCTAGCGGCCTGCTCACGATCGCCGTTTTCCAGCGCTTTGCCACCTTTGTGCCAGTTTTTGTGGGCTGCCTGCTGCTGGGCCGTTTGGGCTTCAAGCGGGTCAACGAGCAGCTGTTTCGGCGGTTTGTCTATGGCCTGTTGCTAATTGCTGGCGGACTGGCATTAGTCATGCCTGCCCCCTAAGGAGCCGAAGAATCGCCTTTTCGGCACGGCACCAGGTTTGCCCCCAGCCCCAGCCAGCGACGCAGCCCAAAACCCATATCAGAAGACAATTGCCATGAAATTATCCTCAAAGTCGCTCACTAACTCTGCTGCCGCCACGACGGTCAGCGCCTGGAAAACCTACGGCACAGCGCTCTGGCCAGGGCTCCTGCTGGCTGGCGGCATCGCGATCGCGGCTGTGGGGTTAGGACAATGGATTGGCATTGATAGCCTGAATCCACTGTTGATTGCGGTGCTATTGGGCATCGGCTGGCGGTCTGTTTGGGGTTTACCAAACTTCGCCCGCCCCGGCGTGCAATTTGCGATGAAGCGAGTTTTGCGGCTCGCCGTCATTTTGCTCGGTCTGCGCCTCAGCCTCACGGAAGTCATCGCGGTGGGGCCAGCGGTATTAGTGATCGTGGCCACTAGCACCTTGAGCACCTTTTATTTGACCAGTTGGCTGGGGCGATACCTGCAAGTCGGGCGACGACTGACTCAGCTGATTGCAGCCGGGACTTCTGTTTGCGGAGCCTCAGCCGTGATTGCCACGAATGCCGTCATTGATGGCTCGGAGGAAGAGATGACCTATGCCATCTCAACGATCACGAGCTTCGGCACCTTGGCGATGCTGACCTACCCACTGATTGCCAATCTGTTTGGGCTGACACCGACTGTGTTTGGGCTCTGGTGTGGGGCCTCTGTGCATGAGGTGGCTCAGGTCATTGCGACGAGCTTTCAACAGGGCAACTTCAGCGGCGAGCTGGCAACCGTGACCAAGCTCTCGCGGGTGTTGCTGATCATCCCGATCATGCTGAGTTTGAGCTGGCAAAAACAGCGCACTGGTCTCAAGCAGAAGGCCAATAGCCCCTTTCCCATCCCGTGGTTTGTCTTGTTTTTTAGCCTCCTTGTCATCATTAATAGCCTGGGCGTTGTGCCCGCGCCGCTTAAAACATCGGTGATAGGCATGAACCAGGTTTTGTTGTGTATGTCGCTAGCGGCGATGGGGCTAGAGACGAATCTGGTGCAGTTGACGCAGCTGGGTGCAAAACCGATGTATCTGGCGGGTCTATCTTGGCTATTTCTGGCCGTGACGAGTTTATGCCTGATTACCCTCTTATCTCCGGCGTTCTAGCTCACCTGCCAGTTGACTGACAAAACACTTCAAACGCCAGGCGTTGCTGATTTTGGCTATGAATTGAACTTTAGGCAAGTGGATGACACCAGCGGATATCTCGTCGGTAACGGAGAGTGGGCGTCTCACTCACGGTCTTGGATGGCGATATTTACGGGATGCCAGCAACCACCTCATGCTGACTGAGCAAGCCGTGCAATGAAAGGTTAGACAGCGGGAGACGACCAAATCAGCGGCGCATCATGTGCAACAACCCATGCTCGAAGTTGTTGTCCAAGATTATTGATGGCAGCAACTTCAGTACGAATAAAGAAACTCGTTTGAGCATGGTTAGGTGACGTTGCATTGTTATCAACAGCAAATTCAATGGCAGCATGACCAACTGAATCGAATATAAAAGCTCGAACAAGCACGAAGTGAGCCCATTTGCCAGTTCGATCACCTAACTCAAACCGCACCTCGTCTTGAATGCTTTGCGGAAACTTGTAAAAATCAGCTCCAAGAACATCTAAATTCTCTGGATAAGTGTAGAAGTCTTGAACCCCAGAAAAATAACCATTGCTGGCACTAATTTCAACATGCCAAGCTAAATCGTTGTAGGGCAGTCGTTTGAGCGAGATAAAGGCATTAGCCATTAGCTGAACATAGAGAACTACCATCATTATCAAACCCGTCGGGCATGACTGCGCAAGAGCGCGAGCGCGAGTCCACGAAACCGTCGCCAGTGTGAGGGGATTTTTCTTTTGAGGTTGCCATATTTCCTGAGGGCATCAAAATCAGTCAGTCAGCGGAGCAAGATGCTGCGTGGTAAAGCCTGTCGCGCCCAGTTGGATATCCTGCTGCTGATGGAATGCCGACCCCAGGCTCACCAAATAGGCTTCGTGCCAGGGAGGCGCAATCAGCGTGACCCCGGTGGGAATGCCGTTGGCTTGAAATCCGTTGGGTAGGGCGATCGCGGCCAAATCTAGCAAGTTCACAAAATTGGTGTAGTAGCCCAAGTTCGCATTGAGCTGCAGGGGATCCGCCTCGATTTCATCAATGCGATAGGCGGTTCCCGTGGTCGGCACCACCAAGCAATCGATCGCATCCCACAAAGGCTGCACTGTTCGTTTCAACGCTTCCACTGCATACAGTCCCTCAAAAGCTGCCACCGCTGTCAGGGTTTTGGCCTGCATCAGAATCTGCTGAGTAATGGGAAATGCCGCTGCTGGATTTGCCTCAATGAATTGACCCACCGAAGCATAGCGCTCCGCCACCCAAGCGCCGTTAAACAGCAACTCATTGGCTTGCAAAAAAGGGGTGTAATCGATTTCGACGTCAGTGCCGCCGAGGGCGGTGAGCGTAGCGATCGCCGCCTCATAACGGGTTTTCACCTCCCCATTGCCAAAGAATTTTCGTTGCTCAGGCCGGGGCACCCCAAAGCGGAAGGATTGCGGCGCCTCATAGACCGGGAGCGGCTCTGGGCGCCAGGCCGGATCACGAGAAAAGGAATGGTCTGGATCTAACCCCTGCGTCAGCTGGAAAACGGTGTCGGCATCCGTTGCGGTCAAGGCAAAAATCGACAGACAATCCAACGTCTTGCAGGCTTCTACCGTGTGCCTCGTGCTGAGCAGCCCCCGCGTGGGTTTCAGTCCCACAATATTGTTCATCGCCGCTGGCACCCGACCCGAGCCCCCCGTATCCGTGCCAATGGCGAAGGACACTAGCCCCACGGCCACCGACAGCGCCGCCCCCGAACTCGACCCCCCCGGCATGTAGTCTTTGGAAAAAGCGTTATGGGGCACCGTATAGCCCGTGCGGATGCCGACTAACCCGGTGGCAAACTGGTCTAAATTGGTTTTGCCAATGAGGATAGCGCCAGCATCCATCAGCGCTTGGATGACGGGATTCGTGTGCGTCGCCTCATAGGCAAAGGCCGGACAGGCGGCAGAGGTGGGCCATCCGGCCACATCAATGCAATCTTTGACACTAAAGGGTATGCCCCACAGGGGGTAATGCTGCCGCTGCGCTGGAGCAATGCTTTCCAGCTCGGTTGCCCGCGCTAGCAGTGCCGCGATCGCCAGGGTCGTAATCCAAATACCATCGTCGCTCCGGCTCGTCAAATTGCCCGCGATGGTTTTAACCAGCTGAGAGGGCATCAACTGCTCCGTGGCATAAAGGTCTTGAAGATGGGGCAGGGTAAGCAAGGGAATTGATTCAGGCGGCTGCTGCATGAATGATGGCGGTAAATGTGTCGTTCAGAAATAATGCTATGCCCCTAATTTTTTGACTCAAATTTACAGGCTAATTTTTGTCGATTTTGATTCAAGGGCTTAGCGAAGATTTTGCCACACTGAGGGTGTTTTTCGCTTCAGTAGTCAATCTCATAATCTCGATATAAAAATAATTTATCGGCCAATAAATTTCTTGATTCCAAACAGTCTCTGGCTCAAGCCGCTTTGTGGGATTCAATACAACTTAGCCGTTGAATTCTTGCAAAATGAGCCTATGTTTCGATCTCTGCAAAGCCTAGAAAGATGAGATTGACGCATTAGAAATGGGTGTCAACCAAGTTGAATCTATTGTTCCGAAATCGTATTTTTTAATTGGAGACAGGAATGCGACAAGCTCTTGGACGTTTTCTCGGCCTATCTATCCTAGGTCGACGTAAGCTTTTTTCTGTTACCGGTTTGGCTGTCTGTTCACTGACTCTAGCCATTGCTTGTGGCTCCTCTGATGCCCCCACTGCGGTCGAAGAAACGGCCCCCGAATCGGAAGAAACCACCGAAGTCGCCAGCGAACTGGCGGCAGATATGCCCAAGGTTCGCGTTGGTTTTCAAACTGGGGACATCAACAACATCACCATGGTGGCCTACAACGAAGGTTACTTTGAGCAAGTTGGCTTAGACGTTGAATTAAGCCCCTATTCCTCCGGCGGGTCAATGGTTCCCGCGCTAGCGGCTGGCGAAGTGGACATTACTTGGTTTTTCCCCTTTCCTTCCCTCACGGCCTATGCCACCGGCGTGGATATTGAAGTGGTGCTCCTCGACCACGCCCCTTTAACGGCTGAGCGCTTGATTGCTGGGGAAGGCATTGCCGATACGGCCAGCCTCAAAGGCAAGACCATCGGTGTCACCATCGGCACCTCGGGGCACCATTCTCTGTTAGCGGCCTTGGATCAGGCCGAGATTGCTCAAGATGAAGTGACCTTGGTGAATCTCAAGCCCTCAGAAATGGCGGCGGCTTTCTCGGCGGGGCAGATTGATGCGGCCTGGACCTGGGAGCCCGCTGCCGGCAAGCTTAATGAGTTAGGCGGTACTGATATTGCAACTGCTAAATCAGTGGGGGCTTATGCGGTTGCTTTGTGGGCCGTCAGGACAGAGTTTGCGGAAGCCAACCCCGAGGTCATGCAGAAGTTCATGGAAGCCTGGGATATGGCCCAGCAAGATTATTTGGCCGATCCCGCTGCTGGGCAAGCGTGGGAGGCTGAGCGGTTGAATTTGACCGCCGATGAATTCGGAGCCATGGTGGGTCGCCAAGGCTCAACCGTGGTGAAACTAGAGGATCAGCTTTCTGATGACTGGTTAGGCACACCTGGGGCACCCGAATCAACTGACTTATACAAAGCCTATGACGAATATGCGGTGTTCTTGGTTGACCAAGGGCGACTGGATAGTACGCCGGAAGATCTAGCCCCTTTGATTAATTCGGCTTACATTGCCGATTATCTGGAATCGAAGTAATGCTTTGCCGCAATGCTTAGGATCGGAAATCAAACAATGTGCTAGTTTATCCCCTCTCGGGAGGGGTTGCCCGCAGGGTGGGGTGGGTTCCAACCGCTCGCACTACCAGCGAACCCACCCCGTTGCCCCTCCCACGAGGGGATATGACATCCGGCTTTGCTTCAAAGCAAATTACGGAATTTATTAAATTCTCATTCCTTAATTGTCCGCCAGGATTTCTTGCCGGAATCCTGGCAACCTCATCGAGAGAATTCAGCCAGCAACCACTGATGTGAGTGAACGCATTATCCGCATGTCTTACTTTTCACCCAAAACGTCGATTTCTGCGCTTGAGTCTGAGCCAGGTCGAGATGATGTGCAAACTGGTTCGACGCCAGCGGAGGTGATTTCTCTGGAAAATGTGGCCTTTGGCTATAGTCGCAAACGACTGGTGCTGAAGGATTTAGATTTACGCATTCGTCAAGGAGAGTTTCTGACCTTATTAGGCCCTTCTGGGTGTGGAAAGTCGACGATTCTTAATTTGATTGCCGGATTTTACTCGCCGTTGGCTGGTCGTGTGACTCATGGTGGTGAGCCGATCAAAGGCCCATCCGCGCGGCGTGGAGTGGTGTTTCAAAGTAATGCCTTGTTTGATTGGATGACGGTTGAACAAAATATTGCCTTTGGCTTCCGTTTCCAATCCATTGCTAAATATGAGAGCCAACAACGGGTGAAAACCATCATTGAGTTGGTGGGGCTCAAGGGCAGTGAACGCAAATATCCCTACGAGTTATCGGGCGGCATGCGGCAGCGGGTCGCGGTGGCTCGGTCGATGGTGGTTCAACCAGAAATTTTGTTGATGGATGAACCCTTTGCGGCGGTGGATGTGCAAACCCGTGAAGGATTGCAAGAGGAATTACTCAAGCTCCATGAACAGGTGGCGGGGGCCATTTTATTTGTCACTCACAGCATTGAGGAGGCCGTTTTTTTGAGCGATCGCATTATTATCCTTGATCGCAATTTTGGCGGCATTGCCCATGACATCTCGATTCATCTACCGATGCCCCGTTATGCGGCGATGAATCGCGTATCGGATGAGTTCAACCACTATCGGACGGACTTGTATTTAAAGATGAAAGCGATTAGTTAGTCCCTGCTGAGAGATGTCTGAAATGTTTTACGGCGCGTTTCGTCAGGATCTGAATTTGAATGTGATGGGCTCTTCAAAACTATGCAGCTAAAGGCGTCAAAAAAAGCAGAAACGCTTGCTTTTACCGGGCCAGACTTGCAAACCCAGGCATTGCGAGAAAAAGCCCTCTTGTTTGGGGTTGCGATCGCCATTCCTACCTTGATCTTGCTCCTATGGGAGCTCACCACTCGCCAAGGGTGGGTTGATGAACTGTTTTTACCCAGCCTGTCGGGCATTGTGACCGAGTTTATGGCCATGGTGCAAAAGGGGTATGCGGGCACGCCGATCATGGTACATATCCTCGCTAGCTTGAAGCGCGTGTTTATCGCCTTTGGCGTGGGCACTGTGGTCGGCCTACTCCTCGGCTTATTCATGGGCTACTACAAATATGTGCGGGCCGCTTTCTATGTCGTCACCGAACTGCTACGCCCCATTCCTCCCCTGGCTTTCATTACCTTATTTATCCTTTGGTTTGGCATCGGCGAAATCTCAAAGATCTTGATCATTCTCTATGCCGGGTCACTCATTGTGATGTTGAACACTATTTCTGGGGTGCAGTCTTGCCCAAAAGATAAAATCCTCGCGGCGCAAACTTTGGGGGCGAATGACTTGGCCATTTTTCTGTACGTCATTTTGCCCGCCGCCTTGCCCAACATTTTTACGGGAATGCGGGTGGCTCTCTCCGTTGATTTTGGCATTTTGGTGGCTGCCGAATTGCTCGCCGGCAACCAGGGCATTGGCTACATCATTCAGGATGCCAGCACCTTCTTTAATGTGGAAGGATTATTTGTCGCAATTTTGATGATTGGCTTTTTTGGGGTGATTTCCGATATCGTCCTCCGATTCCTTGCCCGGCGCGTTGTCCACTGGCAACGGTAACCAGTCGTTGCATGGCCGGTGGCTTCTCCACTTGGTTGCCAGCGTCCAACTGGGCGGCCCCATCGAGACTCGGCCTCTGTTCTCTGAACTCAGCGACCCTCTACTCGATTCCTCGCTGCCGTCTAGGAACTCAAAGCCAGACTAGGCATCAAAAAACTGCACTCTTTAGGAACTGAAGCATGCTAGAAACTCTTTCGACCCCATCCGAACTCACCGCTCTGCAACAGGAGGTGATCGCGGGCATTACCCAGGAAAAATGCGTCCAGTTAATCCAATCATTGGTACCGACCGGGCAACCCGGCTGTGGTAATTCCATCGATCCAGAAGCGCCGATGGCCCACGAGGAAGATATTTCTAAACAGGTGGGGCAACATTTGCAGTCCTTGGGCTTAGATGTGGAATGGGTGGCGGCCATTGAAGGGCGGCCCAATGTGGTTGGCCGATGGAATGACGGATTGCCTGGTCCCTCGCTGATTTTTAACGATCATTTGGATACCTATCCATCCTGTGATCCAAAAGAGTGGCACATGTCGGGACACAATCCCTACAACGCGACCCTGCACGGCAAATATCTCTACGGTCGCGGCACCTCGGATACCCGAGGCAATATGACCTGCCAGCTGATTGCCATCGAGATGCTGCGCCAGGCCGGGGTCAAAATCAATGGCGAACTGATTTGTGCCTACACGGTTGATGAAGAGCGCCACGGCCGCGCCGGTGCCTTGCACTTGCTCAATGAGTATGGCCTCACCGCTGATTATGAAATTACGGCGGAACCCACCTCTTGGACTGAGGAGAATGAATGGGGCATTGGCATTGCCTTGGCTCACTCTGGCCTGTGTTTGGTGGATATTGAAACGACCGGGGTGCGATCGCACATTTGGCGACCGGATGAAGGCGTGAATCCGGTGTTGCACATGGCTCAGCTGATTGAAGCCCTGCGGCAGACTACCTTTACGCACGAGCCCCCGCAAATTTATGGCCCCACTCAGCCCAGTATTTGCCCCGTCAAAATTGAGGCTGGCCAAATTGGGGAAGGGCAGTTTACCCCACCCTCTTGCAAGGCCAGGGTCTGGGTGATTGGTCTAGTGCCTGGCATGACCTACGAGTCGATTGTGCAGGATATGGAAAAAGTCATCGCTGAGCTGCAGGCCGCCGACCCCTCATTCCAGGCCACCATTACCCAAGTGGAGGGGGAAACGTTTGTGCCTGCGTCCATTGAGGTGGCGGACGACGCTGCCCATGTACAAGCGTTGTCACGGGCGTATCAGACCATCTTAGGCAAAGAGCCCGTGCTGTATCGCAAGAATGCCTATTGCGATACTCTGCGCTTTGCCCACAGCGGCATTCCCTCCATTACCTTTGGCCCCGGCGAAGATGGGTGGCCACCGGTGAATGAATTTATTGACATGGATAAGGTCGTCGCCGCCACCAAAATTTACGCGTTATTCTTGCTGGATTTTTTCAAAGCTGAGAAAGGGTAAGTTCGCCATCACCATGCTAGACAGTGCCCACCCTACCCCTGTTCAAATCACCATTCCGAGCCGACCGTATCCCTTAACCCTGACGTTGGCGCAGACAGCACTCTTGGTGATCGACATGCAGAATGACTTCTGCACGCCTGGTGGGTGGGCCGATCACAAGGGCTCTGACATTAGCCAAACTCAGCGGCCGATTCAACCCCTCCAAACTCTGTTGGCCGCGCTCCGATCAACCCCCATCACTATCATCCATACCCGTGAGGGCCATCGGCCTGACTTAAGCGATTGTCCGCCCCACAAGTTGGCCCGCTCCCAGCACCAGAACGCTGAGATTGGCAGCGAAGGTGCCATGGGACGATTGTTGACTCGCGGTTCTAAGAGTCACGATTTTGTCGAGGCGCTACAGCCGCTGTCGAGAGAAATTGTGCTGGATAAGCCAGGAAAAGGGGCTTTCGTGGCGACGGATTTGGATTTGATTTTGCGCCAGCGGGGGATTCGCCAGCTTTTGCTAACGGGGGTGACGACAGAGTGTTGTGTGCAGACCACCCTGCGGACTGCGAATGATCTGGGGTATGAATGTGTATTGCTAGAGGATTGCTGTGCGTCGTTTGTGCCGGACTTCCATCGGGTCACTGTAGAGATGACCCAAAAGATCTTTGGTTGGGTTACCGATTCTCATGAGTTGATGCAATCGTTGACGGGTCTGTAGAACGGGCGAATTGCCCCGACCATCACCCTCACTGGCGATTCCCCCAACCTCCTTGAAAGGGGCAACTCAATCCAGGTATGGAATAGCTCCCTTTTTCTACGCGCAGCCATGCCCGCAGGGCTTTAGGGGGCAGCGACAGCGAGGGATCTGCGACTTGTAGGCGATTTTGCAGAATTGATATCACACCGTCACTGCCCCTCAGTCAGGTCGACCCTGCTGCCCATGACTGTCAAAAAAGGAGGAGTCCGGCCACGCTTCAGCATTTGTTAAGATTCTGACCTATTCCTTTTCAGGTGGGCTCGCCGTCATGGTCTCTTCTCATCCGCTTCAACGCCTGCTTCGCTACAGCCGCAAATATCGCCGCGAGGTGTGGCTCGCCAGCAGTTGCTCCGTGCTCAACAAGCTGTTTGACCTGGCTCCCCCCGTGTTGATTGGCCTCGCGGTAGACGTCGTGGTGCAGCAGCAAGATTCGTGGATTGCCGGTTTGGGCATTCCCGGCGTGCGCGGACAGTTTTTTGTGCTGGCGGGGCTGACGGCAGTGACTTGGGGGCTAGAGTCCACCTTTCAATATGCCTATTCGGTGCTGTGGCGCAACCTGGCGCAAACGATGCAGCGTGATTTGCGGATTGAAGCCTACGCGCATCTGCAAGATTTAGAGCTGGCCTATTTTGAAGACCACAGCACGGGTGGTTTGATGGCGGTGTTGAACGACGACATCAACCAGCTCGAACGGTTTTTGGATGTGGGGGCTAACGAAGTGCTGCAGGTGGTGACCACCATTCTGCTGATTGGCACGGCGTTTTGGGTGTTGGCTCCGGCGGTGGCCTGGATGGCGGTATTGCCGATGCCGTTTATTGTGTGGGGCGCGATCGCCTTTCAAAAGTTTTTAGCGCCCCGATATGCTGCCGTGCGCGAGCGAGTCAGCCTGCTCAACAGCCGCCTGTCGAACAATATTTCGGGCATTCTCACCATCAAAAGTTTTACCGCTGAGGGCTATGAAACCGAGCGCGTGCGCGAAGACAGCGAAGCCTATCGCCAAAGTAACCGCCACGCGATCGCCTACAGCGCCGCCTATATTCCCCTGATCCGCATCTTGATTCTGATTGGCTTTACGGCCACGCTGATTTTTGGCGGCCTGATGGCGGTGGAGGGGCAGCTCGCGGTCGGCACCTACAGCATGTTGGTATTTCTCACCCAGCGGCTGCTATGGCCGCTCACTCGCCTGGGCGACACATTAGATCAGTATCAGCGGGCTATGGCCTCCACCAATCGCGTGATGGATTTACTGGATACTCCCATTGCCCTCCATCCCGGTGAGCGCCGCCTGCCGGTGAGCAATGTGCAGGGTGATGTGCAATTTACCGATGTCACCTTTGCCTATGGTGAGCACCGCCCAGTGGTCGAACATCTGACGCTTAAGATTCCCGCCGGTCACACCATTGCTGTGGTGGGGGCGACCGGCTCGGGTAAAAGCACGCTAGTGAAACTGCTCTTGCGACTCTATGAAGTGGATCACGGTCGCATCACGGTCGATGGCCTCGACGTGCGCGAACTCGCGCCTCAAGACCTACGGCAGGCGATTGGGTTGGTCAGTCAAGATGTTTTTTTGTTTCACGGTACCGTGGCTGACAACATTGCCTATGGCACCTTTGAGGCCGATGCTGCCGCCATTGCTGCTGCCGCTCGGGCCGCCGAGGCCCACGAGTTTATCGAGCGCTTGCCCCAAGGGTATGACACCATCGTGGGTGAGCGGGGCCAAAAGCTCTCCGGCGGGCAGCGGCAACGCTTGGCGATCGCCCGTGCCATTCTCAAAAATCCGCCAATTTTAGTTTTAGATGAAGCCACCTCAGCGGTCGATAACGAAACCGAGGCGGCGATTCAAAAATCGTTAGAAAAGATTACCCAAAACCGCACCACTATCGCGATCGCCCACCGCCTCTCGACCATTCGCAATGCCGACCGCATCTACGTGATGGACCAAGGCCAACTTGTGGAATGGGGCACTCACGAAGAACTCATTGATCGCCAGGGCCTCTACGCCGGACTGTGGCAAGTGCAAACGGGGGTGAAAGTTGGGGCCTGATGACAGGAGTAGTACAAAGTTTTGATTTTTATGGACAAATCGCAATTGGGTTGGTACTGTTGTTCTGATACCCAATAGGCAGAAGTCTAGGAAGGCAGTAATGGAAACTTTAACCGAAGCGCAACAAGAACTCTATGACTGGCTCGTAGACTATATCCGTCAAAACCAACATTCGCCGTCGATTCGGCAGATGATGCGGGCCATGGGTCTCAAATCGCCAGCGCCGATTCAAAGCCGCCTCGATCATCTGCGCAAAAAGGGCTACATCGATTGGGTCGAGGGGCAAGCCCGCACTATCCGCATTCTGCAAGACCAAGAGGGCGTGCCCGTCTACGGCATCATCGCTGCTGGCTATGTCAACATTGCCTCGCAAGCCGAAGCCGAGGTTGAGCGCCTCAACCTGGCCGGGTTGCCGATCAAAATGGGGGACTATGCCCTGCGCGTCACGGGGGAAAGCATGATCGAAGCCATGATCGGCGACGGCGACATGGTGATTATGCGACCGGTTAAAGATCCTCAAAGCGTTCGAGAAGGTACGATCGTCGCCGCTCGGGTGCCCGACGGGACGACCCTCAAATATTTCCATCGCCGGGGCAACATCGTGCAGCTGGTGCCCGCCAATCCGAACTACCCGATTCAAGAGTTTCCGGCCGACCAGGTCGAGATTCAAGGGAAGCTGGTCGGAGTTTGGCGCGACTACTTTGCCGAATAAAGGTTTGATCAGCGTTAACACCTACCCGGCGATGAGCGGCTCACGATGTATCGCGTTGCTAGCGGAAGCGCTGAGAAAGGTCACGGGGTAATACACTATTCTCGGGCTTAGCACTGTGTAATTGAGCCTGCGGAGTACCTCGCGCCCGGTGAAAGAGACTTTATGAAATCGCGTACCTTCTATTCAGCGATCGCCCTAGTTGCCGGACTGCTCGTCTTGGTGGGGGCAGCTGGATTTTGGGGACTCACCTCACAAAACCCCCGCGCATTGCTCACTCAAGGCGGCCAAACCGTACCGACTGCCGCGCAGTTTGTACCCCGCCAAGCGCCGATGATGGCCGCTTTGCTCGCTCGCCCTGACCGGGTCTGGCAGCTGCGACAGTTACTGACACCTGCGAATCGCCGCTTTGTCGCTCGCCAAGAGTGGCAAGCCCTCAAACAATCTTTAGAAACCACCGTCGGTTGGGCCTACGATGCCGATGTGCGACCCTGGTTGGGGTCAGAAGTGACCTTCGCCGTCACGACCCCTGACCTCGATCATGACGAGACGAATGGGCTGCAGGCGGGCTATTTAGCCTTGCTTAGCTGCCGCGATGTCGAGGCCGCGCGCGAAGCCCTGCATGTGCTGTGGCAGCAGCGAGCCGCTCAGGGCCGCAAGCTGATTTTTGAAACGGTTTCCGGCATTCCCCTGATTTATGACCAGGCACCTAGTCGTCCATCGTCAAAGGGGCTCCGGGGCCAGGCTGAAACGGTGGGTTTAGAAGCGTTAACCTCGGCCCTGGTGGGCGATCGCTACGTGTTGTTAGCTAACGATCCGCGCGTGCTGCGTCAGGCGATCGCGACTTATCAAGCCCCGGATGTGAGTCTGGCCCGCGCGGCTAACTACCGCACGGCGATCGCCACCTTGCCACCGCAGCGGATTGGCTGGGTCTACGCCAACGGGCCACGTCTGCTGGCCTGGCTGGGCAAGGCAGATCAGGCTGAGTCGTCTCTTGCTGACGCTGGCGAGCCCACTGCTAACTTCCTGTTTTTATCGCTGCGGGCCTTCTCTGAGGGGTTACTCGGCGATACGGCGATTGCGGCGGCTCCGGGCCAAACCTTTGCTGTAAATCAGCCCCATTCTGCCGCACTCACCACGGCTCTGGATCTGCTGCCCGAGAACACTCTGTTTGCCACCACAGGCAGCGATTTGGCGCAGCGTGTGGCCGCCAGCCAGCGGAGCCTCGGGGGTGTCAGTGTGGCGCAGCGATCGTTCAGGACGCTGTTAGAGTCGCTGTCGCTATCGGCCGACCCGGCGCTTACCGAATTGCTCCCAGCGCTGCCGGGAGACTATACGATGTGCCTGTTGCCAGGGACGACGCCCACCTGGCTGTTCTTGACCCCTCTTGCCGAGGGGCAATCGTGGTCTGCCGTCGATGAGTTTGCCAAAACCCAAGGCATCAACGTGAGTCAGGTACCGTTGGGCGATCGCACCCTCACCACTTGGACGCGCGTCGGCGTGACCCGCTCGAATGCCCAGAGCCCACTGAGTATCACGACTCAGGTCGTCGGCGTTCATACTGTGGTGCAAGGCCATCAGGTGCTGGCAACGTCGCTGGCTGGGCTCGAGCAGGTATTACAGAGTGTGACCACTCCGTCGTTATTGGCGCAGCCTGCTTTTGGGCAGCTTACTGAGCAGTTTGAGCAGCCCGGTCAGGCGCTGACCTACGTCAACTGGCCCGCCTTGGCCCCGACACTGATAGACCAGTTTCCTTGGCTGCAGGCGATCGCCGCGGCTGGGCAACCGTTGACCGGTCATATCGGGGCAATCACCATCAGTGACTATGGCAGTAGTGAGTCTTTGCAACAGGGGAGTGTGGCGATCAGACTGGTGGAAGATCCTTGAAAATCTTCCCAGTTTGCCCCGTCACTTAATGTATCTAAGATAAGCGGGGAACTCTTTAATAAGTTGAGGCTTCCTCTGGCAAGGATGACCACTAATTTTATTGAGAGTGAATATGGCAAATTTGCTGATTGATGAGGAACTTATGAAATCTAATATCCGAATTCTGGAGCCAGCTGGCATCTTAGACGGCACGAAGGCGGAGGCTTTCCGTCAGGAAGTTGATGCAGCCCTAGATGACGGTGCCGACACGTTACTAATTGATCTGGCCAACATCTCATTCGTTGACAGTTCTGGCTTGGGAATTTTGGTCGTCGTCTTGAAAAAGGTGCGAGCGTCTCAAAAGAAGATGTACGTTTGCTCGATTAACGATCAGGTGCGCATGCTATTTGAACTCACCAGCATGGATCGCGTCTTTGAAGTCTTACCCGATCGCGCTGCCTTTGAAGAAAAAGTCGCGGGTGCTTCTAACGCCTAGCTCGGTTTGTGGAGCGGGCGCGATCATGCCCACCAAGGCTCTAGCCCGCATGGATGACGTGCCCTAGTTGGGCCTCAACCGTGGCTGTTGGTTGCCGATTCCCCGCTGTCGCCGCCGCCTGTCAGCAGGGCGATTCACCCACGGTATGGGAAAGCCTCCCTCTTGAAAAGATTGGGGGGCTTTTTTAGCATGTTGAGGTGTCGGCTAGATTTGTCCAATTGACATCCACTTGGCAGCATTCGGAATTCAGAGCGCAGAATACCCTGCGGGAAGTGCAAGGCCCTACGGAATTCGGAGTTAATAAAGTTTGCCAGAAAATGATTTCAGCCCCTGCATTTAGCGGTTGGCATAGGCTGCCATCGGCTCTTTGATAAAGCGAATATAGAGATGCTTAAAGGTTGAACGCATAACGCGGGGCATGCCAAAGTCGATGGGCATGAGTTGGCCCGGCAGCTGCCAGTCGGCGATCGCTAAGTCTTCTGGAAGCTGACCAACAAACTCAATGTCTGACCAGGCGGGGCAGCAGTCCAAACGCTGCGACTGAGCCACGGTGGGAATGTCCGCCGGACTTGCCCCTAAAATTTCGATCAGCGCCCGATCCAGTGCAAAAACATTGGTCGAAGCACCCAAAACTCCTAAAGCTCTGGGTTCACCGTTGCTGGGGCCGCTCCCTTCGTGGCCGATGATGCCATCCACAATCGTTAGCTGAGGGGCAATGGCGCGGGCCGTTTCAACCAGCATTGTGGCAAAGCGATCGCGATCCTTCCCTGCTTCCATATGCCACCAAGCTTTCATCTTGCCCGGCACACAGCCAAACAAATTTTTTACTCCCAGGGTCAAGGTCAGCTGTACATGGGACTTGACCTTCGGCAAATTGATCACCACGTCAGCCTTCATCGCCTCTTTTGACAGACGCAGATGGGCCAACTCACCGTTGGCGGCTGTGGCATAGCGCTGACCATGCAGCTCTTGTACCGGCATCCCGGCCTTTTCTAACCAGGGCAGGTAACCGTTGGCTTTGGCTACCCCATAGGCACTGCCAAAGGCCGGACTATCCCCCATAAACGGTTCACCCCCAGCCGCTTTGACTAACTCCGCCACGCAGTAAACAATTTCTGGCCGGGTGACACATTCTTTAGTTGGTCTGGCCCCCGTCAACAAGTTAGGTTTGAGCAGCACGCGATCGCCGGGTTTCACCACCGCTGCCATGCCGCCCAAAGGGGCCAACAACTGCTCTAGCTTGAGCATGACGTCATCGATAGCGTAGCTCTGAGCTTTAAGTAGGGAGACGGTAGCAGTCGTCATGGGGATAAGCGCCAAAAAGGACGGGTGATGTCTCTAAAAGTATGCAAAGTTTTGGCCCATCCCGCTAGCGATCGCCCCCTCCACTCCCCACTCCCCCTACCCTCCACTCCCTCTACCCTCCACTCCCCCCCACCCTGCCAACATCAAGAAATTCGACCCGACCCGCTAAGATTTACGAGGAGAGTATTTTTCCCAAATTCTCCTCACCCTCGTACGTTGACGACAGATTGCATGGCTTCTCCTGGTTCCGTTGATTTTTTAGACGAATTTGATGTGGTCGTGGTCGGTGGCGGGCATTCCGGTTGCGAAGCCGCGCTGGCAGCGGCGCGATTAGGCTGTCGCACCTTGATGATCACGCTGAATCTAGACAAAATTGCCTGGCAGCCGTGCAATCCGGCGGTCGGTGGTCCTGCCAAATCACAGCTGGCTCACGAAGTTGATGCCCTGGGGGGCGAAATCGGCAAAATGACCGATCGCACCTACTTGCAAAAACGAATTCTCAACAATTCTCGGGGACCTGCCGTGTGGGCGCTGCGAGCCCAAACCGATAAGCGCGAATATGCGGCGGTGATGAAGACCCTGGTGGAAAACCAGGCCAATCTGACTCTGCGCGAAGGCATGGTGACCGACTTGGTCCTGGATGACAACGATGCCGTAGTTGGTGTCGAAACCTACTTCGGCGTCGCCTTCAAATGCCAAGCGGTGATTCTCACAACTGGGACGTTTTTGGGCGGCACCATTTGGGTCGGTAACAAATCGATGGCGGCGGGTCGCGCGGGCGAATTTGCCGCGATCGGCCTGACCGATACGCTAAATCGCCTCGGCTTTGAAACGGGACGCCTAAAAACCGGCACCCCGGCTCGGGTCGATCGCCGCTCAATCAATTTTGACGTACTGGAACCGCAGCCTGGCGATGCCGACGTGCGCTGGTTTAGCTTTGACCCCGACGTCTGGGTCGAGCGGGAACAAATGCCCTGCCACCTGACCCGCACCACGCCAGAGACCCACCGCATCATTCGCGA
Organism: Cyanobacteria bacterium J06626_4; assembly: GCA_038523235.1. Taxonomy (GTDB): domain Bacteria; phylum Cyanobacteriota; class Cyanobacteriia; order Phormidesmidales; family Phormidesmidaceae; genus Halomicronema. Next base: position 29,389 of record JBCBJQ010000030.1, read on the forward strand.
AAACCTGCATCTCTCCCCCGTGTATGGCGGCTGGGTGGAGTCTAAAGGGCCGCGCTACTGCCCCAGCATTGAAGACAAAATTGTGCGGTTTGCTGATAAAGACAGCCACCAAATCTTTTTGGAACCGGAAGGGCGGGACATTCCGGAAATTTATGTGCAGGGCTTTTCGACCGGATTGCCAGAAGCTCTGCAGCTAGCGATGTTGCGCAGCCTACCGGGGCTAGAGCACTGTGCCATGCTGCGACCGGCTTATGCGGTCGAATATGACTACCTGCCCGCAACCCAGTGCTATCCCACGATGATGACCAAGCGGGTCGCTGGGCTGTTTTGCGCCGGTCAGATCAACGGCACGACGGGCTATGAAGAGGCCGCCGCCCAGGGCATCGTGGCGGGCATCAATGCGGCGCGGTTAGTGCAGGGGCAGGAGCCGTTGGTGCTACCCCGCGAAGGCAGCTACATCGGCACGCTGCTCGATGACCTGTGTACCAAAGATCTGCGCGAACCCTACCGGATGCTGACGTCGCGGTCAGAATATCGGCTGCTGTTGCGATCGGACAATGCCGACCAGCGCCTCACGCCTCTAGGCCGGGAGATTGGCCTGATTGATGATCATCGCTGGCAGCGCTTTCAACAAAAGCAGGCCCACATTCAGGCGGAAAAAGTGCGTCTCGGCAAGACCCGCGTCAAAGAGTTGGATGACATGGGCCAACGCATCGCAGCGGATACTGGCCAGCGCATCAAGGGCTCGATTACCCTCGCCGATCTCCTGCGGCGTCCTGGTTTCCACTATCCCCATCTAGAAGGGTATGGGTTGGGAGATGCTGACCTGGCGCGAGAGGAAAAGGAAGGGGCTGAAATCGACATCAAGTATGCGGGCTACATTCAGCGGCAGCAGACCCAAATCGATCAGGTGAGCAAAAATACGAACCGCAAGCTACCCGAAGGGTTGGATTATCACACCATTGACACTCTATCGAAAGAGGCACGGGAGCGCTTGAGCAAGGTGCGCCCGCTGACGATTGGCCAAGCCTCGCGCATTGGCGGCGTCAATCCCGCTGATATCAATGCGCTACTGGTACATCTTGAAGTGCAGTCGCGCCGCCGGAAGATGGCGTCTGATCCCGTGGCGATCGCGCCTTGATGGGTGGCGGTATGGAGGATGGGAAAGTGCTCGAAGCTTGGAAGCTCCGCCTCCGGCACGAGCTGAAAAATTGGGCGGCGGCGTGCCTTTGGCCGAGAACCTTTGACTCGGCGCTTTAGACTATTCGCTGTACCAAAATAAATCGGCGATCGCCTCGGCTTCTGAGGCTTCTGTGAGAAAGTCAGCGGGGTTGAGCAGCACGATTTGCTGCGTTAGATCATCCCCTAACCGGCGGGCCACCCGGTCAGGAATACCGTGGCCGTAAATGACGTGGCCGTTGCCCGCCAGCACCACCACCTGAGTATCGGGATTGCTGGTTTTAAACTCAGAGATGGTCAGGGCCATCGTTTCATCCCAGGTGACCTGAGCCGCAAAGAAATTGTCAAAGTTAAAATTGCCGTGCCCGCTGTGGCTGCCAAAGGCCGCAGCGACAAACTCGCGGTAGTCGTCGTTGCTGGTATCGATCTCCGACACCGGAGGAATGTAGCGAAAATCGTCTTCCTCAAGGCTTTCGAGCCCCTCACGCGCCACCTGTCGAGTAATTTCGCTGGGGGCATTGAGGGCTAAGACGGGCAGCTCATGGTCGCGAGCAAAACGTAGAAAGGGAGCATAAAATTCCCACGGAAAGCCCCAGCGCTCTAAGTATTCGGTTTGCTCAACCAGCTCCGCTTCCGAGAGTTCGCCCGCCAGGTAGCGATCAATCACCGGCTGAAAGGGCCGCTGAAACATCTCCAGCGCGATCGCCATATCTGGGTCGGCGGCATACAGCCCCTCAATGATAGTGAGCTGAGCCGCATGATCGACTTCGCTGTCGTGCCGTTCGCCCAGGTACACCACATCAGCCGCGACCAACGTCTGAAATTCAGCGGCTTCGATGGTCGAAAGCGCAGCGGGCACAGTGGGATTGACCGCAGTAGCGGGTTCTTCGCTAGCCGCGAGTTCGCTAACTTCGCCAGCGGAGCAAGCGATCGGCGTTGCCATCAACACAGCACCTAACAGCAGCGGGCCGAAGCCCCGAAGTCGAAATCGGAAAGTCATAGGAGATTAAAACGTGGGGCGATTAGTTGTGCAGTGTAGCGCTAGGGCCGCCGTACTGGCCAAAATCGCTGCTGATGGAGCGGCACAGCCCAAGATGGTCAGGGCCTGATAGCTCAAACCGCAAAAGATGAGCGTAGAGCCCATGGGTGTCGTCAAAAACTCACCCAGCTCGGCGAGGTCTTCGAGCAGCTGCAGAAAATGGAGAAAACGGTCAAGAATCGCCACGGCAGTTACTCCTATTGAGAAACACTGGAACAAAACAGGCGGCGAGACAATTGCGTCTCCGCCCAGCCCGGGGGCTCCCAATCGACGCAGGGCGGCTGCAGCATTCTTTGCTGTATGGCCGAAACATACCGTTCTAGCCGAACAGTTTGAGTTAGGTAAGCTGAGCCGGAGGTAAGCGGCTGAGTTGAGCGTGAGCCAGTGGGGGGCATGGTTAAAAGCTTCCCTAAGAATGGAGCAAAGATGACGGTGAATCGGCTGCGGCCAGGTTGGACTAAGGACGATTGATGCTGGGGGCGGCGGTTTGCGCTTTCAAGGGCACGACAGGGGGCACGGCTCAAAGGTCGAGAGCCCCCGGCCAGGCAGGACTAGCTTAGGAGTGCCTGCAGCCGCTGCGTCAGAATCGATTTGGGCACCTTGCCAACAAAGGTTTCGGCGATCGTCCCTTGTCGATCAATCAGGGCGATATGGGGGACGCCGGTGACGCCAAACTGCTGCACCTGCGATCGCCATTGAGGGTCGTCAATATTCAACATGACTAAATTGAGGTCGGCGTCAAATTGATGATGTACCGTCTCTAAAGTGGGGGCCATCGCCTGACAAGTGGTGCACCAATCGGCGTAAAACTCCACTAAGGTTGGCTGGCCGTTAGCGATCGCCTGCTCATAGGGCATGGCCTGCTGAGCGCTGGCTCGCAGGGTCATGAGGCCCGCCACTGGTGATGCACTTTGGGCCATCGTGACCGGGCGGGTTAAGAAAAAGGCCGCGATCGCAAAGAGCAGGATGACCGAGATCGCCAGTAAGCTGCGGTTTTTGCGATCGGTTTTTGGGTCTATGCGATGGGTCGTCATCGGTCCTCTCTTCCGGTTGTAGACATCACTCGACATTACTTAGCGCCATATTTGAAATGCGTGGTGGATTCCACCAATTTATGCAGCGTCGGGCTCGACTCGCCATACAAATCCAGCCATTCATAAAAGGTCAGCTCACCGTTCAGAAAGTCATTCGGATGTTCGGCCCCGGCCAGCATGATGTCGCTGATGGTGCGATAGGCTCCGACCCAAGCCGCGGCTGTCTCCGGGGTCCAATCTGCGCCTAAAAAATCTTCAAACGCCTGCAGTAAAGCCCGCCCCACCAAGGGATAGTGCTCAACCATCGTGCCCTTATCGACGTGATAGGCGCCCAGCGCCTCCAAGGCATGGGTCAGGGCATCGGGGTTGTGCAAGTTTTCGACAATCAGCGCTAATGAGGCCACCAGCTTTTTTTCCTGCAGCTCTAGGCTGACATCGGCAAACATCGATTTGACTTCAGGATTATTGGCGAAGAGATGGCGGTGAAAGCAGTCGGAAAAGGCCATCGCATTGGGCTTGATCTTGTCAAAACTGTCTTCCAGGAGGCGAATCTGATCAGTCATGGGAAGTTATCCGTAATACGCCAGGGTGCGATGGAATATGCTCAACTCCGGGCTCGCCGGTGGATTCTCGGTCGGGACAGGCGCTGCCATGCCCAAGATCAACATATTGGCTTTGAAACTGCTCTGGTTAATATGAAACGGCTCTACAACGTTTACCCTCCTCCGAATCAAGGACTGTCCACGCTACTGGTAGTAGTAGGCGAGGGCGATGTGAAACAGCAGCATGACTCCAAAGACACAGACAAAGAAAATGTGGCTAGTCAGCCACAGGGCACGCAGCCCCCGGATTAAGGGGCCTTTAGTTAAGACTTTGCTGGTGCCGGGCAGTTTGCCAAAATAACTGCGGGCTGATTCGAGAATGCCGGTTTCAGCGACGACGCCCACCAATGCCGTCAGCGTAGTGGCAAAAAAGACCCAGAGAAACACGGCGTTAAAGTTCAGTCCGTTGGCCCCCAGGGTGTGCACCAGCACCATGCCCAATAGCCCCACGCCCAAGAAGATATGAGTGCTGCGCCAAAACATCATGGAACCCGGCAGCTTGATGCTGGCGATCCAGCCGCGTCCGCGCTTGCGTACCGTCAGCAGCATCTCGATCACCACAAAAGCTAGCGCGGCATAGCCTGTGCCTTGCTTGTAGAGTTCGCCCCGCAAAAATTGATGTAGATCAACCGAGCGTGCGCGCAGCAGATCTAAGTAGTGCTCGCTAAAGACAAAGGGCGTGAGCAGCAGGGCCGTCAGCAGGGTAAGGCCAATCAGCACTTTGAACCCTGGCTGAATCCCTCGGGGCTTAATCGGCTGGCGTCGCTGGGGGGCGATCGCCGCCGCCATGGCATCGGTCATATTGGTCGAGTCTGGTGGCATCGTTGAGAGATCACGACTCGGCGCGATCGAGTTGGGCAATTCCGAACTGTGGGGATGACGACCAGAGCGGCTCATGGTTTTTAGCGATTGATAAAAGGACAAAAACTTAAAGTCAACTGGCTGGAGCGAGCCCTAGAACGGATGCTTTGTGGGTGCGATCGCCCAATATCGTCAAGGGAATGAGCCGTCGCTCGCCTAAGTATGCCGGGGTCTCCGCAAGGCAGGGTTTGGATAAAACCGAGCAGCCGCACACGGTTTAACCGTTCGGACAGCTCAGGCATGAGCGGAACCGGGAGAGCCCGCAGTAGGCTCGTCTAGAAATTCTTTTAAGCTTTGTTAATTACCGTAAATGACGATATTCTCTGGTCTTGTTGTGTCAGCTACAGTTTTGCCTGGGAATTTACTGGGATGCATCAAAACTATGCGAATCTTGCATTCAGGTCAGGCAACTCCTCTGGACGCTTTCCACCAGGCGGTTATAGAGCTTTCCAGCGTGGTCAACCCTGCTCCAAACTGACGGGAAATCCGATTACGAAAAATGGCCACCACATTAGTGGTTAAGGATATTTAGGCGGCGATCGGAGAAAGGAATTTCCTCTCTCCGATTGGCTTCACTAGGAGATGTGAAGGCTAGTCGGTGTCAACTAGCGTTAGGCTCCCGCTAGGGGAATGTTAATCACCACACCGCCCATCACTTCATCCATCACGAACTGCTTGTCGGGATAGCGCTCTAAGTGAATGGGATGCGTGTTGTGACAAGAGACACAGGCTTCAGCCACTGCAATATCAGGGTAAATTGCCGAGAAGAATTGCTGGTCGCCGACTTCCTGATAATCCTTATAGGGCTCGCTGGTGTCGATCACAGCATCCATTGCCGTTTGCTCGAAATCGCTCTTCGGCGCATGGCTGTCGTTAATGTACCAGGGAGAAATCAGGTTGTAGGTGAAATAGCCTTTGTCATTAGCAATTTCCGAGCCTAAGCGGAACATTTGCGCTGGCAGGGGAATGCCCTCGCCTTGCTGCCAGGTCTCGGTCGCTTCGACAGGCACTACGCCATCGGCTTTTTCTTTGCCTTCGAGCATGGTGGCGCGATTGACGACGTGCTTGGTGTAGGCGGTGCGATCCGCTTCCAAAACAGTGTGAATATAGTCGGCAACTAAATCAGGGGAAATGCCGGGGGTCGCAGTTGCAGTGGTGCTGCCCCCACTACTACAGGAAATTGCGGTAACGGATACGGCCAGAATGATCGCGATGAAAGCCACTGTGCGGGTGCGCAGGGTATTCATCCATTTTTCAACAAGGGTCATGAACTTGGTCTCCTCTTAGGTCAATTTCAAACGGGTTAAAGCGTTCGTTGTGTTGCGATGATGTGGTTGTGACGTGTGAGCGTGATTGTTCGGCGATGCGAACGCTGGAATTGACGATCGCGCTACTCGGTGCCCTGGTCAGTGCGGCGAGCGTTAAAGGCGCGCACTAAGTCAAAGCTTTCGAGGGCGAGGGTGGGCGGCGCATCGAAGTTGGCCTCCACCAGGTCATCGTCAAAAATGCTGTTATAGCTGTACTCCGCACCATGGCAGTTCATACAGACGTCTTTCACCATGCGATCGCGGGGCAGCAGCGTGTAGGTGTTGTTGTGATTCACCTGAGTGAAAACGTTATCGCCGGTGCCCATCTCGTGGCGCGGCAAGTGGCAGGTGGCGCAACTCACAGCGGTCGCCGAGGGGCGCGGCAAATTGCTGTCGGCAGCAAACAGTTCCGCATGACGAGAGTTTTGATAATTCAGCGAGTGGGTGTCGTTGTGACAACCCAGACAAGAATCTGTCGCCGCCTGCACCGTGTTGACGGCATGCACGTCATGGCAAGAGTTACAGGTCATCTGCCAATCTTGAGCCGCCGCCTGCATAGGCAACCGGGCCATGGCCGGGGTCAACGGTGTGGCACCCTCTAGCAGGCGAATGCCGTGCTTGCCCAGCAGGAATGTATCTACAGCTTGCTCGTGGCAAGTCTGGCAGCTCTCGACGCCTGGCTGGGCCACAAACGCCTGAGTTTGCTCGGCTTGGTGACAACTCGAACAGTTGACCTTATTCAGCGCATGGGCGCTGGTTTCCCAGAGCTGCGTGCTGCTGTCGATTTTGGCCTGATCGACGCTGTCCGCTTGGGCGGGGGAAATCCCCAACAGGGTGAGGCAAAGGGTGAGACACAGGAGGGCGATCGCTCTCATTAACATCAGGCACCTCCGCCCAGAAATTCACGACTCAAATCGGGAGCTGGGGCGGTTTCGACCTGGGTCAAAACAGTGCGATCGGGCAGCTTTTGCACCGGCAATATGGGCGGCTGATCGAGGTTTTCAATCAAAAATCCGGTCGAGATCGAGCGGTGATCGTGGTAGTTGTGACAGCCGGCTGTCCAACACCCATCGGCCGCAAAGTCATCATGACTTTTGAGATCCCCTTGGATGATGCCTTCATGACAGGCCATACACAGATCCGGTTGCAGATGCACCCCGCGACCAAACATATGCACATGTTCGTTATGGCAGGTGGTGCAGGTCAGCGCCTCAATCTTGGCCAGTTCCCCAGCCCACCGAGGATCACGAAACTTAGCAGCACCGTGCTTGTCTTCGGCCAACTCAGCCTGGTGACAGCGACTGCAGTTCTCATTGCTGACCGGGTTAAACCCCTCATGACAAGAGCTACAGGACGCCTCAAACAGGTAGTGACCGACGGAGGTTTCGCCGGGCAAAAACACCTCCTTATTGTCAAAGGCGAAGGCAGCGGCAAACCAACCCATGAGGACGATGCACATCACGGCGATCGCCGTCCTTAGGTTAAACACGGCCTGCCATTTTGCCGCCTGACTTCTAGATGCCATCAATCTTGCTCCGCGCTTTCCCTACGGTCAGAACAGTAAAATCAGCGCGATTAGCCCGATCAGACTGCCGCCTACGATTCCCGCTGCGGTGCCCGTCGAGATATTGCCGGCCGGGGCCTCAAGGGCAGCTTCTGGCGTCAGCTGCACCGCTGCCTGCTCATAATCAGCGCCCTTCAGCATGACTTCGGTAATCAAGCCATAGGCTTCGACCCAAGCCGCTTGCGTATCCGGCGTCCAGTCATTTCCGAGGTATTGGCCAAAGGTTTTGAGCAGTGAATTGCCCACCAGCGGATAGTGCTCGGGCAAGGCCCCATACTTGACGTGACGCGCGCCCAGCCCTTCGAGGGCACCGGTCAACGCTCCGGGGTTGCGCAGGTTTTCCACCACGAAAACCAAAGACTTCAGCAGCTTGTTACCTTGTTCTTTCATGTTGGAATGAGCAAACAAAGGCTTGGCGGCGGGGTAATCAGTGAACAAATTTTCGTAAAAGCTACTGACAAATGCGTCGGCCTGCGGCCCGACCTTCGCAAAGCTCTCTTCTAGTAGCTTGACCTTGAGCCCAGTCGCCTCATCTACCTCCGGCTCGGGAGTCTCCAGCTGTACCTGAGCGCTCTCATAATCAGCGCCTTCGAGCATGACTTCAGTGATCACACCATAGGCTTCGACCCAGGCTTGCTGAGTTTCGGGTGTCCAATCATCACCCAAGTACTGGCCAAAGGTTTTGAGCAGCGAATTGCCCACCAGTGGATAATGCTCGGGTAGGGCACCGTACTTGACGTGACGCGCACCAAGACCCTGCAGGGCCTCGGTCAGCGCCCCCGGCTGCCGCAGATTTTCGACCACAAATACCAGTGAAGTCAGCAGCATATTGCCCTGAGACTTCATATTGACGTGGGCGAATAGGGGCTGGGCGGCTGGGTAATCCGTAAACAGATTCTCGTAGAAACTCCCGACGAACTCATCGGCCCGAGGCTTGACCTTTTCGAAACTACCTTCCAAAAGCTCGACCTTTAATCCCGCTTCCTGCGAAGAGGATGGTGAACTAGCATCCATGATGCGCTCCAAAAAAACGACTCAATTTTAGATTTGCGATGACCACCCAAAGAGCAATAAATTCAGGTGATAAAAACCTCCAACCAACCAACCGAAAACCCTAGCTTTCCGTCAAAATCACCTTTGTCAAAGTGAGGATCAAAGCGCCCTCGACCCGGCCAAGAATAATGGCCAACAAAAACTCAAAATAAATTTGACTAACTAGGAATGACCCCACGACCGCTAGAAAAATCGACTTGCATTCAGCCATTAAGTCAAGCGAGAAATCACGCGATTCGTTTGGATGTTCAGACAGTAGTGGAAAAAAAAGATGATTTTTTGTAGTCAGAATAACCAAATCAAAATTTCATATGTTTTTGTTGCATGGGTTTAATGCGGAAACCGGATATTGTCGCAAATCACCGTAGAAAGCTGCTTTTAGCCGCGACTTGCCTGGCAAATCAGTCCGAGTGGACTTGTTTTGAGGAATTAAAGTCTTCTCTGGCTCTCCGGGCGTAGGGGATTTTGCCCCTCTCTGAGGTCGTCCGAATCCACTGTCTTGAATTATGGGATATCCGCATCATTGCTATTCGAAATCTGCATAAATGCACTGATTTGGTAGTTGCTAATACAGAAATCAAGGCTTGCTTTGGTGACTCTACACTTGAGTTCTTTTAGTCTTTGTCTAGCGTTTTTGAGAGACTATGCCACCTAAAATTGTCCGTTTCTTAGGATCTATTCGATTGGCGGTGCCGCTGCTAATTGCGATCGCGATTGTGCTCATTGGCGCAACTTTTTATGAATCTGAAGTGGGGTCATTGACCGTGCAAACGCAGATTTATAAGAGTCCTTGGTTTGGGGCGATGATGTTTTTGTTGGCGGTTAACTTAGGCATTTCTACCCTGAGTCGCTGGCCGTGGAAAGGGCCTCGAAAAGTGGGCTTTGCGCTGACCCATTGGGGCTTGGTCGTAATTATCGCGGGCTCGGCAGCGGTGATTCACTTGAGCACAGAGGGGATGCTACTGGTGCGCACGGATGCTGGGCCGGGGCAGCAGATTCGTGTGCAGGGTGATCTGCTAGAGGTCGTGGCCCCTGACCAGTCACGCCAGCAAACGGACATCTTCATCAAGCCTGACGGGACGGTGCATCCTCAGCAGTTCGCTGGGCTGCAGCTGCTGGGCTACAGCGATCGCACGATGAAAACGGTACAGTTCACCGACAATGGCCAGGTGGATAATGTCGCCGTCAACCTGGAGCTTCACAGCGACCGCATGGGGCAAACGCTAGCTCGCTGGCTTGCCGTCGCGCCCGCAGGCTACAGCCAGATAGATGTTGGCCCTGCCCATTTAGAAATTACGCAGGCGGCAGATGCGGCGGAGCAGCGACAGCTCTTGAGTCCACCCGCCCTGCTGTCAAGTCAACTGGGGCAACTGCAGGTCGGCGCTCGCACCTTTGAGGTGGCCGATATTTTGGGGCGACCACAACCAATGCGTTCAGGCGTCACCCTGGAAGTGGTTCAGGTTTGGCCGGACTTCCGTCTCGATAAGGAGGGGCTACCGGGATCAGCTTCAGAAGCGTTTCGCAATCCCGCGCTGCAGGTGAAGCTGTCTCGCGGTGACCGGCAGGCGCAGTGGTTTGTCTTTGGCAAGGCCGGATTCGAGCCGGTGCGATCGGGCGATGCTATTGATTTAGCGATCTCCTATGACGCTCCTTCCCCGCGCCCCACTGATTATTTTCGCGTGGTGGTCACGCCTGATCAGCAGCTGTTTTATGCCGCGGCCTCCTCTCAGGGGTTTGCCACGGGTGAGCTGTTCCCTGGTCAAGCGGTGATGCCGGGCTGGGCTGATTTTCAAATTTCGCTGACTGAGCAGTTGACCCATGCCCAAGTGCAGCGGCAAATTGTGCCAATGATGCCGGTGGCGCCAGGCACGCTGGCCAATGAGGGAGCGCCCGCCCTGCATGTGGCGACCGCCGCTGGGCAAGACTTTTGGTTGCCTTGGGGGGAGCCCACGAGTTTGGCCACGGCTGACGGCAACTATTTTGCGGCGTTTAGCCCCAAGATGCTGACGCTCCCGTTTTACGTCAAGCTCGACGACTTCATTGTGGAACGCAATGAGGGCAGTGAATCAGTCGCTATGTGGACGAGTCAGGTGACGCTGTTTGATCCCCAAACCGATACAGCCACCCAGCGCCGGGTGTGGATGAATCATCCCACCTGGTTTCGCGGTTGGAAGCTGGCTCAAGCTTCTTGGAATCCTGGCGATCTGGCCCAGTCAACGCTGCAGCTCAAGCGCGAGCCTTGGTGGGTCACGGGCCTCACCTGGACGGGGTCGATGTTGATTGTGTTGGGCATTGGTGTCATGTTTTACGGCCCGGCGATCGCCAAGCGTTGGCGCCGGTGGACAAAGCCCGCGACCCCCGAACCGTCACCAGAGACCGCCTTACCCGAAACCGAGCCCGCGACGACGATCCCGATTCTGGCCGTGTTTGGTAAATAGTCCTGACAGTGAACGGGCTCCATGGGCCGGTTCGCGGTCAGGGGAATCGCCGGTAGGATGCTAAACCTCATCCAGATGCAAAAGTGGGAGTTTTGACATCTAGCCAACCTCACCGCCTCCGGCACCTCTCCTTACTAAGGAGAGGTTTAAGAAGACTCTGGTTCTTCTCCTTACTTAAGGAGAGGTTCGGTGAGGTTTTCCAGATCAGGAACAACTACAGTTCTCAAATTAGACGAGGTTTAAACGCCGCTTTCTAGTGCCGATTCTCCGTAACAAGCCCAGAATTCTGACTCCTCTGCCTTACCAAGATGGCAGGAGCAGCTCCGAATACCGAGCGGGGATCACTCTCGCTCCGCATTTAATTTGCTGTTTTTAGACGGTCACCTCACCGATGAAACTCATTACTTTCTTGATTGGACTGGTTTTGGGAGGGCTATTACTAATAGTGCCCCTGAATCAATCGCCGCCGGATGGTCTAGAGTCGCTGCGCTCGCTGGCGGTGCAGCTAGACGGTCGTAAAAAGCCGCTAGATACTGTGGCCCAAGAAACCGTGGCGAAAATTCACGGTTCCACTACCTATCGGTCTGCCGAGGGTGATCGAGCTGACGCCCTCAGCACCTATCTGACGATGTGGTTCAACACTCGCGACTGGAACGAAGAGTCCTTTGTGCTGGTGAGCTATCGTCCGTTGAAAGCAGCAGTGGGTCTCGATATTGACCGCAAGCAGTTCACCTTTCGTGAGCTGATGAACAATTCCGAGTTAGGGGCGTTAGTTGGGCAAGCCCATGAGAAAGAGCTAAATGAGGTCGAACTCAGCCGCAACGAAACCGAAGCGCTGACCGTCGAATCGCGTCTCAATTTGCTGTATCAAGCAGTTGGCGACAACGACTTGCCGATTGTGCCCCATCCTGATGACATTAAGGGCAAATGGGCCGGACTCAACGAGGCAGCCACGCTCTATGCGCCGGAAACAGTCGCCCCGCTGCTGGCCAATTTTGCCATGATGCAGCAGACGGTGCTGCAGGGCGGCACTACCCATTTATCCATGATTGCATCGCTGGCTGATGAGCAGCGATCAGCCTTACAGCAGTTGAGTCCCGCGATCTATCCGACGGCAGCGGTGCTCAATCGCGAAGTGCATTTCAATCACTTTCATCCCTTTGCTAAGGCTTGGTGGTTGTATGCGATCGCTTTTATGGCCATGCTGCTGAGCCAGTGGATTCAGCGTGATCACCTGTATTGGGGCGCGATGGGGCTGTTTACCACCGGCTTGGCCGTGCAAAGCTATGGCTTTTGGCTGCGGATGCAAATTGCCGATCGCCCGCCCGTGACCAATATGTATGAGTCGGTCGTGTGGGTTGGGTTTGGCATCGCCGCGATTGCCTTCCTGTTAGAACTGCTATCACGCAAGCGCTACTACGTTCTCGCGGCGGCCCCCCTAGCGGTTGTCTGTTTAGTATTAGCGGATAGTTTGCCCGCCGTGCTCGATCCGAGCATTGCGCCGCTGGTGCCCGTGCTGCGAGACAACTTTTGGCTCAGCATTCACGTACCCACCATCACCTTAAGCTATGCCAGTTTTGCCCTCGCCTTGGGAATCGGCCATGTGGCCCTCTTTAATTATCTGTTGACGCCGCAAGCGAGTCAGCGGCTAAAGCTCCTGTCACAGCTCAACTATCGGGTTTTGCAGGTCGGCGTTTTGTTGCTCACAACGGGCATCATTCTGGGCGGCATTTGGGCGCACTTTTCTTGGGGCCGCTTTTGGGGCTGGGATCCTAAAGAAACCTGGGCGCTGATTGCCTTGCTCTGCTACCTCGCGCCCTTGCATGGTCGCCTAGTGGGCTGGATTGGTGACTTTGGCGTTCATATCGCCAGCATCGTTTCGTTTAATGCGGTGCTGATGGCCTGGTATGGCGTCAACTTTGTCTTGGGCACCGGCCTACACAGCTATGGGTTTGGCAGCGGTGGCTCTGATCTGCTGATTGCTGGCGTGGTCGGGTTCGATCTGCTACTGGTGCTGACTACGGTGGCTCGCCACTCCGGTTGGCTCAAGCGTCAGGCGCTGACGCCGGCTGATAACCTTTAGGGGCTCAGGGCGCAGCGATTTAATGCCCTATCCAGCTAGCCACGTTCCGGTTTTCTGGCAGCCGAGTGATCACTCGGCTGCCAGAACGCTAGTTTTAGTCGTACCGTACTGCGGGATCATGCTCTGCTCTGGAGTTGAGCCCTCTAAAATCTCATTGTTGAAAGGAGACTGCTTGCGATGAATCGACGTGAATTTATGAATCTTATGGGGATCGGTGTCCTGGCGACCTCACTACCAGTGGCACTGGCGGCCTGCCAGTCAGAGACAGCAGCGCCCGACGTGGCCCCCGAAGATGACGCCGTGGCGATCGACTCCACCCCCCGAGAAGATGGATTTGCCGCTATTGCCACTTTGGGTGAGCTAGATGAAGCTGGATTTGTCTCAGACAAGAACTTTCAAGGCACTCAGCTCGTGGTTGTGCGTGATCCCGCCGATGACGCCGCCCTCATCGCCGTCAACTCGCTGTGCACTCACCAGGGCTGCAGCGTCGCCTGGGAAGAGGGCGCTTTTGCTTGCCCCTGCCATGGTTCGTCGTTTAACCCTGACGGTACTGTGGCCTCTGGGCCAGCCCCAACTGCTCTGGAAACCTATGAAGCAAAAATTGAAGATGATCTAGTATTGGTCAAAGTCTGATCTGGTCTCTGGCTGGCAGCAGTAGCGGACGCCGACAGCCAGTCGGTACCGCTGACTCAGGGTTGAGGGAGCCATGCGGCAGGCATAAGCTAATGCCCTCCAACCGGTTGAGGTGTCTTGCTCACCAGAGATTGACTAAGCGGACTGGGGGTAGAGCTGACCTGACGTCTCTTTAATGAGCCCAGAAACACCAGATTTCTGGGCCTTTTTGCTAAGGGAAAACATCCAGATCTGGCACGAGCTGTAAGCGTGTGGATCACCAGTCACCGGAGGCCACAGCCACCTGACTGCCATCGCTTTTAATCACCACTAATGGCAAGGTTGTGCCCGTTTCCACTCGGTCAAACTGCACAAATTGCAGGCCTGTCGTCGTTGTCTCAACCGTAATCTGATAAGCGTCGTCGACCCAGGTAATGTCAACCACTTGGTGACCAATCAGCCAGACTTCGGCCAGTTCACCTTGATTGATGGCCTCCGGGCGATCGCCTTCATAGCAGCCGGACATCGCCTCAATGCCGGTCCACACGCCACTGAGGTAAGTGGGTTCGGTGCGAGCACTCAGCCCATAGGTCGTGAAAGAAATCACCGATTGTTGCCAGAATTTGTCGAATAGGCTTTTGAGGGGTTCGGCGGTAATCGCGTCGCCATAGCGGGGCTGCTGAGTCAATTCGGCAGTTTGCTCGGCCAGACTCAATCGCTCCCAGTCGGGCAGCTCGCCACAGACAGCAAACTCAATCGATTGTGGGGGCTGCTCGGCGATCGCGGTTTCAGTGCCCTCTGACTGCACCACCGGCATCACGGTTGAATCCGGTGACTGAGATAGTGATAGCTGAGACCCTGCCGGGCATCCTAATAGACCCAATGTGCCCAGGCTCAAGGCGCCTAGACCTAACTTCTGCCAGGAAATTCTTTTCCACATCTGGCTTGAACCCTCGTCCAATGACGGTAACGATGCTGATGAGTTTGGGTGTGCAGCAGCCAGCCCCTCGTTAGGACTGTCTACCGTTGCGCATGGTGGTCTCATTGCCTCAACCCTGGCCTTAGAGGCTGATCCCAGCGGAATGGTTCCTGCTAGCTCAATCGCTAGGGCTGTGAGCCCTCGATCGCTCAGTATCAGGCCATGATCCCGGCTGAAGTCGGCTTTGATCAGGCAAACTGCTCAACGACCAAGAGGGTAATCCGGCGGGGCAAACTTTGGCGGTTGCCCGATTTTTCCCGAGGATCACCTAAAGATGGTTGAGCCCACCTAAAACAGATATCAGCGACTTCTTGGATGACGCGGCTTGTTGAGTAAAACCAATACCAGCTGGTATTGATGTGACCTCTTGAGACGGGGGCCATCGCTCTCACCCGAAACCCGGTTACTTACTGGCTCTAGCCAGGGCGAGTGACAGTGGTATCGGCGTTTTAAGAGAGCAGACTTGAGAAGCCAGAATCCTTTAGGTGGTGAGTATTTTGGCAACTTGATTTGTTTCTACATTTAGCATAGCGAAGCATCCGGAATGGATGCCTCACTTTACAAAAACTTGAGAAAGTTTGGCCCTCTATCGTCGCCCAGTTAACCAATTTGAGTGGGGAACATCAAAACTATCCAATGGCAGCCAGATTTAACCTGAATTCGTTGATTAAGGGCCTGGGTAGGCGCGATCGCCGGTATGGCTAGCCTTCAGGCTGGTCTTAAACTGCAGCTACTCTCGAACTGCCGCATCCGGTTTTGCTCCCGTTGTTCAGAGGTGTGAGGCCAGAACTGTCGGCAAGCGCTTGGCCAGCTGACTCGCCGAGCAGCCCAAGACACTTTGTTCTGCGGCTACGGCGATTCCCGTTTGAGCGTGCCACCAGACGGCGGCGATCGCGGTGTCGAGCAGGGCATCAGCGCCAGATAGCTGACGTTTCATCAGCTGGGCCGCTAAGCCAGCGGCGAGACCGGTCAACACGTCACCGCTGCCCCCCCGTGCTAAAGCCGGGGTACTCGTCGGGTTGAACCATACCGGCTCGCCAGGATGCGCCACAGTGCTGATGGCTCCTTTCAACACAATGGTGCACCCGGTTTGGGCCGCTTGGTAAGCCGCTGCACTGGGCGTCACTGCCTGTGCCCAGAGGTCGGGAAACAGGCGGCGAAATTCGCCAGGATGGGGCGTGAGCAGGGTGGCAGCCCGCCGCTCCCGAATGGCTCGTCGGGGATCACGCTGTGACAAGTAATTGAGGCCATCTGCATCGAAGATCAAAGGCCGATCGCAGCTCCAGGCGGCCGCCATCACGGTCGTGGCGGCTAGCGTTAATCCGGGGCCACAGGCCACGACGTCATATTGATCCCACGCCACGGTGGCGGGCAGGGTGGCGATCGCCCCTGCCGCTGTTTCCGCCGCACCGAGCACCAGCGCTTCGGGTAACTGACTCAAGACCGTCGGCCTCAGACTCTCGGGCACGACCAGCGTCAACATGCCCACTCCGCTGGCGATCGCGCCCCGACCAGCCAGCAGCGCGGCCCCGCCATACTGTCGAGAACCGGCAATCAGTAGGGCATGACCAGCGGTGTACTTGTGAGCGATCTGCGATCGCGGCAGGGGGAGGCGGGCGATCGCCGCTGCCGCCGTGATGCGACGGCGAGCCGGCGACGGGGTGAGCACTGCCTCAATCGCTGCTGGAGGAATGTCAAAGGGAATCAAATGAGCTTGCCCTAGCCAGGGCTGTGCCGCGTCTTGCAGCAGCCCCAGTTTCCACAAGCCTAAACAGAGGGTATGTGTGGCTCGCACCGCCGTGCCGAGGGCGGCCCCACTGTCAGTATCTAACCCTGAGGGCAGGTCAATACTTATGATGGGCCGGTCAGTGGCATTGAGGGCCGCGATCCCAGCCGCGAACTCATCGCTGAGTGGTTTGGTGAGACCGATGCCAAAGCCCCCATCGACAATAAAGTCGCACTCCACCAGTGCATCGCTGTGGGTGACGCTAGAAATCCCGAGATAGCCTAAATAGACTTGGTGCTGAGCAGTGAGTGGTTTGAGTTTGGGGAACGGGCACCAAGGTCGCACCTGATAGCCGTGATGGTGTAGCTCGCGGGCGACGACGAGCGCATCGCCGCCGTTGTGGCCTGGCCCCACGATGATCCCCGCCACCGGGGCGCGATTACGAGGATAGTGCTGCAACAGCCACTGAGTGATCTGACCGGCCACTTTTTCCATGAGCGCGGGCACGGGCAGGCCCGCCTCAAACAAGCGGGTCTCGATTTGCTGCATCTGCTGGGCCGTGACCACGACTGCTTCAGGCTCGAGATCATGATGATAGCCGTGCCTATGTTCAGACTCTCCCATGGCCGAATGATCTCCGAAGTTGATTTGATGCGATGGTTCGTTGCTCGTGGCTAAAAAGTCGATATGCGCCCCAACCTCAATTAGAACTGGAGTCTTGACCTGCGGTAAAAACTCGCTGTCTGTGGCACCTCTTCTAACTTTTAGCGAAGTCTGCTCAGAGGCATTGGGAAGGGTGGGCTCGGCTGGCTAAAACTTCAGGCTGACACAGCCGACGTGATTGAGACCCTAAAACAAGCGATCGAATTAATTGGGGGCGATCGTCCCCAATTAATTCGATCATAATTTCAACGATTGTCGGTTTGAACGCTCGCCAGTTGGAGAAATCGGCCAGGAAGCCCCAGCCTGTCTCAGCCAGCCGAGAGAGCCGATAGCTCAGTCAGCGGCCTCGCAGTCAGCCAACTTACTCGAAATGAACGCGGGAACTGGCAAAGCCTGAATCACGCAGATAGCCGTTCCATTCTTGAGCGATCCCATGATCGTCATACGGCCCGATGGCGACGTGGGGGCCACGGGGGGCAGTGCGAGTGCGCACCAGGCTACTCGGCGCGCCGAGAGCAACCAGTTCGCGTGCAATGCCCGACAACTCACTTACACCAGCGGGGACCACGACATAATAACCAGAGGGCAGCGACTCATTCACAATGGTCGGTGCGGTCAGGGGCGGCGCTGAAGTCCCGGCCGGTGACGTGATGGGAAAAGGTGGCGGGAAGGCCGCAGAAGACGCGGGAGCCGTTTGAAACGGGGCAGCCTGACCAAACTCGATGGAGGCGGGCGTTGCCGCCACTGAGTTCACCGGAATTGCAGTGGGTACCGCTGTGGGATAGGACAAATCGTAATTAGCGGGTGCTGCTACGGCGATCGGCGCCCCGCTAAACGTACTGGTTTGCACCTCAGCGCCAATGCCAAAGTTGGCCAACTCATCGGCCCGCACTTGCGCGTTTTGATAGGAGCTAAAGCGCCCGGCCTGAATGACGGAGCGGCCATCGACAAAGTTAACAAAAGCCCCTGGTTCGACCTGGCGCACCTGTTGCAGCAACTGATCGCTGCTGCCGCTGATCAGCACCAAATATTGTTCACCGGTCGTCGAAGACACGCCGCTGTTAGCTGGTAAGGGGGGCAGCGGTGTGGGCAAAGCCTGAGCGATCATCGGCGCGGCTGATTCTGATGAGGTCAAGCCCGGCTGAGCGATCGCGACGGCCAGCGTGGCCGCTGCGAGGCCACAGCCCAAGAGCCGCACCCTGGAATCCATGGAGATGGCAGGACGCGCATGATAAATAGATCGAGGCAGAGTCGTCGAACGTGATGTAAGCCAAAGGGGGAATTTCATATGACCGGTTCAGCTTGCAGCTGATGGCGAGAGGGCACTGTCACAGTGGGGCTGTGGGAGCTAATTCGCAAAGTAAATCTGGTCGGGCCGATATCCTGACATTTAGCTAGCGGTGAGCGCCAGTTAAGCGAAAGCGCAAAGGCTTTACAGGCAGAGGGCGGACAGACAAACTGCCAATTATCTCAGGCTGACCTCGGCCTTCCTACGAACAGTCGAGGCGAATGCTAGCCTAGGATAGTTACATTCATAGAAAATTTCCAGACTTTTTTGAAGATGAGCAAAATTGTTGTGGGCCTCTCCGGCGGGGTCGATAGTTCTGTAGCCGCCGCAACATTGCATCATCAAGGTCATGACGTCATTGGTCTGACCCTTTGGTTGATGAAGGGCAAGGGCCAATGCTGCTCCGAAGGCATGGTCGATGCCGCTCAACTGTGTGAAGAGCTCGGCGTTCCCCACCACATTGTGGATAGCCGCGAAACGTTTCAGAGCAACATAGTGGATTATCTGGTGGCCGGTTACGAGGCGGGGATCACGCCGCTGCCTTGTTCACAGTGCAATCGCTCGGTGAAGTTCGGCCCCATGCTCCACTACGCTCGTACCGAGCTGGCGGCCGATGCGATCGCCACGGGCCACTATGCGCGGGTGCAATTTAACCCCGACACCCAGCGTCATGAGCTGCTGCGGGCAATTGATCGCAACAAAGATCAGTCTTACTTTCTTTATGACTTGACCCAGGAGATGTTGGCGTCGCTACATTTCCCGTTGGGGGAGCAAACCAAAGCGGAAACTCGTCGTCTAGCCAGTGAGTTAGGCCTGCACACGGCCACCAAGCCAGAAAGCCAAGACCTCTGCCTCGTCGAGCAACACGGCTCAATGGGCAGCTTTCTAGACAAATATCTCGGCCCGAAGCCGGGAGACATTGTCGATACTCAAGGACGGGTTTTAGGGCGTCATACGGGCATTCATCACTACACCATTGGCCAGCGTAAAGGCTTGGGTATCGCCGCCGCGCATCCCCTTTATGTGGTAGCCCTTGATGTTGGGCGTAACCAAGTGATTGTGGGCGATCGGGCCAGTGTTAACTATCCTGACTGTACCGCCCACCGCGTAAACTGGGTTTCGATAGTGGCGCCCTCAGAGCCGCTGCGAGCAACAGTCCAAATTCGCTATCGCTCGGCAGCGGTCGCCGCGACGATTTGGCCCCTAGCGGAGGCCGCCTCCATGAGTTCGGCAGGGGCACGAGTCAAGGTCGTGTTCGATGAGCCGCAGTTTGGGGTGACGCCTGGCCAAGCGGCCGTCTGGTATGACGGCGATCGGGTTTTAGGGGGGGGCATCATTGAGCCCTTGCCAGTGCAGCACCGATTGGCGGCGGCCCTGGCGCAGACGAGTCAGGCGGAATCATGATGCTAGTCGCTCAGACTCTCTCGGTGTAAATGCCGATTGCCATCCCGTGATTGGGCATATTGAACGCGACTACTGTGCAGTTTGAGAGGTCAATGTTTTGACAACGACACCCGAAATCAATAGCGCCCACGGGGGCACCCTAATTCACCGCATTGCTACCCCTGAAGCTCGTGAGAACTTTTTGGAAGCAGGCGCCTCGATGCCCCGTGTGGTGCTTGATGATCGCGCCGTTTCTGATTTAGTCATGATTGCGATCGGCGGGTTTAGCCCTCTAGACGGCTTTATGGGGCGCGCCGATTACGATACGGTGGTGACTGACATGCGCATGGCTAATGGCCTGCCGTGGGCGATCCCGGTCACCTTATCGGTAGATGCTGCGATCGCTGATCCCCTGAAAGAAGGCACCCTGATTCGTCTCGATGACGCCCAGGGTGAATTTGTCGGGGTTTTAGAACTGACTGAAAAATACCGCTACGACAAAGCCAAAGAAGCGATCAACGTCTATCGCACCGACGAAGAAAAGCATCCCGGCGTCAAAGTGGTGTACGAGCAGGGTGCCGTCAATTTGGCTGGGCCGGTGTGGTTGTTAGAGCGCGATCCTCATCCGCTGTTTCCCAGCTATCAGATTGATCCCGCCGTCTCTCGGGTGATGTTTGCTGAGCGGGGCTGGAAGACTGTGGTGGGTTTTCAGACCCGCAACCCGATTCACCGCGCCCACGAATATATTCAAAAATGTGCTCTAGAAATTGTCGATGGCTTGTTCCTACATCCCCTTGTCGGGGCGACTAAGCAAGACGATATTCCCGCCGATGTGCGGATGCGGTGCTACGAAATTATGATGGAGCACTATTTTCCGCAAAATCGGGTGATTTTAGCGATTAACCCTTCAGCAATGCGGTACGCTGGCCCTAGAGAAGCTATTTTCCATGCTCTCGTCCGCAAAAATTATGGTTGCACGCACTTTATTGTGGGTCGTGATCATGCTGGGGTGGGTGACTATTACGGCACTTACGATGCTCAGCACATCTTTGAGGAGTTTGGACCTGACGAGCTGGGTATCACTCCCCTAAAGTTTGAGCATGCTTTTTACTGCACTCGCACCCACACGATGGCAACGACTAAAACCAGTCCTAGCCAACCCGAAGAGAGAGTGCATTTGTCGGGCACCAAAGTGCGTGAGATGCTGCGTCGGGGCGAACTCCCCCCTCCTGAGTTTTCTCGCCCTGAAGTGGCTGCCGAACTGGCTCGAGCCATGCGGGTCGCTCAAGAAGTCTAGAAAAGGGACTGCCCTGCGGTGATGCTGGGACGACGAGATTTTTTGCAGCGGTTGAGTGCTGCCCTAGCGGTGCTCGGCATTACCGATATGACCCTGGCGGGCTGGTCTGCCGCTTACCAAACCGCCCTCGCTGAGTCAAATCGTTGTCTCGCCGTCCTCATCGGCATTAACGCTTATCCTGCTGGAGTGCGACAGGCGGAGCCGGTTGAGCGGTCTGCCTTCCTGCAAGGCGCGCTGATGGATGTGGAACTACAGCGAGAGCTGCTGATCAGTCGCTTTAGCGTTTTACCGTCCAACATTGTCACATTAACGAACGACACTGCCACCGTTAACCAGATTCTGGAAACGATTCAAGGGCATTTGGTGGCCCAGGCGAAGCCAGGCGATACGGTCGTGGTGCACTTTAGTGGGTTAGGCGGTCAGGTGCAGTTGTCGTCAGGGGCGGCCACGACCGGCCGCTTACCGACGCTAGTGGCCGTCGACAGCCAGTTACCGTCTACTGCGGCAGCGGGCATTCAAGATTTGTTTGAAGAAAGCGTCGCTCAGCTGCTGCGGGGGCTGAAAGGTGTCAAGGTGCTGACGGTGATCGATGCGGGTACGGTTGCTCACCCGACCTTGCTGCGAGGTAACTTTCGAGTGCGATCGCGCCTCGTGACTCCTATGGGGGCTTGGCAGGCTCCCTTTGATACTCGTCTCACTGAGCCCCACCAGCCCTTAGATCAGCTGGCCACCAGTTGGCCGGGATATCTGTTGCGGGCGGGCTTGACCGGCACCCCTGTCCTCGAAGGCAGCTGGAAAGGCTTTAGCGCCGGGCTGTTTACCTATGCGTTAACGCAGCAACTCTGGACGAGCCTGCCCGCCCAAAAGCAGCAGTGGTTTATCTACAACGTTGATCGCAAATTATCGGTCTGGACGGGGACTCACAAGTCCCCCCAACTGCGGGGTAAACAGGCCAGTAAAAAAACAGGTTTACCCCTACTATCAGGGCGGCTGCCCCAGCCCGCTGCCCACGGTGTCATTCAAACGATTGATACGCCCAACCGCACGGCGACTTTGTGGCTCGGGGGGCTACCAACGATATTGCTGCCTTACTGTGATTTGGGGCTGCAGCTGCAGCCTTTGCCGACCTTGCCTCAATCGACAGCGCTGCCCCAGGGCACGTTGACCGTTAAAGCGCTGGCCGGATTGCAGGCCAAAGCCGACCTGATGGCGCCTCAAGACTTATCAGTTGGGGTGCCGTTAGTGGAGATCGAGCGCCGGTTTCCCAAAGAGATTGTACTGACGATCGCCCTCGACCCCATCCTCGAGCGGATTGAACTGGTGGATGCCACCAGCGCCCTCGCCGGCTTGCCGTACATTATGACCACGGCCCCTGGCGAAAAACCGGTGGACTGTGTGTTTGGCAAGGGCTCGTTTATTCGCCGCTCGGTCGCCCAACTGACCGCCGACGAAGAGACCTCCGCGGCCAATCAGTCAGAGGATGCCGTCGCCCCCTCAGCCCAGCCTGGGTATGCCCTATTTAATCCTGAAGGGTCTTTGATTGCGGGAACTGCAGCAGAAGATGAAGAAGCTGTAAAAACTGCCGTCAGCCGCCTGCATGGGGCGCTGCGCAGTTTGTTGGCGGTCAAAATGCTGCGACTTACGGTGAACGCAATTGCCTCCCAACTGCCGCTCCGACTCACCTTGGAAACGCGCGCCCCTAATGGTCAACTCTGGCTGCTTGAAGAGACCCTGCGATCGCGCCAACTAGCTAGTGCCGATTCCACCAATCCTCAGCGATTATCACCGACAGCGCGCGCGCTGAGCGATCGTGATGAACCGACTCAGCTGTGTCTGCTCAACTCCGGCGCGGTGCGGCTGTATTACCTCATCATCAGTGCGGCTGACAACAGTCGATTATCCGTGTATTGTCCGCCTGCCAGTGTGTCTGAGGGCAGTGAGCCCACCAGTAGCACCATCGCCGAGGCGAGTCGCCTACCGGCTCGGCAGGTAGTGGTGTTTCCCCAACTGCAAGATAGTGCCTTTTCCCTGCAGCCGCTGCCGACAATGGCGGTGTTTGCGATCGCGGCGACCCACCCCTTCACCGAAACTTGGAAAGCCATCCGCACTCCAGAGTTTCGCCCGCTGATCGATCAGTGGTCAACGGTGCCGGAACCGTTGGAGATGGCCAAAGCCTTATTTAACGATTTGAGCTATGCCAGTGCACAATCAGCCGACGAGACCTCAGAAGACACCGACCCCTTGACCGTGCTGCGATCGTCGGCCTGGGCAACGCTGCCGCTTTAATGCGTGAGCGAACAGTGCCGTTGCCGAATAGTGCTCCACCACGGCATTCAATATGCCGCAAAATACTTTTCGATAAGGGCAAGGCCCTACGGAATGCGGGGGGCGGCAGCCGGAATTGCTAGGCTGATTAGACTCCCCGTTCAGCAACCTGGCGTGACTTGATCAAAGTACGCTTGGCCATAAATCAGAGCACAAAAGTTGTCACGTCAAGATTCTTGAATCTCTTTTAGAAAAACAGCGTCTATCTTCCAAGGTGTACTACGAGAGCCATGAGTAGCAGCGTTAGAGGATAGATGGCTTGGGTATTCTGAAAGGGGGAAATCAGAAAATCTACTGACGAGCATGAGGCGCATCGTTAGCTTCCCACAGCTTCACTTTCAATGGATGGTGCCCTCGGCCAGTGGCCAGCTCACCTCATCTTAGTCTGGTGTTAGCTGTGCGCTCTCAGTTGATGAAAGTTGCCCCAATTGAAACTTGAATAAGTAAGATTTCTTGTGTGAAGTTGTGCTCAATTTGACTATTTTAATCTCTGAAAAATTGAACC
>JBCBJQ010000031.1:0-53255 GCA_038523235.1 Cyanobacteria bacterium J06626_4
GAGGCGGCTACCACGCTGCAAACTGTGGTCAACTTTAGTCGGGCCTTGCTGATTGCGATCGCGCTATTAACGGTGCCGCTGCAGTCTCAACAACCCTGCTGGTGGGCCTTTAGTGGCGCTGTCTTAAGCACACTCGTTGTGGATCTACTATTTTTAACGAGTGCGCTCTGCTTCTAAGTAAGCTGAGAGGGGAAATATAGAGCGATTGTCGTCATTAGCCGTCATTAATTGTTAAGTGATTGTTGATTTCGTCCAGTCGATGAGAAAAATACAGAGTGAGGTCGCGTTTGTACGCTATTTTTCACTTAAAGACGCTCGCGGACTTCCGTGCAGAGTTTTGCTCTGAGCCGCCGTTTTGCCCTCTCGTCCCCTAAGACTTTGTGATTCAACCTGCGGGCCCGTATGTCGTCTTGAATACTGAGTCTGGCACTCGTCAGCTTTCTCTTGTGGGGATCAGCTGTTGGACTGTGGGACGCAGCGACGACAACAATTTAGTGCTTCCTGATCGCTGGATCTCGCGCAATCACGCCATGATCCAAATGATGGAAACGGGAGAGTTTTACCTGATTGATTTAGGCAGCCGCAATGGATCCTTTGTCAATGGTCGTCGGGTGAGTGTACCGGTCACCCTAGCCGATGGCGATCACCTCACCTTTGGTCAAACCGAGCTACAGTTCTTTTGCGCCACAGCCGATCGCCTGGAGCCCTCTCAACCCCAGATCGATACTGAACTCACCGCGACCGCGACGCTGCATATTCGACGATTGATTTCGGTGATGGTCGTTGATATTCGGGATTTCACTGTGATGACCCGACAGCTTGACGAAAAAGTTCTATCGGAATCCATTGGCACCTGGTTTCGCTGTGCGGGCGAAATTATTGGTCGCTACGGGAGTCGGGTCGATAAGTATATCGGCGATGCGGTGATGGCCGTCTGGATTCATGGCGCTGATGGCGTCGACTCGGAAGAAATGCTGCACATCATGCAGGCCGTCGATGCACTGGCCAAAATGACCGGGCAGCTCCATAAAAAATTTCCGCTGCCCTTTCCCTTGCGGATTGGGGCGGGTCTGAATACCGGCTATGCCATGGTGGGCAACACGGGCACGGGGGAGCACCCAGACTACACGGCGATTGGCGATACTGTTAATTCAGCCTTTCGGTTCGAGTCGTCTACCAAACAGTTGGGGTTAGACGTGGCGGTGGGTGAGACCACCTATGAGTACTTGATGCGGATGCAGGGCACCGACGAGCTATTCCACCGCTATGCCGTCAATATGAAGGGCTACGACAATCCGACGGTGGCTCATGCCACGACATTCTCAGATTTAGAACGGTTTATTCATTTGCAAAATCCTTGATCGGCGATCGCAACGGCAAGCTGGTGGCTGTCCCGTCATCACGGTTGTTTGGTGCGGATATAGCGCGACAAATGATAGGCCGCTAGCTGCACATCTGCCGGCTGCAGCCGGGGCGGGACGTGATCGATAAAAGCCGGCAGCGCCTTGGGATTCAACACCCACGGGTCTTTCTGATTGCGGGAGGGCGTCGATTGCACAAACCACCCCGGAAACACGATCACGGCCTTTACCGGATACTCTTTGCCTGTGCTCTCTTTGAGGATACGCTTGCTCCAAGCTGCTTGGGCCCGGGCCTGAGTGATGGGATCACGATACGGCGGATAACCGTTAACTAACAGCGTTTTGCCGTCAAAGTGGACTTCTGGGCGACCAGCCGTCGGCTTACTGTAGGTCTTGGTTTCAACGGTAAAAATGCCGCGATCGCTGATGATGATGTGATCGATATTGAAGCCATCCCCCAAAATGTCATGAAAGATGCGATAGCCTTTTTCCCTTAAATCGGCAAGAAACTGACCCACCGCTTTTTCCCCATCCCGCGCCATTTTGAGCCGCTTGGCCTGCTTCGTAATGTGAAATAACTGATAGAGCGAAAAGCCAATGATTGGAATAATCAAAATAGCCACGGCAGTTGGATTGGGTTTAGGGTTGGCATACCACCGCCACCATTCCATCAAGAACTGCAAAAGGCTAATCGCGATCGCCACAATCCATAAAATTCCTCTGTCATTGATCAGGCGATCAATCTCTTTATCCAAAGACTGGCCTGGATTTCGTAGCGGATGATCGGTCAGAGGCGATCGTCGTTTGAGCTGAGAACGTTTTTTCATGGCTGATAGCAGCACTCATCGAAATCGGATCACGCTCCCATAGAGTGCCCGTAGCGGCAACACCGCTTTGGCGCAAGTAAAGTTTGTCAACAGCGCTGCTGTGGCGAGCGGTGAGAGGGTGCAGCCGATGTTCAACTGTTTGCAGGCGGCGGCTGTCACTAGGCGATCTGGGCGAGAATTGCTGGCATCTGTCACAAACTTTCAATAGCAAAGTTTGTGACAGATGCCAGCAGAGCAACATTCATTTACCTGAGACTGACGAAAATCACACACACTTTGAGGTTTACCTGCTGCAATAGCTGGTATGTATTTTTTCAGCTGCCTTATCGAGCCGATTTTTAATCGGGAACTGTATCAGGGAATCAGGAGCCGCTAATGAGCGAGTATCGCCGAAAAGTTCTGTCAAAAGCAGGCTCAGATGAAAATACTGTCGGTATACTCGTTATCATCTTGATCAAAGGTTCCTGAAGCGAGAGTGGTCAATGACTGTGGAACGTTTAGGTGAGCATCAGCATGTTTAATGCAACTGAGATTTTGATCTCTGATTTCGTCGAAAAACTTCGTGCTGGCTATCACCGCACCTATGGTGGCTTGAACCCTGACTACGAAGACATCATTGCCTGGGCTGGCAGTATGGCGTTAGAAAATATCGCCAACAGTGATGCGCTTTACCACAACGTTGAGCACACGATTTTGGTTGCCCTTGTGGGTCAAGAGATTCTGCGAGGCAAACAGATTCGCGAAGGCGGCGTTAGCACCGATGACTGGCTGCACTTCATTATTTCGCTGGTGTGTCACGACATTGGCTATGTCAAAGGCGTCTGCCGGATGGATCGCGACCAAGAGCATCGCTATGCCACCGGTAAAGGGGATGAGATGGTCACCCTAGAACCTGGCGATTCCGATGCCTCATTGACCCCCTATCACGTGGATCGAGGCAAGCTTTTTATCGAAGAGCGCTTTGGCAAAAACAGCACCATTAAGTCGGAAGTCATCAAGCTGAATGTTGAGCTGACCCGCTTCCCGGTACCGCAGGAAGAAGATCACCAAGACACCAAGTATTTTCCTGGCTTGGTCAGAGCCGCTGACCTGATTGGCCAGCTGAGTGACCCCCGCTATCTCAAAAAGATTGGGGCCCTCTATTACGAATTTGAAGAGACGGGCCAAAACAAATTCCTGAACTACAAGAGCCCTGACGACCTGAAGCACAACTATCCGACCTTTTATTGGAAGGTGGTGCATCCCTACATTCAAGATGGGCTGCGGTATTTATCGCTGACTCAAGAAGGCAAACAGATCATTGCCAACCTATACTCAAATGTATTTATGGTGGAACACGAGAAAAGAAGTATCGTGGCACCTTAACGTACAGATGAGACTGGCATGACTTGGTGGCAAAAGCTTCGCAAAAATTCCCTGGCCCGCATTGGGGCGATCGTACTGCTCACGTTTTATCTCATCGTGTTTTTGGCGGAGTTTACCGCCCCTTACGATCCTTACTTTTCGGCTCCCAATGCCTCGCTATTGCCACCAACTGAGGTTTACTGGCGGAACCAAAGCACTGGCGAGTTTATTGGTCCCCATGTGTATCCCACAACGCAGGGGCCAGTCTCGGTAGAAACTGGGGAACGAGAAGTCTTTGTTGATTTTGAGCAGCCATCACCGATTCGCCTTTTAGTATCGGGTGACGCTTATCGGTGGCTGCGCGTAGAGCTGCCTTTGCCCACCCGCTTTTCTCTCACTCAGCCCGGCTTTGAAGAAGTTGAGTTGTTTGCGGGCATTGCGGGCGATCGCCATCTGTTTGGCACGGTAGGGCCGGGCCGGTGGCATCTGTTAGGGACGGATGAACAAGCCCGCGATCAGCTAAGTCGCTTGATTTATGGCGGTCGCATCAGCCTGAGTATTGGCCTGATTGGCATTTCTCTCTCGTTTCCGCTGGGCATGTTGGTCGGCGGCCTAGCGGGCTATTTTGGGGGCTGGGTCGATGCTGTTTTGATGCGCCTCGTTGAGGTGATTATGACGATTCCGGCCATTTACCTACTGGTGGCATTGGCAGCGGTGTTGCCAGCCACCCTGTCGAGCACCCAGCGATTTTTGCTGATTATTTTGATCACGTCGTTTGTGCGCTGGACGGGTCTGGCACGGGTCGTGCGAGGGCAGGTGCTCTCACTTAAATCGCAAACTTTTGTGACGGCATCTCAGGCCATGGGCGGGCCACCGCTGTACATTATTCTGCGTCACGTGCTGCCGCAAACTGCCACCTACGTCATCATCTCAGCGACGCTGGCGATTCCTGGCTTTATCGTGGCCGAGGCGGTGCTCAGCCTCATTGGTTTAGGCATTCAGCAACCTGACCCGTCTTGGGGCAACATGCTGTCGCTAGCCAGCAACGCCTCTATTTTGGTGCTGCATTCCTGGTTGATTTGGCCACCAGCACTGCTGATTGTGTTGACCGTGCTGTCATTCAACTTGCTCGGCGATGGCCTACGCGATGCCCTTGATCCCCGGAGCTTGCAGAGTCATGACTAGGGGCATGACTTTGGGGTGGGGTCGCCGCTGGGCTGCTGCGATCGCGGTCATCTTGCTCCTATTAGGTATTGGGGGATGTGGCAGCCTCAAAGGCGACATTCCCGCCGAGATTGTCACGGCAGCCGTGACACAACAGGCCCAACAGGAGCAAATTGCCCTGTGGCAGCAGCTCTCTGCCGCTACGGACATGGCGCCGCAGCTGTCGGTCAACCAGGTCAAGGTGCGCCGCGTGCGCCAGGTCAAAGTCGCCACAGCGTTAGCCTACGAGGTTACTGGCACCTACCGCTATCGCTTGCGATATGCGGATCGC
Organism: Cyanobacteria bacterium J06626_4; assembly: GCA_038523235.1. GTDB lineage: Bacteria > Cyanobacteriota > Cyanobacteriia > Phormidesmidales > Phormidesmidaceae > Halomicronema. The sequence goes on from JBCBJQ010000031.1 coordinate 5,028, forward strand.
TCGCCGGTCAAGCAGTCGCGCGTGCCCTTTACACTGATTGTGCAGCGGCCCACAGCGGCAGAGTCTTGGCAACTCTTGCAAACAAACGGCAGCTTTGAGAATGGCCAATCTTGGCGTTGGTGGCCGCTGACGGGTGAACCAGAAGCCCCTGAAGCAGACACGAACGCTGCTTAGAGGAGCCTGCTTAGAGTTCTTCGTTCTCAGCAAGACTGTAGGCAAGTCAAAGCCCTGAATACGGATATGCCTTTTCTGGCTGACTTGCCAGCAGGGTCTTCAAAGCTTGGTGCTGGATAACTGGCAATCAGAAGTTATTTTTTCCTTTAGAAAGGATGGGCAAGTAGTCAACTTAATCACGGCGATCGCCCCCTTGAATCCGCTCAGGTTCGAGTCCTGTTGCCTCAAAGCGTTTCACTACAGGGCTTTCTGAACTGAGTGGACACACCACGCCACCCTTTAGCAAAAATCGCGATCGCTAGATGTGAGGATTTCCCCCCGCGATACTTTTAGCGTCCATCAAGTACACTAGATTCCAGAAAGTACGCCTGCTAGCCATAGGGAGGCTATTAGATCAATGGGCTCTTCTTTACTTGGAATGTTTGCTCAAGCCTTTGCAACATTCTTGAATATCTATTTTGTGTTACTCATTTGCCGAATTCTGTTGAGCTGGTTTCCCAATGTTGATTGGATGAGCCAGCCCTTTGCGACCCTCAGCCAGCTGACGGATCCTTACCTCAATCTTTTCCGCTCTCTCATTCCCCCATTGGGCGGTATTGATTTCTCGCCAATTCTAGGATTTTTGGTGCTGCAGTTTCTCGCTCAAGGTGTGAGTCAGGTCGCGGCCCAGATGGCCTATTCGGCATTTTAATCAGTCGCGTAGTCGCCTTTATCACTGTTCCTCAAAGGGGAACTGTTTGTTTTGTCCCGCTGTTTGAGGGGCTGTCATCGGCTCGCGTCTCAGTATCTGTACCGCAAAAGAGTCAGCGTCTACAGTGTTTTTTGCACTGACGTGGTCATGCTTGTCTCCCCAGGTTGGGGGCAGCCGCCGGTGAGGAGCCCTCGGTGGGCCTCCGTTTTTAGATCTTTGCACAGGTTAAAGTTCATCTCGTGACTACTGCGATCGCTGCCCCCACTGACTGGTCGGCTCTGCTGCAGCAGATTATCGACAAGCACTCTCTCGCTACGACCGAAGCCGAAGCGCTGATGCGAGGCTGGCTGCAGGAAGAGATTCCGCCAACGCTGTCGGGCGCGTTTTTGGCAGCGATTCAGGCGAAAGGGGTCTCGGCTGACGAGCTGGCCGGCATGGCGCGGGTATTGCAGGCTCAGTCGCTGGGAGGTGCCACCTCAGACACAGACTTACCAACGCCAATGATTGATACCTGTGGCACCGGTGGCGATGGTTCTCACACCTTCAACATTTCCACGACTGTGGCGTTTGTCGCGGCGGCAGCTGGCGTCGCAGTGGCCAAGCACGGTAATCGGTCAGCCTCTAGCAAGGTTGGCTCAGCCGACGTGTTGGAAGCCTTAGGGGTTGACCTCAATGCGACTCCTGAAAAGGCGAAAGCCGCCCTCAAGACCGTCGGCATCACCTTCTTGTTTGCTCGGGGCTGGCATCCAGCGATGAAGGCCGTTGCGCCGCTGCGCAGTACGCTGAAAGTGCGCACAGTGTTTAACCTATTGGGGCCGTTGGTGAATCCGCTGCGGCCTACCGGCCAGGTAATTGGCGTCTTTGACCCCTCGATACTCACGCCGATGGCCGAGGCGCTCAATCAGCTTAAAATGCCTCAAGCCATTGTGTTGCACGGTCGCGAGCGCTTAGATGAAGCCGGACTGGGAGACAGTACTGATCTGGCCCTGTTGGAGAACGGTACTGTCACCACTCAGGTGCTCAACCCGCGCGATTTTGGGCTGGTGGATGCCGATAAAGCGGCGCTGCGGGGCGGCGAGATTGATGAGAATGCAGCGATTTTGCGAGACGTTTTGCAGGGTAAAGGCACTCAGGCTCAGCAAGATGTGGTGTGCCTCAATGCGGCGCTGGCGCTGAAAGTCGCTGATATTGCTCAGGGTGAATCTTTGGATGCGGCGATCGCCAGTGGTATTGAGCAGGCCCGGACGATTCTGAACAGCGGCGCCGCGTGGGAAAAGCTACAAGCCTTGGTGGCCTTCTTAAAGTCCTAGGTGAAGTTTAGTCTTGCTTGCGTAGGAGGTTGAATTTTTGCAGCACTTGCAGATTTTCTGCAGTCACCATTTCTCTGAGGTTAGCAACATCTTTAAGTAGGCGCATTTCGCGAGCATACTCCTGTCGCAAAATACTGAGGTAGCGTTCTCGTTCCACATCGGTTTGGGCTTTGCCTAGCATGTGCAGCGCCAGGTTGACATTGCTCAGCGGCTCTCGCAGATCCTGAGAGAGTTGGTCCAATAAGTTTTCTTTGATATTGGCCAGCTCTGTGCTGTCTTTAAGCTGCTTGCTGAGGTTGGTCGAGCGTTGGGTCTCGTCATGATAAGGCTGCATCAGCGAGGCATGGCGCGCTAGCCGCACCTCGATCGCGTTAATCAGTTCTTGGGGACGAAAAGGCTTCGTCACGTAATCGTCGGCCCCTGACTCCATCCCTTCTCGATAATCTAACCGTTCCGCTTTAGCGGTTAAAAAAATGAAGGGGATCGTTTTGGTGGCAGGCTCTTCGCGTAGGCATTTGACCACGCCGTAACCATCCATTTCTGGCATCATTACGTCGCAGACAATCAGATCGGGCAATTGACTCAAGGCCACATCTACGCCCTCACGACCGTTTTTAGCGGTGAGCACCTGAAAATTTTCAAGGGTCAGGATATCTTCTAAATTGTCGAGCACCGAAGCATCGTCTTCAATAACAAGAATTTTAATCATGATCGCTAAGCGGACACTACGACGAAGGCTGATAAGACCAAGACGATTAAGACACCTTTTCGAAAAACAGCAGAATGAATGCTTATTTTAGCGGGTCAATTCTTCTAGAGTACATCAAAAGTTCTCTCTGAAAATTTCTTCGGTGAGCTGGGATTTTCTCTCTTTCTAGAATATTCGAGAATGATTGAAAAATGCTGCTTTTGGAGCTGGTCTAAATATTGGCATCCAAGCTGATCTAGAGGGCATGAATTTCAGGGTTTCTGTTCTATTACTTTCCCCAGCTGCTATCTATTCATTGGCTAATATTAATTGATGCTATTGATTCAACAGTAGCCTTGCTCAAGTCGAGGGACGCAATGGCAAGCGGACGGTAAACGTGGTGCCCACGTCGACTTGGCTGTCGCAAAGAATCTCTCCTTGATGCGACTCTACGAGCCTTTTGACAATTGATAAGCCTAATCCCGTTCCCGGAATGTTGCCTACATTTGTGGCTCGATGAAAAGAATGAAATAGATGTTTAAGATCGTCTGCGGGAATGCCGATGCCTTGATCTTGAACTGCGATATCAATACTTTGGGTAGAAGCGGCAATGCGTAGGTAAACTTCGCTAGGAGCAGGCGAATATTTGAGCGCATTGGAAAGTAGGTTAGTCAAGATTTGCCGGAGGATTCGCTGATCAGCGAGAAAAACATCCGGCAGGGCCGTTTCGACATGGAGGTTGATGCGAGCGCCATCATTATCGAAGCTGAGTTCCTCAATGATTTCTTCGCAGAAATCAAGAATAAACGTAGGGGCTAATTTGAGCTGCATCTTGCCGGCTTCGGCTCGGCTCAAGGTGAGGACGTCTTCGAGCAGCTGAGTCATGTGAACCACTGAATCTTGAATGCGAACTAGATGCTTGTGCTTTTTGTCATCATCTAGGCGAGCGCCGTAGTCCTGAACGATCCCCGCTGAGGAGGCGATAATCCCCAGGGGAGTGCGGAATTCATGGGAGGTCATCGAGACAAACCGAGACTTGAGGTCGTTGAGTTCGCGTTCAGTTTGCAGGGCATTATGAACTTCGATCTCAGCCTGTTTGCGATCGCTAATATCCTGGCAAACACACACCATGCCGCCCCCTTCAATTAACGTCAGCGACACCTCTTGGGCAAAGGTTGACCCATCTTTACGACAGGCGATCGCCTCGCCTCGCCACTGGTGTTCCCGCATCAACTGCGGCAAAATCTCCTCTTCAAACCGCGTGATTTCTTCGTCTAAATAAAGACGATGCCAGGTCTGGCCGAGCAGCTCGGCCTGGGCGACTCCAAATAATTGGCAGTGGGCCGTATTCACAAATTCGTAGCGTCCCTCGTGATCTAAAATCGCGACGCCATCGCCAGCGGCCTCAATCGCCGCTAGTTGATTATGCATGGCGCGTTCGGCCCGTTGTCGTTCGGTCACATTACGGAAGATACTGCGGGTCGCGACCGGAATTTCGTCCTCACAACGCACGTTGATATTGCCTTCAAGCTGGACGGCTGCTCCAGATTTTGCCAACAGCGTCATTTCTACCGGGGTATGGACGCTACAGCCTGCTTGCTGCAGCTGGGTGAAGAGGTCTTGATAGGTAGCCACCGCATCAGCTGCCAACACATCAAAAATTGTCAGCTGTTCAAGCTCTGCTTCGCTATAGCCCAAGGTTTCACTCCAGGCTTGGTTGACGAATAAAAAATGACCATCGACTAAGGAAACGCTTTGAATCAGATCGTTAGCATTATCAAAGAAATCCTGTAGGAGGGCTTTGCTCTCTCGCAGAGCCACTTCGGCTTGTTTGCGCTCATCAATATCGCGACGCACACAGATCAAATCACCCTTCGCGCTGAGGGTGAGCGAAAGTTCTTCATAAAAGGTGCTGCCATCTTTGCGGGTTGAAATGGCTTCCCCCTGCCAGTGCCCTTGAGCCCTCAACGCAGGAAAGACCTCTTGCTGAAAGCGAGTTTTTTCGGCCGCGCTGTACATCGTCTGCCAATTTTGACCCAGCAGCTCATGGGCCGACTCGAAGCCGAACATTTTGACATGGGCGCGATTGAGGTATTGGTAAGTGCCGCCGCGGACGATCGCGATGCCGTCAATCGCCGTTTCCATAGCGAGTAGCTGGCGGTTGATCTGTTCTCTCGCCTGTTTGCTGTCGGTAGTATCGACAATCACAGCGAGAAAAACGCGCTCATTTTCTCGCTGAATCAGCTGCAGATGCACCTCGACCGAATAGTGACTACCGTCAGCCCGTCGGTGCACTGTTTCAAAGTCAACTTTATCGACCTCTCCCTCGCGCAACGGGGCCACGAGAGCGGCAAACGTCGCAGCCGTGAAATCGGGTTTGAGATCAACCGGCGTCATCTGCTGCATTTGCTCGAAGGTGTAGCCCAAGTTGCTCAAAGCGCCGTGGTTGGCATAACTAAATTTGAGCGTCTCGGCGTCAAAGATGAAAATCTCGTTGAGGCTCGCTTCTAAAATGCCCAACAGGCGAGTGCGCTCGGCTTCAGCCTGTTTGCGATCGCGAATATCTTCGACATCGACGACCACATGTAACGGCTCTCCGGCAAAGTTGCGCACGGTGCCTGCGCGCACGATCACGTCGACGGCGGACCCATCGCGATGGCGAAAACGTCGCTCCAACTCGGGCGTGGTCTCCCCCTCGATGGTGAGCGATGACGTAATGGGCAGTTGGGTGGGTCGGTCATCGGGGTAAGTCAGGTCTTCAAAGTGTTGCCCCATCAGTTCTGCCGGTAGGCAGCCCAGCATCGTACAAAACGCTTGATTAACGGAGATGATTTGGCCTTCTAAGCTCATGGTGACGATGCCAATGGGGGCATTATCGATGGTGAGGCGCAGTAATTCTTTGCTGCGACGCAGATCATTGCGACTTTCGACTAGAGCCCGGTTGCTATCCTGCAGCTCACTCGTGCGGGTGACAACGCGTGCTTCAAGTTCTTGGTTGAGCTCTCGCAGCTTGTCCATGGTCTGCTGGCGCTCTAGTTCCGCTGCGGCCCGCGCCCCAAAGATTTTTAGAATGCTTTCAACTTGAGACGGATTGGCCAGCGGTTTGTCGCCAAAGATGCATAACGTGCCAATCGGCTGTCCCTGCATATTGCGTAACGCCAGCCCAAAATAACTCTCGACGCCTAAGTTAACCAGCAGCTCGTTGGGAAAATGCTCGGTCACCTTGCTCAAACAACTGTAAAGCCCCTGCTGTAGCGTGACTTGGCCAGGGAGGTTATCCAGGCAGTAGCTCACATTAGGCTGCAGCTGACCATCTGAGAAAAAAGCAATACTTTGGCCCTGATCGCCCTGGCACGTTGAGAGCATCGTATGGCGCACATCCAGCGCCTGGGCCAAATGTTCGACCAACACCTCAAAAAAATGGTCACCGGTCGCGGCAGCGGTGCCCTGCACCATGTTGTAAAGGGCGGCCTCAGTTTTTTGGCGATTGGCTTCGAGTTGCATGCGCTCACTGATGTCGCGCACCATCACTAAGACTTCGTCTTGGCCAGAAACGGTAATTCTCGCCTCTTCGTAGAAGCTGTCGCCCTCATATTCAAAGGTATATTCGTAAACTTGGGTTTGATTGGTGGCTAGCGCTCGCTCTACATACCCCATGCGATGGTGAGCAAACTCTGTCGGCATGACGTCATAAATTGATCGCCCCTTCATGTTTTCAAAGGGCTGTACCACCTTGAAGTCGCGCGGGGGCAAAAAGTCGAGATAGGTGCCATCGGGTTGCATCCGAATCATCAGATCCGGAATCGTGTCTAGCAGGGCTCGGTTGGTAGCTTCGCTTTTCTTTAAGGCATTTTCGGCCTGGCGGCTTTCGGTCACGTCAATGCCGGTGCCCACGAGATACTCCACCTGACCGTCAGCATCTAACAGCACCGAATTGCTCCAGGCAATCAGCCGACGTTCACCCGTTTTGGTCAGCCAGTGGTTTTCACTGATGTCATCCACATTCCTGGTGGAGCTACTGTTCATGATTTGCCAGACGGATTCCACTTCTTCTGGCGGTACCAGAAAGTCGCACACGTGGCGACCCTGCACCTCTTCTAGGCGGTACCCGGTAAGCCGCTGACAAGTGTTGTTAAATTGCACAATGCAACCGGTGGGGTCAGAAACCACGACTAAGGCTCCCGCCGCATTCACGATGGCCTTAGCAAAGTTACGTTCTTGCTGCAAACGCCGGTCTGCCTGGCGGCGCTCGCGAATTTCGTCTTGGGCTTGCTGGTAGAGCTGATTTTGCTGAATGGCGATCGCCAACTGAATGCTGAGGCGATCAATCAGATCCAGGTTAGGCCGCTGCCAGTCCAACACTTCAGCACAGTGATGAGCGGCCAATATACCCCAGAGCTGCTCGTTAATGATAATCGGAACGATCAGATAGCCCTTCACCTGCATCGATTCTAAAAACTCGATATGGCAGGGCTGTAGGCCCGCTTGATAAATATCGTTGACGATGCGCTGGGCACCGTCTAAATATTCACCCTCGAGCCATTTAGGAAAGCAGGTGTCTTGATAAAAGCTGCCCAAGATTTCGGGCCATCCGGGTTCAATCGCTTCCGCGATGACGGTACCCGCCAGGTTTTCGCCAAACTGATAAACCACGACGCGATCGCACCGCAAAAATTGCTTCACGGCCTCAACGGCTGAGGTGAGGATGGCCTGAAAGCTGGCCGACTGACTCACCTGGCGGGCAAAGTTGGCTAAAAACTGCTCGCGATCGGCTTGTGCTCGAATTTCAGTGGTGCGCTGGATTACCTGGGTTTCTAACGCGGCGTGATGTCCCTTCAGGAGGGCGAGCTTTTCGGCTTCTAAGGCCTGGATGCGCTGTTCTAAAACGGTTAGTGCTTCAGCGGTTTCTTCGGCTTGAGAGATGCCCAACAAACTGTTCGTTTGAGTGATTAGCCCAACTAGCCAGCCTTCCTGATCCGTAATCACGATGCGACGAATCCGCTTATCTTGCATCATCTGATAGGCCGTCCACAGCGTATCCCAAGGGCGGAGACAGCAGAGGGGCGTGCTCATCACGGTGTGAGCCTGGAGGTTCGCTAAATTCAGCCCCAGACATTGCAGCTGCACAATATCGTGTTCGGTGATGATGCCGACCGGTTCACACTGGCCCTGGGCAGCCGGGAGAGTAATGACGATGCAGCCGATGTCATGCTCGGCCATCTGACGCGCGATCGCCAGCACTGAGGCCTCGGGAGACGCTTGCTCAATCTGGGTGAGCATCACCTCATTGAGCGGCTGCAGCTGCAGCAGATCCATCAAGTGCAAGACTTGCCGTAGACTCTGAGGCGTGACAATGCCTAACAGTGCGCCCTGCTGATCGGTAATCGGCAAGTGACGAATCTGCTGCTGCTGCATAAATTGCAGCGTGCTGGAGATGCTGGTGAGTTGCTCCACTGACCAGGTGACTACCGGAGCGGTCATCACATCGGCCACGGTCAAGTTTTGCAGCTCCTCGCCGGCTGCAGCTAGGCGCACTAAATCGCGCTCCGTAAAAATGCCCCGCACCTGATTGGCCTCGACAACCAGCAGGCAATTACTCGACAGGGCGATCAACGGTTGTGCTGCCCGCTCTAGCTCCAGATTAACCGCACAGGAGTGCACCTGAACCTGCCTCAGCTGAGCGATCGCCGCCGTTAGCGAAGTCTGGGCACTCACTACAATCGGGTTCGGAATGATAGCTTCGGTCAGCGCGGCACTCACAATTGGGCGATCTAAAGTACGAGCAACAGTCGACATGGGCAATATCGTCAACAAAGATAATGAATAGCGATGAGCGGTCAGTGAATCCGTGTACCTGTCTGACGCCAGGCTTTAGGGGATTAAATCTGAGACCGATCAAGAACGTATTGGAGAATGTTCCATTCTTATGAGGGGGAGCTTTTGTCGGCAGCGACTGGTTGGCTGGCCTGATTTCTGGGGGTAGCAGTGCTGTGCATCGGGGGATGCTCTCCGTGAGTACACGGGGGTGGGGCTTAACCTCAGCCTACCCATTTGGATATGACCACATACCGTCATCTATCAACCATTTTCGGTGAAAACTTGAGTATTTGGGGTAAAAGCTTGAGTTATCGCCCTTGAGTCTAGCCAAAGAGGGGCGAGTTGCTCATTATGGCGAGTTACTGCCAATACAGCGCCTGCGCAAAAATACTGAGCTATGAACGCCATACTACACTGCTCGTCTTTAAGTAATACAGATGATTGAGTGCCTCCTGCTGCTCAATTGCTATCAAAGAGCGACCCTTCAATGAGTCTAAAGCCTTTGCAGAGCCGCAGCTACCTAGAAAATACCGGCAGCTTGCTATCCGTCCTGATGCAAAATCAAGGCTGGCTGGAGATCATCGGGTGGCATGGTCGAGGTGCGCAGGAGACGCCTGACCAGTTAGTCCGCTCTATCGATACTTGCTGGCTCAACTGTTGGCAGTGGATGCGTCCCCAACGGCCAGCATCGGTCAAAAAATCGCCGAAAGGAATATAACGCTGCTAGGCAGGCTTTAAGTATTTTTTTACGATCAGTATTATCGGTACTGAGCAATCCGGGCAATGTCATGACAATTCGAGCCCAAGCAAAATAACCCAGGTTTAAACTTGAGCTTTTAAGCTGCGGAGGCGTCTATGGCCCATGTCGACGGATGGGGGGACTGGATCGACAGTCTTAGCCGACTGCTGCGCTGTGCCCTAGGGTGATGAGTGTTTTGTTCAGCTTTAGCAGAAAGCGACGGGCTCAGTCTGCCAAGCTCACCTCATCGGTTTTTGAAGGGTGATCGGGGGCAAGCGTTTGTTCTCAAAGCACCGGTTCAAGGGCCCTGCCCAAACGCTCTGTTCAATAGGCTGTTTGATCACATTCGTCCGCGATCGCGCTTCATAACTCCATTCAGTTTTGCGTGTGTATGAAAATTGCTTTCTTTAGTGCCAAACCCTACGACCAAACTTCGTTTACAGCTGCTAACGCGTCTTATCAGCATGAACTGACTTTTTTTGAGCCGCGCTTGATGCCCAACACCGCGACTCTGGCCAATGGTTTTCCCGTCGTTTGTGTGTTTATTAACGATGAGTTGAGTGCGGCGACGCTGCGGGCGATCGCCCACACCGGCACCCAAATTATCGCCCTACGTTGCGCTGGCTTTAACAACATTGATTTGTCCGTCGCGCAAGCCTTAGGGATGACGGTGGTACGCGTGCCTGCCTATTCGCCCTATGCCGTGGCTGAGCACGCTGTGGGGCTGATTTTAATGCTTAACCGCAAACTCTATCGGGCCTACAACCGCATGCGCGAAGACAACTTTGAGCTGAATGGGCTGTTGGGCTTCGACATTTATGGCAAGACCGTTGGCGTGGTGGGCACCGGCAAGATTGGGCAGCGGTTTGCCCATATCATGCAGGGGTTTGGAGCTAAATTGCTGGCCTACGACGTACAAGAAAATGCCAGCGTTTTGCAGTTGGGGGCTCAGTATGTGGCGTTGTCTGAGCTGTTAGCTCAATCTGATATTGTGTCGCTGCACTGTCCGCTGCTGCCGTCAACGCACCATCTGATCAATGCGGAGTCGCTGCAGCATCTGAAACCAGGCGCGATGTTGATCAATACCAGTCGCGGCGGCCTGGTCGATACTAAAGCTGTGATCGATGCCTTGAAGCTGGGCCAGCTGGGGTACTTTGGCACCGACGTTTACGAAGCAGAAGGGGATCTATTCTTTGAAGACCGCTCTGATACCGTCATTCAAGACGATACCTTTCAACTGCTGCAGTCTTTCTCAAATGTGGTGATTACTGCCCATCAGGCGTTTTTTACCCAAGAGGCTTTGGGCAACATCGCCGACACCACATTGGCTAATGTCACCCAGGTGGCCACTGGTCAACCCTGCCCCAATGAAATTCAAGCCTGATCGATCCTTTGTCTGCGCCATCGGCGATCGCCTGTCCAGGCATGGGGTCTAGCCATCATAATGAGCGTGACGACGAGCCTTGGTAGATGAGTCGAGGGGGCACTTTGCCAGTTTTGTAAGAATTCTTACCAACATCCTTGAGAGAACCGGGGGGAACCACTGAGATTAAAGGTTTATTCTACTGATGGAATTTGAGTGGTTTTGACATCACGGATGTCCGGGAGACTACGATATCTTGATGAAGTCTTACAGGATAAGTAATTGTTAGCAAATGAGTTTGCTGATTTGAAGACAACATCAGTTATTGAACTTTGTGCTCTTAGCTGAGCCCGTTCAAGGGTTGCAGAGATTTACCAACAGAAAGCCTGCTTGCTTTTTGCCTGAGGTTCTGAAAACTATCACCCTAGTATTAAAAGTGTCTGGCAATTGAAGGCGTTAGAGGTCTTAACACCTAACATTGCGATCAGGCAGTTTTGATGCTTTGCTACCTTCCTCTGAATCCAGTCTTGCGTCTCTACAGGTTGCTGAAGCAAGTAATGGGGTTAAGCACTTCACTGATAAGTTCGATAGCTTGACCAAGCTAATTCGATTTTCTGAAGCTTGTTAGATCCAGTTGCTGGGCATGGCAAAAACGATCGCTGTTGGAGCAATGCCCCCCAAAGTAACTGCATCAAAAAGGGTTTGCCTCTCCTACCCACCATTTAATAATGCATCTGAAGCACCGCAGATCTGACTTGGTTGGCAATGGCCACAAGTCAGATGGAATCAGGCATTAATCTACCGTTCAGGCATGGCTCGAAGCTGAAAATTCAAGGTTGACCTTGAAGCTGAGTGCTCTTGCTAATTCGAAATCAATCAGTTCTAACTGTCGAGATCATGAGCATTTTGCCGCTGATCTCGATCGCTTCTCGCATGCAATGACCCTGTGCGAGCAAGTTTTGTGGTGCTCGATGTCTTGGTGATCCGAGTATCAATCGCGCGGCTGAAATAGCTGCCGCTTACTGACGTTATTTCCGGTAGATTATGTTGAACAATGCTGCTTCTAGTTCACCTGTTGTTGCCGGTGAATTGAAAACCTGGCACAAAATTTCCGTTGACTTCACCTCCCCTGAGGCTTTTGCCGAAACGAAGTCAACCTTTCGCGATTACCGTCTTGATGTCACGTTTACCAACGCCACTACGGGCGAAGTCATCACCGTTCCGGGCTTCTTTGCGGCCGATGGGGATGCTGCTGATACGGGCGCAACTTCGGGCAATGTGTGGCGGGTGAACTTCAACCCTCCCAGTGCGGGTGACTGGACGTACGAAGCGTCATTCCGTACGGGCACTGACATTGCTGCCAGCACTGATCCCAATGCGGGTCAAGCGGTCGATTTTATTGATGGTGAGGGGGGAACGATCGCGATTTCACCCACCGACAAAACCGGCGAAGACTTTCGCGCCAAGGGCATGCTGCTGCAAGGCGAAGACAGCCACTACCTGCAATACCAGGGCGATGGCGATTACTTCATTCGCGGCGGCCCCGGCGTGCCCGAAAACTTCCTGGCCAATCAAGATATCGACAACACAGCGAAAGGCCGTCACGACTACTCCACCCATGCGGACAGCTACAATGCCGGCGATCCCGACTGGGGCAATGACGAAGGCCACAACCTGATTGGGGCCGTCAACTATCTCGCTGAGCAAGGCCAAAATACAATCTACTTGCTGACCAATACGGCCGGCGGCGACGGCCAGGATGTGTGGCCGTGGGCCAGTGAGGCGTTCGGCGATGTGAAAAAAAATAAAGGTTCCATCGCGGATGCGGCTAATTCCACCAGCGGTCTAACGGTCGATGATTTCTCCGTCTTTGATGTGTCCAAACTGGCCCAGTGGGAAATCATTTTTGACCACATGGATGACCAGGGCATTTATAAAAATGTGCTGCTGCAAGAAACCGAGAATGATCAGCTGCTCAACGGCGGCACCCCTGTGGCGGGTTCGAGCCTGAGTGCCGAGCGCCTGATTTACATGCGGGAAATGATTGCCCGCTTTGGCCACGCCAACGGCCTTCAGTGGAACTTGGGAGAGGAAAACACCAACACCGACCAGCAGCGCGTCGATATGGCCGAGTTTGTCAAAGCGGTCGATGGGTATGACCATCTCACCGTGGTGCATACCTTTCCGGGAGACATCGATAAGGTTTACCAACCGCTACTGGGAGTTGAAGCCTTCGACGGACCTTCGTTTCAAACGGGGGGGAACAACATTCGCAACAAGACCCGACAGTATCTCGAAGAATCCGCCGAGGCGGGTGACCCCTGGGTTGTAGCTTGGGACGAAGATTCCAGCAATCGCGGCATCTTTAAACCCTACGGCAATAACCCTGACGAAGCTAATGAGGTGCTTCAGCGACAAGCGCTCTGGGGTTCTCTGACGGTGGGCGGTTCCGGCGTCAACTGGTACATCAAAAACTCTAATGGTCACTCCTTTGACCAAAACGTGGATACCTTCGACGCGTTTGAGTCGGTCTGGGAATGGACCGCCGCCGCCACCGAGTTCTTCAATAATCACATTCCCTTTTGGGAAATGTCGGAAGCCGATGGCGTTACCCCAGAGAATAGCGACTACGTCATGGCCAAGGCTGGGGAATATTATGTGGCCTATCGTCCCTATGGCGAGGCGACCAACGTCGAAATTGACCTGAGTGGCCAAGCAGGCGAAACCTTTGATGTGTACTGGTATGACCCGCGCACTGGCGGTGACCTGATCGCTGCCGGTCAGGTAGAAGGGGGAGCCGTCCGTCCGGTAGACGATGCCCCTCAGGACACCGATAAAGATTGGGTGCTATTTGTGCGCAACAGTGAGTTGTCGGATGGAGGTAGTCCCGATCCGATTCCCGATCCGGTTCCTGACCCTGACCCCACCCCCGACCCTGATCCTGATCCCGATCCAGTGCCCGACCCTGACCCCATGCCTGATCCGAGTGAGCAGGTCTTTTTGGCGGAAGACGGTCAAGTGGTGATTGAGGCCGAATCGGCCACCCCAGAAGGCGATTGGGAAGCCGTGAACGTAGACGGTGAGCAAGCTTTGCTGTGGGATGCCGCTAAAAGCAGCTATGGCAAAGTTCCCGATGGCCAAAAGCTCTCCTACACCTTTGAAACGGACGAAGGCGGCAACTACTCGATCGCGCTGCATTCCGGTCGGGTGAAGGCGGTCATGAATGATAGCGATCGCTATGAAAATGGCAGCAGCGGCAAAGAGCGTACTGATACCGGCAACGATGCTTACGTGGCGATCGTCAATGCCGAAACCGGCGAAGTCGTGAAGTCCCCGACCAAACTCTTTACCAACCTTGGCGGGGCGGACGGAGATTTGCGCTGGGGTAAGACCTTTGACGCGAATCACAAGAAGTCACCGGCTCAGGTGCAGCTAGACGCCAACACCCAGTATCGACTGGAAATCTCGGGTCGCTCCGATGGGTACGTGCTTGATCGCATCACCTTAAGCAACGACGGTTTCCTTGAGGACAGCGATCGCTCCGAATCGCCCTTGAAAGGCAGCACACCCGATCCCGATCCGACACCCGATCCTGACCCGACACCCGATCCTGACCCGACACCCGATCCTGACCCGACGCCCGATCCTGACCCGACCCCTGATCCTGACCCCACACCCAATGAGGTTTTTGAAGGATTTGCGCTGGTGAATGCCGCGACGGATGAGGTCGTTGAGGAATTCAGCGATGTGAATGCGATCGATTTTGGTCAGGTCGATTTCACTCAATATGCCATTAAGGCGATCGTTAAACCCGAATTCAAAAATGCGGTGCAGAGCGTCGTCTTTGAAACCGTAGATGGCAAGCAAGTCGAGAACGTCGAACCCTATGCGACTTTTGGCGATATCAACGGGGATTTTGAGGGGATTTCAGTCAGCCCAGGCACATTTGAGCTGAAGGCAACTGCATTTAGCGGCAAGAACGGTACCGGTAGCGTGCTCGATAGCGAGTCCCTGACCTACTCATTCCCCGAACTCGCAGCTGAACCGACCCCCGAGCCCACGCCGGATCCCAGTGGGTCAGTGGTGCCCACCGATCAATTTGATCAAGAAGTGCTGCAACTCGTGAATCTAGAAAGGACGCAACGGGGACTAGAGCCGCTGACACTGAGCGAAAAACTCGACGAAGCCGCCGATTTGCATTCCCAAGACATGATCGACCAAGACTACTTTTCTCATAGCGGGCTGGATGGCTCCAGCGCTGGCGATCGCATTGAAGATGCTGGATATACCGAGTGGAGACGTTGGGGCGAAAATATTGCCGGGAATCAGCGCACAGCCGCCGAAGTCGTCGAAGGCTGGATGAACAGCGACAGTCACCGCGCAAACATATTGAATAGCGGATTTACCCACATGGGTTTGGGATACGCCTTTGACGATGAAGGTCAAAGAACTACCCGCTGGACCCAAGTCTTTGCGGCGGGAGATCCCAACCCAGGGCAATATGTCGCCGAAACGACTGCAGCAAACCCAGCACCTGATCCTGACCCCACGCCCGATCCAGACCCAACACCCGATCCGGACCCGATTCCCAATCCAGACCCAACACCGGATCCAGACCCGGATCCCGATCCTGATCCGACTCCCGATCCAGACCCAATACCGGATCCAGACCCTGATCCAACACCGGATCCAGACCCGGATCCCGATCCTGATCCGACTCCCGATCCAGACCCTGATCCAGACCCCACGCCGGATCCTGATCCGACTCCCGATCCAACCGGAGAGTTGATCACGTTTGCCCTGGTGGATGCTGACACCAACACCGTGGTCGAAGGCTACGAAAACTTAGCCAGCGGCGACACCATTGATCTCAAAGACTTCGACCTCAACAAATACAGCATCAAAGCGATGGTCACTTCTGATCACCCCGATGCGGGCGCGGTTGAAAGCGTCAAATTTGAGACTGCCACCGGGCAACAGGTCGAAAATTTTGAGCCCTATGCCTTATTTGGTGACAATAAGGGCAACTACAAAGGCCAAGCCCTCGAAACCGGCCTCCAAAAGCTCACCGCAACGGTTTACAGCGCTAATGGTGCCAAAGGTGAGCCGCTGGCAACCGTTGACCTCAGCTATCTGGTCATTGACAGTACGCCGGATGCGGGCGGCCCCGACGGTAGCCCCGACGACTCAGATGACAAGACTTTCGACGATATCATGGCACCTTTAGACCCACCCCAGGAGCCCGTCGAAGGTATTACGGTCGCAGTCAACGACAGCACGATTGAGGAAATTGACGGCACCGCCGCCGATGACACCCTGAGCATTCGCACCTACACAGACACCAGCACCCTAACCGAGGCGGGCGAGGGCAGTGATGCTGTCATCCTCTACGGCTCGGAAGAGATTCCCGAAGGCAACTACCACGAAATGCTGGATGACCTGAAGGCGAATCCGATTGAAACGGCGACCCAATACTTTGGCGCCACCCATAGCGTTGATTTGGGGGATGACGATAGTGCTGACAGTCTGGCGCTAATTAGCGAGCTAGGCGCGCAGCCGCAGTTCATGCTGAAGCATACCAAGGGTGATGGCCGCATTAATGGTAAAGGCGTGGCCGGTGAAAACGGCGCGGCCTACGACCACTGGGCCGGTGTCTTTGGCTTTATCGACATCGATAACTTTGACCCCAGCCAAGACACGCTCAAGCTGGCCGGTCATACCACCCGACTCGGCGAAAGCTTTACCAAAGATGGTGATTTCTACCAAACCGTCTACTCTGAGCAAAACGCCAATGACCAGAGTGGCCCTCGCGCGGGCGCGGCTCACGATGACACCTTCCTGGGTCTGCTGCGCTTTGAAGGAGGTGCCGATCAGGCGGAGGCGATCGCTGATGCCATTACTGTCGATGGCATGCGCAACTTCGTCATCAAGGGCTTGGGCCAAGACATCGTTGAGAATGACCCAACCGCTAACCAAGTGGGTGACACCATCACCGACGAGGATATGTTCGAATTCGTCCTGGTGAACTCCGAAACGGACGCCATCATCCAGGAATTGGAGAATGGCGCGGAGATCGACCTCAATGGTCTGGATTTGGACAAGTTCAGCGTGGGGGCACGAGTCAATCCTGATCATTTCTATGCGGGAGAAGTGGAAAGCGTTAAGTTCGAGTCCAACGTGGGCGATCGCATTGAAAATGTTGACCCCTACACGCTGTTTAGCAACCAAAAGGAAGACTATCGAGGCCAAGCGCCGGAACTGGGAGACGTTAGCATCACCGCGACGGCTTACAGCAAAGATGGCGGCCAGGGTCAGGAGATCGCCTCTACCAGCCTCGACTACGCCTTTGTTGATAGTGCAGAAGCGGCATCTTCAGGCCCCGAGAGTACGGTCGATGCACTGACGGGCATGTCGCCTTCAGAGCCGCTGACCGGTGACCTCACGGCTCCTGATGCGCTCACGAATGTGGCTTCGACTACCGACGAACTCTCGATCGCTCCCGAGTTGATGCTCGACGATCCGTTCGAAATGTTGGCGGTCAATGCGACCGATGCGGTGGCTGCAGACGCGGCGATCGGCACCGGCGAAACCGACAGCGATCCGGCAGACCTCGATCCATTTGGGGATGCCTTACCCATCGGTACTCAGCCCGCCTTGATGGAGCCAGCATATATGCCTGGTTAAGCAGCTGCATGCCCGCTAGCCGCCAGTTGCTCCCGACTGGCCTAGCTGGCGGGCTTTACCGACTTCGCACACACAATCCAGATAGGGTGAGCAACTGCTCTCTCTTTAGTCACTCAGAGCTGAGTTCTAGAGAGGGTTGGGATACGAACCCAAGATGCGTTTAAGGGAATGTTCTGATGGCCAGCCCACCGATATGGGGCTGGCCATTTTGCTGAGGACACCTAAGCGCTGTCTGACTGAGGGCAATGCCGACGCCCTGAATTCAATCGCGACGGCATCCGCTCAAAGGCAGAGATGTTTCAGTCCCAATCAGATTCAGCCCTTGATAGCAATGCGAGAATAGGCTAGCCGTGTTGCCCAGTCTCAAAAGGCAAGGTAAACCAAAACGTGGTGCCCTGGTGGTGGTGGCTATCGACGCCAATTTGACCGCCGTGAGCTTCGATAATTTGCTGACAGATGTATAGACCGAGCCCCAGGTGCAGTGGTTGTCGGCGGTTTACCCCACGACTGTAGCGTTCAAAAACTCGGTGCTGCTGTGACCAGTCGGCGGTTTCATCCCTTGTCAGGTAATCGATGCCCTGACCGTTATCGCTGACGGTGCAATATAAGTCGCCCTCTTGAATGCAAGCATTGAGCGTCACGCAGACACCTGGACGATTGTATTGCAGTGCATTGTTCAGCAGATTGTCGTAAACCCGCTGCAGCTGAGTGGGGTCAGCCACGAGGGGAGGGAGGTCAGCAGGCACGAGAACAGTAATTTGGCCCTGTACCGACTGGAGCAACGGTTGAAACTCTAGAACAATCGCGTCAACGAGCGATCGCAACCGCACCGCCTGCGGATGTAGTAAGACGCCTTTGACATCTTGCGTATGGGCTTCCAGTAGAGAATTAATCAGTTTTAGCTGTCGCTCTTGACCGGCCATCATTTGAGCTATCGTCGCCTCATTGAGCCAGGCTTTACCCGCATGGATGGGCAGATTTTGGAGCAGCATCAGGGTGCCGGTAACAGGATTTCTCAAATCATGGGAAACAGCATGGAGGAAAAGCTGCAGCTGTTGCCGCAGCTCAAACTCACGCATCAGTAAGCGTTCATACAGCCAGATGCCCAGGTCCGCCACGCCAAATACACAGAGCATCACGGTCAAAAAAAAGATCGAGAGAGGCTGCTGCATCTCAACCGGAATATCGGGAAAGTCCAACCGAAATAGCCATACTGATGCCCCCACGACGAGTAGCAGACTGGCCTGCGACTTGAAATGCCATCGCCACCGCACCGGAATGAGAACGGCCTGCAACATGAAAAACAAAATCCAGCCGCCCAAATCCAACACCGTTTGACCCATCAGCATGTACAGAATTTGGGGGCCCAACAGCACAGCGGCCGAATAGCCCAGAAAATGCCACTGCAGCTTTGCGATCGAGGCCGCGCGACGGAGCAGGAGCAAATTGAGCAAGAGTCCTAACTGTTGCGCCGTAAAAAAGTAAGGATAGAGCCGATACTGTTCGACACTGAGTCCTAATTGCTCATTCGTGCTGCTGGTAAGTGCCGGCAACACCACGACGAAGTTGACAACCCCCAGAATGATCAACAGCACCATCGAAATCAATACCGTTAACCGGATGCGATCGCGAATAAACTGCTGTTGCCAGCGGTGAAATTCCTTTGATGGGGTGGGGGCATTGCCCAGTTGGGCAAACTGCCGTCGCAGGTGACGCAGCGATTGAGAGATGATTAGCATAGCTGTCGAGTGCTCACGATTCGCCCAGGGGTCGGCCTGTGTGGTTCTATAGTGCAGCTTTTTGACGGTGAGTACTCCCTGCAGTTAGGCGATCCAGTTGGGTCAATCAGGCGACGAGAATGGCGGGCGAGGAGACTAGAATGAAAGCCTCTCTACTGAACTGGTTATGACTGTTCTTGCCGCTACTGCGCTGACGCTGCTGATTGTTGATGATGATCCGATGATGCGGTTGGGCCTCACCACCGCACTGGCCCATCAGGATGACTTCACCATTGTGGGAGAAGCCGCTGACGGTGAACAAGGCATTCAGCAGGCTCAAGCCCTGCAACCGGCGGTAGTGCTAATGGATGTCGGCATGCCGGGGACGGATGGGATTGAGGCGACGCAGATCATTAAGCAGCGATCGCCGGACATGCGCGTGGTGATGTTGACCTCTCATACTCATGAAACCGAGGTGATTGCCGCGTTATCCAGCGGGGCCGATGCCTACTGCATCAAGGGCACTGATGTCGCGGCGCTGGCGAATGCAATTCGCGTGGCGGCTTCCGGCGCGGCCTATCTTGATCCGCAAATTGCGCAAACGGTAGTACAGCATCTCGCCCCGATACGCCCCAAGACATCGCCGGAAACGGTGGGATTGCTCAGCGATCGCGAATTGGAAGTACTAGAGCTCATCGTCGAGGGCCATAGCAACACCGCCATTGGCGAAAAGCTTTACCTCAGCCCCAACACGGTTAAAACCTATGTAAAAGGCATTATGAACAAGCTGGTGGTGAACGATCGGGTGCAGGCGGCTGTCGCTGCCGTGCGCCGAGGATTGGTAGAGTAGCTTGTCCGAAAAGGAGTTTTTACTCTCGATTATTCAACAGACAATCATCTAGGAAATAGGAGCTTTTGCCAATTTATGGCAGTGGGAATCTCGATGCCGTCTGCCAATGCCGTGAACATTAGCTCAGGTAAAATCAAGCAGCAATTGATGATGGTGCAGCGGGGATCAACGACGATGAAACTATTTGGACACCCTGATTCGGGCCATGCTTATAAAGTCAAGCTCTGCTTGGCGATCGCCGGCATTTCCCACGACTACGAAGAAATCGATATTTTTTCAGCACGAGATAATCGATCGCCCGAATTCAAGCAACATTCTCGATTTCACGAGGTGCCGCTACTCATTGATGAGGGGAAAGCCTACGTGCAATCCAATGCGATTTTGATTCACATCGCGACGAAGTATCAGCTTTTAGGCGCGGAAAGTGATCAGACCTTTGCCCGTTGTCTCGAATGGCTTTTTTGGGAAGCCAATAAAATTGGGTTATGCCTGCCTCAATTAAGAGCCTCGAACAAGTTTGAAGAATTTAGGCTCAGTGAAGGGGCTCAACAGTGGCTCAGCGCCAGATATCGGCATGATGTGCAAATCTTGGCGGCTGAACTGTCAGATCACCGTAAGTTCATCGTGGGTGAAAATCCGACGATCGCGGATTGTTCACTGTGCGGATATCTGTATTTTGCCGATGAAGCAAAGGTTGAAGTGCCTCCATTAGTTCGGGACTGGCTAGCCAGGATGGCCGGGCTGAAGGGGTGGGCGCATCCGTATGAGCTATTGCGTATTAACCGCTGAACTAGGTTCCGCATCATGTTATGAAGATTGACTTTGTCCCTTTACTGCAGCTTCAGCGCGATCTCTACGATCTGCCGCCAGGGCAGGCGCGCTTTCAAGCTTATCTCGACACTCTGCTCAACGCGGATGGTTCGGATGCTGAGCTGTTGCCCATGTCCGCCATGAATCCCATGGGCAAAGCTCATGTCTCCGCCATGCTAGATGCCCTGATTGCGATAGATGCGGAGGCGATCGCAGAAGCCGCGATCGCAGCGACTTTAAATCAGTTTGATGACGTCGCCAGCACCTGCCAACTCGGATTGGTCGTTGTGGACGATCGCATGGGCGGGTGGACAAATCGTTATACCAGCGAATTTAGCAGCCGCTTTGCGCTACAAACCTATCTGCAGCGAGGATGGTTGGCTGTGACGCTATGGACGAGTGAAGTGCCCTCAGCCCTAAAAGTGCGGGAAGAAACCTTAATCACGGTGTATCGGGCGGCCTACATTCAGCGGCATGGCTTTGCCCAAACCTTGCAAGCAATGCTGGATCAAGCAGGATACGCCATGGCCATGGCCGGATGCCAACACCCCACGCTGGATGCAGATGATATGACTTATACCCATCAGGTCATCTCGCCTCATCTGTTGACTCAAGATGATGCGACGATTATGCCTTGCTTGTTTGGCGACCCAGCCGCGCATGCCCTGGGATATCAACCGCAAGGTTTGAGTGACCGGGCAGGGTTTGCTTGGGCGCTGCATCAAGCTCGGCATCACTATCCGATGGGGGCGAACTGACAAGTCACTCGGCATTGTTGTGCAAGATACTGAACAGTAGACGACGTTGATGAATATGGTCTTAGGTCCAGTCAAAGAGTTCTGCGATCGCCGCCGCTACCCAGAACCCAGTAATCCGAGTCAGACCCAACCATGAGGCAAATGAGGGTGGCACAATCAGTAACCTTGGGATATGCTCACAGGCTTTATGGTGCCAGTGCCCTGATGACCATGAGTATTCTTCCCTTTAAAAGGTTAATCGTCAAAATTGCTGGATAACACCCCGAAATAATGGCGTTAGACAATGAAGCTGCTGTCTAACGCCTGGAGAGCTGGGTATTAACCAGCCGATCTGCAGTGTAGCTTCGGTCACGTGGAGAATTAACCAGCAGATCTGACGTTGAATATATAATTATTCCGCAAGACAAAGACACTGAAAGTAGTAAGAAAAGTGCTACTGACTCAGGCAGGAAACATGAACATTAAGAAACATTTCGAGTTGCTTGCATACAGCTTCATTACGTGGCTTATTTTCTACATAATTGGCCTCCCTGACTATTATCAGCAATGGTATTTTTGGGCGAAAATTGCGATTTGCGTCTTCGTCACACTCATCTATTTTCCGATTACGCAATATACCCTAGAAAAGTACTGGATTGACAGCAAGCATTTGGTCAACTCGTGTTGGCTGGCTCTATATCTAACGCTGCCGCTTTTTGTATATGACTACCTGCTGCTGGCTGTCTACAAGGGGCTTGGAATCGGATTTGTTGCTTCATACTGGTATTTGACATTCTTCTACTTCTCTTTCTGGATGCAATTTCCCCTTGTTGGTTGGTGGATGCAACGCACCAGAATGCCGAGTGTGGAAGCAAGCACGGAATAACAAAGCAATGTACCGGAGTCGCGAGCGTTGCGTTCTCTGAATTCGCAAACTTCTTGGCCACAACACGGTGATTGCAGCCGTTAAGCATACAAAGAAACGTCTTTTTCTTCTTCAGCTTCAACGTCATCGCGCATCGGTTCAGTCGCTTCAGATAACCACTCGTAAAAGGCGGCTAAGAGGTCGCTGCTGTCTTGGTCTTCGGTGTCATCATCTACGGCGTCATCATCATCGTCCTCGACTTCAAAATCCTCTTCCTCTTCAGCATCATCAAGGAAAAAAGCTTCGACGGCGTCTTGGTGGTCTTGAGTCCAGTCAAAGAGTTCCGCGATCGCATCAGCGCGCCGGTCTTCCTCTTCTTCACGGGCCGCAGTGGCGACATCGGTGGCGGCTTGCACATTGGCCAGTTCGGCAAACAGCCGCTCTAGCTCTGCAGAATTGTAGATTTGGGCTTTGTCCAAATCGTCTTGAGTATTGGCCGTATCTTGCTTCAAGGCTTCCGCTTCGCCAATTTTCTTTTCGTTGTCTTTGATATTGCTCGCAGCTTCTTGTTCACCTTTGACCGCACCTTGCCCAGACTGTTCGGCTGACTTCGGCCCTTGATCAGCATCTTGCTGGGCCGAGGGTCCGGCTTGGGTGGCCGCTGCATCTGCGCCCTGCGATTCCCCCATTTTGCCGCCCGACTTGATCATGCCTTGCTGACCTTTTAAGTCAGACCCCATGTCATTCATTGGCCCCGCACCAGCGGCGCTTTCCTCACCAGCGGGGGCACCCTGTTCAATGGCTGCCTCATTCAGTTGGTTGTGGGCGCCAAAGACATCTTCGGCTCCTTGCACACTGGCCTGGTTAGACGCTAGCCCCGTTTGGTAACCGTGCATGCGCTCGGCTTGCACCTGACGACTGGCAATGATATCCATCAGCTCAATTTCCCGAATGGCGAGGTACCCTTCGCCCATTGCTAGGTAAGCTGTGTTGGCCGCCGCATCCGAGACCTCAAACGGCGCATCTTCAGGGATTTCTGGCAAATCGGCATCCGTCTCCGAGTCGTCGGCCTCGTCCTGGGCGTCTTCGAGATCTTCTTGCCGTTCTTCGAGCTGGGCCATCATGGCCGAGTCTTCTCTAGCTTGAGCCATCGACCCACCGTCGTAGGAGTCCATGGTGTCGCTGTCATTGAAATTATCGACACCGCCGGAAATCGCCCCTGGAGCGTCATCTAAGCCCCCCGCAACGGTTTCGGTCTTGAGCGACGCAATGCCTCCAAAGAACACGCCCCAATAGGCCGCCTTGCCAGCGGTAGAGATAGCGATGGAGCTGGTCGAAGTCGCCGCCGTATTAATAAACCCGCCCCCCGCTGTGGGATTCACCCCCCCATAGCTAAAGACCGCTAAGGCGGCTCGAGCGGCATCGAGACCAAACGCCATCACCTGGCTTTGCACAGCATCCCAGGCATCGTCCCAATTACCCCCCTCATAAAAGACTGAAGCAATTCGTAGGCCAATGGACAGAGCGCGGAACAACATGCGCCAGAGAATGAACACCAGGACGATCTTGTCAATTTGAATGGCCGCATTCATGATGTTGGCGGCCCAGCTCAGCAGGGTCGCGACAGCAGTTGCCGTCCAAGGCAGGCCGATCGCTAAAATCCCGGCAGCAATCAGCAATACCAGACTCACCAGCGCCAGCGTCAGGCCGATTAAGTCCAAGATGTTGGTGATGACCTGGAGGATGGTGCAAAACCCTTCCAAGATGGCGGCGGCGACCCCAAAGCCATTGGTTTCATCCGCAACGCTGGCAAAGGTGTCATAAACGTCGTAAACGGCCCCGGCAGTTTGCCCCACCACCAAGGTTTGCGCCAGTTGGGTACCAAAATCATCGCCCTCAACTTTGGCCCAGTCGGGGTAAGGCTCGGTGTCATCGACCACCGTGCTTTCGACGAAGCCTGCGGATTCCTCCGTATCCCGCTGCACCAGCAGGCTATCGGCGGCCACTTCATTGAAGAAGCCTTCCTCCAGACCGGCATTCTCCAAGCTGCCCAGCAGGCTAAATTCCGTGAGAATTTCTAAGCTGTCGCTAAGGGAGCCAGCGCCGATCTCATCGATCTCGCCGACATCTTGGCGATCGACGGCTTCGCCCACATCGGGCATCTCTACGGGTTCGGGTAAGCGGGTGGGGAGGGCCGGTTTGTTCGCTTCAGCCGCCGGATCAATGGCATCGAGGGCGTTCTCTTCACTGGCGACGGCATCATCGTGGCCTCCCAAGTCAGACCCATCGGCGGCACTTTCCGCATCGGCAGTACTAGTGCTGTCGGCGGTTTGTCCGTCAGTCTCATCTTCGTCCCACTCGGCTCGCTGCAGTTGCTGAGCCTGCACGGCCACGTGATCAATATCAGCATCTTCCGCATTCGCAGAGTCATCAATGCCGAGTTCGCCCAGTAAATCATTCGTGACCTCGGCTTCCTCGGCGTCGGTCGCGCCCTGGTCAAGATCGGTCTCCGCCTCAGCACCGCCCTCAATGGCCCCTTGCTGCATAGTGTGGACGGCTTCGTGGGCAACCAGTTCGCGGCCCGCGTCACTATCGGGGTCGTATTCCCCGGCGGCAAAAAAGATGTGGTTGCCCGTCGTGAAAGCCAGTGCCGCGAGTTGATCACACAGGTCGTGGGCTTCACTGTCATCGTGAATGACGATCGCGTCTGGATTGACCATACCCAAACTACGACGCAGCCAGCTTTGGGTATCGTCCGGCAGCGATTCTCCACCGCTCGCCATCGCCGCTTGAATTTGCCCCTCAATGGAATTGGGAGCCGCACCTTCACTGCCCGCATCGAGATCACCGGCGAGGTCAGTGGGTTCTGGAACTTCAGTCTCGGCATCGGCTAGATCGCCTAACCCCCCTTCCGCGATCGCATCGGTATCGACAGCCATCGTGTCGGTGAGGGCATCCGTCATGCCATCGGCAGACATCTCCTCACCGGTATCCAGTTCACTGGCCGGGTCGGCGATATCCGGAGCGGACGCCATTTCCGTCATGGGCTCAGGCGCTGCCGTCGCGATCGCCGACATATCCCCAGCATCCGACAGATCGGACGGCTCGCGTTGCAACGTGGGAGCATCGTCTTCTTGGGGTTGGCGCTGCACCGCCTGAGAGGCGATCGCGTCAGCTTCTTGCTCGTACTTATCGCCCGGCTCGCCCATGACCAAAGCGGGCTGCACCGTAAATTGCGCCAAACTATGCCCCAATGTGTTGGCGCGTTCTAGCTGTAACGGCAGGCTGGGGGCGTTGTCACCGTCAGTTTTGGTTTGTAATGGCTGCGATTTCGCCGACGTCTGTGCCGAGTCAGCCGCTTCTGCCCGCTCCGCCATTGGGGTGCGAGATTTACGTTGGGCCAGCAGACGCGTTTTCACAAGACAGCCTCAATGCTTACAGATGCTTGATACCAATTCTTCCAGATGTGATTACACATCAATATCTCTGAATGATCCCCCCAACCCCCCTAAAGCCCTTTGGGCATGGCTGCGCTAGAAAAATGGGGGCGTCCCAATCCAGTTTGTGAATAGCCCCCTTGTTAAGGGGGCAGCGACAGCGGGGGATCCTCAATCTGGAGAACTAGCTTGCAGAATTGGTATTAATCGACAGGGGCAGGACCAGGGTTTTCTTCTCTCTAGCATGCCCTATCCTGACCTCAACCCGTAGTTGAGGGATGCTTCGGCGTAATTTGGATGCCCTGAAAGTGCTGCTTAGCCCGTTGGCGATTTTGATGGATGCGGAAAATGCGGTCAAATTCTTCTTTGCCCCAGCGGACAGGCAGCGTATTGAGATAAAGGGTCACCATTTCTTCGGCAGCTTCCTGCTCGGCTGTGTGGAGGCTTTTTTTAGCGACCAATAACGCATCAAAGGCGGCGACTTTGTCTCCCAGGGCTTCACAGGCTTGGGCGATCGCTAGCGAACTCGCCAAAAAGCGAGCAAACCGATGAATGTCCGAAGCTTTGAGGGTTTCCTGTCGCGCGGTCATCGCGTAATTGCGGGAAGCGGCCCAGTCTTCCTGTTCCGCCGCGACGAGGGCCAGATACAGGTTGATATCGCCAATGACAGTATCCGCGCCTGCGCTTTGCGCTTCGGCCAGCAACGTTTTGAGAAAGCGATCGCTGTCGACCCAGGTCTCATCCGTGGTGAGGGTTTTCAGCGTTTGGCGATCAAGCTGAATGGCATAGGCCAAGTGAATTTCGCCCAGGCGTTTAGCGAAGTCATAGGCTCGATCTAAATCGGCTCGTGCTCGCTCAAGCTGTCCCAGCAAAACATAGGTAGAGCTGCGCGTCCGCAAGATCGAAAGCGTCAGAGTAGATGACTCGGTTTTGCGGTCAAATCGCAGGGCGCGGCTGTTGGCCTTGATGGCACTGAGAATGTCTCCGGCCTCTCGATGGAGGGAAGCAAGGAAAAAATAACCCTTGGCGGCCAGATGGGTGTGACCAATTTCTAACGCCAGTTTGAGGGCAATAGAGATCGCGTCATGAGTCTCCTCACGCCGCTCCGGCAGATGGAACAGGGCGATCGCTTTGCCGTATTGGTTGAGGGCGATACTCGCTTTATCTTCGATGGCGTCGCTGTCGGTATTGCAGAGGGCGATCGCGGCGTCATATTCTTCCGCAGCTTCGGCCCACTGTTTGAGCTGCGCATGGATGAGGGCTTTTTGGGCATGGGCGATCGCCTGCTGCTGGTTTGCCGACAGTTCCCCTGCCGCGACAAACTCTTGGATTTGCTTGTCTGCCGCTTTAAGCAAGGCTTCGAGCATTGATTTTTTCATGACTGATAGACCTCTACCACAGTTACCCAACCACCGTCTCCGTCATTTCATCTTGACGTTCATCCTCGGCAACACCGAACTGTTCTGCCAGGGCTTGCCAGACCTCCATAAAGTTTTCTAGCGTTTCGTCTAACGTCGGCTGGTCTGCTTCGTCTTCCAAGTCTTCTGACATCAGGACATCATCGTCGTCATTGTCCGTGTCTTCATCATCTTCTGTGTCAGTCCCCTCCATGGCCATAAAGTCTTGAATAATGGCAAACACTTCACTCGACCAGTCTTCTCCCTCTGCCAAGCCCTCTTCCCGGTCGGCTTCGGCAGCGTTGCGCGTCGTTTGGATCGCCTCCCAGTGGGCATAAAACGCTTCTCGCCGGGTCATCAACCACTCAATTTCGGCTTGGTTTTCGGCTTGAACTTCAGCCGCCTCAGCCTCACGGGTTTCCAGCAGGGATTGAATCTCTGCCGACTCCGCAGCCTGCGCCCCCTGTTCCTTCATGGCTCCGGCAGCGGCGGCGACCCCATCATCCGAGGTGCTGGGGCCTTGAGCCACATCGGCAGCGCCGCCATCGGCTCCCTGCTGAGCTACAGGGCCTTGGTCAGAGGGTACATCCTGCCCCACCAGACCGCCCATGGCACTGCCCTGCTTGATATTGCCCTGCTGGCTGTTCAAATCGGCGGCCCCGGTATCGGCCTGATCTTGAGCCCCTTCGAGGGTGGGTTTGGCGTCAGCGACTTCAGCCGCGGCCACGCCTGTGCGCTCTTGGTAGGCTTCGCTCATCGCCTGAGACTGTTCTTGCTGAGCGTGGTACTCCTCTAAAATCAGTTGACTGCCGTAAATGTCTTCGGCCCAAAGCTGCTTGCCGCGAATGAGCCTCTCTGTTTCGGCGATCGCGCCCTGGGTTTGCTCATCTTCAGCATCGCAAACGGCCATGCGGGTACTGGCAGATTCGACCGTGGTCAAGGGATCTGCCTCTGGGATTTCCGGTAGCGCTTCCTTCGACTCTTCGTGAGCCTCTTGATAGTCTTCATACTCGGCTTCCAACTCCTCATTGGACTCCCGCACCGCCTGGATTTGAGTCTCGTCGGCCTTCGCCTGAACGGCACTGCCAGTACTGCTCTGCGCCTGCTCCATACCGGCTCCGCCAAAGCCGCCGAAGCCAACCCCGACTACGAGTTCTTCAATAAAAGCCTCTCGGGCACTGTCGGTTACGTCCCTCTCCATACCGGTATCAACGGTCATCTTGTAGAGAACAATGGCCACGATATCGGCTGCCGCCCCGACCGCCTGCACGGCGGCTCGGCCCAGGCCCTCTTTAGCATGTTCCCAACCCAGCACAGCCCCAGCCAACAAGGCATCTAATAGCCAGAGGACGATCGTGATCGCCCGCAAGCCCAGGCGATAGATTGTCCACCAAATGATGAATTCGCTGAGTTTGACTAACCAACCAGCGATCACTTGCCACAACCCTTTCCACCATTCTGCATAGGCCAACATCGACACCCCAGACCCCGCAGCAAGAGCATTCATGAGTGTGCCAATGCCGTAGCAGATGCCCTGCATCATGATAAAGAGGAACATGACCGTCGTCAGCGCCAGACAGATCAGGTCTAAAATGCCGGTCAGCAGCTCGATCATGTTGATGAAAATTTCGAACGTGATGGCCATATAGCCAAACATGTGAGCCCAGTGCGTGGGCTTGAGGGCAAACCAAGAGGCATCCCCGGCCATCAAGTTGGCAATATCGACGATTTTGCCGCTAGAGCCTGCCAAAAACATGTTGTCCACAATCCAGTCGCCCGCTGGATTGCCCGTGTCCGATTCCTTCATGCCTTTGGGCCAGCCGACTTCCTCCCCGGCATCCCAGGCTTTTTCGGTGTCTTTAGTCGTGTCATCGGCTGCCGCCTGCTCATCCACAGCAGTGGCCATTTGCAGATTGAGTACATCGCCGGCGTCTTCTCCTGCAAAGGCGACGGACTGAGCTAACGCCGCGTTAAAGTCTGGAAAGGCATCGCCCCCAAATGCCAAGCCATCCATCGAGCTGCTGGCCGCATCTTGAGCATTGTCTAGGCCCTCTTCGAAGCCCATTTCGTGCAGGGGTTCGAGGGGGTTGCCCAACGCCTCGGGGGCGGGGACTTTGTCGGGTTCCGCCTCGGGCACTGGCGTAAAAACATCTTGGGCCGTGCCGACGGCCTCGTCGGGGGGCGCGTCGGTATGCACGGCTTCTTGTCCGTCGGTGGGGGTATCGGCACTCTCTGAGTCCACAGCATTTTGGGCATCTTTCTCGCCCTCGGCGGCCATGTCCTCACCGTCGGCTTCTGAAGTGCCCGTTTGCTCGTCTTCGTCTGTAGTTGTGCTGGGTGGGGTCGCTGCCGATTGCACGGGTACGGGGGCGGCGGCGATTTCGGCGGGGTCAGCTTTCAAGCCCAGGTCAGCCCCGGTGTCCTCCATGGAGTCTTCTGCGCCACTGCCACTGTCGATCGCCCCCTGCTGCACCGTATGTACCGCTTCGTGGAAAATCAGCTCTTGGCCCTCGGGGCTGTCAGGGTCGTACTCGCCCGCCGCAAAGAAAATATGGTTGCCGGTAGTAAAGGCCAGGGCTCCTAGCTCATCGCACAGCTCATTCGCTTGCCCGCCAGTATGCACGCGAATGTCTTCGGGGTTTTCCATGCCGATGCGCGATCGCAGCTTGGCTTGCATTTCCTCGGGTAGCGGTTCACCGCCTGAGGCGATCGCCGCCCGAATTTTGCCCTCAATCCCATCATCACCAAACCCCAGATCGACATCAGAGGCTCCCAGCATTTCGCTGACTTCTGCCGTCTCTGGGCCTTCGCCTTCAGCGATCGGGGCCATATCATCACCGCCCATAGCCCCGACGATCTCACCCATTTCACTGCCACCGACGGCATCGGTCATACCCTCTAGGCCGTCACCACCCATCGCATCAGCCATGCCGCCGAGATCACCGCCACCGCCGCCCCCTGCAAGGTCATCCATGCTGCCGCCCAGGGCGTCAGTCATGTCGCCCATGCCACCGAGGTCACCGCCCAAGTCACCCCCGAGATCGCCACCTCCCAGGTCATTGCCAGCCCCCGCGGCCAGATCTCCCATGCCGCCGGTTGCTGTCTCCATGTCAGGCATCGAGCCACTCGCGTCTAACTCCGGCTGGCGCTGCACTGCCGTCGGGTTGACCTGGTGTTGTACGTGCAGGTCGGAGTCGCTACCCTCCCCCGGATTACCGCTTGGGGTTGCGGCTGCAGCCCCAGCCTGGGGTTGCATTTGCACGGCCTGACCGGCGATCGCGTCGGCTTCTTGCTCGTACTTATCCCCCGGTTCACCGATTGCTAGCGCCGGTTGAATGGTGAACTGAGTCAAACTATGCCCTAAGGTGTTGGCCCGCGATAATTGCAATGGCCAACTATCTGTGGTGTTATCGTCCGGTTGAGCCTGTAGCGGTTGCGATCGCGCTACCGGCTGTGCCCGTCCAATTGCTTCCGTCCGCTCCGCCGTCGGAGTGCGAGATTGACGTTGGGCCAGCAGACGCGTTTTCACAAGACAGCCTCCATGTTTGCAAATGTTTGGAGAAACTTTGGTAGGGCCGCAAAGGTCATTGTGAGCCTCGTGGATAGTCAATCGACATTAACTCGCGGCTCCCTGGGCTTCGCCACTAGCCGCCAAACTCAAGCTCATAAACACCTCGTGCAACTCTTCCCAAGAGACCGTGTCCTCGTCGTCTTCCGCGTTGGTTTCTTCCTCACCTTCACCTTCGGGTTCATTCTCTTCCCAGAAACCATGAATGACGTCGAGGGTTTCTTCTGCCCAACTGGCGGCGGTTTCCATTTCGGCATCTTGCTCGGCAGCCGCACTGTCTTTGGCCGATTCGGCCTCATCGTTCAGACTATATAACTCATCCAAGGAGGAATAAATGTCTGCTAAGTCCGTTTCTAACCCCGCTTGGTGTCCGGCAATTTCCTCGTCTTCACTGGCAATCGACTGCTGTGACTGCTGAGCATCAGCGATCACACCCTCATTCTGCTTTTTCGACTCATCCAGTTGCTTGCCCCCTGCCGACGTATTGCCGGGCATAGCGCTGGCCTGCTCTTGGCCAGCGTCCCCCGAGTCTGTCGCTGCCTTGGTGGCCGCCTGAGAGTCACTGCTATCAACGGGGGTAAAGATGCTAGCCACACTCATTAGCGGCCCAAAAATCGTGCTCATGACTTTAGCCATCCCGGCCATGTCACCAGAGTCGTCTTGTGCCCCTTGGACATCCCCAGCCGAACTGTCGAGCATGCCTTCTGCCGACTCATTTTGTTCTAACGATGAGGAAGAGACCGCTTCAGCGGTTTCTGAAAACGCCGCCCGGTCAGCCAATTCGAGTTGGCCATAATACAAGCCCTCCAACTGTTGCTCTTTGAGCCCGGCCAAGCCTTCCAGTTGAATAATGCCAGCTTGAGCGATCGCCCCACCTTGCATGGCCCCAGCCAGATCATTCGCTGGTGAGTCTTCGATGCTGTCAGTCTCTAGCTCTAACTCGGGTAAATCGGCGATCGTCGCCTCATAGTTAGCCGCGAGTTCATCGTCTGTCGAAGATGCTGCATCCTCGTCTTCAGCTCGCTGAATCGCCTGGGTTTCTCGTAATGCCTGGGCCTGGGCCGCAGCCGCTTGGATATTCTGCTCATCAGCCGCCGATTGGCCATAAATCTTCCCACTGTCTGCTGACCACCCCTTAAAGGCGTCTTGACCAAACTCGGTGCCGCCACCGGCAAAAGCGCCGAGCGTATCGACGGTCGTTTCCTTGATGACCTCCTTAACCCCTTCATCGCCCCACTTGATGGCATTCAACACGGCAGCATTGTCGCCCATATCCAAGGCATCATCAAAGCCGTCCCAAATCTGCGAACCTGTCGGATCGCGCAGCTCGACAATCTTAAAAGTGGGCGTCCCGTTGGGATCTAATTTTTTCTTACCAGCACTCAAAAAATCATTGCCTAAATCCTTGGTTGTTTTCCCAATGTTTTTAGGATTAGCGATGCTCAGCAGCTCATCGCCGCCAATGTCGTCGGCTTGCGAGGTGTAGTTAAATAACACGATCTCTAGCAAATCACCGGCCAAACCAATCACCTGGTTGCCCGCGAGCGAGGCCCCATCCTGCATCGCGTCCGCAAAGCTTTTCCCCTGACCCAGCGCAATGAACCCCGACACAAGACCCGTGAGTAGCCACATACCCATCAAAATGAGCCGCAGCGGCACGCGCATGAGCGCCAGCAACACTAACCACGTATCCAACAGGTTAAAAATCGGGGGGAACGTGCTGTTAGTAAATTGCGCGATCGATGTGGCCCAGGCAATGGCCCACGCCCCAGCCCCGAAAACCGCATTAAGTAACATGCCGAGGCCGTAGAAAAACCCGGCGATGAGGTAAAGGCTAATCATCAAGCCCAACAAAAACAAGCTGATCACATCAAATATGCCGCTGATGATTTCTAGCACCATCACCACGGTTTCTAACGCGAGAGACGCGTAATAAAGCGGATTGACTCTGTGATAACTCGGCAGGTCGTCTACAGCGCCCCAACGGTTGTAGATTTCCATGGCCTTACCGGTGGTGTTGGCCAGCACCATGTTGTTTACAATCCACTCACCGGCCGGATTGTGATCAGCTTCAATTTGTCCTGAGGCGGTGTCATAGGTCGCTTCTGGGGCAGCTTGCAAGTTCAGCACATCGGCACCGGATTCACCGGCAAAGGTCATCACCTCCCCCAGGGCTTGATCAAACGCCCCGCTAGCCCCACCTCCCATGAGCTCACCGGTTTCATCAGCGGCGGCATCGGCTGATTCGGCGGTGCCCATGGAAGTGGTAGGGGTCAGGGGGTCAGATATAGCAGCAGGGGGTGAGACTTTTTCAGGCTCGGTCGGAGCCGGAGGCTTACCGAAAAAGCCCTTGACTTGTCCCGTTACCTCTGACGGCATCTGGGCGTCTTCGGCCTGGTCGGTGACGGCCTCTTGAGTCTCATCAGCCCCCTGATCCATGGCTGATTCGGCTTGGGCTTCCCCACCGGAGTCAGCGTCAGCCGTCTGCTCGGTCTCAGGATTCGTTTCCTCGGTAGCGGTGTCGTCCGTCGTCTCTTCTGTCGCGGCTGGATCGTCGGCTTGCATCGCCACCGCTTCATTGGTTTCAGCCTCTTCTTCAGCGGCTCCTTCGCTGCCGTCGATCGCCCCTTGCTGAATCGTGTGAACCGCTTCGTGGAAAATCAGCTCTTGTCCGTCGGGGGAATCGGGGTCATACTCGCCCGCCGCAAAGAAAATATGGTTGCCGGTGGTGAAAGCTAGGGCACCCAACTCATCACATAACTCGTTGGCTTTACCGTCGGTATGTACCCGGATATCTTCAGGATTTTCCATGCCAATGCGCGATCGCAGCTTGGCCTGCATTTCTTCTGGCAGCGGTTCGCCCCCGGATGCGATCGCCGTGCGGATGCTGCCTTCAATCCCGTCATCGCCAAGGCCCATCTCACCGCTGGTCGCTCCCAGCATCTCCTCGACTTCTTCGGTCTCCGGGCCTTCCTCTTCCGTCATGGTTTCCCCACCATTGCCGCCCATCGCTCCCATGGCATCGCCCATCTCACCGCTACCCAAGGCGTCAGGCATATCTCCTAGACCGTCACCGCCCAGGGCATCAGCCATGCCGCCCAGGTCACCCCCCCCGCCACCGCCGCCAGCGAGTTCATCCATGCCACCGCCCATGGCATCGGTCATGTCGCCCATGCCACCCAAATCACCGCCGAGAGCCCCCCCGAGATCAGGCATCGAGCCACCCATATCAAGATCAGGCTGGCGCTGCACCGCCGTCGGGTTGAGCTGGTGTTGCACGTTGGGTTTGGCGTTGCTGGCCCCGCTGGAATTATCTTCAGGAGCGCCTGCCGCCCCGCTCGCCTGGGGTTTCATCTGCACCGCTTGACCCGCAATGTCGTCAGCTTCCTGCTCGTACTTATCCCCCGGTTCCCCCATGGCGAGAGCGGGCTGAATGGTAAAGTTGCCTAGACTATGCCCCCGCTCAGCCGCCCGCTGCATCTGTATGTCGAGCGGCGCAGCGGCTGATTCTGCTGCCGATTGGGCCTGCACCGATGGGCTGTTAACCGCCGTTGCCCGATCGCCCCCAGCGCGATCTCGGGTCGCGGTGTTAGAGCGCTGGCGTTGCAGTTGAGTTTTCATGGGGAAACGCCGGTATGGGTCAGGCGGTGGGTGGGCAGCTAAGGGAAGCGGCGGGGGCGATCGCGGTTCCCGGCAATCTAGAGGCGAGCGTTCTAAGGGATGGGGCTAGTATGCCCTCTTAAGATTCTCTACGACTTTAGTCGAAGGCCCGTGCGACCAAAGTCTAATTTGTCTCAATCTCGCCTGAGAGCGGCGATCGCCGTTACGGCACCGGCGCGATCCAGCCTTTAATTTCGACATCGATCAGAGGCTTTTCGAGCTTGATGTATTCACTGCGAGAGGCTTCTAGCAGGTGCTTCATCTGCACTGATTCTCCCGCATCGGCCGCCAGAAACGCCGCGTTGAGAGCAATATTGCGAATGTTGCCCCCCGCCACATTCAGACGGGCCAGCTTGTCGGGCTTAAGGCCCTCGGTGGGCACCGTGGTCGGAAACACCCGCCGCCAAATTTCCGCCCGCTGGGTCGCATCGGGGAAAGGAAAGCGCACAGTGAACCGCAGGCGGCGCAAGAACGCCTGGTCTAGCGCATCCTTCAGGTTAGTGGTGAGAATGGCCAGGCCCCGGTAAGACTCCATACGCTGGAGCAGATAGCTGACTTCGATATTGGCGTGGCGATCGTGGGAGTCTTTGACTTCACTGCGTTTACCAAAGAGGGCATCGGCTTCGTCAAACAGCAAAATCGCGCCCCCCATTTCCGCCGCGTCGAAAACCCGACGCAGGTTCTTTTCCGTTTCGCCAATGTACTTGCTGACCACGGCACTGAGGTCAATGCGGTAGAGATCGAGCTGCAGTTCTAGCGCCAGCACCTCCGCCGCCATGGTTTTACCCGTACCGCTTGCCCCCGCAAATAGGGCGCTAATGCCCAAGCCTCGGCCACTGTCGCCGCCAAACCCCCAGCGATCATAAACCGTAGCTCGCTGTCGCACATGGGCCGCAATTTCCTTCAGCACTTCCTTTTGTTCCTGTGGCAGCACCAAATCATGCCAATGAGCGCGGGAGGTAATGGGCTGAGCCAGATCTTCCATGCGGGGGCGAGCTTGGCTGCGACAAGCCTCCCAAAGCTGCTGCTCTAGCGGTTGTGCTGGGCGATCGCCCACCCGTTTATCGGTCTGCCCGTTGTCACTCGCTGGCGGCGCTTGCCGAACGCTATGGCCAATTGCCTGCACAGTGGGGGCACTCAGATCAAACTGAGACACCAGCGCGTCAATGTAGCCATTCAGGGTATTCGCCGTCTCACCCAGGCTGGCCTGCCAGAGGAGGCGCTGTTCTTGGGCAGTGGGGGAGCCAATATCAAAGGTAATCACGACCCGATGGTTGGGGGGACGGCGATCTCGATTGCTGACGAACAGGGGACCGGAAAGGGTTTCCAAGGCATGGGCAATGGCGGCGAGATAGCTGGCCCCGTCGGGAGTAGTGCCATCATCATCGATGAGCAGGGCACTGCGAGAGAGTAACGATTCTCGATTCCAGCGCCGCACAAAATGCTGCAGCTCTTGGTTTTGCTGGGGCAGTAGGAACGCTGGCAGACTGTAGAGCTTGAGCCCCAGTTGCTGACAGGCGGCAACTGCGATCGCCTGTTTCCCCGCGCGATCGCTGCCGCACAGCTGCATCGCCGGATAGGCGTCGCGGGGGGAGAGTCCCTGCCAGAGGGTGGCGATTTGCTCAGCGATCGCTGTGTGTGAGGGCACCAGATGAGCCGCTGGTTTCACTCGCTGTAAGCGGTTGGCCAAGGTTTCATCCAGATAGGTGAGCCCTAATAAATAGTGCAAAATGCGTTCATCAATCCGCAGGGGGCTACTGGTGAGAGGCTGATCGGGATTCAGGCGAATCAGCTGCCAGCGGCGCAGGGGGGCATCCGGCGTGAGAGCGCTCCAGTGAGCACCCGGAAACAGGGCCAAGGCCAACCCAAAGGTGGGAAACGTCCGCTGCGGATCGGCCTGGGCGGCAGCGCAGAGCGGCCCCCAAGTGGCTTCGAGTTCTGCCCCGGCACAGAGTAGCAGCACGCTCACCTCAAACGCGCTAAGGCGCAGGGTTTGACACAGGCGCTTCAAGGCCGAACCTTGGGCGATCGCCAAATGCAGCACCCGTTGCATGACGCGCAGATGAGCCTGCAGCTTCAGTAGGGGAAAGGGACAAGCCTGACCGGTCTCGGATCGCGTAACGGGACGGCTGGCTTGAGCTTCGAGGCACTGCCGCAGTTGCGCCAGACAATCGATTAGATAGCGGCGATTCGCGTCATGCCAAACCGCAGAGCGATTGGTCGAGGCCTTGCGGGTAGTCGAAGC
Source organism: Cyanobacteria bacterium J06626_4 (assembly GCA_038523235.1). Taxonomy (GTDB): domain Bacteria; phylum Cyanobacteriota; class Cyanobacteriia; order Phormidesmidales; family Phormidesmidaceae; genus Halomicronema. The sequence goes on from JBCBJQ010000031.1 coordinate 41,781, forward strand.
AGTAGAAGAAGAAACCACCATCAGTCATCCAGACATGGGTCAGCAAACAAAATCAGTCCGCCCTAGGGCACGATTAACAACGGCCCCACATACTGCTCGTAAGTGGCACTTTGAGGGTCGAAATCAGCCTGCAGCAAGCTCTCAGCGCCGTCAATGGTGGCTCGCACCAAATACTCCCCTGGTTGAACTCCGGCGATGGCAATCTCGATTTCGGAGCTGTTCTGTTCTCGCAGTCTATCCGTAAAGAGATACTCCGCCGGGGCTTGAGTGACCCGCTCATTCAGCACTAAGACAACCCGGCTGTTGGCATTCACCGTCAGGTCAAACTGCACCCGCACCAGCGCCGATCGCGGCTCATCTTCACTGCCCTGCACATCGGCGATCGCCACGTCTAAAATCGTGGGCCGCAGCACAAAGGCTTCCACATTCGACTCCACCCATTGAGACGAACTGTCTGCTGCTGGATCTGCCGTCGCGCTGGCTGCCCGAGATGCCGGTGGGGTGCGGCTGCCGCGCTCCACAAAAACGGTGCGGGGTTCATCGCGCGGATGGATAATCTGTAACCCTTGCACCCCCGCCCGGAGCTGTTCCGCCGGAATCGTCGCTAAATCAAGGACGACTTGGTTGGGGGCAACGGTTTGCGGTTCGATCAGCTGCGGCCCTAGTTTGATATAGGCATTGGGAGCTTCTAGCTGTTTGCCGCGAATCAATATAGAACTGTCGCGCAAAATCGGGCGGTAGCGACCCGCGCTGCACAACACCTGCTCAATCACCGGCTGAATGCTAGAGGGAATCGCCCCCAGATAGCGATCTCGCACCGGCAACGCCCGCCGCGCCGGAACATCCCCTTCCACCAGCACCACAGTCACTTTGTAGGCAACCGAGAGTAAATAAGATGCCTCAAACAGACCACTCCACAAATTTGAGAGGTCTTCCATTTCGAGATCTTGGCGCTCAATGCGAATCGCCTCCGACTGTTCTGGTAGGTCGGAGGCCGCCAGAAACGGATAGGCCCGATTGTCAATCGTGTCTTGCAGCACGTCCGGCGTCAGCGAGCCATAGTCTTCCAACGTGCGCACCACACTACCTAACAGGCGCTGGGGTTCTAGCTCTACCTCGTTGCCATAAAAGCTGAATAAGTAATAGAGATCGAGCGCCGCCTGCGATTTTTTCGTCACTTCGCCCCGCCGTTGCCGCCCCGCTACGGCTCCGTTGCTATGAGCCGGATTCGACAAGATGTGATAGAGGAAAACATTCAACCCCGATTCCGGTGCACCTTCCCCCAAATTTTCCGGTCGCAGGGTCGTGACACGCGCCCCCTCCACATCCGCCTGGATGCTGGCCTGTAACAAGCGTTGGAGGGTTGCGGTGACAGTGGCGATCGCCAGGTAGTTACTCATACTGTGGAGTGGGAGGTTGACAGGGTGGCAGGGTAGATGGGTGGTGGTGGGGTGAGTGGGGTAAATGGAGTGAGTGAGGTTGGGTAGAGTCAGTGGGATACCTAATTTGCTGTTCCCTATTCCCTGTTCCCTACTTCCAAATTCGCCTCAATTCACCAGGCCGTTAACCTTGCGATAAAAGGTCTGCAAATACTGCAAATCTTCGGCAAAGAGCCCCTCCACAACCGTCGGTGTAATGCTGTCAATCTCCCCTAACCGGGTCACCACCCGCGACAAAATCAGCACGGTCGAGTAAGCTGGATTCGCCTGTACGCGCGGATCGCCCATCGGCACAATTTCATCTACGGCGCGCGACAGTCGCATCAGACCATTGCGATGGAGCTGATTTTCCGCATCAAGGTAGCCCTTCGGTAAGAGAAACTCAAATTCAGTTTGCAAAGACATAGCTGGGGGATTCTCCGCGATCGCCAGGCTGTCAGATTGTGAATTCATCACTCCGCGCTCCGAATTCACCATGCCGAACTCTCAAGGCCAACGTCTAAGTCGTATCACCGGGGTCAACCCGCTCGAACACCTCGCAGGCTAGCTCTAACTCTTCGACGGCCAAATCGCCGCCCGAGGCACTGACATCCGAGCATTTGTAGCTGGCCGGCCAAGCGCGCTCAAACACAAACCGCGCCCCCTCGCTGGCATCTTGGCGGTAAATCACAATCGCCCCGTTCCGCCGCTGTTCGGCCCATTGCCCTTGTTGAACGGCGGTCAGCCAGTTCCACAGCGTTTTGGACGATCGCAAGCTGCGCACGAGGGTGATATTGTTGACCTTCAAATTGCCCGGAATTTTCACGTTCGAAAATCGCCCGTGGCTGGCATTGCCCCAGGCCAACGGCACCACCTCAGGACACTCAATCACATCCTGGCTGGTTTTGAGGCCCTTGCATTCTTGAAAATAGCCGTCCACCGCTTCATCACTGCCGTCTAAATAGAGGCCAATGTAGAAGCGCGACGTCGTCAGAATTTCATGGGTCGGTTTCGTCATGGGGCGGACTCATCGCAGGGCAGGGGGACATCAGGGCTACTTCACCCGGTGAATGCCCGCGTGGTGCACCTCGACGCTTTCTTTAAACATGTCGGTGCTGTCAGAGGCCAGTGAGGTGGTGCTGTAGGTCGTGGGGATGGCGTCGATAATGTTGTATCGCGCCCCTTCGCTGCCGTCCTGATTGAGAAACACCACCGATGCGGTCGAGCGGTTATTCTTCCAATCAGTACCGCCACCGGCAAAGCTGGTGGGATGGCAAGCCTTGTACCACAGCTCTAGCACGTCATTCTCGACCGTCGTAACGAACTCTAGCGAGAGGTTTTCAAAAGAGGTGGAGGCGATCGTAAATTGGGTGTCGCTCTTCAGGCCTTTTTGTAGGCCAATCGACTCGCCCTCACCGGCCACCTCAAGGGTGACATTCAAACCGCTGAGCTTTTGAATCTTGAGCTGCTGGCTGTTGCCAGTCGCACCATCACTCAGTTCAAAGAAAAATCGACTGTAGGTTAAATATTCTGGGGTCTGGGCCATATCAAACGCGCCTCAATCACATGCAAAAACAACAGGGGTGGGCAAAGAATCAAGCAGCTTTTCTCAGAGCGGTCTGGGTGGATGAGTACGGGGCTACGCCGCCGCTGCGGCTACCGTCGAGGTCCGCGGATCACCGCCCGCGAGCACTTTATCGACTTTTTCGCAGACAAACTCGTAGGATTCGACGGCTAACTCTTCGCCGGTGGCGTCGGCATCGCCCAGGCTGTAGTTTTTGATCCAAGCCTGCACAAAGTTCCAACGCACGATTTCTTGATCGCCATCGGGGCTATAGAGCACGACCGAGCCGCTCTTGCGGGAATTGGCCCAGTCGCCCTCGCCCAGATCACTGGCGGGTTTGGCCTGGTTAAACCAATCGTGCATCATGCGGCTGGCGCTGGTGGCGTCGCCACTGAGATACACCTCAACGGTGAGGGTGGGGCTGGAGTCAAAGCCACCAGAGCTGGATTGGCGATTGGTTCTGCCGCCTTTGCCGCATTCTAGGGGAGCCTGGCCACCGGTGGTCTTCGCCTCATATTTCACTTCAGTGATGCTTTTAATGGGCAGTTCTTCGATGCCTTCCCAACTGATGTAAAACTTACTAGAGCCAGTAGTGGCTAGGGTGTTAGCCATGGTGCATGATCCTCATAATGGGTGGATGAGTAGGGGGTATAGGGTCGGTGGGGCAATCGCGCCAGAAACCGTTGCTTGTCACCTCATTGAGATGTGTGGGATCCCCCCTGCCCCCTATCAAGAGAGGGGTGGCGTAGCCAGGGGGATCAGGCCGCATCTTGATCGCGCCAGAAACCGGGTTGCTTATAAAAACCCGGTGGCTCAGCAAGAAGTTAGCCTTCGTCTTGGCCGGTCCACTGACTAAAGCGGAAGATGACAAATTCCGCCGGTCTGACCGGGGCCACGCCAATCTCGACGTAGAGACGTCCCAAAATCATCGAGTCTGGGGTGTTCAACTCACCATCACACTTGACATAGAACGCTTGAGAAGGACTAGCTCCCATGAGTGCCCCCTGCCGCCACAGCCCCGTCAAGAAGTTGCTGATCGTCCGCGTGACGCGGGCCCAGAGGTCTTCATCGTTGGGCTCAAAGACGGCCCATTGCGTACCTAACTCGACCGACTTCTCGATATAGCTCATCAAGCGGCGCACGTTGATGTAGCGCCACTCGGTTTGATCCGGTTCGACCAAGGTGCGCGCCCCCCAGATGCGAATGCCCTGGTTGGCAAAGGAGCGGATGCAGTTGATGCCCAGCGGATTCAGCAGCTCTTGCTCGCGGAAGTTGCAGTCGTAGGCCAGGCCCAAAATGCCGCGTGGCACTTCGTTCGCCGGGGCCTTGTAGACGCCTCGCGTTTCGTCAGTGCGAGCCCAAACGCCCATCACGTGACCACAAGGGGGCACCGAGATGGGGCGACCATTATCACGGGGGTTGGCCACCGACACCCAGGGATAATAAAGGGCAGCAAACTGCGATCGCCGATTGAACTCTTCTGACAGCCACTGGCTGACATCCTGCGGCTTGTAGCGATCAGGGGGCGAATCGAGCACCACCATGCGGTTGGGCGGGTTGGGAATGTCGCCCGAAGCGGCCCCTTCACAGTTACTGACCATCAGATCCATGACGCCGTGCACCTGGTCGAGATTCATCAGCCCGACTTCATAAGCCCGCATCAGATCAGGGCAAGCCATGATCGTGATTTCGTCGATTTCCAAGAGCCCCTGCACGCCGGTGCGATCGTCCCGCACCCCTTCGACATCGCGAAAGAAAGTTTGCGGGCTGGGAATAAACGGCGGCGGGCTGACTTCGCAATAGCCATTGCTGGGGCGGCGGGCTAGCGGACTGCCCGCCTGGGCAATATCCTCAACGGTAAGCAGTTCCGAATCGGCGAGGGCTGTCACCACATAGTCGGCGACAGCGGTATCCACATCGGCATCCATGCTGAGGTGGTCGTAGCGCTCCATGACCGTATCGCCATCCATCACCGCCACGCTGAAATATTCGCCCGTGTCAGTGGGCACTGCCGCATCGGCAGCGTCGCTATCGCTGGCTTTAGGCGTGCTGTCGCTGATCCGCACAGAGAGTGAGGCCGGACGCTGGCCGTTGGCGATCGCCGCCAGGCTGCTGCCCCCCGTTTCATCGGCTGCCGGGGTTGATCGCCGGGCCAGACTGAGCGTGGGGCGGCGGCGACGGTTCATAATTTGGGTGCCCGAGGCGGCGGGGGCTTCGTCGGTGGAGCCTGGTAGCTGGGTACCAATGCTGGCAATCCAGCAGCGACCGCCGCCATTCAAAAACCAGCCATACACGGCAAACGGCAAATAGGCGTTAAAGCTAGTGAATCCATCGGAGTTGGGGCGGCCAAAATACTCTAAATACTGATCCCAATTGGTCACCATCATGGGTTTGAGGGGCGCCGCGCCGCCTCGGATATCTTCGGTAAACCCGACAAATCCAGCGACTGCAGTGGGCACGCCCTCAATGGGGCGACTCCCTCGGTTCACTTCTTCGATGTAAACGCCGGGTGCAAAGTAATCGAGTCTGGGCATGGATTCAAGCCTCTATGAACGTTAGCAATGGATGGTGAATGGGGGAGTCGGGGCCGGGGGCCGTTGCTGGGGCCATCCCCTCAGCCTGGCGCGATCGCCGTGAGCAACCGTCATGTCTGCAGGCAGGCCGCTGATTGACTCAGGGGCACGCCCCCCATCAGCGGCACGGTGACCTTGAGGTAAAGGGCGGGCTGCAGGGGCACCGCTAGGGCTCGCCACAGCCCCGTGACGTCACGGGGCTGGATGATCTCAATTGCGACCCCCCCTTGTCCCTGTAAGGCTGGCACTAAGCGCTCTTCCGGGATTTCAGAATGTTCGGCAAAGTAGGCGATCGCCTCGGCCAACAGCTGTTGCTCACCGAGGCGAGTCCAGTCGCGGGCCACCACCAAAAATGAAATCTCGACCCAGCTCAAGGGATCGGGGGAGGCTGGGGTCGCCGAGTTGGTAGCTGCTTCCCCTAAAAGCTCAGCCTCAGCCGGCTTTGACGCCGACTGACGAACGTCGTACACATAGAGATTGACGCCGACCGGCTGTGACTGATATAGCCGAGGGCGATCGAAACTCACTTGCTGCACGGTGCCCAACGAGGTCTGGTGGACCAAAATTCGAGCTAGTGTTTGCGACACCGCTGGAATCATGAATAACCTGAAGTTGATACAACAGAATTAACAACTCTATTGAAGCCGCAGATCAGAGGATTCCCAATTAGACTTTAGTCGAGATTCTGGCTGACCTAAGTTGATCAGATGCCTGCCACCCAATCATCGGGACTGCCAGTACAAGCTAGTCGTTATCTTTGGGGAAACAATAACAATTCCTTACATGCAGAAGCAGATGCAATTACCAATTTTTGTAAGGTTTCATATCCAATTCGATGCAAACAACGATTGAATTCAATAAATTTTGAAAGTGATTCAAGCATCCTACTTTAAAGCTTAAGAAATGAACTCTGGGAGAGCCTTTTGATAGGATGAAAACTAGATTCCTGTAGATGTTTTTGCGGATAGGGCAGTCGTCAGTCTAGTTAGGCCAAGACTGCGGAGCCCCTTTGCGAATGCGCGAAGGACGAGCGTGCTCCTAGGTGTCCTCAACCAAGTGGCCAACCCTATCCATGGCGATTGACGATATCTCCCATTTCAGCCAATTTAGCCAGATCATGAGTCACCCCGGTCTTGCCCTTAGGTAAGGATCGTTCAGCTCGTTGGTTAGCGATCGCCGCCAGACTCCCGAAAGCCGTCCTTCTCACCAGGGTAGGGCGATTGCTGGCGTGACAGTCTTTTCGTTCATCCTCTTCAGTAGCTTCTATGGTGCACACGCTGACAGTTTCCTCAGAGCGCGCAGTTGAGATCCGTGAATTGTTGGTCGCCGCGTTGTCGCCAGCGCTGGGGCTGCCGCGCCTGGTCGCCTGGTGCTTAAGCTATGCGCACCCGACCTCACGCCAACGCGAGCGGGTCTATGCAAGCGTCGACCCCGAGACCACAGTCGAGCCCCACTGCTGGGCTGAACTTGACCTCAGGCTGCCCCCCGACGCCTGGACAGGGGGCGAACTGCCACCAGGATTGACGGCATTGCTGCCAGTGTCTTGTTCCTATCTCTATGCTTTGCCGCTGGAGACGGGGCAGCCTTCAGAGCGACTGTTCATCCTGACTGATTGCCCACTTACACCCGTTGAACAGCAGCAGTTACAGGCCGTCACCCGCGTCATCGCGAGCCACCTCAACCTGTGGCAGGCCCACACTGAGCAACAAGCCCAGACCACTGCCTTAGCCGATCTGCTCGGGAGCGTTGAGCATCAGATGCGGCAGTCACTGGGACTGGTCAACCTGTATCTATCGCGGTTAGAAGGCCAGTCTTTGACCGATGAGGGTCAGGCTGTGCAGGGGAATCTGCAGGCAACGGTGGCCGACATTAGCGATCGCCTAGATGCCATTCTGACCGCGTCAGCGGTGACGCGTCCCCCCTTAGCAACGGTCGATCTGCAGTGCTTGATCCGCGATCGCAGCCAAACCTTTGCGCTCTCGCTGCAGGCCCAACAAATCACGCTACAGATGCCCGATCACCCCGTCTGGCTACAGGCCGATCCCCATCAGTTGGGTCAGGTGATCGACAATCTCTTGTGCAATGCGATCGCCTTTAGCCCGATCGGCGGCACCATTGCCTGGAGTTGGGATGCCTTTGACGGCGAAGTTTTGATGCAAATTTGTGATCAGGGGCCAGGCATTTCACCAGGGGCGGGACTCAGCATCTTTCAACCCGGCTATACTGAGCGCCCCCAAGGTCACGGCTGGGGGTTAACCATTACCCAAAAGATTGTAGCCGCCTACGGTGGGCGCATTTGGGCCAACAACACCCCTCAAGGGGGGGCGCAGTTCAGCGTCATCTTTCCCCAAATTCAGCCTCTTCAATAACGACGAGCCCGGTTTTTACAGCCCGGACGATCGCTTGGGTGCGGCTGCTCACGTGCAGCTTGTTAAAGATCGACGTGAGGTGCGCCTTGACCGTGGCTGCCGTAATGTACAGGCGCTTGGCCATGTCTTGGTTAGAGGCCCCGTTGACCAACAGCTGCAGCACCTCGGTCTCGCGGCTCGTGAGGGCTGCTGTCAAATCGGGTCGGGGTTTGTCGGCATGGTGAAAGATGGAAAAAAACCGGCTGGTGACCTCGTCACCCAGATAAACGCGATCGCTGGCCCAGACCGGCAGCGCTTCCGGCAGCTGTGAGGTGAGTCGGTCTTTGAGCAAATAACCGCAGGCCCCGACCTTCATCGCTTTAAAGATCAGCCGTGCATCATTGTGACCAGAAACAAAGGCGACTTTGCCGCGATATCCGGCTTTTTTTAGCTGCTCAAAAATATCAATGCCCGATTGGTTATCCGATAAAAATTCTAGATCTAACAAGATTAGGCTCGGCTGTTGAGCGATCGCCAAATCAATACATCGACTACCCTGATCAGCCTCATAAATCTGTTGAAACCAGCCCTGATTGCTGTGGCGATAAAATTCTAAAAAAGCTTTTAACGCGTTTCGATAGCGATGATCGTCATCGGCAATTAGCAGTGACTGTAAAGCGGGGGGTTGAGAAGGCTGGAAACTCGATCGAGAGCGCAACTCGGTTAAAGAAGTGCTAATCATATTGCCAGACTCACGGTGGTAGAAGACGCAGGTCAATGATCGAGAGTTTTCCCAGACAGTTCTAGGAAAACTTGTTTTGCCTGATTACAGAAAATTGCCACTCATTCAAAAACCGAGCAACCGCAGTTTTACGGAGTCCCGCTTGTCCGTTAGTCGACAAACCCTCAGGTCTCGTGGAGTTGGCCTTTGTTAAATTTGATGACTGTAGGGCTACTCACTTTCCTCCCACTTGAAGATCCAAAGCCGCCCAACAGTGACCAACGTCCTCCCCTTATTGACACTATGCAAGAACCATCGAGCACTTCATCGACGATTTGGTACCAGTGCGCATCATGCCGTTTGAGCGTGCCCAATTCCCAAAATCACAAGTTAAGTTGACAGCCTGGTGGAGCAGACTGTCAGCGATTGCGTTTTTTTAAGCTCGTGTCATCAATTCTGACACTGAGGGCAATGTGGCCAAATTTCCTGACTACTCTGACAGAAGCAGGAAAAGTAGAAGATAAAGGCAGCAAGCAAACTGCAAAACTTACCCAGTAAATGGCTCGGATATCCTGGGTCGTCCTGACCAGCATTGCAGATTCAAATAGCTCTCAATTTAATATGTCTAGTGCTGATTTTTACACTAATTTATCGCCGCTTGATCGATTTCTCGATTTAGCCGATCCCGACCTTTATACTGACGTCCCTGAAGACTGGTACGTGCTGATTACCGACGTTGTGGGCTCCACTCAGGCGATCGACCAGGGGCATTACAAAGAAGTTAACCTCGTAGGCGCTAGCTCCATCATTGCCGTTTTGAATGCCCTCGACACGGCCGAGATACCGTTTGTATTTGGTGGCGACGGCGCCTCTCTATTGGTGCCACCCTGGGCTCTGCATGCTGCTCGTGAGGCGTTACTCAGCCTCAGAACATTGGCCCACGAAGCCTTCCAGCTAGAGCTCAGGGTTGGCGTCGTTCCCGTATCGGTCGTCACTCAACGATTTCCTTTGCAAGTCGCCAAGATTAGATTGACTCCGTACTGCAATCAATCTAGCTTTATCGGGGGTGGGCTCACTTATGCCACTGATCTAGTGAAAAAGAACGAGCGTTATCAGCTCATGAAGGACGGCGAATACCCTGCCAACCTTCGAGGCTTAGAATGTCACTGGCAAGATATTCCTAGCCTTCACGGCCACATGGTAAGTCTGATCGTATCAGCTCTCCCAAATGATGGGCACAGTAATGAAGTCCTTTATCAACAGGTCATCCAAGCAATTCAGACGATTTACGGCGACGAGCAGCGTTACCGACCCGTTACCCCAGAAGCCTTGAATCTAACTTTTAACCCTCGAAGACTTATCTTAGAAGTCAAAGCTAAAACTCAAGGTAAGCCACGGTGGCTGCGGATTTTATATCTAGTTCGCGTTCTCATCGAAATTTTTGTCGGGCGTTACTTGATTGCCTTGAATGTGAAATTTGAGAAGGTCCAATGGGGGCGTTATAAAGAGGATCTTTGCGCTGCTTCAGACTATCAGAAAATCGATGACGCCTTACGGATGGTGATTTCTGGAACATCGTCCCAAACCCATCAATTAGAGACATTTCTAGAGCAACAAAAGCAAGATGGAAAGCTGATTTATGGCATGCATGTGAGCGATCGCGCGCTCATGACTTGCATGTTTATGGGGAGTCGCGAACACCACCTTCACTTCATTGATGGAGCGGATGGAGGCTACGCGCTAGCGGCCCGTAACTTGAAGGGGGCGATCCCAAACAGAAAGGCATGAGACAGTTGGGGTGTCATGCTAATGCCTTCGGCATGGCGCTGCCAACGCGATGACATACCCGACGAAAAATACGAATCGTAAAATGCCAACGACAAAGATACAAAACATTGTTTTGCTACCTTCACTTAAGGCTGAATCCGACTTCCTCCTGTTTAGGTATTAGGGGTAGCCTAAAAAGATCGGGATTTCTGGCGCTCAGCAGCGGCGATCGCAAATCCCGATTCCAGCCTTGGCTAACTGCAACCCTTTGGCTAGTGTAGAGTCGAGTCAGCAATGACGCCGAGGCTTGCCAGGATTTTATACAGAGCGCGATCTCGCTGACTTTAAGGCTGGCAGCAAGCCAAATAGATGCGACTAGTGCTCTGTCAAGACTGAATTTTAGGGTTGCTCTTTTCTAGAAGCTTTGTAGATCAAGCTTTCAGAAACTGCTCACCCTAATTCTTAGAGTTGACACTGCACTAGTGAAGAATATCCAGGCTGTGCAGATCAAGCCGCGGATCATCAATGGCAGCATCTTCTGCCACGATAAGTTCCCGCCATCGTGTCTGCCTTTGCCAACAGCAATTTGCCGCCTGCGACGATGAATCGCCACTTTGTCGTCAATCTGAATGAAGGCGACCAAGCGGCGAGCGGTCGTTAATGTCTTTAGAACGGCGATCGCGTAGGCCAACATAATGCCTTTGAAAAATCGGTAGGTCTAGAATACGACCCTTGCCAAATTTGAGTGGCAAATCAGAGTGAATTCAGCGAGGCATTTATCAGTATAAATTCTGGGAGTGTTTTGCATTGATAAATACCTCTAAATCCAAGGGTTCGGAAACAGAACTTAAAAATATTTTTACAGTAAAGACTTGCCAATTCTCCAATTTTCATGTGACATCCTTGGTCACGTTTGCGACAGAAATTCCCTGTATTTATTTCATATCTATATTTAGACTCATTCGCAGCCCAATAGATTTCTTTTTTACCTTTCTCTTATTCCACTTTTAACCTCTTTAATATTATCTGCGTGGTATCTTCTGCTTCGGGAGTCACGCAAACTCAAAGGGTAGATTGAAACAAT
>JBCBJQ010000032.1:0-52856 GCA_038523235.1 Cyanobacteria bacterium J06626_4
TATTCTAGGCACTCGATTTTTCATTAGCCGCCGCCTATGCCACTTTGCATTTTCTTTGAGGAGTGGTTGATATCAAGAAGAGTTAGGCGATCGGGAGCACTGCTGATACTGATTTGAAAAATGCACTGGCCATCCTCCATCGGTAGACGAATACAAGACTTCGCACCTTAGCCCGACATCGACTGTACTGCCAGTGTGCCCCCGTGTTTTTTTTCACAATTTGACGGGCGATCGCCAGCCCCAAACCCGTTCCTTTACCCACCGCTTTAGTCGTAAACGAGCTGTCAAAGATCCTCGATTTCACTTCATCTGGCATCCCTTCACCGTTATACATGATGCGGATCTCGACGACCTTTTTTTCGGCTAGCGTAGCAGTCTGAATCATAATTTTCTGAGGCTGCTTTTTCAGTATCTCAGAGGTGTTTTCTTGAGCTATTTCATCGAACATATCAATGGCATTGGCCAGAATATTCATAAACACCTGGTTGAGTTGTCCAGGAAAGCAGTCGATCTCGGGTAATTCACCATAATTTTGTTCGACCTCAATTGCTGAACGTTGATCATTCGCCTTCAATCGATATTTCAGAATTAGCAGGGTGCTATCGAGCCCTTCATGGAGATTGGCTCGAATCGGGTATTCCATATCAGCCCGAGGAAAGGTGCGTAGGCCAGTGCTAATGGATTTAATGCGCTCAGTTGCCCCTTGCATCGAGTTCAGCAACTTGGGCAAATCGTCTAGCAAAAAATCTAAGTCGACCTCTTCAGCACTTTCCTGAACCTGATCGTTAGGAGGTTGTAGCTCTTGATAGGTGGCCAAATACTCAAATAAGTCTTGCACATAGTCTTCAGCACTTTGGATACTACCATTGAGAAAACCAATGGGATTATTGATTTCATGAGCCACACCCGCCACCAAATTACCGAGAGCAGCCATTTTTTCGTACTGCACTATCTGCAGTTGTGATGCTTTGAGCTGTGACAGAGCCGTTTCCAAAGCAAATGTCCGGTCTAAAACCTGTTGCTCAAGTTGCTGAGTCATATTCTGCAACTGCAAATGCATTTTGACCCGAGCCAGCAATTCTTCCTTTTGAAAAGGTTTACTAATATAATCGATTGCACCTAAAGCAAATCCCTTGGCAATACTGTTAGCATCGTTCAGAGCAGTGATAAAAATAACTGGAATTGAAGCTAAGTCAGGATTTCCTTTGATTTTTTGACAGGTTTCAAAGCCGTTTAAACCGGGCATTTGTATGTCTAAAAGAATCAGGTCAGGTCGATAGGTTTGGAGGCGCTTCAAGGCGCGATCACACAAACAGGCTGCGGGGTAGCAGTTGGCGGTCTTCGGCAAACATGGCCAGCACACACTGCAATACAAAGCGCTGGGCCACAAGTTCCGGTTGCTCTAGATTCGCTTGGCGGATCAGGCGATCGCGCAGGATTTGATACAGCTCGCCCATGCGGCCCGCGGCTTTTTCCGTCACTTCGACCTGGTTGTGGCCAAAGACCGACTGGCGCTCGGTGACTTCCATAAAGCCAAAGGTGGCACCGCGATCGGGTAGATCGGCCAGGGCCACCGTGTCGATGGGGGTATCGATTTGCGTATCAAAGTCGTACACCCAAAACTCGTCAAAATTGCACAGCATCACGTAGCGAGGACGATTGGGCACCGCTCGCTGCCAATAGTCAAAGGCTTGAGAATAATGTTTGCTGAGGTCAGCGCCGCGCTTTTTCATCTCGATCAGCACACGCGGCTTCCACACCAGATCCGCAAAACCCGTTTTCCCTTTCTTGCTGCCTCTATGGATACGCTCTTCGTACACAGCACCTGCTTCAATCGCCCCTTCATGGCCCAGCGGTCTAAGAAAACCTGAGCTTCGCCTTTTTTGTCTCCGGCGAGATGAGCTTGAACGAATTGAACAAACGTGTCGAGGCGCTGCGCAGTGGAGGTCATCGGCGAGTTTGGGGGTGATCTCCCTCAAGCTACCCAGAATGAGGTTTAGCATCCGGGATTCAGAGAAAACTTAAACAATCAAGGGAAACTGAGCGATCGTGGAGATAGTTCTCTCTTGGTGCAATGCTGGCCGATTATCTATCCCGTTGTCCAACCAAAGTAAGAGACATTGCTACGCAGCTAACTTTCAGCTCTTCGCGATCGCCCCGGATCTAGCTCAACCCTGCAGAATTTAGTCCTGAGTCATAATAGCGATCGCCCTGACAGCTTCATTCAGGGCAACGAGTCCTCTACAGCCAGTGACGAACGATGCGAAAAGTGGAAGTGGTGCCTCCGGATCCGGCTTGGCCCGCCGCCTTTGCCCGAGCGGCTCAAGAGATTGCTGTGGCGCTGGACAATAACGTCGTGGCGATTCACCATATCGGCAGCACCGCCATCCCCGACATCTACGCCAAGCCCATCATTGATCTGCTGGTAGAAGTGGCTGAGCTGGAGCGGGTTGACGCCCACCAAGCGGCGATGACGGCTTTGGGCTACCAGGCCATGGGCGAGTACGGCATACCGGGGCGGCGCTACTTTCGCAAAGACAACGCGGCTGGCGTGAGAACGCATCACGTCCACGCCTTTGCCGCTGGCAGCGATCAGGTGAGACGGCACTTAGCATTTCGTGACTATCTATTAGCGCATCCCGCCGCCGCTCAGGAATATAGTGAATTGAAGCGCCGCTTAGCCCAGGCCCATCCCACCGATATTGAGCAGTATATGGATGGCAAACATGACTTCATTCAGGCCATTGATCAGCAGGCAGCTCAGTGGTCGGTGGCCAAATCGGCTGCCCGCTCCTCTAACAGTTCCTCCTAACTCGATTTAGCCCATGCCCGATGCCAACAATCTGCTTCGTTTGCTGAGCGCGATCGCGGCCATCATCCTCGGCTCGGGTGGGGTAATTGCGCTGTTTTATGCGGCGAATCTCGGGGTGAATCAGCTGCCCTATCAGTGGCGATCGCGGATTTTGCCCTGGGTTTACATGATTCCGGCGCTGGCCATTTTGACGGCGTTTTTGATCTTGCCGACGATTCGCACCATCATCATTAGCTTTCAAGATCAGCGATCGGAGAGCTGGGTGGGGTTGGATAACTATCTGTTTGCCTTCACCAACTCCGACATGCTGATCGCCTTTCGCAACAACATTTTGTGGCTGGTGCTGGTGACCGGGGTGAGCGTCGGGCTGGGATTGATCATTGCCGTGCTGGTGGATCGGGTGCGTTACGAGCCGGTGGCGAAGGCACTGATCTTTTTGCCGATGGCGATTTCGTTCGTCGGGGCCAGCGTGATTTGGCGCTTTGTGTACGCCTATCAGCCACCGGGCATCGAGCAAATCGGCCTGCTGAATGCGATTGTGGTGGCGCTGGGGTTTGAACCGATCGGCTGGCTGGTGAATAAGGGCGTCAACAATTTGGCCCTGATTGCCATCATGATCTGGCTGCAGACTGGGTTTGCGATGGTGCTGCTGTCGTCCGCAGTGAAGGGCATTCCTCAAGATGTGATTGAGGCGGCGCGGATGGATGGGGCCAACGAGCTGCAGATTTTTTGGCGCATCACGATTCCCATGATTAGCTCTACTATCGTGGTGGTTTCGACGACCATCATTGTGCTGGTGCTCAAGGTGTTTGACATTGTGTTTGTGATGACGGGCGGCAATTTAGACACCGACGTCATCGCCAGCCGCATGATTAAAGAGATGTTCAACTTTCGCAATTTTGGCCGAGGCAGCGCCATCGCCGTCATTTTGCTCTTGGCAGTAATTCCGGTGATGGCGGCCAATATTCGCCGCTTTCAACAGCAGGAGACGAACCGATGACGGCCCGCCCCGACCCGAGATCGCGCCAATCTCGTTCCTGGATGGATCGGGTAGAAACCTGGTTCACGACGGCCCCGGTTCACATTGTGGTGGTGGCGATCGCCCTGCTGTGGACGCTACCCACGGCGGGACTGCTGATTAGCTCCTTTCGTCAGCCCGACGCCCTGCTAGAGAGTGGCTGGTGGACTGTCTTCATGCCGCCGCTCGATCTGGGTCAGTTTCACCTGGGCAACTACGGCGACGTATTGACCGGTCAGGGCATGGGGCAGGCGTTTTTGAACAGCCTGATTATCACAATTCCGGCGACGGTGATGCCCATTGCGATCGCCACCTTCGCTGCCTACGCCCTGGCCTGGATGCGCTTTCCAGGGCGGCAGCTGCTGTTTGTCATGATTGTGGGGCTGCTGGTGGTGCCGCTGCAGATGACGCTGATTCCCGTGCTGCGGGCTTACAACACGCTCGGTTTGGCAGGCACGTTTATGGGTGTGTGGTTGGCTCATACTGGGTACGGTCTACCCCTCGGCATTTATCTGCTGCGTAACTACATTGGCACCCTGCCCCGCGACCTGATCGAAGCGGCGGCGGTGGATGGTGCGTCTCATCTGAAGATTTTTACGCGCATCGTGGTGCCTCTCTCGACGCCCGCGATCGCCTCCTTTGCCGTCTTCCAGTTTCTCTGGGTGTGGAATGATTTGCTGGTAGCGCTGGTGTATCTGGGCGGCAATCAAGAGGTGGCCCCCGTGACGCTGGTGCTGCGGAATCTGGTGGGCGATCGCGGCCAAGACTGGCATTTACTCACGGCGGGGGCGTTTATTTCGATGGTGGTGCCGCTGCTGGTATTCTTTGCCCTACAGCGGTATTTTGTGCGGGGCTTGTTGGCAGGGTCGGTGAAGGGATAATGGCACACATCGTATTTGAACAGGTCACCAAGCAGTACGAGAACGGCTTTGTCGCCGTCAAAGACCTGAATCTAGACATCGGCGACGATGAGTTTCTGGTACTAGTCGGCCCGTCGGGCTGTGGCAAAACCACGTCGCTGCGGATGCTGGCCGGGCTGGAATCGATCAGTCGTGGCAATCTCTACATCAACGGCGAGCGGGTCAACGATCGCGCCCCTCGCGAGCGCGATATTGCCATGGTGTTTCAGTCCTACGCGCTGTATCCCCACATGAGCGTGTTTGACAACATGGCCTTTAGCCTGCAGCTGCAGGGCACGCCCAAAGTCGATGTTCAGCAGCGGGTGCAGGCCGCCGCCGCCCAGCTTGGCATTGAAGAACTGCTTGATCGCAAACCCAAACAGCTGTCGGGGGGACAGCGGCAGCGAGTCGCTGTGGGCCGGGCGATCGTCCGCGACCCCGCTGCCTTTTTGATGGATGAGCCGTTGTCAAACCTGGATGCCAAGCTGCGGGTACAGGCGCGCGCCGAACTGACGAAGCTGCACCACAAGCTGGGGACGACGTTTATCTATGTCACCCACGACCAGGTCGAAGCGATGACGATGGGCAGCCGCATCGCCGTGATGAACCAGGGTATTTTGCAGCAGGTCGATACGCCCCAAACCCTCTACGACAGCCCGAACAATATGTTCGTCGCCGGATTCATGGGCAGTCCGGCGATGAATTTCTTCGAGGCCGACCTCCAGCCTGAAGGCGACACCCTCTTTATCCACGCGGGCAGTCTCAAGGTGCCGGTTCCCGCTGACGTGCGATCGCGCTATGAATCCTATGTCGGCACCCCTCTTATCTTCGGCATCCGCCCCGACAATATCTACAACCCCAAGTGTGCGCCCCCTGGCATCAACCCGATAGACATCGAAGCGACCGTGTCGGTGGTGGAAATGATGGGCTACGAAGAAATTGTCTATCTCATGCTGGCAGACAGTCAGGAACTGATCGCCCGCATTGATCCGCGATCTCGCTTCACCCCCGGCGAAACCGTCCGTGTCAGCCTCGATATGAACTGCTTTCACCTCTTCGATCGCGCCTCCGAACAGGTTCTGCCCTAACGGGAGGCGTTAGTTAATTTCTAAAAGCTTTGGGGCTAGATATTACTGCACCTGCTGCGATGTCCCTTCAATGGATTTTCTGGCAATTACCGACAGGTGTGCTCTTTGTGGGGCTGCGCAGGTTTAGAGGTCGGCCTCTGTGGCACTGAAGAATAACCGTCAGCGGTGACAGATTACGGCAAACACCAGGTCAAATTTGGATGCTTGCATCTACAACATGCGCTTAGAATTCATCACTCAAAAACGGAGAGCTCCTTTGAGAAGTTTGAAAACTTGCTTGCTCAGTCTGCTGGCGATCGCGCTCATCTTTAGCATTATGCCCGCTGCTTGGGCACTGCCGGGGCTTTATGTGGCGGGGGCTGACGCTCATTTGTATAACCACACATCTCATGTGGTGATTGCCCGCGAAGGCAACCAAACCACCCTCACCATGCTTAATGACTACGAAGGAGATGTCGGTGAGTTTGCCCTGATTGTGCCGATTCCCGCCGATATTGAGCCAGAGCAAGTTCGTGTAGTAGATCCAGTTTTAGTCGCGCGCATGAACTAT
Source organism: Cyanobacteria bacterium J06626_4 (assembly GCA_038523235.1). Classification (GTDB taxonomy): domain Bacteria; phylum Cyanobacteriota; class Cyanobacteriia; order Phormidesmidales; family Phormidesmidaceae; genus Halomicronema. The sequence continues at coordinate 6,368 of JBCBJQ010000032.1, forward strand.
TTAAGCTCACCTAGACTGACCTATGATCGCGAGGGTTATCAAGGTTCTCTCTCGTTAGGGTTTAGTGCTTGTGACCGGGCCTTATGGGCAACTCAGCCCTACCGTCTCGCCTCATTTGGACTCTTGGGGTCTGGCATAAGTTACCCAACTGCAGAAGATTTTTTTGGGCGATCAACTACAGGCGAGTATGCGCTGACTGTCTTCAAGCCGCAGGGCATTCAACACCTGAAAACGTGGGCAGAGCAGCAAGGCTATGCAATATCTTCTGCAGCTCAAAATGCATTAACCCCTTACATTCGGCAGGGTATGAGCTTTGTCGTGGCTAAAATTACCATTCCAGAGTTTGAACCAGGACAGTCCTATTATCTGAAGCCGCTACAAATAATCTATAACTCGCCACAGTTTATGCTGCCAATTCAGCCAGGCAAGCTGAATTCTAACGGCAAGCAGAATTTAAAAACATATTTGTTCTCAGCTGCAGGTCGGACAGAGGTTGTGAATTATCGGACGGCGAATATGCCGACTGGGATGGCACTTCCTGAATTTGCTAGAGCTGACTTCAGCAATATTTATCAGGAAATCGTTCAGAAAACTTTCGGAAAAACAGATAGAAATACTGTGCTTCTAGAGGCTGCTTTTTTGGGGAAAGATTTGTATGAATCGTCCCATCAATCACCCCGGATAGACATTATAGATGATGCACCTACTCTTCAAGATATGGGTGTCTTTTGGCTGGCTTCAGCTGCTACTGATAACGATCATCCCAGGGAAAACGTCTTCTTTACCGGCTTACTTTTTCAGTATGCGCCTAATGACTTTTCAGAGGATTTGATGTTTTACACAACTGAAAACAAGCAGCGATTTGAAGCCCAGTATGCAATCAATCAATATACTGTCAATGGTGATTTTCGTTGGGCTAGCATAAATGATGGCTCCCTCTCAGTACAAACGGCTGAGCAATGTGCGGAAGCAATTATCGATGATTTCCGAGAATCATATGAGTATAGTCTTGAGCGAGCAAGACGAAATCCAGAAAGTAGTTCGCCTACTGACTTTTCGACTTTTCTCAGAATGGGCATTGATCATTTATCAGACCTCCGCTCACATGCATATGAGTTTAGGGCTCTGATTTCTGGGTATGGGATTGTGGATCTTGAGGACTTCACCCCTTTAACCGATGCCGACAATCCTTTGGACTATATTTCGCAACTTAGTCAGTCGATGTTTGCCCAGCAAGTCGTAGAAATCTCCAAGCGACTCAACGAAGAATCACGAACGCTGTCGAGGTTGACGGGTTGGCCGCTGAATGAAATTCGGCAGCGCATTACCGCCGAGCATGGGGAAGTGCCAGAAAGTTGGCGACTGCTGTATCCGGTTCCTGAGGACGCAGATCTGTGAACGACACTTGCAGCTGATCCAGTGTGATGCCGATAGTCGAGTGGTTAAGCAAGTAGTGATAATCGCCTCATGTCCCCGCTTTAAGCTCTGCTGTGATGCCCCGCACGCAGTATCTCGTAAGGAATTTTATAGACCACTTCGTCCAAAACATGACCAGTCATGGCTTCAACCTTTTGCTCGGAAATGACAAAGCCGCCGAGTGCTTCCGGGATTTTGCGACTGGGAATATTGGCCTTGTCTACGGGATAAATGACATATTCAAATTCGAGATTGGCAACGGCCCAAGTCGTCAGTAGCTCAATCGCTTCCTTACCATAGCCATTGCCGTGAGCAGACTTTTTTAGCCAAATTCCCAGTTCAGGCGTGCGATGGCCCTGCGTAATGTGTAACCCACAACAGCCTAAAAACTCCCCCTCTCGGTGGGCGATCGCCAATACCAAATCAGTTCGCCGACGCATTTTGGCCAGTGAGTCGGTGATGAAAGCCAGCGTTTCGTCGATAGTTTCAGCCGGTTTAGGAAACATGTAACGCGTAATCTCGGCGTTGAACTCGGTGAATATCTCTGCAGCGAATTTTTCATGAATAGCGTGCAAAATCACCCGCTGCCCTGCGATCTGCAAGACAGTGAGATCGGGGGGCGGCTGTTGCCTAAAGCGGAAGGGTTTCATGTCTGACTTTGGCCGGTTGATTTGAGTCACGTTTGCATTGTCGAAACATGAGCCTTTTGCCAATCTTCGACCGCGCAGTACCCAGGCATGTCAGCAATTCTCGCTGCTGTAGAGACATATAGCGCCTCATCTGGCTGCGTCAAATCGATCTGGAACTTACAGGGTTGATGAACGTACCACGGCGTATCCATAAAAATTTCCAACCGATTTTCCTCCGGGTCTCGGAAGTAGATTGACCAAGTTGTGCCATGGGAAACCGAGTCTACCGGTACCTCAGAGCCCAGCAGTGATCGATAAAACTGACGTAGATCCGAGAGCGCAGATACCCGAAAAGAAATATGATCCACGGGACTATTGGTGACGTGATGGGTCGGACGGGGATTCAACACGAGTTGATGATGTTCTGCCGGATTACGGCTGAGGAACACCAGGCCGCCCGCCCCCGCACCGCGATCGGTGACAACAAAGCCCAGCAAGTCGGTATAAAAGCGTTCCATCTTTGCCACATCGCGGACATACAGCTCAAGGTGACTCAGCGCCATTACTGGAAACGTCATTACGGCCCATCCTTGCAGTGCATTTTGCCGGTTCGTCATCATTGCGAAGCCTCTGAAAATTCTAACGATTCAGATCGGCGGAGTTCTCTGCAGAAAGTCTCGCTGACAGGGCCATCCCTTGTGTGAATATTTCAGTTGCGGCACACACACTGTCTCTGAGTAGGCCGTTAGATGAGTAAGATCAGTGCTTTGAGCTGAACAAAGGGGCCGATGCTGCGAAAGTATTACAGCCGAATTCGCTGGGGTGTACTCACGGTACTGACAGCCTTTCTCGTGGTGCAGCTGTCACCCTACGCCGCACTGGCCCACGATCGCCCCGCCGCAATCGCCCACCCATCTATCCTGGCAGCGGCCACGACCAGGGACGCGATCGCCTCGTTCCCCAACGATATTCGCCTGGCTCAATTGCAAAACTTGCCGGGGGGCAGTATTTCGCTTCCGGGTTTTGAGGTGACCGCAGATACCTTCTCGTTTTCTAACTCAGAATTGGTGGGCGCGATTGATCTGCAGCGCGATGCCGCCGCTTGGGAAGAAGTGCTGACCGAGCAGCTAGAGCAAGTATTTGGCACCCAGGTTTGCATCGGCTCAGAGATTAGTGCCTGCGTGCTCACCTCAGCCGCTAAAGATTGGCTCGAAAGTCAGCTAGCTCGCATCGATTTGGGGATTGGCGAAGGCATGGCAGCGGCGGCGCTTTCCCTCTGGCAGCAAAACCCACCGGAACAGATTCCCTGGTGGCAGCAGCTGGTCAACTTTTTGCTGGGGCGCGTCGTCTTTGAGTTGGCGCGATCGCTCTTTGAGCTGCAAACCTATATTGCCAATCTGTTTTTGATGCAGGGCGTGACGGAGGTCTTTCAGGCCACGCAAGACATTCGTGAGAGTGCCAGCCCGACGGATATTTTGCTCACCGTGTTAGATATCTTTGTCACCGGCTCGTTGAATCCCTTCACGATGGGCATCTATCGCGTGGTTGAAGGCATCCTCACCGAGGGCTACAGCCTGACGCCCTACCAGATTGAAGACAAAGGCGACGGCAAATATTGGGTGTACGTCTACGACAGCAACTATCCTGCCGAGCGATCGGCTACGTCCCCCGCTCGGCATGTCGAGTTTGACACCCTAGCCGATACTTGGCGCTATCAGCCGACGCCAGACGTGGTCCCCTTTGTCGGCGATGCTCAGAGCAAAAATATCGACCTGACCCAGCTCTCTTGGCGACAGGTCGAGACCGTCGAGGAGCCGCTTTATAAAGGGCCGTTTACCTGTCCGTTTTGTCGGGTTGATGCCACTGCCGACACCGCCGAGCCTACGGTTGATATCACCTTAATTGGCGAAGGACAGCTCACTGTCACCTCTACCCAGGACGATCGCCCGCTTGAAATTACCGCGTCAGCACCAGCGGCATTGGTGCCCTTTAAGGGTGGCCTCAACCGTGACGTGCCCGCCAGCTATCACCTGCCCGCTACAGCGCTGGATCAACCGTTCAAAGTGACGCTGGCGGGGCGGGGTGAGCAAGCCGCTCCGGCGACGCTGCAGGTCACTGGCCCTGGCTACACGGCTGATGTGGCGAACATTCCCCTGACGCCGGACGAAGCGTTGACCCTGTATGTGACGCCCAACCGCACCGGGCCAGAACTCACCTTTGTCACTAACCAGGCGGTCGAAATTCCCCAGCTTTCCATTCATCTCAGCGATGACAGCAGCGCCTACGAATTTGGCTCTTCCACCCCTGATTACTTTGCGCTCACGGAGCGCACCGTAGCCAAAAGCTCCGGCTTTGAACTCAGCGATCTGAAGCTGCCCGCGGGTCAGCGGGTCGCCATGGCGGTCAAAGGAGACGCCAAACGACTCTATTTTGGGGATGACGACGGGGCCAATACAGACTATGGCCTGACGGTGAAAAATCGTATTGTCATTCGCGATCGCGTGCAGATCGGCGAACGACAGCCTGACTTTGTCAACTACACGCTCACGTATGAAGAAGACCTCAAGTCTCCGGCGATTCAGGTCACGAAGAACACCCAAGCCTATTTCGACTACGATCCCACCTTTCTTGACCCGGCAGACCAAACTCGTGATGAGCTGTTGACGAGCTTTGAGCAGCGGGATTTTCCCATCGCGATCGGCTATGAACCTTTGGTGGCAACGGCGGAACGCGACGGCCCACTCAAACTCATTCCCAGTGAAGCCCCGCCGATTGCCGAGCGGGTATTTCAGGGCGCGTTACGCAAGTCTGGCGAGAAGTTTTAGGGCCCTCGCGCGAATTGACTTAGTGCAGCGTCAATTAAGTTTCTGGCCGTTAGTGACGGAGGCTTGATCCCCCCAACCCCTCTGGAAAAGGGGGGCAGCTCAATCCTGGATGTGAATAGCCCCCTTTTTTAAGGGGGCGGCGACAGCGGGGGATCAAGCGACTATCGCAGCGATACGGCAAGAAACTTAGTTTCCAGAGTCCTTAGGGAGTTGCTCAATTGCCAAACCCTGACCGAAACTGGTGCCGATGATCCATCTCATCTGCCGTCTGGCGAAGCCAGTCCCAGAGCAGACTCACTGTGAGGATCAAAGAGGTGAATTTTCTCAGGATCGATCGCCAGCCAGAGCTGTTCCTCGATCGCAAACGGGCGATCGGGGTTGACCCGTACCTGCAGCAGGTCTTGGTCAAATTGCACGGCAAGATAGGTTTCGCTGCCGAGGGCTTCTACCCGGCGGACGGTCACGGGCAAATTCTCAGGAGCGGGAGTACTCAGGCTGAAATGTTCCGGTCGAATCCCCAGCATCACGGGCTGACCGTCGTAGGACTTCATCGTTTGTGCCCAGGCGGCGGGCAGCGTCAGGTGAAACTGGGCATGGCTCAGACGCAGCGGCGCACTCACCTGCACCGACAAAAAGTTCATTGGCGGCGAACCAATGAAGGCGGCCACAAAGCGATTGGCGGGATGTCGATACAGCTCTAACGGCGTGGCGACCTGTTGAATTTGCCCCTGGTTCATCACGGCAATGCGATCACCCATCGTCATTGCTTCAATCTGATCGTGGGTGACGTAGATGGTTGTGATGCCGAGCTGATGCTGCAAATTGACGATTTGAGCGCGAGTTTCGGTGCGCAGCTTGGCGTCCAGGTTCGACAGCGGCTCATCCATCAAAAAGACCTGGGGATTGCGGGCGATCGCCCGACCCAGCGCCACGCGCTGCTTTTGCCCGCCCGAAAGCTGGCGCGGCAGCCGGTTGAGGAGCGCGTCGATTTGCAGCATTTGCGCCACCGTTCTGACCCGCTGATCGATCATCTGGTCGGCGGGTGAGAGATAGCGCAATCCCTTAGGTAAGCGACGCGTGGCTCCCGACAGCAGGGTTTGCCAGGGCGATCGCTGGGCTAGGGCCGCCTGCAGCTGGTGATTCGCTTCATCGGCGGCGGAGAGGGGGGCGGTCTGTCCCAAGGCGTCCTTTAACCCCGAGTTTGTGGACTCGTACGCATCTTCTGAGGCAGCGGCTGAGGACGCTAAAAATTCTGCGCTGGCGCCCATCCGCCGTAGGCCAAACGCCAGATTGTCGTAAACCGTTAGGTGCGGATACAGCGCATAGCTCTGGAAGACCATCGCAATATCGCGCTGCTTCGGCGGCAAGGTATTGACCTGCTGCTGGCCCACCCAAATATTCCCGGCGGTAATTTCTTCTAGCCCTGAGATCAAGCGCAGCAGGGTACTTTTACCACAGCCCGAGGGGCCGACCAGCACCATAAACTCGCCATCCTGGATGGTTAGGTCAATCCGTCGCAGCACGGTCGTTTCAGTGGACTCAGTGGCTGCCGCGTCGGGAGACGGTTTGCCTGCGGCACCGGCGAAGGTTTTATACAAATTTTCTAGAACAACCTGCGCCACAGCTGGGTTTCTACTCCTCAGAATCATCCTCGGCGCTGCCGCCGTTGGCTTCATTATCAACCAAGGTGGTCAGCGTCACGGTGGCGATTCTTTCACCTTTGGCCAACTTGTGGAGCCGATAGCCCGTTAACGTATCTCGACCTTGACGCGGCACGTCACCGACGGGAATTTGCGCACTGCGAGACTCAGTGGTCACCACGGTCATCTCTCCCTGCAGAGGACTCGGCACCACCGCCACTAGATTGTCGGTCTTTTGCTTAAACAAAAATGCCTGGGTGCCAATGCCACCCCGCGCCCCAAGATGAATGCCCCTAATCGGTAGGCGCTTAGCAAAGCCTGCTGCTGACACCAGCAGCACACAATCGCCCTCGTCTTGAATCCGCACGCAGCCAACGATTTGTTCTTGTTTACGGAGCCGTAGAGCTTGGGGACCTTGGGCGGTGCGACCCATGACGGGCAGGTTATCGTCATCGATCGCAAACCGAATTAGGCGGCCCCCCGAAGTGGCGATCGCCAGTTCTTCGTCAGCTTTGGCCAGCGTGATAAAGGCCAGCTCATCGTCTTTTTTTAGCTTCACGGCGGTGAGGCCCCGCCCGGTCAGGTTTTGAAACTCTGACAGCGGCACCCGCTTGATCCGGCCCTGCCGAGTCAGCATGATCAGGTCGTGGGTCAGGGTCGCTTCGGTGAGCACCAGCTGTGTTGCGATCGCGTCCGGTTCATTCCCCACTGAGTCGGGCAGCAAGCCGACCAGCGGCACGCCCTTGGCTTGCCGATTCACTTGGGGAATGTCGCCTACCGTCAGGGTAAAGGCCTTGCCGTCGCGCGTCAGCACCAGCAGCTCCTGCGCGGTGATGGCCGGGGCCACCTGCAGCGTCAGTTCCTCCGCCTCCTGCAGTTCGCGGGTATTGGCCTGTGCCTGTCGGGCTTGGCGGCGCTGATAGGCGCGGGGCGAAAACCGCCGCACGTAGCCTTTTTGGGTGAATTCGAGGACGACCTCTTCTTCCTGATGCTCGGCCAAAATTTCAGCGAGCTGCTCCGTTTCCTCCTGGCGTTCGGCCTCACTTTGAATGCGGGTACGGCGCGGGTCACTGAACTTTTTCTTCAGCGATCGCAGCTCTTTTTTCAGCATTTTTAACAGTTCTCGGCGATCGCTCAGCAGCCGCTGCAGTTCATCGCGATGGGCCGTCAGTTCGCTATATTCATCCTGCAGATTTTGGCGCTCTAGCCCGGTGAGGCGGCGTAGCGGCATCGCTAAAACCTTATCGGATTGCCGATCATCCAGGCCAAAGGCGGCCTGCAGCGATACCTTAGCGGTGGTGCCATCGGGGGCATGACGCAGAATCTCAATCAGCTGATCGAGATTTTCTAGCGCCCGAATTAAGCCGTCGACGATGTGTAGCCGGGCTTCGGTTTTTTCCAGGTCATAGCGATATTGCCGGGTGAGCGTTTCTTCACGGAAATCTAAAAATGCCTGCAGAATCTCCCGCAGGGGCAGCTGGCGCGGCTGACCGTCGTTCAGGGCCAGCATGATCGCGCCAAAGTTATTTTGCAGTGGGGTCTGGCGATAGAGAGCGTTGAGCACGACTTCGGGCTGGGCTTCTCGCTTGAGTTCGATCACGACGCGCATGCCCTCGCGATCGCTCTCGTCGCGAATGTCGGCAATGCCATCCAGCTTGTTGTTATTGACCAGATCGGCGATCTTTTCAATCCACCCGGCTTTGTTGACCTGATAGGGCAGCTCCGTCACGATAATCGCCGTGCGTCGCTGCCGCCCGCGACCAGGCCGCACTTCTTCGAGCTGCGTGATGCCCCGCACAGGGATGCTGCCCCGGCCCGTGCGGTAAGCATCGGCAATGCCCTTGCGGTCAATGATCTGCCCGCCAGTGGGAAAGTCCGGGCCGGGGATCAGCTCAAACAGGCTCTCATCCGACAGGGTGGGGCGATCGATCAGGGCAATCAGGCCATCCACGACCTCGCTCAAGTTGTGGGGCGGAATGTTGGTGGCCATGCCCACTGCAATGCCCGAGGAACCGTTGAGCAACAGCACCGGCAGCTGGGCGGGCAGCACAATCGGCTCTTGCTGCGAGTTGTCAAAGTTGTCGATAAAGTCAACGGTGGCTTCGCCGATTTCGTCGAGCAGGGCTTCATAGCTGACCGGGCTCAGGCGCGTCTCGGTGTAGCGCATGGCCGCTGGGGGGTCATTATCGACCGAGCCAAAGTTGCCGTGCCCCGCCAGCAGCGGATACCGGCTGGAAAAGTCTTGCACCATGCGCACCAGGGCGTCATACACTGCCTGGTCGCCGTGGGGGTGATATTTACCCAACACATCGCCCACGACGCGGGCACATTTACGGAAGGGGCGATCAGGGCTTAAACCCAACTCATACATGGCGTACAGAATCCGCCGGTGCACGGGTTTGAGCCCATCACGCACATCGGGGAGCGCCCGCCCGACGATCACACTCATGGCATATTCCAGATAAGACCGCTGCACCTCTGTATGTAGAGGGGTTGGCACGATCTGACCGGATGAAAGCATATTGAGTTGATCCGCCATGAATCCCTGTCCTCTGAAATTGGGAATTAATAAAGAAGCCCGGCTGTATTCTGCCCAATAAAGCGGGTTTTAACAATGCTGTAAGGTATACGCAAAAGTCAGTTAATAGCAATAACCTATAGCTACGATTAATTAAGGGAACCGATGGAATACGGGCCATAATGTGCAATGTATCAAGGTTTGCTCCCTACCGAGGCTTCCGTCGTTTAAGGAAACACCATGAAGACCGTTCTCATCGTTGAAGATGACATGATCAATGCCCGCGTCTTTTCGAAGATTCTTTCGAAGCGGGGAGGGTTTACCGTCAAGCACACGGAAGATGTGGATGAGGTCATGACGATCGCCCGAGATCGCCAAGCCGATGTCATTTTGATGGATGTCTCCTTGGCCCATAGCCTGTTTGAAGGCAAACCTGTCGACGGGATCAAAATCACCCAAATGCTCAAGGCTGACCCCATCACCGCCGATCTCCCCGTCATCTTGGTCACCGCCCACGCCATGCAGGGCGATCGCGAAAGTTTTTTAGAACAGAGTGGCGCTGACGGCTACATCAGCAAACCGGTGATTGATCATCAAAAGTTTGTAGATGATATTGCCGCCCTGATGCCGAAATCATAGCAGAACGCTTGTACTTGTCTGCGATGATTCTGTGAAACTGTAGCGGCTGGGCACATCTACCCGAGCTTATATTGGCTCCTGTTCCTCTCTACACGGTTCAGCCGTTCGCTTAAGATGCAACTTCACCTCTCGACCTGGCCGGAAATCGAAGCTTATTTGCAAACCTCACGGGGCATCATCTTGCCCATTGGGTCGACTGAGCAGCACGGCCCTACGGGGCTAATTGGTACCGACGCGATTTGTGCCGAAACGATTGCGCGCGGGGTCGGCGAAGCCACGGGGGGCGTGGTGGGGCCGACGATCAACGTTGGCATGGCCTTGCACCATACAGCCTTCCCCGGCAGCATCAGTCTTCGCCCGAGTACGTTGATTGCGCTGATTCAAGACTATGTCAAACCGCTGGCCAAGTCTGGGTTTGAGCGGTTCTTCTTTATCAATGGTCATGGTGGCAATGTGGCTACCCTCAAAGCCGCTTTTGCTGAAACTTACGCCCTCCTGGCCGATCTCGATTTCGAGCATGCGTCGCGCGTGCGTTGCAAGGTAGCGAACTGGTATATGTGCCGCTCGGTTTACGCGATCGCTAAGGAGCTGTACGGCAATCAAGAGGGCTCTCACGCCACCCCAAGCGAAGTGGCTCTGACTCAGTTTGCCTATCCTAATGACATTAAACAGGCCGCACTCAATCCGGCGATCGCGCCCTCGGGGTACCCCATTTACAGCGCGGCTGATTTTCGGACGCACTATCCCGACGGGCGCATGGGTTCCAACCCAGCCCTCGCCACACCTGAACATGGCCAGCGCCTGTATGACGCGGCGGTCAAGGATCTCAGTAGCGACTACTTGCAGTTCCTCGCTGCCGAATAGGTGGGGACAAAGGGGGGGGATTGCGCGGGGCGGCTAGCCAGCAGCTGTCTACGAAAGCGATCGCGGGCTCGCCTGCGGGGCAATTGTCGCTGAGGGTGAGCGGGCTGGGCGATCGCTTTCGTCGTAGATTTCACCCACTAATTCTTCCAGAATGTCTTCCAGGGTGACGAGCCCGACGGTGCCGCCGTATTCATCCACCACGATCGCCATGTGAAAGCGCTGCTGCAGCAATTGCTTCAACAGCGTGGCAGTGGGCTGCCCCTCGGGAACGTAAAACGGCGGCCGCATGGCCAAGGTCACCGGGCCATCGCCTTGACCTTCCTCGGCTAGCTTTGCCAGTTCTCGCAGGGCGCGCTTCAGGTGAACGATGCCCACAATCTGGTCTTTCGAAGACGCCTGCACCGGAATGCGAGAATAGCCGGTTTTGAGGCAGAGCTGCAGCAACTCATCCAGCGTGGCATCGTAGGAAATGGTCTGCATGTCGATGCGCGACTTGACCAGGTCACGGGCCTGCAGCTGATCTAGCCGCAGGGCTCGATTGAGTAGCTGATGCTTCTCCACATCGATTTTGCCGTGACCGCCGAGCAGTTCGATCAGTAGCTTCAGGTCTCGCACGGATTCGGTGGGCGGTGTGGGCCGGCCCTGCAACAGTCGAATCAGGCGGCTCGTCGCCAGTTCCAATAGGGGAATGATATAAAGCCACGACAGCAGTCGCGACAGCCAGTAAATCGGGCGGACTGCCAGCCGAAAATAGGGCTGTACGTTGCCGATCGCCAAGGATTTCGGCGTGATTTCACCAAAAATCAATAGCAGCATCGTAATCACCCCCGCGGCTAGGCCCAGCCCCGCACTGCCAAACCAGATGGCAAACAGGTTGCTGGTTAAGATCGCGGCGATGTTGTTAACCAGGTTGTTGCCAACTAGCAGGGTGATGATAAAGCGGGTGCGCTGTTTGAGCACCAAGATAAACACCCGATCCGGGTCGCCCGTCTCTTGAATGAGCGATCGCAGTTTCAGATTGTCGAGCGCCGTAATTGCCGTCTCTGAGCCTGAGAAAAAGGCCGAGAGGGCAATCAGTACAATGAGCGCAAAGCCATCAAACCAGTAGCTGCCCAAGATAGGAGAACTGGCGAAAGCCGCTGAAGCGGGCTGTTGAGCCAAAAATACGAAGGTCAGAGTAGACGAAGCCCTTAAGCGCGACACTGGTCTGTTGTGATAATACTCCCTTAGTCTGAGAATCGGCGGAGCGATCGCGGCAAAACCTGCGTTGCCGGTGGTGCGATCGCTTGAGGGCTGGTTATCCAGTGGGTGCAGACTGGCGCAGGCTGAGCGCAAAGCCTGCGACTCCCACCGTGAGCACTCCGGTAACCCAAAACGGCAAGCTGTAGCCAAAACTCACTAATAAGCCGGCGGTGGCCGGACCGATCGCATTCGAGAGACTAAGAAAAGAGGCATTCGTACCCAACACTTCGCCTTGTTCTTGCGGTCCGCTTCGCAACGACAAAATGGATTCGATCAGCGGCAACGGAAAGGAGTTGACGGCACCGAACACAATTGTGATCAGCACAAAGGCCGTGATGGTGGGGAAAGTAGGAATCAGCAAAAATAAAATCCCCCGCGCCGCCAGCATAAACGCCAAAATCGTGATGATGTTGAACTGTTTGCGGAGCGGCTCAAGCGCAAACACTTGCGTCATAAATCCAATGACGCCAAACATGGCAAACATCAGGGCCAGTCGTCCGGGCGTTTGGCCCAAGACAGTGAGAAAAAACGGCTGAAACGCAAAGGTGAAAATCGTAAAGGTAAATCCGCTGAGGAAGGTGAGCAAAAACACCCGACCTAACTGTGGATGGCGGACAGATTTGAGAATGCGGCCAATTTTGAAGTCTGACCAGGCCAGTTCAAATTGGTCGCATACCTGATGGGTTTCGGGTAGAAAGATCGCGCAGAGCCCGGTGGCGATGAGGGCGATCGCGGCAGACACCACAAAGCTCATGCCCAACGAAGAAAAACCAGGTAAGGGCGGCACCAATTGCGCCAGATAGCTCAGCGGTGGCCCGGCCACAAACCCTAACCGAAAGGTCGCGCCAAAAATGCCAAACGCCTTGGTACGCTGTGCCGGACTCGTAATGTCGCTGATGATGGCCTGAGCGATGGAATTATTGCCCCCAGTGATGCCGTCTAAAATGCGAGCGATCAACAGGAACCAGGCAAATGGAGCCAGACTAGCCATTAGGTTGGCGACGACGGTGCCCAGCAGACTGATAATTAACAGCGGTTTGCGCCCCATGCGGTCAGACAGGCGACCCAAAATCGGGGTGCCGATAAACTGCGCCGCTGCATAGGCGGTGGTCAGCAAACTGGCTTGAAAGTCAGTCAGGCCAAACTGTTTGGCATAGGGATATAAGACCGGAATGATAATGGTGAAGCTAACGGCATTGATAAATGCCACCAGCGTAATAATCCAAAATCGCCACGGCAGCCGGTCGGAAGAGTTGGCCATACTTTATCTATTCATAACGCCCGTCTCATCATGCCTGACTTTGATCAGGGGGGCGGCAGCTAGAGATAGGAACAATACAGATAACCAACACCGTGAAAGGTTAATGTCTTGATCCATTATTTCAGTCTTCAAACTTGAAGAAATCGACCCTGACTAAGTCTGGAACTGAATGTACTTCGCGATCAGAAAAAGGAATTTGCCAGATGAAACCAGGATTTTTGACTGTGTACTGATGGCCCAGCTCTGGCCACTGTCTCCCAAGTAAATATGCAACTCCAATATCCGGATCATAGGCATCTAATTCACACATGGATTGGCTGGTGAATTGTGATACACTCTCTATCTCTTCGGCAGTAATTTGCCGATGACTTGACCAAAAGCAAACTGTTTGATTTTCTGCTGCGGGATCGATATCAGAATTCGGAGATAAAATATATTTCTGAACTGGGAAGTTATACGAATTTGGGCAATCCTCTATTAAACCTCCTGTTCCGTAGAAGTATTCAGAAATCTCTCCATATTCGAACACTTTATAGGCCTTGATCCCCCCTGTATCGCTTATAGTTAGGCTGATCGCAGGCTGCCCGAGTGCCTTTGATAGTTGACCAGCTGATAGTTGACCAGCCTTTGGGATTTCACCGGTGCCACTAACGCTGGTGTAGTTGAGCGACTCCCAGAAAAAGATAGACCAGTCATGACCCACAAGCTGGTAGGCGAAGCCAAAAAGATTAGGGATTTCAATCTCAGAGCCCATTACATCGCTTTGAGTTTCCATTGCATTCTCAGCGATGACGGCAGATAGTGGATTAAGCGGCGATCGCACTAAAGTAATGGTGCTGTTGCGATCGCTGTAGTTAATTCCCCGGCGTTCAGCCCAAGGCTGATTTAAACCTGCTTCAACTTCTCTCTGGTACGCTTCAATATCGACACCGCGATCGCTTAAATACGGTTCTGGATTTGGCAGTAGTGCCTCTGGGTTATTGGTAAGTGCTTCTCGAACAATTCTGCCAACTTCTTCGCGCATATTGCTATCCTCTGAGCCAATACATTCAACAAATAAGGCACCTTGAGCGGTACTGCAACCAGTCCCTAAAATGGCGAGTGCGCTGATCCAAAAGAGCGGCTTTTTCATGCGATGAGTCTTTGAAGAAACCATCAGATGATGATTGAGTTTGGTGCCACTATCAGCTAACAGCTTCAGCAAAGTCAAGTTCAAAGTCAACCTTTTCAGTCATGCCGGTATAACTTGCGTGAGTGTCGTTATAGATGCTTAGGAGATGGGGGGGCGATCGCCCCATTCCAGAATTCGGTGGGCAGTCCGCAAGATCTGCCCCGCTAGCATCGCTGTCTCCAACTCATTGTCGATATTTACCACGCCGATGCCGTGGTACAGGAATTGAACATGGTCAGCAGTGCTGATACGCCGCCAATTGTGGCTCCATAGCCCACGCTGGTGGGTACCGCCATAATTGGACCGTCTGAAAAGCCCACCACCACCCTGGGTAATGCCCCTTCCATCCCCGTCACCACAACGTAAGACATCGGCTTGGTCGACCACTGCCCGATGGCGGATGAGGCGATGAATGCCCGCGACGCCGACATCCCAAAGCTGCAATACTTGAAATCTGGACAGCTCAGCCGTCACCGCCGCTTCTTCGGCCACAGGCAAATCAGTCGTATCCGCCGTCAAAACACCCATTAGACCAGGATCTTGGGTGCGTAAGTTTATCGACACCAGGGCACCAATGCACGCGAGGCCAAAATACCTCGCCTTCGGCAAAGCCGCGCGAATCTGCTGGGCGACCTCCGATTTGATCAGCGCCGAGTCATGACCCGATTAGGGTTCTGCGCTTAAACAATATGCCTAAGACAGACAATTTTTTGTAGGGGATTTCATTGTGAAACCTCTGCGATCTGAGAGGCTGATTTTTGAGCAACTGCCTCAGCTGATCACGGCAGAGCCACAACAAAGCTGTGAAAGATGGCAGTAACTCTAAATTCAGTAGACTGCCAGTCTTGTCGCACATAATTTGTGGCCTCTACCCCTCTTGTTCGGGAAGCTATGAGATTCATCATGACGTCTGGGCGGCACCTGGAGACTGACCTGACTATTCCGGTTGGGCGTATTGCTCAATGAGCGGACGCAGCCTCTCCAGGTTGTATCCCTGCTGCGCCGTCAGGCTCAGCAGATCGGCTAGCGAGGTGGTCGGTTGTCGAGCCGTGGCGATCGCCCACAAAATGCAGCTACGGGTACCCGATTTGCAGTGAGCCAGCACAGGGCCAGGATTTTCCGTTAGCGCGGTCTCAAACTGGGCAATGGTGGCGGCAGTGAGGTCCGACATGGTGACCGGGACATGGACATAATTAAGGCCATTCTGCTCGGCCAGCTGTCGAGCTGCCGCTGCCGTGAGCTGGCCCGCTTCTTCGCCATCGGGGCGGTTATTGATGATGGTTTTATACCCAGCGGCGGCAAGATTAGGAAAGTCTGCAGCCGTAATCTGAGTCGAAACTGCAAATTCGGGAGTTAAGGGTGTTGGCACAGCCATAGCGGAGATTCTGTCAGGCGATTTGCGACTAAGGGCCATTTTAGGGGATTGCGATCGCCGTTAGTTCGGCGGCATCTTGCCCGCTCAAATTAATCCGTCGGTACAGTGCGGCTCCCAACTGGTGAGTGAGGAATCTCAGCCTCTGCGGCCATGATGACAAAGTCGTTGCCCGTGGGCGAGATGATGCGGTCAACAGCCGGAATCAGGCCGAAACGGAGTACCGCCGCCGATACGGTCACGATCGCTAAGGCCGTCAACCGATGCATCACCCTGGTCCCCCCTATCGTCATCGCTAATGGTTGATCTGGATAATGGCCGGTTTCGCTGAAAAACACCTGAGAACAAGCTAAGGATAGCGCCAGTAATCAGCCCCTGGCCCCTGCAAAGCTTATCGTCGAGATCGTGGACTGATGAACGAGCCGCTCAGCGGCAATTGTCAGCATCACAGTGATGCTGATTTGCTAAGAAGGCAAATGTGACGGCGTTGTTCCCGGCGGGGCCGGTCGTTTCAAAATGTCTTGAGCAAAGTTTCTCTGCTGCTGTGTTTTAGTAGCGAGGCACGGTCGGATCAACCAGCTTGGAATAGGCGTCGATGCCACCCGCTAGATTTTTGACCTGGGTAAACCCCTGCCCCCGCAGCCACTGACACATCTGCGCCGAGCGAATACCGTGATGGCACATCACGATCGTCTCCGTCTCCGGGGCGAACTGTTGATAAATCTGGGTTTCCCAATCGGCAAACTGACTCAGTGGCAGATTTGCAAATCCTTCAATGGCGGCAGTTTCGACTTCCCAAGGTTCGCGGACATCAATGAGCTGTAGGGCGGGCGGAGCCGCTTGGAGAATTTGCGCCAAGGTCTGGACGGTGATCTCTTGAGGCGATGACTCAGGGGAAAAGGGCACGGTAGGCATAAGCAGGTGGGGGAAATAAACGCCAATCTCTCAACAGTCAGAATACTCAAGATTCCCATGGTTAAGTCGTCTTGTGGCTAGCATTTCACGCCGAGCCGGAGTCAGATGTGGGACGCAATACTGGGCACTGGTTTGAGCGGCTCTGTCAGTGTTATCGATTACGCTGGGTCGCGAGAAGCCACTATCCATCGCCCTGATTTAGCTGCCGGCCAGACCCTTCAAGTGGCTAGGCAGATTCACTGGGCGATCGCTAGTCGTGGCGATGTCGCCTGTGGAGTCTTAAAGCGGCTAAGAGTGGCGATGAAATATTGCCAGCCTTCTACCTCTTCACTTGAGGATGGGTGAAAGATCGCTAACTGCTGGCTGAAAAACCGGAAACTTCAGGATTTGTTCTGTATTTCTTGATACAAAAACAGATTACGATAGAAATTCAAGCAGTGGGGGTTCTATGACTCAGTTAGACGTTTCTCGAGTTTTAGCCAAAGTTGAGGCTGGGCAGTCATTGGCCCAGGCTGAGTTGAGCAATCTTGACCTGAGTCATCGCCGCTTAGATCGCGGCGATTTTTCGTCAGCGTATTTACGTCTATCTCAACTGCAACACGCGTCGTGCCGGGCGGCTAATTTTGCCCAGGCGACCTTGGTTTTGGCCGATCTGACCGGTAGCTGCCTAGAATCGGCCACGTTGACCGAGGCGGTGTTGACCAAAGCTTATTTAGATAAGGTTGATTTGCGTTGGGCGATCGCCACAGCAGCTCAGTTTTATGGCGCGTCGCTATCGCAAGTAGATGCCTCCCACGCCTGCTTTGACCAAGCCAACTTGCAAAACGTCAATGGCCCGCAGTCTCGCTTTAAGCAAGCGAGTTTAGTCCAAGCTCAGTTAGATGAGGCCAATTTTAGTCAGTCCAGCTTTGAGGGGGCACAGCTGAGCCGTTCTTCTTGGCAAGGCGCCACCCTCGCGGGCGTTTCCTTCGCGACGGCAACGTTAACCCAAGCGAGTTTGCCGAAAACAATTCTCATCGGGGCTAACCTATCAGAAGCCGATGCCCTGAGCTGTTCCTTTCAGGGGGCCGATCTGACGGCAGCGGTGCTGCAATCGGCGCAGCTAGATTGGGCTGATTTTTGGAATGCCAGTTTGATGAAGGCTGACCTGAGTCAGACGTCGCTCTACGGGGCCACGTTGGAATATGCCAATCTCAGCGGTGCTGACCTGCGCGGTGCTGACCTGCGCGCTGCCAATTTAGAAAACGCCCAGCTCACGGATGTGCAGTGGCAGGGAGCCTACGTGCGAGGCGCTCTATTCACAGATGCCTCCGGCTTATCTGCTGAACAAAAACAGTGGCTGCGGCGGCATGGTGCCTTGAATGTTGCCTAACCCATGCAGAATTCGGGATTAGACGATTGCTGGCAATGCCAGAATGCCTCCTGAAGGGGCAACAGGCTTCGCTAAAGCACCCTTCAGGAGGCGTTCTGGTGGCAAATCTTTTAAGGAAAATCATGTCTCCAGAACAAAAGCGCTGTTTGCCAGGGTTGAGCCGTGTCAAATCCTAGAGATCGCGCTGCTGGTTTAAACCACCCGCTTATTTCAGAGCCGTCATGACGTCGTTATGAATGGTGCCGTTGCTTACCACGACGCCTCGGTTGTTCATCATTTTGACTGCAGTGTAGAAATCCAGGGGTTTGCCGTGCATATCGGTGACCCGACCACCCGCTTCTTCCACCACGATCGCCCCCGCCGCATGATCCCAAATCTTTTCGCGATAGTCGGGGTACTTGGGCGATGGCAGGCGGAGGTACAGGGCTGCTTCACCCGCGGCAACCGCACCATATTTTGCTTGGCTATCCATCCGCACGGACGACTGGGTAATGCCCACGGCAGTGGCAACCGCTTCTTGCTCCGCCTGGTTACCGTGGCTGGCTTCGACACTTTCGACAAAACGGAGGCGATCACCATCGCCAGGCTGCACGACTTGCACCTGTTTAGCTTCTCCCCCAGCGATGGGCTGCATCCAGGTGCCGCCCCCGCGCACGGCGGTGAACAACAGACCGGGATTGCCCTGGTTCAGACTCAGGGCCGGACAGCCCAGCACGCCCACCTTAAGGTCGCCATCTTCAATCAGCGCCAGGGCGATCGCATATTGGTCACCCCGCAAAAATCCTTTGGTGCCATCAATCGGATCTAACGTCCAAAACCGCTTGGCGGGCGCACCATTGCCGTGATCAATCCACTGCGCGACTTGATCAGAGGTGGTGGAACCGAGCACCGTGGTGACAAATCCGGTCACCTGCTTGAGGCGATCGGCCATGGCCGGCGATCGCAGTTCAGCGGCATCTTCTTCGCCCACCACTGGGTCAGTGGGAAACGCTTCCGACAGCGCCCGACAAATAATCGCCTGCGCCCCGTAGTCAGCCACCGTCACCGGACTTTTGTCCGCTTTTTCGATCGCTTCCGGTACCATGTCACGGCGCACCGCCTCACACAGTTGAGCGGCGGCGATCACCGCTGCCTGCGCCACTGCTAGCTCTTGTTCATACCCCATGGCCTCATCCTCCCCGGCAATTGATTGCAAAATTCAGATTTAGTCTACCCAGGACATCCGCCACGATGAGGATTTCACTGAGGCGATTGATCGAGTGGCCACGGGGCCAGCGGCAACTGGTCGATCCAGCGGCGAGTGCCCCATGACTGACAGGCGAGGGTGGCGACTGTCGCACTTTGGCGCAGCGCTGTAACAAAATCAGCCGTTTGAGTGGCGTAATAACAAAACGCGCCGTGAAAAATATCCCCCGCCCCCAGCGTGTCAATTGGCTTAATAGTAGACACGGGGACGGTGCCCGATTGGCTGCTAGCAGAGGACTCAGCCTGATAGAGCAGTGCTTCACCGCCGCGCGTCACCGCGATTTGCGATATGTTGAGCGATCGCAAGTAGGCGATCGTGGCGGCAGCAGTGCCAGTGCCGGGAGGGTGAAAGTTGGCCGAAGCAATCACCGTCGTCGCTAACGGCAGCAGCAGGTCAAAGCCCGGTTTCCAGCTACCGGCATCGATCACTACCGGCAATTTTTGTGGGCGAGCGAGTTGGGCCAGATGACACCCCAGCGCCATTTGGTGTCCGTCGAGCAGGAGGCAGTCAGCCTGATCTAGCAGGGTGTGGGGAAACGGGGCGCGCGGCAGGGGGCGATCAGCCGCATTGCGCGAAATGACTGCGCGATCGCCCGTCTCCACATTCACCACAATGGAAGAAAACGGCGGCGGCTCTGTGGCTGTGGGCGTCAGATCCACTAGCTCCACGCCCTGTCGAGCCAAATCATCGCGGATGACGGTGGTGAGCGGATGCTGGCCTAAAGCTCCCACTAAACGCGCCTGCCCGCCTAGCGCCTGAAACGCAATCGCCGCGTTCGTTGCTGGCCCCCCTGCTGCTAACAG
The DNA here is from genome assembly GCA_038523235.1 of Cyanobacteria bacterium J06626_4. Classification (GTDB taxonomy): domain Bacteria; phylum Cyanobacteriota; class Cyanobacteriia; order Phormidesmidales; family Phormidesmidaceae; genus Halomicronema. The sequence continues at coordinate 26,281 of JBCBJQ010000032.1, forward strand.
CATGGCCTCCGCCACCTGTTTCTCATTGGGCTGTAGCGATCGCCGAGTTTGATAAAGGCAGTCTAAAGTAATGAGCCCAACAAAGACTCCCGTCGTCATTCGAGTCTCCATTCGTCAGCGCCTCAGTTTATCCTGAAGCACAGCCCTCCCAACGAGACTCTGGTGACAGACATCAACGGCCCCGGCACGCTCTACATCGTGGGCACCCCCATTGGCAATTTAGGCGATATGACCTTTCGCGCCATCGAGACGCTGCAGCAGGTGAGTGTGATTGCCGCCGAAGACACGCGCCATACCGGCAAGCTGCTACAGCACTTTCAGATCGCCACGCCCCAAACGAGCTACCACACCCACAACTGGCGCAAACGCTTGCCCGAACTCTGCGATCGCCTGCAAGCGGGTGATGACGTGGCCTTGGTCAGTGATGCGGGGATGCCCGGCATTTCTGATCCTGGCTATGAGCTGGTCGAAGCCTGTGCCGTCGCTGATATTCGAGTGGTGGCGATTCCCGGCGCGACGGCGGCCATCACGGCCCTGTGTGTCTCTGGGTTGCCCCCTCAGCCTTTTGTCTTTGAGGGCTTTTTGCCGACCAAAGGCCGCGATCGCCGCGATCATCTTGAGCAACTGGCCGCCGAGCATCGCACCCTGGTGCTGTATGAAGCGCCGCATCGACTGCTGACCACCCTGCAAGATCTCCACACGGTCATTGAGGGCAGCCGCCCCATCGCCGTTACACGCGAACTGACCAAGCAGTTTGAAGAAGTCTGGCGGGGCACGCTGGCAGCAGCGATCGCCCATTTCACCGCTACGGCTCCGAAAGGGGAGTTCACCCTAGTGCTGGCGGGCAAGGCCGTAGAGCCCGCGCGACCGCTCTCAACCGCCGAGATCGAACAGCGGTTGACTGCCTTGATCACCACCGGCTTATCGCGATCGCAGGCCAGTCGCCAATTAGCCCAAGAAACCCCTCATACCAAACGCGAGCTGTATCAAATTGCGATCGGGCTGCCTGATCCCCCAACCGCTTGATAGCTATGGCAACCGCCTGCAGCTTACTCAACATGCTTGCAGTTTTAATTCTGTAAGTTACGCACAATTACGCAAAAATCCGCTAAGCTCCATCATGAGCACGCGCCCGACGGATGTCCTTCATTAAAAAAACTGGGTCATGCTATCAAATTTGTTCAACTCCATCGCTTCGGAGGATGCGCTCCTGAGCGTCGTTCCTGACAGCGATTTTTTTGAGACCACCTCGGTGCTCGATCTGGTCTCAACCGTGAGCGCAGAGGCTGAGGCATTTTTACTCGATGGTTTAGAAACGCTGGAGACAGCGGTGGGAGAAATCTCCATCGACGCGGGTGTTTTCGACGGCATCCTCACAACGGCCACCGATACTTTCTCAGCCCTCTTTGACGGTCCCGAGTTCCTCACTGAAGCGATCGAGTTGCTCGCCGATACTACTGGTACGCTGTCCCTCGTTGATGGCATCGTGGATGCCACGTTACAGGTTGGAGATGGCATTTTTGAGGTCATCGACTTCGACTTAGCTACGTTTGCTGCCGATGGGTTTAGCTTCTTACTGTCATCGATAGACACCACCCTGCCGATTGAAAACGGGGCCTTGTTAATTGATGTCGAAACGGGGCTCGGTCCCGTCAGTGGCGTCATTGATATTGCCGATGGCGCCTTGGATGTTGATTTAAACACGCCCATTGGGGAGCTGGATTTCACCACTGACTTTGGCTCAGAAGCGGTGTACACCTTTGAGGTGCCGACGCCCTTAGGCACCGTTGATGCCACGCTTAACCTCGATAGTGGCAATCTGGAAATCCCTCTGTTTATCGGTTCTCCCATCATTGTGCCGTTGTCTTCCTTGTCGGGCGATCTGGCACTCGCTGACGGTACGGCCACGTTGGCGATCGACAGTCAGTTTGGCCCGATCGCGACCAGCTTTGAAGTGGATGAACTGGTCAACGATTTAGTCATCGATACCCTCACCGGCGTATCGATCGACGCCGCGTTAACACCGGATGGTTTACTCGATGTGCTAGCCACCTCAGGGACAGAGATCTTTGAGACGACGGTTGATCTGGTTGATCTGGGGGCTCAGGCCGTCAGCCTGCTAGAGCAAACCAGTGGTGACATCAGCCTCAATGAAGGGCTGATCAGCGGCATCCTTTCGGTGGGCGACGATTCTTTTGAGATTACTGAAACCGTCGCTGACCTAGCCACCCTGCTCACCAATCCGATTGGCGATCTGTTCGCGCTGTCCGCCGCAGTTTGACGAGCCTAGGCTGACCGCACCGAGCGATCTCACTCACTGATATGCCAGCCTCACTGTAGCGATGAATCTCTGACCCGCTGCGGTGAGGCATTTTTGTGTCAGCAGGGATAGCGAGCTGCAGTCAGATTTGGATTCTTTAAATTGCTGGATCGCTGGCTGCAATGCCCTTCCCGGCACCTTGAACCCGGTACCTTGAACCCGGCACCTTTCTACCCTCTGCTATACGTTGTATGCAACCATTCGGCAACTTCGCGCTGAGAATAGCGCCAAGAACCCCGGTTTCTGTCGGAGAAAATCTGTGACGGACTGGTCATCCCCAAGAAACCGGGTTTCTGAAAGCCTCTTTTCATTGTTTGGAGTGGCGTGCCTGCGTCATGGACCGTTGCTCTGTTCTGAGTGAAGAGACTGGTAGTGTGCCCAATTGCTGGGTGAGCGATCGCCTGCTCAACAGCATTAATGTGCCAATTTTCTATCGACAAAAAGATTGATTGTGATTGCTGGCGAGTCACATTACGCTGAAGGATGGAATCTTATTAACGACGCGTTTGTCAGGTGACTGACGTGGCGATCGCTGGTTTGACGGGAGTCAGCCTGGGTTGGTTCGTTTGAGCTAGCTCTTTGAGTTCTATGGCTGAATTTTGATAGCGCTAATTGATGAAACTTGTCTCCGAACCGAGTATTGACATTAAAATCCGGCGGATGCAGGAACGGGTGCGATGGCAGCATGACCAGATCCGTCAGCAGGGCATCGACCAAACGCGTCTATCGATTCAAGGCGCTGGTGACGCTGGTGACGAATTCTCCTTCTTAGTGTTAGGCGACAGCGGCACCGGTCGCCACCGCAGCAGCAGTCCGCAACGGCAAGTGGCAAAACAGGTCATGGCCCACGGCCAAGATGCCCGCTTTATTGTTCACACGGGTGATGTGGTTTATCTGGTGGGCTCGAGTGAGCAATATCGCGAAAACTTCATCAAGCCCTATCGAGAGTGGCTAGTGGGTGGGGAAGCTCATAAGCAGATCGCCTACGATCGCATGACTTTCAAAATGCCTTTTTTTCCGGTTTTGGGCAATCACGATTATTATGATTTGCCAAAATTAGTGGGGTTTTTGGCGGGCATCACCGGGCCGCTGCGGTATGCGCTCCGCTCCTATGTCGATATCGATGTGGGGTGGCACGGTTCGCGTCAGGGCGATGCTTACGCCAGAGCCTTTTTAGATTACTTGCAGGGGGTGCCTGAGCGGCGTCTTGACGAGCACCTTGCTGAGCATTACCCCCAATCTCCAGCGGGTGATCGCTGTCTGACCTATCAGCCCGGTCACTACACGCGATTGCCCAACCGCTACTACACCTTTCGCTATGGTGGTATCGATTTTTTTGCCCTCGATTCCAATACGTTCAATCATCCGCTGCCCGTTGCCGCCGGCGATAACCCGGAGGCCAGTCGGCAACGGTTGCAAACTGAGCGACATCAGTTAGAAGCGCAGAAGGCAAAGCTGTTACAACGACTCAGTGTCGCTGCTATCGGTTCCACGAATGCCGATGAGCGCGAAGACTGCACCGGCCAGATCGAAGAAATTGATGAAGCCATCTACGACATTGATAAACAGCTTTCCAATGACAGTCAGTCAACGGTTGATCGAGAACAGTTGGATTGGCTTCGCGATCGCCTGATTGCGTCCTGGCAAGATGCTGACGTGCGGGGACGGATCTTGTTTTTCCATCACCCGCCCTACGTGACCGAAGCCACCAAATGGAGGCAGGGACAAACCCTCGCCATCCGTCATCATTTGCGTCAGGTCTTGGATGCAGTTCTCGTTGAGGTGGCAGACATGACTCAGGGGCAACCTCTGCTCAACCTCGTCCTTTGTGGTCATGCCCACTGCTTAGAATATTTGGAAACCCTGGATACCGGTCACGGGGATGCCCATATTCCCTGGGTGGTTTGCGGCGGCAGTGGCTATAGTTTGCGGCGTCAGCGAGCGGCGGGTGCTGAGCTGACCGAACGCGTTGACGGCGAGGAAAAAACGGTCGCATCTTCCCGCTTGTTTGTGGGGCGATCGGGCAAAGGCTCTACTCTCAAACGCCCCTACAGCGGCTTACGCATTGATGTTGGCGGCGGTATGCCCCTGAAGTTATCGATCACTCCCGTTGTCGCTGAGAAACTGCCGGATAAGTGGTACCCCCATACGCTAAAAACCATTGAACTATGATCTGCGTGTATGGCAGAGGGTAGAAAGGTGCCGGGTTTAAGGTCCAGGGAAAGGCCTTGCCGCCAGCGATCCGGCGACTTAAAGTATCCAAATCTAACTGCGGCTCGCTATAGCTGTCGCCAATCTAGTGAGGATCAGACTGCTCCTAGGTGTTCTCAGTACAGTGGCCAGCGCTATCAACCGCAAGCCACCGAAAACGTTCATCATTGCCGGCGAGACGAGCTTGAACGCATTGCATCAACAGCAGTGGAGACCCTCGGCGAATTACGGGATCATCTCCCCCAGCTCCCCAGAATGATGTGCAGCATTCAGGATTTAGAAAAACCTTGAAAATCAGGAGAAGCTGCGCAATTGTGGCGATGATTGCTGTTCTCTTCAGCCTGGACTGATGACCCGCACTGTCGCTTGCCCCAGATAGGGCACATGGTCGCGTAGTTGACCTTCTGCCGCTTCAGCGATCGCCTGACCCGCTTGAATGGTGAGATCGCCCGCAACTACAATATCGATCTCAGCTTGTAGTCGATGGCCTAGCCAGCGCGCTCGAATGCTGGCCACCGATTCGATTTCGGTAGTATGTTCTACCGCGTGACGCAGCGTGTCGATAACTGCCGGTTCGACGCCATCGAGCAGGCGCGTAAAAATGGTTTGCCCCGACTCCCAGACAATTTTGAGCAGTAGCGCCGTAATCACCAGACCGATCACCGGATCTGCCCAGGCATAGCCCCAAGCCACCCCGATCGCACTGATCAACACCGCCAAACTCACCCAGCCGTCAGCCATCGCATGTTTGCCATCGGCGATCAAAGCCGCGCTGTTGATCTCTTGCCCCACCTTGATGCGAAACAGGGCCACCAGTTCATTCCCCACAAAGCCGATCAGGGCCGCGATCGCCAAAGCGCCCAAATGATCAATCGGCTGGGGATGGTAAAAGCGCTCGATTGACTCATAGGCGGTCACCAGCGCACTGAACAGTACCACACCCACCACGGCTACTCCGGCCAAGTCTTCTAACCGTCCGTAGCCATAGGCAAAGCGCGCCGTGGCTGGTCGTCGCCCCACGATAAATGCCACCCCCAATGGCAACGCCGTCAGGGCATCGCCCACGTTATGAATTAGATCAGCCAGCAGCGCCACACTTCCCGAGAGGCTAAATACGATCGCCTGCAGCACTGAGGTGATCAACAGGCCCACTAAAGACCACTGCACCGCCCACAGGCCGCGAGCCGACGTAGCGATGGTGGGATCAATCGCCCCATGAGTATGGCTGTGACCGTCATGATCATGACTGTGAGCATGAGACGTGGGGGATAAATCAGACAGCTGGGCCATGGCAGTAAACAATTAAAACGACGATGACAGAGCAATGCTTGAAATATCAGCGAAAACCTGCTCTTGTCAATGCCTCACGTCGATCACGAGTAAGCACAGACCGAGCGGCTTGAGGTCAGTCTACGATAACTGCGCGGTCAAGTGATGCGCGCGCGTTGGTTCTCTCGTGGCTGAGACAGTTGACTGGTCGCCGCCTAAAGTCTCGTAAACAGCCTCAATATCTGACCGAGCGCCATCCTTTAGAATGGCTGTAGTTGCGCCTGCAGCGGCTGACCCAGCTTTGCCCCAGTAAAACCTGACGGTGTTATGACCTCAACGGTTTCCCCCACTACATCACTGACTTTCGAAGCTTATCTGGCCTATGACGACGGTACGGACAACCGCTATGAGCTGGTGGATGGAGCATTAGTCGCGATGCCGCCAGAATCTCCCGAAAATCTCAACCTGGCTCGCTTCTTAATGATTCAGCTACTGCAGCATCTACCGCTGCAACATGTGGCCTACAACACTGAAGTTGAAGTGATGGGACGTGGAGCTCGCTGCCGTGTGCCCGATTTGCTCATCCATTCAGAAGAGTCGCTTGCGGCTCTATCTGGGGCAACCCGCGCCACCCTAACTCGTGAGATGCCGCCGCCCTTGCTGGTGGTTGAGGTGGTGAGTTCGGGGGAAGCCAATCGTAACCGCGACTATCGCTACAAACATACAGAGTATGCGGCGCGGGCGATCGCAGAATACTGGATTGTCGATCCGCAACTACGCCAGGTCACAGTTTGTCAGTGGGTCGAAGGTCAGTACGAAGATACCGTATTCACGGGAGCTGATCCCCTGCGCTCGGCGATCGTGCCGGCTCTAGAAATCACCATTGATCAGCTGTTCGCGCTGGATCAGCTGTTAGCCAATCCTTGAAGAATCGATCTAAAGGTTCGGTTACTGCCCTGTGATGGCGACTCTATAGCCCAGACGATCGCACGGTATAAGTAATTTCTTCAATGGGTAAATCGCGACTGTCCCAATCGCCATAGCGCAGTTGCAGTCGCCGTTCTCCGGCATAATCAACCAGCTGGCCACCATACTTTTTGGCTTCAGTGCCCAAGCTTTGAATCCGCACCTTGCCATTAAAAACCGTGGCCCGAGCGAGATAAATCACTAGATCATCGCGAGAAGGTCGATTGACGGTAGTGCTGGCGGTAAGGTGGGCTAAGCCGCGCTCATCTAATTCATGGGACAGCGCCATTGCCGTATTGCGAATGCCACGAATGGCCACGACGCTGGCCGCAACGGCCATGGTGATATCAACACCGTCGTCCGTCAAAATCTGCTGGCTCGACAAAAACTGAAAGTTCCGTTCACCCAAGTCGCTACGAATGCGGCGGTGAATCAGATTCTCAGGATGGTAAGCCTTCAGCGCACCAACGATTGCCCCACAGGCATCGCGGGGCTCGCGCCAGGGTGATTCACGGGTTTTGCCGTAGACCTGCTTGCCGTTTTCGCGCAGGCGTCCCACATGGGTTTTGAGGTCAATCGCCACCAACGAAATCGATTGGGCATTGCCTTCATAGACGCGGCGTTTGAGGGCTTCATCCAACTCGTGGGCAACAGTGACGTGGGCCAGGGTCGCCCCATTATCGGTACCACCTCCCGCCGGAAAAAAAGCCTCTAGCTTTAGTTCGCCAATCTCTGACAGAGTGGCAAACCGCGAAGCCACAACGTCGCGATAGCGCTTGGTCGCTTCGCCCTGGTGAATGCGATCGCCGCAGTTGGTGTAGGCCAGGGTCGTGACTACGCTGGGCAGGCTCATGTCAGCACCACAGGCTTTGACATCGGTCTGGCTCGCGGCCGCAAATTGCAGCTCATCTCGCAGCAATTGCAAACCATTAATTAACGCGTAGCGATCGCTAACAATCTCATTCAGATAATTGTGATAAGCATTGCGTTCCATGCCAAAACTCGCCCCCAACTGCCAAAAGCGTTCGAGGCGTCGTTCGGTGGGAGCTGACTCAAAGGGTGTCGTCATGACATCAAACCCTTCTGGTGAGAGGACGCGCTTTTATCATGCCACTCCAGCCGGATCGTAGCTGACCAATGAAACGAAGTCGAAATTTTCTCGCCAGGCACACCAACTACGTCGACTTTTAAATACCTTTTTTAAATACCTTGGTTGTGGCCCTCGCCTCGCGGAGCCTGGGGCTCATCCTCGGCTAATTGAGCAGGCTAATTAGCTCGCCTTCTACCGCCGTTCGACGGTATACTCCGAGGCGACGATTCGGGATGGCAGGAGAGAATTCATGGCAGCATCTCAGTTGGCGGTAGTGGTGCTGGCAGCCGGCAAAGGCACGCGGATGAAGTCAGCATTGCCCAAGGTGTTGCATCCGCTCGGCGGGCGATCGCTGGTGGAATGTGTGCTCGATAGTCTCAGCGAGGTGAATCCCCTGCGGCGACTGGTCGTCGTCGGCTACGAAGCGGATCAGGTCAGAACGGCCCTCAGTCATCTTGAAGACGTCACCTTTGTCGAGCAAACTGAGCAGTTGGGTACCGGCCATGCGGTGCAGCAGGTATTGCCCTCACTCACAGATTTCGACGGCGATGTGCTGGTGTTGAATGGCGATGTACCGCTGCTGCGTCCCGCCACCCTACGGCACATGATTGAGGTTCATCAGTCTCGGCAAAACGAAGCGACACTGTTGACTGCGCAGTTTCTCGATCCCACTGGCTATGGGCGCGTATTTTGCAACGATGACGACGTCGTGACGGAAATCATCGAGCACCGCGATTGCACCGAAGCCCAGCGCCAAAACCGGCGCATCAACGCCGGAGTATATTGCTTTAAGTGGTCGGCCCTGTCGCAGATTTTGCCTCACCTCAAAGCCGACAACGATCAACAAGAGTATTACCTCACCGACGTAGTCAAGGATCTCTCGCCGGTGCGAGCAGTCGACGTCGACGATGGGCAAGAGATTCAAGGCATCAACAATCGCAAGCAACTGTCTGAGGCCTACAGCATCTTGCAAGACCGCATCAAAGATGAGTGGATGGCGGCTGGCGTCACCTTCCTAGAGCCTGATACCACCACTGTCGATGTCACGGTTCATATTGCGCCCGATGTCATCATCGAGCCGCAAACTCACCTGCGTGGCCAAACCGTGATCGGTACTGGTAGCCGCGTTGGCCCTGGCAGCCTGATTGAGAATACGGTGATTGGCCGCGACGCGACGATCCTCTATTCCACCTTGTCAGACAGTCAGGTGGGCGATGGGGTGCGAGTGGGGCCTTATGCCCACCTGCGCGGACAGGCGGTTGTCGGCGATCGCTGTCGCATTGGCAACTTTGTGGAAATCAAGAAATCAACACTGGGCGATCGCGTCAACGTAGCTCACCTCTCCTATCTCGGGGATGCTACCCTGGGCAATCAGGTCAACGTCGGTGCAGGTACCATTACCGCCAACTATGACGGCGTCAAAAAACATCCCACAGTGATCGGCGATCGCACCAAAACTGGCTCGAACAGTGTTTTGGTGGCCCCTGTTACCCTGGGCGCTGACGTCACCGTCGCTGCTGGCTCCGTAGTTACCAAAGATGTAGACGATGACTGCCTCGTCGTCGCCCGCGCCAAACAAAATACCCGATCTGGTTGGCGATCGAAACGATACGCTCCTCAGGACCATACGGGTCAGGCTTAACTCAATCCCTGTACGGGCGAGGCACGCTCGCAGTATCGTACTGGTGATTTCCAAAACATAATATCGAGCGTGCCTCGCCCCTCTATTCCTGCGCCCCCTCTCCCCTTCTTCCTCTTATGCTCCAGGCCGTATTATTCGACCTTGATGGCACCCTGGCCAACACCGACCCCATCCACCTCGAAGTTTGGCGAGAAATTCTCGAACCCCACGGCTACAGCGTTGACGAAGCTTTTTTTAAGCAAAAAATTAGCGGTCGCCTCAACCAGCACCTGACCAAGGAACTGCTGCCGCAGCTGTCTCCGGAGGAAGGTGAAAAACTGGGAATTGATAAAGAAGCCTGGTTTCGTGAGTTAGCGGCGGACCAACTTACCCGCATGCCCGGATTCGATGAACTCTACGACTGGATCAAAGGTCAAGGCTTGAAAACCGCCGTAGTCACCAACGCCCCTCGCGCCAATGCCGAGTTTGTGCTGCAAGTTCTAGCGCTAGAAACCGCCTTCGACTTTGTGTTGATTGCCGGTGATCTACCCCGCAGCAAGCCCGATCCTCTGCCTTACCAAACCGCGTTAGAGCGATTTGGCATCCTCGCCGAGGCGGCGATCGTCTTCGAAGATTCACACACCGGCATTCAATCTGCTGTTGCTGCGCAAATTCCCACTGTTGGCGTGGCTTCGACTCATGAGCCAGATGTACTTTACGGTTACGGCGCCAGCCTCGTGATTGATCAGTTTGCCGACGAGCGACTGCAAAAATTTGGTCTGCTGCAGCCTCGTTAAAATCGATTCCCATTACTATGGCGGGCCGCAGTCAGGTCTGGACCCTTTCAATCGCCGGAGCGCTTGTAGCAAGCCCCTTCCCGGCACCTTGAATCCGGCACCTTTCGACCCTCTGCTATGAAGCAATGTTGCCTCGGCCGCCTGCCAGTTAGAGAGACTGGTGGCTGAGTTAGAGATATTTGAACCACTGAGGTGTGATTAGCGAGTGAAAGCTTTTGTCCTTAAGGCGTATCTAGCGCTGATTGCTTGGCCCCACTGCCAGGCGTCAAAAGTTTCTTGAGCAGCAAACGTGACGGCTGAAGATTGAGCAGAGATAACAGCGAGGGTTCGATGCGATGAACCTGATATCCCATGTTTTGGTAAAGCAACCTGGCCCGATTATTGTCAGCCATGACATGCAGGTAGAGTTCTCGAAAGCCCCAATCGAGAGACCGCTGCTCTGCTGTTTTGAGGAGTTGGCGGGCTACCCCTTGACGACGATACCCAGCTTGCACTGCTAGGTTTGATAGATAAACCTGCCGAGGCCGATTGAACCGCCATAGCTCTGGTTGACGACAGGCCAGCTCAATGGTGCCAACAACCCGACTATCTTGATGGTTAGGCGCGATCGCGGTCAAACACTGATAGTGCTTGTAGTTAGCCTGCAAGCGTTGCTTAAGATCTTCGTGAATGCTCAAGCGAAACAAAGGATAAAGCCAACGTTGCCACCCCAAAGGGGGGTAAAAGCTGGCCGCTAGCACATCAGTCACCTGTGGCAGGTCAGCTAGCCGGGCTGGCCGCACATGACATGAAATAGATTCAAACTCAACGGATATGGACACTGGAACCCAAATTACTAGAGGGGCCAACGTGTTTGTCACGAAGGGAATGGGCACTATTGGAACGTACTCGTCCTACTTAACGGGCACAATGATCAGTGTAACCTTCTTGTCGAAATATTTTGACTAGCAAGACTGCGAGTTGGGGGACTTTGGGCGGCTACATCAGCTCTAAGCTCAATAGGCAAAGCCCTGAATCAGGATATATGCCCTGAACACGGTGCCGCTGGTCGCTGAGCGATCGCTCTCCCCTCAGTGCGATATCTGCCTCCGGTCAAGATGACCCTGGCGATTGCCTGAGACCGAGCTGGATGAAAATCCAAGATTTTTCCCTCTGGATTTTCCCCTTGATCATGGGTAGCCATCACAATGGTAGGAAGGTGATGCTGTTCTCGCATTTACCGGCTTGATCGGTTGTGAAAAGCAGTAAAGTGCATAAGCAAGTGGTTTTGACCATCGTGAAAACCTGGCGGTAACCGTCGAATTGATCAGGGATTGCAGTACGACACATAGGGTCAAATATCTTTTATTGGGTATTTAGGGTTGTCTAGAACGCAGCGTCAAGAAAAAGCTCACAAGCCAAAGTTGCTGGTCGTGGATGACGAACCAGACAACCTTGATTTGCTGTATCGAACGTTTTACAAGCAATTTAAGGTGTTACGGGCAGAAAGCGGGCATGCGGCTTTGGGGGTTTTAGAAACCCACCCTGACATCGCCGTGATCATTTCTGATCAGCGGATGCCGGGCATGAGCGGGACGGAGTTTTTGCGTCAGACAGCGGTGCAACATCCCAATATCATGCGCATCATTTTGACCGGTTATACCGACGTCGAAGATTTGGTAGGGGCAATCAATCAGGGCAAAGTTTTTAAGTATGTGACGAAGCCTTGGGAAGCTGACGATCTCAAAATGGTCGTCACCCAAGCGCTAGAAGCCCATCAGATTCTGCGATCGCGTACGGAAGAACTGCAGCGGGTTTTGCAGCAAGAGACCTTGCTCAATACGATTACCAACACGATTCGGGGAGCGGCCACTGCCCAAGCCATGATGCAGACGATCGCCGAAACCGTGGGGGTCTACGCGGGGGCCGATGTGTGCTTGCTGCAGCCGGTTGCCGATACCGCAACCGCCGTGAAGCCCACGGTATATCGCGCGGCGGAATCAGCGGTATCCGCTGAAACGCTATCACAGTGGCAGTCGCATCTAGTCTGGGGCGTCACTGAGGTGACGGTGGTTACCCCTGATGACTTAGCCGCCTGGCCAGACCGGTCAGCAACCCTCACGGCCTGTACCGCCCTGAATATTCAATCATCGCTGCTGGTACCACTGATCAGTCAGCAAACCACCTTGGCGGTCTTAGTCCTGCATCATTGTGATGAAGAGAGAGACTGGCAGGCAAGCGAAAAGCAACTGTTAAAAACGGTTGCCGATCAGGCTGTTCTGGCGCTTTCGCAAGCCATTTCCCATGAGCAAGTGCAGGCCTTAGCGCGCCGCGAGCAGCTGCTAAATGCAGTCACACAAGCAATTCGGTCGAGTTTAGAGCCGCAGTCAATCTTTGCGGCGATCACCCGTGAATTGGGTCAGGTGCTGGAGGTCGATAGTTGTGTCTTGTCATTGTGGACGGCCCAAGATGACTATATGCAGTGTGTCGGGCTTTATGAACGTCATGTTGTAGCCGACCAGGTGGTGGCCAAATCTGACGAACTAGACCTCAACGCGCTACCCCGCTCCGATACGCCGATTCGTCGCAACCCCGTGTTGCAAGAGTTATTGGTGACTCAGCAGCCCATCACCATCAATGATCTTAACCATCACCCGGAGATGAGCATTCAAGATCACGCTCGCTCTGGGGCGCGATCGCTCTTAGTGGTGCCGCTCATTGCCGAAGGCAAAATCATTGGCAGTATTTCTCTGCGGCATATCTATCAGCCGCATTTATGGAGCCAGGATGAGGTGACGCTGGCTCAAGCGGTAGCCGTACAGGCGGCGATCGCGGTGCAGCAGTCTCGTCTTTATCAAAAGACCCGCGAGCAAACCGAGCAGCTCATGCAGCTTGATCGCCAAAAAACCGAATTCTTTCAAAACATTTCCCACGAGTTTCGCACCCCGCTAACGCTGACGCTTGGCCCCTTAGAAGCCGCCGTCGACCAGGGTGAGGGCTTAAATTACGAACAGTCGGAGGTCGCTCTGCGCAACGCTCGTCGCCTGTTGCGTTTAGTTAATCAACTGCTAGATTTGCAGCGCCTCGATGCCGGACGGATGCAGCCCACATTTCGGCCAGTCAAACCCGAAGCGTTTGTCGATGACATCGTCACGGCTTTTCGTCCCTATTGCGATCGCAAAGGGTTGAGCTTGGTTTCACAGCTCAACCCTTGCCCCACTCTCTTTCTTGATCTCGAAAAATTTGACAAGGTACTTTATAACCTGCTCTCTAATGCGGTGAAGTTTACGCCAGAAGGCGGCACCATCACCGTCACCCTAACCCCTCAAGATGAGCAGTGCGTGCTGACTGTCGCTGACACCGGCCAGGGCATTCGCGAAGATCAGCTACCTCATTTATTTGAGCGCTTTCGCCAGGCAGACGGCTCGGCCAATCGTCGCCATGAAGGTACTGGCTTGGGCCTGTCTTTGGTGCAAGAGCTGGTGTCACTGCACCATGGCCAGATTGCCGTGGAATCGGTCTATGGCAGTGGTACGACCTTTCGGGTTGGGTTGCCGGTCGGCCGCCAACACCTGCCCGACGAGCAAGTAGTTGACCATTCGGTTCGCGCCGAGCCGAGCCGAGCCACCATTGAGCTGGCAGACATCTTCACCCCGATGGATGCTCAACCTGCATTGGTCGCAAAGTCGTCTCAAAGCCTAGAGACAACTGATGCAACTGCTTCTCACATCTTGGTAGTGGATGATAATAGCGATCTGCGGGCCTATATTTCTAGTGTGTTGCAGCGGCAGGGCTATCAAGTGCGGACGGCTCATAATGGCGCCATGGCCCTCGAGATGATCGCGACTGAGCAACCGCATCTGATCTTAACTGACCTAATGATGCCGGGGATGTCGGGGCTAGAACTTTTGCAAGAGATCCGCCAGGATGAGCGGTTGAGTAGCACTCCCGTGATTTTGTTGACGGCAAAGGTGGATGATGAAACGCGCATCGAAGGGGTAGAGCAAGGTGCCGATGCCTACCTCGGTAAACCCTTTAACGATCGCGAGCTGTTGGCTGAGGTGCGCAACCTGTTGGCCTTAAAAATGAATGAGCAAAAGGTTAAAGATCTCAACCAGTATTTAACCGAATCGGTCTTGCGCCGATTTTTGCCAGAGTCGCTGGTCAGCAAGGCAGCGGCGGGTGATTTGCAACTGGCCCTGCAGCCTGAACCTCGTTTAATCACTGTTTTGTTCAGCGACATTGTCGGCTTTACGCCGTTGTCTGATCAGCTCGGAGCCCGTCGCTTAGCGCAGCTGCTGAACGAATATTTAAACGCCATGACCGAGGCTATCTTTGCCAATGGCGGCACCGTCGACAAATTCATGGGGGATGGCGTGTTGGCCCTATTTGGTGCGCCTGAAGATCTGCCGCCGGTAGAGCAGGCTAAACGAGCGATCGCGGCCGTCCATCAAATGCACGACACCCTGACGCAGCTCAATCAAAAATGGCAGCTACAAGACATTCCCGAAATTCGAGTGCGCTATGGCATTCACCAAGGTGATGCCGTTGTGGGCATGTTTGGTGGAGAGGTGCGGGCTGACTACACCGCGATCGGCCCCTGTGTTAACATCGCCTCTCGCTTGCAAGAGGTTGCTGACCCCAACGGCGTTTTAGTGTCGTGGACGCTGGCGCAGCATTTATCCCCTGACACCCTTTTAGACAGTCGTTTGGTGAAGCTGCGTGGCCTTGCCACCCCTTTAAAAGTCTGCAGCATCACGCTTTGAAGTCGCTTTAAGCCTGACTAGCTGACGTTGGCGGCTTTTGACTCAACGCTAGACTGATGAGGGAATTAAGTGTTAGGCATCATACATGGGGCTGAGGGGGGATCAGACACCCCGCTGGGTGTGGATCATAAGCGGGCTGGTCGCCACGCTATTGCATACGGTGGCGGTATATGGGGCGATCGCGGTCTGGCAGACTCGCCGCAGCGCTGTGACCCCAGGGCCGATCAGCGTGATTGCTTTACCGCCGGGGACTGAGATCCCGTTCGAGTCAGCTCCGGCTCCCCTGGCCGAGTCAGTGTCGCCTCTCACCGCTGATGTCCCAACGGCAACTCAACCGGCCAGCGCGACCCCGGCTGGGACGCCGCGTCCCTTTGAACCGGTCGCCCCCACCGCGGTTACGCCTGCACCGAGACCGGTGGCTAGGCCGACTCAGCCCGCAGTCCCCCCCGTGTCCCCCAATGGACCCGCGCCCTCTCCTGCGCCAGCGGCACCGGCTACGCCTGCTAATCCACCGAATAATGGCCCTGGGGTTGTCCCACCGCCGGTGCCGCCCGAGTCTCCTGGTGAGGTCGCACTGCCTGCCCCGGTGCCGCCTGCGGGAGGTGCACCGCCAGCAGGGCCTGGGATCGCCGCCGCCTGGCGGCCTGAGCCAGCACCAGGCGGCGGCTCTGTCATTCATGACATCCCTCCCCAACTGCCTGTGACTTGGCCAGCGTCGGTCACCGCGTTGCTCACTAACGCTGGCTGTGCTGCTGGCATCAGCCCTGGCACGTCAGTCACCGTCACGCTGTGGCCCATCATTGAAGCCGATGGTCAAATTTCTGAGTTTATTCCACGGACTGCTGAGAACGCGGGCAACGAAGGGCTGGTTAGCTGCATTCAAACGCTGCGATCGCAGATGCCTCCTTTGATTCCGGCCCAAGATGGCGGGGCGGCGATCGTCTCTGACGAGATTCTGATCGTTGTCGAAATTCGCAGCACTCAATAATGCGACCGAGAATGACTGTTGCCGACAGCTTGACCAGGGCCTGCCTCGCCTTAGCTCCTTAGGAGCGGGAATTTAATAATGCGTCAATTTTCCCCTCTCGGGAGGGGTGTCCGCAGGGCGGGGTGGGTTCAATCTCAAGTACTCGCGGTTAACCCACCCCGTAAGCCCCTCCCAGGAGGGGAAGCGTGGTCGGCTTTGCCTCAGATCAAATTGAGGACTTTATTTAATCCTTGTTCCTTAGTGTGCAGTCTAGGGGTTGAGCAGCAGGCCATTCACATAGCGGCGAATAATCCCCTCTTGCTGCTCTCGACTCAGGCGATTGACCTGAATCAACGAATCTAGACTGATTCCGTTAACCAATGCCAGCAGAGCGTTCGCCTCAATCGCCGGGTTTATGTGAGTCCGCAGCAAGCCTTTTGCCTGCAGACTCATGAGCTCCTGCAGCATCAAGTCCCGAAGTTGAGCGGCACTCTGTTGATGCTGCTGCATCAGTGTGTCTTGCCCGACGGCATAGCCCAAAAATGCTACCCAGACTCTGAGGATATGCTGTCGCGACTCATCCAATGGCAAAAATACGATCAACATTTGGATTAACCTCTCTGCTCCAGCGACCGGCACCGGAGCCGCCTCCATCGCTGCTTGGAGTCGCGCCGTCACTTGATGAAGCGCAAACAGAAGTAACTCTTCCTTATTGCGAAAATAGTGCATGACAACACCCGTTGTGCAGCTCATCTCCTGAGCGATCGCCCGCATACTTGCCCGATCCAGCCCTTCTCGAACAATGACCCGCCAGGCCGCTTCAGCGACCTCTAAGCGGCGATCATGCTGTGTCATGCTCAAATCCCCACCTATCTGGATAGCGTGAATATCATCACGCGTTACAAACGCCCCGCTGCCCAACCGCCAGGAATCGCCGTTGACAAATATCATAACAGTCGTTATGCATAAAAGATGACAACTGTTATGAGGTTGAAGTTAGTGATGCAATCCCCCACTTTGGTGCCTCGTTCGGGGCCGCTCGGCTGGTTAGATCAATTGATTGGGCCAGGCGCCACCCCGGCCGAAATCATGTTGCAATTGCTTCCCCCGCTAGCCGCCATGCTCGCTGCACCGGCCTATGCCTTGACCTTGCCAATGGCGTGGAGCGGCTGGCAATTAGGCATAATTTCTGTCCTTGGCTTCGACCTGGTGGGAGGGGTGTTGACCAATGCCACATCAGCGGCCAAGCGCTGGTATCATCGACCCGGTCAAGGCTGGCGACAGCACTTAGCCTTCGTGATTCTGCATTTTGTTCATATTGCTTTAGTCGCCCTCCTCTTGCGAGGAGGAGATTGGCCTTTCTTTTTTGCCATCTCGGGATATCTTCTGGGGGCGGCGGTTTTGATTCTGAGGGTCCCGCTCTACCTACAGCGCCCCGTCGCGCTGGGACTGTATGGCTTGTCATTGCTGGGCGATCGCTACTGCTTGATGCCCACGCCCGGGATGGAATGGTTTCTATCGCTGTTTTTCTTGAAGCTCCTCGTGAGTCATCTCCTGCCTGAAACGCCCTATCAGCCAGAACCCTCTCAACGGTCTTCCTGAATTATCTGATGGCCTTGTTGCACAGGCAATATAGCGCTGGCTACTTGGCTGAGTACACTGAGAAGCACTCTGAATCCTCAGCGCATCAGCAAAGTGGCTCTGTAGTCTTGTCCTCGACAGATTGGCGACTGCTATAGAGCGATCGCTACCGTGTGGCAGCGTTTTACTGCGGTCTGCTCAGGCGACTGGTTAAGTCGCATCAGTTTGCTCTGTCGCCGGCGGCTGCCGACGTCGATAGCGCTGACCGATCCATCCACCGAGCACCAAAATGCCAATATAGGGGCTGAAGACTAATAGCCACAGCGTCAGCTGCAGCAAACTTACACTCACCGTTTGGGCTGAGCTGGTGGCGGTTTGCCAGGTGTGACTGAGAGTTTCACCGACGGGTGAGGTAATGGGCGCCAGGGGTTGAGTACTGACCAGAGAGAGAGAAATGGTGGAATAGGCGACTCGGCTTTGGAGAGCTGTGGACTGAGCGTCTTGGCGTTCGATCGCTTCTCTAATCGTGCTGAGTTCGCGGCTGACCTCAAGCACATCAGGAATAGAGCCAGAGCGCTCCATAATTTCCAACAGCGCTTCTTCTGACTGCCGGAGGTTGCGCACCCGAGCCTGTAGATCGACGAGTTGAGCCGCCACATCTTCGGCGGCGATTGTCTGCTCGGCGACATTGCCTAAGTTTCTCAGGGCTTCTAACGTGTTGTCTAAATTGGCTTGAGGCACCCGTATCTGCAAGCTGACCTGACGCGGCTGGGTCGCCTGATTTTCTTGATCAGATAGGGAGAGCAAATCGCCTTGATTTTCCGCCAGAATATTGGAGATGGCTTTGACCGCTTCATCAACATCGGCTGACTCGATGCGCAGAGAGGCATTTTTGATCAGCTTTGGCGAGTGCTGTAGATCAGGGGTGGGAATAGACGAGCTGCGATTGCCCGCGCTTTCTGCTGAGACTGCACTATCACCTGGTGCCGAGGCGGGAGCCTCTTGAATCGCCGTTTCACTGCCGGTTGGCGCGCTGCTGCAGCCAACAGTTGCCGCCAAGCTTAAAAGCCCGGCAAGGGCAGCAAGGCGGAAGTTAATGGAAGTCGGTTTAATCATCATGGTGCTCACTTTCCAACTGACGTAGGTCTAGTATGAAAAATGAGCACGAGGCGGAAGCCAGAGTTGCGAGAATTGAAACCAGTACAGGGACTTAAAGCCCGTCATCAATTAGCCACCAGACGCTTATGGGATAGGCATTACCGTGCCCGTTCCGCCAACCACGCTAGGGCTGAAACTTTTGTGGTACCGGTCATGAGCCGCTAACGGGTGACAACCCCTAGTAGGCTAGAGTCTCCAAAGTTTCCCGCAGATAGAGACGCACTTGCTTGTCGAGCGATGAAGCGGTTAAGGAAGGGGATTGTTGCTGTTTCCAGCCCTTAAAGCCAGAGCTATTGGCGATCGCTGTCCTGAGATTGGCCCACGTTGTGCTGTCTTCAGAGGCATCATGCGTCTTGGCCGAAGAGAACTGGGTCATGAATGTTGCCATAGTGTGAGAACAAGAGAGAACCCTGAGGAAGCCTACACTCTCTCAAAGTCCTTTCAGGATAGCGTACGGATTTGACGACCGATTGTAGGAACCACCACACTTTCAGCAGAATCTACCGCGCTGTGCTCCATTGGTGGCGATCTATTCTTGCTCCTGGATTACGCCTGAGAGATTGTCCTTTAGCCTAGCCCCGCAGCCAGAAAAATCTTTCCGTGACGATTGCTCCTCACCCCACTTCGGTGATCAAAACGCTGTTTTGAATAACGCCTTAAGATTCTTGGGACAACACAGAAGCCTTGGCATCGTCTGTTGAGGACGTTGTTGGGGCCTGGAAATCGCTCTCATTACTAGCGGTAATGGCGGCTGCATCGCTGACGGTTAGCTCAGTCGGGATGACTGTATCATCGCCTTCTATCTGGCTTGGCTCAGGCGGTTCGTCCGTCGTGGACGGGTCTGAGATTTCTGCCACTTCTAAGACTCCTGAGGCGTTGAAAGTATGAGCTTCAGCCCCTTCAGCATCATGTCTTGCCTCCGGTTCTACTGATGAGTCAACCGTGATGTCTTGAACCAACGACTCTGATTGCGCTGTGGTTGGGGCAACCGCCGCCGCATCGGTCAGAGAAGTGTTTGGTGAACTCGATGAAGCGTCAGGATTGAGCGCACTGGCCGATGCGTCATGATCCGTGTCGGCCAAATCGGACTCCGTGTCAGCTAAATTAGCTTGGTTGTCGTTTGGCGCATTGACTGAGGCTGAAAGATGGCTGGGTGCCGATACGGTGTCGGACTCAATCTCGTCATCAAGGGAATCAGCGGTTTCACCCCTGTTCGTTGAGGGTGCGTCGGATGTTGCTGGGGTGTCTGTGGGGGGAGGACTTGGCGTCAGGGTCTCATTGAGAGACTCTGGGCTGGCGGCACTGGAGCCCACTGCTTCCGTGACCGCAGTCTCAGAGATAGGCATCGCCTCGGCTACCGAGTCCGATATAGTGGGTGGCGTGGTCTCGGCGACAGGTAGCCCCTCTGCCGGGAGCAGGTCAGGGAGAATGCGCTCTAACCGCAGCCCGATAACCATGAACTTTTTCAGGATGGCAGTTGATTCGAATGGCTCAGTTTTTTGGCGGGTCGTGGGCGAAATCAGCAGTAAAGGAATCACGGTCGCCGGAACCTGCACAAACAGGTTGGCGCATAGAAAGGCGATCGACGCAATCGCCCAGCCAGTCGGGCGAGATTTGGTGGCAAATGGAGTCATGTCGGCCGCGATCGGCGCGAGCTGATAAAGCCAGTAAAGCCCCAATAAAAGCGCGATCGCGCTGCAAATCACCAAGAGTCGGCTCAACAGGGTGCGCTGCAGCGAGAGCAAGCGGCGGCGCTCGACCGATAGCTGATCAGGGCGCAGAGCCAATCCCGGCACACTAAAAATGTAAAAGGGTCGCTGCAGCTGCATCCATAGGATGGGCAGCGTGCCTACCAACCCCAGCGTAAACAACTCGACGGCCGGTGCCACCACGGGGTCACCCACCGCGAGCCCTGCCAAACAGATATCCAACCAGAACGGCACGGTCGCCAAGCCAGCTAGGTGTATCCAGAGGTAGGGATCGCGGTGGGGAAGAGTCATAGCATGGGTTAGACGGGCGACAACTTGCGACGTTGGGTGACCAGCTTGAAGGCTTGAATGATATCGCCTTCTTTCCAGCCGTTAAAGTTGTCGACCCCGATGCCACATTCAAAGCCCGCGGCCACTTCTTTAACGTCGTCTTTCATCCGCTTAAGGGAATCAAGATTGCCTTCATAGGCCGCTTCATTGCCCCGCTGAACCCGAATGCGACAGTTGCGTGTCACCTTGCCAGACAATACATAACACCCGGCAACAGTGCCTTTGCGAACGGGGAAGACAGCTCGAACTTCGACTTCGCCTAGGGGTTCTTCGACCAGTTCGGGTTCTAACAAACCTTCCATCGCACCTTGAATATCATCCAGCAGGTTGTAGATGATGTCGTAGTCGCGGACGTCAACGCCTTGACGGTCTGCCGCTTGGCGCGCACCGGGGGCTAGGGTGGTGTTAAAGCCAATCAGAACCGCGTTACTGGCAGCGGCTAAATCAACATCCGTTTCACTAATTTCGCCCGGTGCCCCGAGTAAGACTCGGATTTGCACTTCATTTTGCGGTAGTTGCTGCAGCGCCGCTAAAATTGCCTCAATCGACCCCTGTACATCTCCTTTAAGGATAATGTTGAGCTCTTTGAGGTCACCCTCTTGAGCCTGGGCAGAGAGACTGCTCAGGGTAACTCGGCGAGAAGCCATGGCCTGCTGCAAGCGGGAGCGTCGCTGTTCATCGGAGCGCGAATCGGCAATACTGCGCGCTTCACGTTCGTCGGCAAAGACTTCAAACTCATCGCCCGCCGCCGGCACATCGTTGAGACCCAGTACTTCAACAGCAAACGAAGGCGTGGCTGCAGTGACCCGATCGCCGCGATCGCCGATCATCGCCCTCACTTTGCCGAAAACCGAACCGGCAACGACACTATCGCCGACTTTGAGGGTGCCATTTTGCACCAGCAACGAGGCGACCGGGCCCCGAGCTTTATCAAGATTGGCCTCGATGATGGTGCCCTTAGCCAAGCTATCGGGGTTGGCGTGTAAATCTTCCACCTCAGAGACGAGCAAGAGCATTTCTAGCAGGGTGTCGAGATTATCACCATTGATGGCACTGACGGGAACCACAATGGTTTCACCACCCCACTCTTCGGGCACTAAGCCGTGCTCCATGAGTTCTTGCTTGACCCGGTCGGGCTGAGCTGTCTCTTTATCGATTTTGTTGACCGCGACCACAATGGGCACTTCAGCCGCTCTGGCGTGACTGATCGCTTCAATCGTCTGAGGCCGCACCCCATCATCTGCGGCGACCACCAGAATGGCAATATCGGTGACTCGCGTACCGCGGGCTCGCATAGCGGTGAAGGCTTCGTGACCGGGGGTATCGAGAAAGACGATTTGCTGCTCACCCCCATCATGTTCGATATCAACGTGATAGGCCCCAATGTGCTGGGTAATGCCACCGGCCTCGCCCTGAGCCACTTTGGTTTTGCGAATGGAATCGAGCAGAGTGGTTTTACCGTGATCGACGTGACCCATGATGGTCACCACGGGCGGTCGCTTCGAGAGATTCTCTAAGTCATCAGCGGTCAACATTTCTGTGACCTTTTTCGCTTCCGATTCGACCTCGGCGGTTTCCACCACAATTTCGAACTCTTCTGCCACCATCTTGGCAGTTGCGATATCCAGGGTTTGGTTGATATTCGTCGCAATGCCCTTGAAAAACAGCAGCTTGATGATCTCGGTTTCCGGCACCTTGATCAAACTAGCCAGTTCATGCACCGAGAGCCCAGTGCTCAAGGTGACCATTTCTGGTCGCTCGGGTTCTTCGTTTTGGTTGCGGCGATCGCGCCGTTGATTACGACTACTTTCACCGCGCTGCTGTGGCGGCTTGTGAGACTTGGGTGTGCTGGGTGGTTTGGGACTAGACTTGGACTTTGGCTTGGGCGGGCGGGCGATCGAGACGCTCAAGGCCGCCGAAGCTCCGTTATCATTCAGGTCACCCGTGACCTCGTCAATATCCGCCAGGATGTCTTCTTCCTGATGCTTCAGGAGATCATGACCCCGCCGCTTCGTTTTGGCTTTGGTAGTTTTTTGTTGCTCTTGCTCGTCTTCTTCGCGCTCTTTCCCTTTGCGCTTCTGGCGAGGCGGCGACGGCCGTCGCAAAATGGGTTCTTCAACCACATCGCCCGGTACGGCGGCGGTATCATCTTCATCCTGTGACGTATCGTCGTCGATGGCTTCTGACCGTTTGGGCTTCGGCCGACGGAGCTCGGGCTTGGGCTTGAGCTGAGGTGCTTCTTCCTCTTCGTCAATTTCGCGAATCTCAATCCGCGTCGGCTGAGAGGGATCGCCGCCCCGATCAGCACTGCGATCGCGCTTCTTGAGAACTGGCCGCGAGGGACGCTCTGGTCGTGAAGGCCGACTCGGGGGCCCAGCTAGTTCGAGATCAGGCTGCTCAACTGTGCCCTCGCGCGACTCTGGCCGATCGACCTGACGCGAAACCGGCGAGCGGGGCATCGCGGGCTTCGGCATAGCTACTTCGCCCGGACGCTTGGGCCGAGGCCGAGGTACTGCCGAGGGTGACTGAACCGCAGCGGGACGACTGGGGGGAGCACTCGCTTCATCGCCGACCGGGGCGACAGAACTGGTAGCGGCACCGGTCGCTTCAGACGGGGCAGGAGTGGGAGCCACCGCTGGCTTGGGGCGATGTCGCCGAATTTCTAAAATCTGTTGCTTCTTGGCTGGCCGTGGAGTCTCTTTTGCAGTCGGAGCCGTGGGCTTTTGAGGACGACGAGGAGGAGAAGGCTTAGTCGGCTTGTTGAGTAGTTTTCCTGACGTTTGCTTGACCTCGTTCTGAATCTTGACTGCATCGTCACTCGTGATACTGCTGCTGTGGCTTTTCGCCGAAATCTCTAAGCGCTCACAGATGGCCAGAATATCCTTATTTTCCAATCCGAGTTCCTTCGATAATTCGTATATTCTGACTTTGCCGTTGTTCATCCAAATCTCCCTCGTCGATACCGCTATTCCATAAAACAAACCTGCTTTGCTAGACAAAACTTACATTGACTCGTTGCCGCAAACTGCCGCAACCCTAAAACTCAAGCTATCAAAACTAGGCTTATAGGTCTCAAAGAGCACATAAACGTCAACTCTCTAAGCGAATGTGTGTTTCTTGGCAGAGCACTATGCTACCAAACCCTAATCATACTGTAATCACCCGTTGAGCTAATGTTCCACGGGAATCTCTTAACTATAGGAGCTTTTCACCCAGAGTCGATGATTCCGGTAGGGGCTCAGAGCCGGCGATAGTAGGGTGGGTTAACCGTTGCTGCAGCTGTTGGTAAATCTGCTCGGAAACCGGTGCCTTTAAGGCTCGACCCAGCCGATTTTTCTTATGAGCGGCTTTGAGGCAGGCGGCCGTCGGGCAGAGGTAGGCCGATCGCCCCATCCCCTCGTCTAATTGTACTGTGCCAGTGGGATAGACTCGCACGACTCGCCACAGGGCTGATTTAGGAGCGATCTCGCGGCAGCTCACGCAGCGTCGGAGGTTGGGTTGCATAACGTGAACGTGATGGCGGCAACCATCACTCCTCTTCCGGGGCAGCACTGACGCTAGTCGCCTCACTCGCGGCAGTCGCCTCAGCTGCGGCTGCTTCCTCATCTGCCACACCGTCTGGAGCTGTCTCCTCCGCCTCCAGCGCGACTGCTGCCTCGGCTGGCAGCGTGGCCGTGGTGTCTGCTGTGTCTGCTGTGTCTGCTGGTTCTGGTGCTTCTCCTGCTGCTGCCGCTTCGGCCGCTAAACGGGCGGCTTTCTCCGCTTCGTAGGCCTCGTCTTCCGCTTTCCAGGCGGCTAGCTCGGCGGCCTCGGCGGCTTCCTTCTCTAGACGTGCTTCTTCAGCCGCTTGGCGAATCGCCAGCTGCTCGGCAATCTTCTGGTCTTCTTCGGCATAGTCGTATTTAGCCGTATCTTTGATGTCAATTTTCCAGCCGGTGAGCTTGGCGGCGAGGCGCACATTTTGCCCTTCTTTACCAATGGCTAAGCTGAGTTGATCTTCGGGCACGAGCACATGGGCCTGCCGGTCTTCGGGATTCATCAGGCGCACTTCATCCACTCGGGCCGGGCTGAGGGCATTGGCGATGTACGTGGCTGGGTCAAGCGAATAGCGAATGACGTCAATTTTTTCCCCCCGTAATTCGCTCACGACCGCTTGAATGCGCGATCCCCGAGCGCCAATACAGGCACCGACGGGGTCGACATCGCGTTCGGCGGTGTCCACAGCAATTTTGGTTCTTGGCCCGACAGAGCGAGAGGGCGGGTTTGCTTCGCGGGCGACGGCCACGATGCGCACAATTTCGTCTTCAATCTCGGGCACTTCGTTGGAAAACAGCTCAACGACTAGGGCCGCGTCGGCGCGCGAAACCAATAGTTGAGGACCGCGGTGGGAGCCTTCGGACACTTTCTTGAGCACGACCCGAAACTTGGAGTTAGGGCGGTAATTGTCGTTGGGCAGCTGATCACGCTTTAGCAACTCGGCTTCGACTTCCGGCTGGCCGGTGCCGCTGCTGACGGTCATGATGACGGACTGCCGTTCAAACCGCTGCACCGTCGAAGTGAGGACGGTGCCTTCCAGCTCTTGAAATTCTTCTTGAATCAGCTTGCGCTGCTGGTCGCGGAGTTTTTGGGCAAGCACCTGTTTGGTCTGAATTGCCGCCATGCGACCAAAGTCTTTTTGCTCAGGGGTCACGTCGAGCACCACGGTATCGCCGACTTGCGCTTCTGGGGCGACTTCTAACACTTCCGCGAGGGCAATCTGGTGGTCGGCATTTTCGACCTCTTCGGCAATGGTTTTGGAGGCCAACACCCGAAACCCCTGGTCATCCTCGTATTCGACGTCGAGTTCAACGTCGAAATTATCGAAGTAGCCCTCATCAAAATGAATGTCTTCGGCCACGCGCTGGGTGCGACGAAAGCGCTCGTAGCCCTTGAGCAAAGCCTCTCGTAGGGCATTTTCGACGGCATGTTTAGGCAGATTGCGCTCGCGACTGATGCTATCGATTAGGTCTTGTAGGTTGGGCAGGCTGACTAAGGACATGGGCTAACTTACTAACTCCCTCAAAATGGTGGCGATCGCCCCGCTGGCGACCCAATGCAATTGCATAAAAATTCCGATTTAGCCGATTCAGATAGACTTATTCAACCGCTTGGTCACTGAGTTGAACGGTTTCTACTAACGTTCTCGGCAACTTGGTGGGTTTCCCCTTCCGACTGAGATAAAGGTGATCGTCGTCGCGCTTGAGTAGCTGCCCTAGCCAAGTGTGACGGTCTTTGTAACGTTCTGAGAGCTGCACTTCTACCATGAACCCTTTGAAGACGATAAAGTCGCGATCGGACAGCAGCTCAGAGGAAACACCAGGGCTGGAGACTTCGAGCACATAAGCATCAGGGATCAGATCGCTTTCATCTAAGACCGCTTCTAAAGCCTGACTCATCTGTTCACAGTCATTTAGGCTGGTGTCTTCTTGCTGACAGTTACGCACATCAATCCGGAGCACCGGCGGTGAATGGTTGGTCTGAAAGACTGCATCCACCACCTCTAGCCCTAGGTGCTTGGCAACGGGCGTCGCTAAGTCTAGGACTTCAGGAATGAGCGGATGAGCCATGTAGCACTCCAATAAAAAAAGTGGGTAACGTGCCCACTTCCTCAAAACATGCAGAATTAGGCACGAGCAAATAGCCCCGCCATCTACTCGGCTAATCATATTAGCGCATATCCGCAGGGCGTTCTAAACGAGTGCAACCCAGTCTTGCAAGACTCACGACGAGAATTTGCCATTGAGATAAGCACAGCGCTGCCACAGCACCTGTG
>JBCBJQ010000033.1:0-52607 GCA_038523235.1 Cyanobacteria bacterium J06626_4
ATTCAAAGCTCGAGAAAGCTGGTTATCAAACTCACCTTCTAAGAGCTTTTCCTGAACTAGCTCTGATGCAATTTCTCTTTTCAAGTCTTCCATCTCAGAGAAATATATTGAACCCTGAGCTCGCGACTGACTCAAAACATCAATCAAAGATAAAGGATAAAGATTTACCTCTAGATTGTCAGCATGGCTGATGAGTTCAATAGCTTTATTCACTCTTCCAGCTTCAATTAGTCTTATTGCTATTAAGTGAAGTAAGTGCCTAGCATCTTGCTCTGAAAAATTGGAATTTGGATCTTGAATGATCTCAATTGATTGCTCAAGAATTTCGTCAGGATTCTGCTCAGGTAGTCGTAATCTTGTTCCGTCTTTTAGAAAAGCATAGGATTTTTTACGAAGAAAAGAATTGACAGAAAAATTCTCTAGCGGATCAAAGCTCGTATTTGATATTATTACCCCTCCAGTGAAGAAAAATAATAACAATCCGATATAACCAAATCTATTCATGGTTGTAGGCAAAAAACACTAAACTTCTGTGCTGCTCAGTGAAAGACGTGATCCCACCTAAAGACAATATTCATTTTCTTCAGCAGCTCACCATCTTGCTATTTGATGACATGACCCATCAATCCCATGAGGTCAACAGTGGCGGCTCCAATCAGTGGCTCAAATCGGCAGTGTTGAGTCAAATGCCCTTAGTGTAGCTGTTGTTGATTAGCCAGAGAGTGAGGCCGTAAGCACCCGATCTCACAGACATTCCTCACAACCAACGGTCAGCAGGCTCACCGACTCCGCAGTTGCCGCTTGAGACTTTTGCGCGGCAACCGAATCGTCAGCATGAGACAAATAATGTTGATCGTCACGATTAGCAGCAGCGTCATCCTCATGCCCGCGATCGCAGCCCCATTAATGATCGAGTCGAGCGACGGCTGCACGGCGGTCGGAAATTGGGCGAACAGATCCCGCATTTCTGCTTTGGTAAAGGTCTGAACGGCTCGCTGTAGGTAACTGATGGCTGCACTGCGGAACTCTGGATCAACGTCTCGCCCCAGCTCCGCGATCGTGCCATCGACGATTTTGGTGGAAGCTACGGCAATCAAAATGGTGCCTAAAATCCCGCGCCCTAGCGCCTGCCCGACCTTTTGTAAGGGGTTGAAAATCCCAGTCGCTTCGGGCTTTTCGCGACGACTCGCCGCCGCGTAGGTAATGGGGCCAATTTGCGACGTAAACAACCCCGACCCGACGCCAATCACAATCAATGCGGGCAACAGACCCAGTCGCGACACGCCCCCCTGAATGCTGCCCACCAGGATAAAAATGCCGATAATTTCAATCATCAAACCCGCCTGCACAATGCGGCGGGGCGGCACCTGCAGGTTGATAAACCGCACCATGGCAATCAACACCACGACCATCGCCAGGTTGTAGGGCAAGACCGTCAGCGCCGTTTGAAACGAATTGAGACCCAAAACCGGCGGCACAAACTGAAAGAGATTAAACGACAGGCCAGTAATCAGCGCTGAATGCAAGGTGGCGACGATCAGACCCGCCACAAAGGCCCGACGATTTAACAACCCGGCACTGACTAGCGATCGCCGCCCGGCGTGCGCCTGCTGTCGCTGCCAAAACCCAAACAGTCCCAGACACACCACGCCAGCGGCAATCAAAATCGGCACGATGGAAATGCCAAACGGAGCCAAGGGCAAGTTCAAAAAAAACAGCTCTTTTTTCGGCGTCCACCAGCCCAGCTCCCCCGCCAGGCTGACGCCCAGCAGCGTTGACCCCAGCCCCAGAAACGAAAAGCAGCCGCCCACCCAGTCAATCGGAGTCGCTTCAGAGCTAGATTCAGACGGGGCAATTTTGACCCAATAAACAATCAGCGGAATTAGGCACAGTTCAAGGGGAAACGCCAGCCGCCAGCTGTATCGAAAGGCGATCAATCCCCCAGCCAGCGAACCGATTAGTCCCCCGACAACCATGGAGAGCGTCAGCGCCAAAAAGGCGATTTTCTCGGCCTTGTCGTCATACAACTGATCCATCAGTGCCCAGGGAATGCTCACTAATGGCGTGGCAGCAATCCCCGTAATCAGGGCATAGCTGACGACAAAGGATCCCATCGCCGGGCTCACCGACGCCAGCACCGTGCCGATCGCAAACAGAGCTAACCCACCGCGAAAGATGGCCTGACGACCGAGGCGACGACTGAGGTTTTCACTGGTGGGAGCAAAGGAGGCCGTCACCAGCGACAGCAGCACTAACGCGCTCTGCACATAGCCGACGCTAGAGTCGAAGCTGCGCACCAGCGGCGGCATCATCGCGGGCACCACCCCAATGTGAAATGACACCATAAACAGGGTCAAACACAAGCCGATCGCGGCATTTCGTTTGGCAATAGCGGACGGTTGAGCAAGCGACATCAACGGCCTGATCTAGACGACTCTGTGCGGGCGGACGTAGCGGCTCCGGTGTTCTCTCATAAGCCAAGCCTACCAACGACTCTGTAATACGTTCACATCGGTCAACCTCACCGCCTGCGACACCTCTCCTTGAGTAAGGAGAGGCTTATCTAGGTGTCTGGTTCCTCTCCTTGCAGAAGGAGAGGCTAGGTGAGGTTCTTTAGCATCTCAAATCGGGAGGATATGCCTGAACCGAGGCTCCGCAAATAGACTGCTAAATCTTTGACGATGTACTTTGACTAGGTACAAAGATAGGGCAAGACTGGGTGTCCGCTTAAGAGTCATCAGCGGGTTCAGCCGCATCGGGGGCGATCGGGGTGTCAATCAAGCCGGGAATCAGATCGTCCAGGGTTTGAGCGCCGTCTTCAATATCCCGCAGTACCGGTGCCGCCGCTTCCCGTTCTTGCACAAAGATGGCGGAGAGGGCATCGGCGAGATTTTCGGCCATGGCGATGCGGTTGCGATAGACCAAGATCACCCGCGCCAAAATCGGCAGGCTGTTTTGCTCGGCTTCCAAATACAGCGGCTCGACATACAGCAGCGATCGCTCGATCGGAATCACCAGCAAATTGCCTTGGATTGCCCGTGACCCCTGCGTATTCCACAATGAAATCCGTTGCGAGATGGCCGGATCTTGATTGATGCGGGCTTCGATTTGCTCTGGCCCAAACACCAACACCTGCTTGGGAAAGCGATAGAGCAGCATTTCACCATAGCGATCGCCGGTCGAACTCGCCGCCAGCCAGGCCACCTGATTATTGCGCTGGGCGGGGGTAAAGGGCCGCAGCTGAATAAACTCCTCCGTTTCGGCGTCAGGCAGCCGCATGATCAGGTAATAGGGCTGCACCTCCTGCGCTTCGTTGGCATAGATCTCATTAGGGGCGCGCCACTGATCTTCGCGGTTGTAGAACACCTGCGGATCGGTCATGTGGTACGTCATCAACTGGTTCGACTGCACCTCAAAATAATCCTGCGGGTAGCGGATATGGTCGAAGAGGGCCGGGGGCATCGCCTCAATCGGATGAAACATGCCCGGTAAGAGACGGCTCCAGGTTTGAATGATCGGGTCACCCGGATCGGTAATGAAGAATCGGGTCGCCCCGTTGTAGGCGTCGATGACGACCTTCACAGAGTTGCGAATGTAGTTGAAATCGTTGCCCAGCGGGTCGGAATAGGGATAGCGATCGCTGGTGGTGTAGGCATCGATCACCCAATACAGATAATCGGGCTCAGTGGGCGGAGCCCCGGTTTCATCCAACGGGGTACGGGTGCGCCAAGTGCGCGGATCTTCACCGATATCCGCGACCACCAGGTAAGGATCGGTATCAAAGCGCAGAAAGGGGGCGATCGCTTCGACGCGATCGGTAATGCGGCGACGAAAGAGCAGGCGCGTCGAGTCGGTAAAGTCTTCGGTAAAGAGCATTTGCCAGTCTTTAAGGTGCCAGGCAAACAGCAGCCGCGTGAGGGGATTGGCCAGAGCAATGCCGCTGTCACCGCCATAGGTGGTGTAGGCATTATCGTCACCACTGGGATAATCAAGCTCGGGTACCTGAGTATCGACCATGACGTAGGAATCGGTCAGCTCGCCAAAATAAATGCGCGGCTGGCCCACGGGAATGCTGCGCTGGACGTCTGGGTCGCTGGGGGTATGGTCGATGTCTTGAATGAAGTAAGTGGGCAATCCGTCTTCATCAGCGGTGTTCACCGGGCTCATGGTGAAACCATAGCCGTGGGTATAGACCAGATGCTGGTTCACCCAGGTTTTAGCTACATCGGGCACCTGTTCAAAGTTCAGCTCACGAGCCGAAATCAACACCTGCCGCAGGGACGTTGAGCCATCGTCTCGCTGCAACGAATAGCGATCGACATCGGCATCGGCAAATTCGTAATACAAGCGAATCTGCTGCAGCTGGCGGTTACTTTCCAGCAGGGGGCGGGTATCCCACAGGCGAATGTTGTCTAAGGTGAGGCGATTTTCTTCGAGGTCAGCAGCGACCAGATTGCCCTGCGGCTCAAAGGGCTGCACGTCAATATCGTCGAGGTCAAAGGCTTGGCGAGTGAGGGCGATCGCTCGTTCGATATACGGGGCTTCCCGCTGCAGTTCATTGGGTTTAACGACAATCTGCTGCACTACCCTCGGCAATACCAGCCCGCCCACCAAGGCCAGCAGCAGGTAAGCGACTAAACCCCACAGCAACGGGCGGGCCGATAACGGTCGAGCAGCGATCGCGGGCAACTTGGCATAGCGACGCTGGCCCACTTCCCCCAGCCAAACAAACACGTCGCGCACCCCCACTGACCAAAATACGGTGCGCCAGAGCATGCCCAACCCCAACAGCAGCGACAGCAGACTCAGCGCGGTATACACCGGTAGCCCCACCGTCACATCGGTGTAGCTCGCGCCGTACACCACCCCCTGGGGAGAATACAAAATCTCGTAGCGCCCCAGCCAGTGATTCAAACTGGTGGCGAGTAAGAGCACCCCACCCAAGCCATAGAGATGACGCTGCTGCGAGGGCAAAAAGCCGGGAAACCGGCCATTGCTCAAACTTTCGCCCGACGAAAGATAGATCAGCGTCACACTAACCAGGGCAAAAAACGTCAGACTGATCCACCAAAATTCCAGCACCTCTAGGAACGGCAGCCGAAACAGGTAATAGCTGATGTCTTGATCGAATAACGGATCGGTAGCCCCAAAACTAACCGGGTTGATGGCGGTCAGCACCTTCGTCCACTGCTCCGACAGCACCAACCCCAAAGCAAAACTGGCAAAAATCGCCGCGATCGCCGTACAAAACTGCGGCAAAAAGACCAAGGCGATCGCCACCAGCAGCAGTGCTAACCCCTGCCAGGGCGCATCAATTAGCTGCTTTAGCACAGCCCCCAGCGCCTCGGGCTTTGCCCACAGTGGCAGCGGCGGCGCGGGATTGTAGACCGATGAGGTCAGCGCCCAGTAGCTCGCGACCACGCGGCCCAAATACAGCATTTGAATGCCGATGAGCAACGCCAGACCACTGCTCAGCGTCAGCAAGGGCAAGAGTCCTAGTCCCGGCGGAGACTTGCGCGGTGTCGTCGTTGGCGTCGGTCGCGCGGCGGGCAAGGCCGGAAACCGGCGGGCGATCGCCCAGTTGCCCCACAGCACCGCCAGACTCACCCCAGCCACGCCAGTGCCGAGCAAAAGCTGACTCCACAGCCGTAGTTGAAAGACGTCGCGATAGCCCGCATCCTCAAACCACAGCCCCTCAGCCCAAAAATAGGTGACCCCCTGAAAAATCAGGAAGCCTCCCAGGATGACGGTTACCCACGGCCAGCCGGGCCAGTGTCGGAGTCGTTTCTCTAACATGCCTGCATTTTAGTCGGAAGTCCGAGTGCGGAAGTCGGAGTGCGGCATT
Source organism: Cyanobacteria bacterium J06626_4 (assembly GCA_038523235.1). Lineage (GTDB taxonomy): Bacteria > Cyanobacteriota > Cyanobacteriia > Phormidesmidales > Phormidesmidaceae > Halomicronema. Next base: position 5,846 of record JBCBJQ010000033.1, read on the forward strand.
CCGCCTTCAAAACCCCGACTTTACTAATGCCGAATGCTACTCACAGGTTTTGTTAGCAAAGTCACACTGATACACCACCGGCTCTTGCCAAGAGAGGGGAATTTCGAGCAGGTCGCGCGTGCCGGTGACGCCCATGCCCACAAACAGCAGCAGCGCGATCACATTCAAGGCAATATGACTCCGCCGCCAGGCTTTCGATTTGTAGATTTCAGGCAGGGCGGCGACAGAAATCACCATCAAAACGGCCGCAACGATGCCGTAGTAATAGTGAGAGATAAACCATTCGTTAGAGCGACGAAAGATGCCGGGTTGGCAGCCCAGAATGATGATGCCCATGCTCGACAGAGTGGCAAAGGCCCCACGCCAGGCCGGGGTTTTGGCCTGATAGAGCACGATGAACGCGGCGATGGTCAATCCGTACATGGCCGCGATAAACACCACCTGAAATGGCGATTCGGCCCAGACGTTGTTGCCAACAATAGTTTTAATCAGAGGATGCGCCATGCCCAACAGAGAAATACCCACGACCGAAGCCGCCAACAATCGGCCAATTTTGACGTGCTCTTGACCCACGACCGGGGCAATTTTTGTCTTCTCTTTATTGACTGCGGCCAGTCGTCGCTGACGAGTCTGCAGCGCAAAGTAAGTCGCAATACCAATCAACGGAAACACGTAAAAAACCGCGATCGCGGGATGAACCAGGCGAAAAATGTCAGTGGTGTTCATAGTCTCAACTTCAGCAACAGTACCAGTCAGCCCTTGGGAGAATTGTAGAGACTAATTCCCCGAGGCAATGTGTTTTCTAATCAAAAAGACTATAAGAATCTTGCCTGAGAACTGTCTGAGTAAGCCCTGATAGGCATTAAAAATACCGATCGCTCCAGACAGCCCGGTCAATTGCTCAATTGAGTACCGTGTTTCATGGCCTGACAACGTGAGTCAAAACAACTTCATCAGCCTGTGACGAGGGCTCTTTCAGCCTCCCAATAACCTTCTCTCTGCTTCCCAGACAAGTGAGTGAGGTAAGGCGATCGCACTGGACTCAAAATTGCCAGCGTCTTCGCATCGGGCAAACCACACGGCGGGAAAATCAGTTATTGGGAGAGGGCTCCTGAATATTTCCTTGGCAACTCAGCGCTGAGAGAAACCAACAGACAGCGTTTACCGTCGAAATTCTATAGCCCTCATTGCAGAACTCTCTTTCCCTTCCTTCGGCAACCTATCTTGCTCAGGATATTGGCTTAGGGTGGCTTGCAACGCTTGAAAGCTGATATTTACCAGAAAGCTAGTCCAGCTCACAATGCCTAAAAACTTAAAGGAGTCTTCCACAAAGACTCCAGAGTTAAACGACAGAGGCACAAAAGGGGCATCAACCAGGAAGTCAACCCCCATTGAGGCACTAAAGAATACAAGTGAAATCCAAAACAGAATTGACCTTCTAACAAATAGAATCTTCCGAAAATATTGCATAGATAACAGCAAAAAAGCTGCATAAATCGGAAACAGAATCATTTCATGGATATGCAGTGCATATGTTCCTTCATGCAGCATAAGAAGATCATCTAGCAAGAGCATAGAAGTAAACAAACCAAAGCTCAGAAAAAAACGAGCCAAGAACGTAGAATATCTAACTTGCTTATAGATAATGTGAGAGAAAAGGCATATACTGGCGGCGATCGTCCAAAGCAATATTCCCACAGTTGAGACTAGCCCAGTAAGCTGATGTCCTTCAAGAACTGCAACTGGATCACGAGTCAAATCAGATAGGCGCAGCTCAAGATCAGTTGCCGCGATCACCGCCACAATACATAGAAACAGCAGAGACCCACCATACAGTGCGATCATTGCTGTGGCACTCTTATGCTGATTGATGGCCGCAGAAAAAGACGAGGACTGATTTGGCATGCTTTATACTCACCAAGCACTTTGACACTCACTACTTAACTTACTCTTAAACTCAAGATAATGTGGCGAGAGATCGAATTTTGAACGCTTTCTTAACAGAAATACCGAGATTTCAAGAGCAAAGTACCCTCAAGAAAAATAGAATCCTGAATCATCAAGGTTTTTGAGATATCTAAAATGAGAAAAATAAGAAAAAAGTAAGAAAAATAAGAGTTGAAATGAGAAAAATGAGAAACTATCGCTTTCTGTAATGGATGTTGAAGCAGCAAGATATTTCCAGAAGCGGCACAAGCGTTTTGTGCTCTTGGGCTGGCTTGAGGTGCTGCCGTCAGCGACCATTCAACGTTGCAGAAGTGGCTGGCATAGGCTTGTTTAAGACTTGGAAATCAGTTTCCAATAAACGCAAAGGCTGAAAAGACAAAGCCACAGTGGATAGGCAACCTTTTCGAATCGGCGAAATTGATGATGTGCTAACCCATGAGGATCAATGAGGTGAGGCGGGTCAATCTCTGAGTGATTTCATCGGCACGGTGAGGGGGCGTTTCCGCCCAATTGTGATCCGCTCTTGGGGGGCGTGAGCCTCTGAGAAAACGTCCAGAAGCAATCAATCGAAGGCTTTCAAGTCAACGTAGCTCTGGCCAGAGTTGAGCTGCCGCGATCGCTCCGGCGACAATTACTCGGCTAAGTCCCCAAGGGTGAGCCATATTGTAGAGATAGGCCAAATGCCGTCGCTGGAGAGCTCCTGGATGGATCGGAGATGCTTTTGAACACCGATTGGGCAGATATCAGTGCGTTGCTGGAGACGTCCGATGTCCGTTGATGCTTCACCAAGGCGTCGCGAGATGCCAGGGGCCGATCCGTGGCTGGCCGTGAACTACGCGCTAATCTGGCCTGGTTTGGGCCAGCTGTATAGTCGCCATTGGGTTAAGGGCAGCAGCCTGGTAGCGATCGCCCTGGGCCTGCTGCTTTATGCCGTGTGGTCAATTTTTTCAGCTAACGGCAATACGGTGTGGGGGTTTGGGGCGATCGTCGCCCTAATACTGCTCTATGCCTTCAACATTTTGGATGCCTATCGCGGCACGCAGCCGGGTTACGCCGCCCGCATTACAGTGCCCAAGGGCCGTTTAGATCCTTGGTATGCCGTCTTTTTATCGCAGATTTTGCCCGGCCTCGGGCATCTCTACACACAGCAGGCGATGATCGGGGGTGCCTTGCTCGTGTTGGGCATCGTCACTGCCTGGCTAGCCTCTCAGCTTCCTCTACTGCTGCCCGTGCCACCGGCGATTTGGGCTTTCAGCTGTTATCACCTGTACTCAATCTTTCCCCATCGGACGAAGCGCCAGTCGGGGGCGATCGCGGCCTTGATTTTAGGTCTGTTCTTAATGCGGCTAATGTTGGGCCATGCCCCCCATTGGGTGCATGAGTCATTCATTCAAGGTATTGTGCCTAGCGACTCGATGACGCCGACGCTGCAGGTGGGCGATCGCCTGTTTGTCCGGCGCGATCAGCCCTATCAGCCGCGAGTCGGTGATGTCATCGTGTTTGAACCGCCGCCCGCTGTCGCGCAGCGATCGGCGGCGGCCGCATCCACCCTCTTTGTCAAACGTCTGATCGGTTTGCCCGGACAGCAGATTGCCGTGGCACAGGGGCAGATATTGGTGGACGGGCAAGTGCTGGCGGAGCCCTACCAACCATCGCCGCCGACCTATCAGTGGGGGCCAGAACGCGTGCCCCCTGACAGCTATTTTGTGCTGGGTGATAACCGGGACTTCAGCGATGATTCGCATATTTGGGGCTATCTACCCGCCGAGAATCTGCTGGGCAAAGCCTACAAAATCTACTGGCCCCCCGAGCGGATTCGCCCATTGGAGTGAGGGTTCAGGCAAGGGCATTGCCATTCTGATAGGGAGGTTAGACGACGGTTCCCCTTGGTAGAATGGAAACCGTTTGAGGCTGGGCTAGGCTGACTTTTCCCCAGCATGTTCAAGTCAATAGCGTGTTCAAGCCCCCGGTTTCTAGGGACCGGTCACCAAGTCTCCAGCAAGTTTTTCATAGAAACCAGGGGCTTCAGATGGAATCGGTTTGATGTGGGATGACTCCCATGACTGATCAGCCAGGCCAAGCCGTTTCACACTGTATTTTCTGACGATAGCGAGTCAAGATTGACCATGGCTGCAACTGACCCCAATGTCTGGCTCCGCCGCTTGCCGATCGCCACCGGCATCCTCGGCAGTTCACTCCTCATGGTCAATCGCTTGCTCACGCCCGCCCTGACCGAATCGCAAGCCCGGTCGGACGTGATGGGGGTGATTCTCTGCGCGGTGCTGGTGCTCACCGGGTTGCTGTGGCAGCGCGTGCAGCCGCGATCGCCCGATGCCGTTATCCTCGAAGGTGAGGCGGGATTTGAACTGGATGAGGCGCTGCCAGAGACGGTGCAAACCGAACTCGCCTGGGCCTCACACCTGCTGTTGACCAATACCGTGACGCGATCGCTGGTGGTGTATTACGACGGCCAGGTGCTGCTGCGGCGGGGCGTGTTGGGGCCGACCGCTGAGGTGACGCCGGGAGCCATCCTCAAGCGCGTGCTGGAAAAAGGCAAAGCGGTTTACCTCGTGAATACAAAGCTATATCCGGGATGGTCGGAGTTTGGCTACATGCCGCCGAATACCCAGGGCTTGATTTGCCAACCGCTGGGCGATCGCGGTGCGTTGATGTTGGGCGCTAACGCCCCCCGCAGCTATACCCGGCAAGACGAAATCTGGGTCGCCGGCATTGCCGACAAGCTGGGCGAAACCTTAGATCGGGTGATGGCCGACGAGACATCCACCTCGCCTACGCTTAAATGACATTTCTAGAAAAAAGACGTTGTGTGTCGGGATTTGGCACGCTTCTTTGAAAAACGCCCCTACTGGCTCAGGGTCTCCAAGAGCTGTTGCTTAGCCGTTTGTAGCGCCTCGGGCAGCTTGGTGGCATCGCGTCCACCGGCCTGCGCCAAATTCGGTCGGCCGCCGCCCCCGCCGCCGCACAGTTTGGCGATCGCCCCGATGAATTTGCCCGCCTGGAGCTTGTGCTCAATCACCGCCGGGCTAAAGGCCGCCACTAGGCTGACCTTGCCCGCTTCCGGCACCGAGCCCAAAACGACGGCCCCTTCACCGAGTTTTTGCAGCAATCGTTCGGCCGCGGTCTTGAGGGCTTCAGGGGCCACTCCCGCCATTTCTGCCACTAAGATTTTGACCGCGCCGACCGTTTCGGCCTGATCCACCAGTTGATCAGACTTGACGACGGCTAGCTCCGACTTCAAGGTTTCCAGCTCCTTTTGAGCCGACTTCAGTTCCGCCTGCAGACTGGTGATGCGCTCGGGCACGGCTTCGGGCTTGACCTTGAAGCGATCCGACAAATCTTTGACGACTGCCTCACGGACCTTGAGATAGTCGAGCACGGCCGGGCCCGCAACCGCCTCAATGCGCCGAATGCCCGAAGCGACACCCGTTTCAGAAATGATCTTGAACAGGCCGATTTCCGCCGTGTTGCCAACGTGGGTACCGCCACACAGCTCCATCGAGACACCGGGAAAATCGATGACGCGCACCTCGGCACCATACTTTTCGCCAAACATGGCGATCGCACCCCGTTGCTTGGCTTCATCAATGGGCATCACCTCCACGGTTGCGGCATGACCTTCCGCAATCCACGTATTCACCTGGTCTTCGATCTGCTGCACTTCTTCTGCCGTCAACGCATGGGAACAGTTGAAGTCAAATCGCAGGCGATCAAAGTCCACCAGAGAACCAGCTTGAGAAATGCTGTCATCTACCAATTTCTTAAGTGCCGCCTGCAGCAGATGGGTCGCGGTGTGATTGGCCATAGCGCGACGTCGACAGGCCCGGTCGATTTGAGCCGTGACGCGATCACCCACCGTCACGGTGCCCCGCTCGACTCGACCCACATGCAAAAAGAAATCCTGCTCTTTGCGCACGTCTTCAACCCGAAAGACAAAGTCTTCGCCCAACAGATAGCCGCGATCGCCGATTTGCCCACCGGATTCGGCATAAAACGGCGTCTGATCCATCACGATTTGGCCAGCGGTGCCCGCCGCTGCCGTTTCCGCCGTTGCCCCCGCGACGAGAATCGCTTCGACCTGACTCGAACTTACCGGCTCTGTATAGCCCAAAAAGTCTGTCGCCCCCACCCGCTGCGCCAACCCATCCAGGCTGCTGAGCGCTGTCAGGTCAATGGTTTCGTGAGCGTCTTTGGAACGCTGCCGCTGCTGCTCCATCGCGGCTTCAAAACCGACGACATCCACCGTCAAGCCATTTTCTTCCGCGATTTCCTGCGTCAGCTCTAGGGGAAAGCCGTGGGTGTCGTACAGGACAAAGGCATCCGCGCCAGCAATTTGCTCAGTTTCCTTCGCTAAGATATCGGCCAGCAGCTTTTCGCCCTGTTCTAGCGTTTCTAAAAACCGGGTTTCTTCCCGCGCTAGTTCAGCCGTAATGACCGATTCCCGCTCGCGCACGTTGGGATATATCGCCTCTGATAGGGCGATCGCCGTAGCCGCCACCTGATTGATAAAGTTGCCCTCAATGCCCAGCAGCCGACCGTGGCGCACCACCCGCCGAATCAATCGCCGCAGCACATAGCCCCGCCCCACATTCGACGCGGTAATGCCATCAGCAATCATATGCACCACCGCGCGCACGTGATCGCCAATCACCTTCAGCGAAATCTGCGTTTTATCATCGCAGTCGGCGTAGTTCACCCCGGCAAGATCAGCCGCCGTCTCAATGATCGGGAAGATCAGATCGGTTTCGTAGTTGTTGGGCTTTTGCTGCAGAATTTGCGCCATCCGCTCTAGCCCCAGCCCGGTATCAATGTTTTGTTTTTGCAGCGGCGTTAGCTGCTCATCCGCGTCGCGGTTGTACTGCATAAAGACCAGGTTGTAAAACTCGATAAACCGAGTGTCATCTTCCAAGTCAATCGCGTCGTCACCTCGCTCTGGATGAAAGTCATAGTAAATCTCGGAGCAAGGGCCGCAGGGGCCGGTAGGGCCAGAGGTCCAAAAATTATCCGCCTCATCCATCCGCAAAATGCGATGGGGCGGCACACCGATCTGATCGCGCCAGATCGCAAAGGCTTCGTCATCTTCGCGAAAGACGCTCACCACTAGCCGCTCGGCGGGTAGCTGAAACACTTCGGTCGAGAGTTCCCAGGCCCAAGCGATCGCCTGCTCTTTGAAATAGTCGCCAAAGCTAAAGTTGCCCAGCATCTCAAAAAACGTGTGGTGCCGCGCCGTGCGACCGACGTTTTCGATGTCGTTGGTGCGAATGCATTTTTGTGAGGTGGTGGCGCGATCTACCGTGGCGGGACGCTGCCCCAAAAAGATCGGCTTAAACTGCAGCATGCCCGCGATCGTCAGCAGCACCGTGGGATCTTCTGGCACCAGGGAGGCACTGGGCAAGATCGTATGCTGCCGTTGCGCATAAAACTCTAGAAAGGTTTTCCGAATATCGGCACCCTGAGTGACCACAGGCTGAGAGTGAGAAGTAGACATAGGACGATGAACGCGGGGCGATCGGGACGCGAATAATTTTGACGACTATTTACTTATTGTGAGGGATGTTAGCCCATCTCGTGGACAAACCCACAACAAACTCACCAGACCCGGGAAAGGCAGTCGTCCATCATCGTCTCCATCGGACTTCGCCGCGACTTTTTTCATCGAGACGATCAACGTTCGGCCTCTCCGGAAACCGATAGTTAATGTCACCTTGGCCAGCTCCCCCAAACGTTCAAACACCTGTGAACAAGAGGAGTATAGTAAAGCGCATACAGACCTCACCGCGATCGCTGCTGCCTCACCTGGCGGCAGTTTGGCACCGAACTCAAGCCGTTTTTTGAGGTGAATTGCAAGATTGTCCGGGAATCGTCAACATCAGATTGAATAAAAGTTAACCGCTGGCTAACATCACTGACCAACCGAGCGCGTGTTCATAAAGTCCCCTGGTCTTTCACAAGCGTGATTTAGCCACAGCGGCCCATCAGCAGAGAGTTTCGAAACCCAGCTCCCAAGGTGTCGAAGTTTTTTCTCTACCCTAGTGCGTCCACGTTTACAGATCTGGTGAGGGTACCTCAAAATGAGTATGTAGCAGTGAATTACACTCTTCATATACTTGTTGGCACTTGCTCTCCCGTGATTTCTCTTTTCCGCACAGGCTCACTTCTTATCCGGCAATGAATGCATCGGTTTTAATCGTTGGCGAGTCTGAATTCTCTGAACGCCTCTGTGAACAAGTTCGGGGTCTCTCTGCCATGACGTCTTGGCAAGCAGAGAGTGCAGATGCCGCTTTCAAGCTCTTAGAGTCAGAGACGCCAGACATCATCGTGTTGCAGGCCAACGTCTCAAGTAACTGGGAGTTTTGTCGTACGCTCAAGCAACAGCGTCATCTCATGTGGTGCTACTGCATTTTGCTAGACGAGCGTCTCTGCCCTGACGAACATCCGTCAACAGAAATTCTGCTCCGTCAAACGGGTCTGACCACCACGGCCATAGAAACCGGGGCAGACGCTTACCTGTGGGTGCCGAAAATCGTCGAGAGCACCTCAGCAGCGTCGGCAGAGCATCTTAACCGCCTGCTGCAGGCCCATATTAGAGCCGCTAGTCGGCGTAATCAGGCCTATCGAGAGCTGTCTCAGGCGAATGATTTGCTATCGGCGATCGCCCTCGTTGACCCCCTGACGCAACTGGGCAATCGCCGCGCCTTTGATTGGGAAATGCCGCGCCAGATTCAAGTTACTCGCGAGCAAAACCATCCGTTGAGCCTGCTGGTGCTCGACATTGACTTCTTTAAACAGGTGAATGACGCCCACGGTCACCTCGTGGGCGATCAAGTCTTGCGCATGTTTGCCGAACGCCTACGACATCACATGCGATTTTATGAAACCCCCTTTCGCTATGGGGGGGAAGAGTTTGTCGTGATTCTGCAAAACACCTCTTTTGAGGAAGCTGAGCAGGTCGCTGAGCGGCTCCGGCGGCTGATTGATGATGCCCCTTTTGTCGTTTCTCAACGGCTAGATTTATCGCTGACGGTCAGCATTGGGGCCGCCACCTTAGATATTTGTGATGATAGTAAAGGCGAAGACTTGATTCGCCGCGCCGATAGCAATCTCTTAAAAGCTAAAAACACCGGTCGCAACCGCGTCATCATTAGCTAGTTGAACTCGCGTGCGCAAACAGTACCGTTAACACCGGTTGATTAATGCGAAACTGTTACCCGTTCTAGTGACGCACAGGAAACGTCATCAGCCTGGGCACATTGGGGACAATGATGCCGTCTGTTTAGTTGAACCAAATTTACGTTTTGAGTCTGACATCTTTTTGGAGCTGCCTGATGCGCTACCCCTCGATCGCTCTCTTAGTCAATCATTTAACGGGCGATCGCCCTAGCCGTCAGCACCCGACCTGGCGGCATCAAGCCCTGACGCTCAGCGGCCTGCTACTCGGCGTCGGCAGCGTCTTTTTGCCCTTCTCTAACGCCAGCGCCTTAGAAGAAGTGCGGCTGTCATACCGCGGGTTTCAGTTTGGCAGCCTGTTAGTCAGTGACTTGGCGACCTTTTCCGAAACGGGACAGCCCTCGCAAAACTTAGAAACTTTTTTGAACGTCATTGACGTTGATGAGGCCACCGCGATCGCGGCGTTAACCACAGAAGTAGCTGTTGACAGCTCACTTTTGAGCGAGGCCAGTCAAACCTTTGCGGGCGAGAGCTTTTTTCAGTTATTGGGCACCACAATCAAGATGACTGACTCGTCATCTTCTCCCAGCTGGGTCTATCTGCGCGATGCAGTGGTTGCGTCGGCCTCTGATAATCAGGTCACTGCGTTAGAAATCTTGCAGGCGTTTCCCAGCAATGCCATCGTGCTTGAAACGGACAAAATTGGGCCGGTCGTTGAGCAACTGCAATCCGATAGCTCTGTCCTGGCAGCGTTCTTAGAAGAGGGATTTCTCGACGCTGCTGACTAGGCGATCGCTGCCAACGGCAACGCGATGGGCATCCCCAGAAAAGTACCGCCTCTTCAGCACCGGTATCCGGCAGTCACCGCCCGCTGCCGAGGGAAAGTCGGGCCACTGAGTCCGAGCAGCACCGGAGAAGACTGGGCTGGTCTGGGGGCGGGTAAGATACCAAGATATGAGGCCAGAGAGTTGCTCAACCATCGCCGCCGGCGCGGCGGGCATGAGCCAGGCTAAACGCTGACGGCGAATGGTCTATCTTTGAGGATGTGATTGGCCTGCAGGTCTCTGATGGGGATGTCATCAACTGCCCCAGCGCAAGCGTGGTCAGACTTGGTGAGCGATGGCCGGTTCTATTAGCAATGACCAGGAGAGGTAAGCGTGAGCAGATCTGATCAGGTGAGACGCCACATTATGGCTATCGGCATTTGGGCCTTGAGTGCTGGCGTCGCGATCGCTCAAACGCCCCCGGAAACCCCAACGGAGGAGCCGCCAGCCGCCGCTCCCGCCGTGGTGGAAGGCGCTAACCTCGAAAGCTTTGAGACCTACCGACTCGTCGATCGCTTTTCGATCGAAATTCCGGCGGGCTGGTTGGTGCAGGAAGATGACACCGGACAGGTAGTGACCATCACCAGCTACAGTGCCGACGGGCCACCGCCACTGGCGACTGACATTAAAACAGAGGTCACCCTAGTTAATGAGCCCCCCACGACCTACGTCGAACGTGAGCTGGATAGCTTGATCAGCCAGGCCAATGAGCAGGGTTACATCATCGATCAGTACGGCCTAGCAGCAGTGGGCAACAACGAAGCCCTGCGGCTGTGGATTATCGACCTGCCGGGCGAATTTTCTGAGCAAATGATTACTTTTGTTGGGTATGAGACCGGCCAAACTGCGAAAATTGTCTCTTATTTCAATGACACTTCCATCGCAACTAAAGATACGATTCTGCAGATGCATGGTTCCTTTGATTTTGCTACAGCAGCAGAATAGGGCTGCTACAGTAGGTGGAACCCTTAAGGAAAAGTGGGGTGTTGAAGCGCATGAAACCAATTTTAGTCATCGTTCACCAACCCACCTCCGATCCCGGTTTGGTAGGCGAAAAACTGCGATCGCGGGGTTACGCCCTCGATATCCGCTGTCCGGCTTTGGGCGATGAGCTGCCGAAGACGATGGCGCATCATGCCGGGGCTGCTGTGTTTGGCGGGCCGATGAGTGCCAATGATGACGAGACTCTGCCTTTTATTCGCACCGAATTAGACTGGATTGCGATCGCCCTCGCTTCGGATAAACCCTACTTGGGCATTTGTTTGGGGGCGCAGCTGTTGGCCCGAGTGTTGGGGGCGGAGGTTTCGCCTCACGCCGCCGGCATCAGCGAAATTGGCTATGGTGAGCTATGGCCAACGGCGGCGGGCGCTCCTTACATTCCAACGCCGATGAGCGTTTACCAATGGCATAGTGAAGGGTTTACCTTACCCGCCGGGGCAGTGGGTCTGGCAACGGGGGAGACGTTTCCGCATCAGGCGTTTGCCTATGGCGAGATGGTATTTGGCCTGCAGTTCCATCCCGAAATGACGACGGCCCTGATTGACAACTGGACAACCCGAGGCGCTGACCAGCTTCAAAAACTGGGGGCTCAGCCCCGCGAGCAGCATTTTCAGCAGCATCAAACCCATGGCGCTCACGTTGACCAGTGGCTGGATAAATTTTTAACCGATTGGCTCAAGGGCCAAGGGTGGCCAGCTCAGCAGTCAGCGTCGGGCTCGGCGCTCTTGGCACATCAACGCTCGCGTTGACCAGTTACCTGCGGAATGCTCACCTGATCTGGGTGGCAACTGCTTTTAAGCCCATAATCTGCCATGATGACACGCTCAGAGTGGCTGATCGTCCTGGCCTCGTTCATGTGATGATTGGTGCGATCGACGACAAATTACCGCCCAACCTGGGGAAAAGTCGGCCAGATTCTGTGAGAAACGCCAATAAACTGGGGAAAAGATGTGAAAGTTGGGATTTTAGGGACGGGACTGATGGGCGCGCCGATGGCGCTGCAGCTACAAGCCTGCGGCCATGAGGTGGTGGTCCATAACCGGTCTGAGACCAAACTGCAGCCGTTGACGGCTAGCGGCATAGTCGCTAAGGGCACGGCAGGTGAAGTCCTGCAGTCCACTGACTGCACAATTTTGATGCTGGCAGACGCCGCCGCGATCGCCGAAACGCTACTCACCCCAACGGCCGCCGCCGCTCTGGCAAACCACACGGTCATTCAAATGGGCACTATTGCGCCGGCAGAAAGTCGGCATCTCCTCGCGCAGGTGACCGCTGCTGGCGGCGCGTATCTAGAGGCTCCGGTGCTGGGCAGCATTCCTCAAGTTAAAACGGGGAGCTTGATTGTCATGGTGGGTAGCACAGCAGCTCAGTTCGAACAGTGGCAGCCGCTGCTGCAGTGTTTGGGCAATCAGATCACTCACCTCGGGCCAGTGGGCGCTGGGGCAGCGGTGAAGCTGGCAATGAATCAACTGATTGGCTCACTGACCGCTGCTTTCGCCCAAAGCTTGGCCCTTGTGCAGCGCGAAGCGATCGCGGTCGATCAGTTTATGGAAATTGTGCGTCACAGTGCCCTCTATGCGCCGACCTTCGATAAAAAGTTGAGCCGCATGTGCGATCGCAACTTCGACCATCCCAACTTTCCCACCAAGCACTTGCTGAAAGATCTGCGGCTGTTTTCTCAAGCCGCCACGACGGCAGGCATCGTCCCCACAGTGGCAGACAGTGTCGCAACGCTCGTTGAGCAGGCGATCGCTCAAGGGTTAGCCGATCAGGACTACTCGGCACTGTATGCAGCGGTCAATCCCCCGTCAGCAGACTCCCTGGATAGCTAAAGGATGATCCAAAAGGGATCGTCCCCTCGCGTGCCATAGCGAGCCACCGTCAGGTTTGGCCACTTTTAATCGCCGGATCGCTGGCGGCAAGGCTCTTCCCTGGACCTGGAACCCTACACCTTTCTACCCTCTGCTATATCCAGTCCTCACTTCATCCCGGTCTCTGGTATTTGTGGGCAACGGGGAAACCGCACTTACGGGGTTGGAGGATGGGCAACGCGATGGCCTGAGTTTTGGGCGAGCTGCCGGAACGTTTCCTGGGCCGATCGCCGCGGTGTGTCAGGCGCCAAGGACGGGCGAATATATTGTCCGTTGGGCTGCAGGTGCCAGCTATTTTGGGTATCAGTTAACAGGCACTCAAGGCGCTGATACAGATCGGCAATCAGCTCTGGGGCATCGATTGGCACCATTACTTCGATCCGTTGGTTCAGCCCCCGCGGCGTCCAGTCGGCAGTCCCAATCCACGCTTCGGGCTGTCCCGCATTTTGACAGTAAAGGATACGACTATGTTCGACATATTCGCCCAAAATGCTGACGACGCGAATGCGATCGCTGAGGCCCGGCACACCCGGTCGCAGGCGACAGATACTGCGAACAATCAGATCAATCTCGACCCCCGCCGCCGCCGCTTTGTACAGCGCCTCAATAATGTCAGGATCGGCCAGTAAATTGAGTTTGGCCATCAGCCGCGCGGGCTGCCCCTGGCGAGCATGGTGCGCTTCGCGCTCAATCAGGCGGGTGAGTTGTTGCTTGAGCTGGCCCGGTGCCACCATCAGCGTGGTGTAATCAACCTGACGCGAGCAGCCGGTCAAAAAGTTGAATAAATGGCTCAAATCGACACCAATGTCGGCCCGACTGGTGAGCAGGCCGAGATCTTCATAGGTTTGCGGGCGATCGGGCAGATAATCGCCTGTACCCAGGTAGGCATACTGACGAATCTGCTGCTTTTCGCGGCGAGCCACGAGCACGAGATTGGTATGGGTGCGAAATCCCACCACGCCATACACCACATGGGCCCCGGCTTTTTCTAAGCGTTTGGCCCAGTGAATATTGATGGCCTCATCGAGGGGCGCGGTCAGTTCGACCAGCACGACAATTTGCTTGCCGGTTTTGGCAGCGGCCATCAGCGATCGCACGATCGGGGCATCAACAGCGGTGCGATAGAGGGTCATCTTGATGGCCAGCACCGCCGGATCGAGTGCGGCCTGAGTCACGAAGCTTTCGACGGTAGCCGCAAACGAGTGATAGGGAAAATGCAGCAGCAGATCGCGTTGGGCGATCGTCGCCAGCAAATCTTGGGTGGGTTCAGGAGCAGCGGCCCATGACAGCATCATCGGCTTGGGCTGGGTCACTAAGGCAGCAGGAACCACGGGCTGCCAGGTCGGCACAAAGAGGTCAGGTCGGGGAATGCGAGCGAGTTCCTTGAGGTCACTGAGGCCCGACCAGCCGCCGAGCTGATAGGTATCGGCAGGGCCGAGCTGCAGGTTAGTGGTCAAGTGCGATCGCACCCAATCAGGCATGGTTTTTGACACTTCTAAGCGCACGGGACGCCCCTGCTGCTGGCGCTGCTGCAGGCTCTCTTGAATCATCTCCAGCAGGTTGGCAGTTTCGGAATCGAGGGTGCCCAGGTTGGCGCTGCGCGTGACGCGAAAGGAAAAGCAGCCGCGCACCCGATATTGGGGAAACAGCGTGGGCAGATGAGCCGCGATCACCTGCTCTAACGGCGTGGCTACCCACTCAGCAGCCCCAGTGCCTGACAGGATGATAAAGCGCGGCAGCACGCGTGGCAGCTTGACCCAGCCCAACTGGTCGCCCTGGCCAGTCTCCAGCCAAACGGCCAGATGCAAACTGAGGTTAGAAAAGTCAGGCGTCGGCTTGAGGGGCGATGTAATCAAGGCTGTCAGCACCGGCACCACTTCGTCTTCAAAGCGTTGATAGCCGTGCTGCTGTTGGCGATCGCTCAGGGCGGCATAGTTCACCAAATGGACGCCGTGCTGAGCTAAGCAGGGCTTCAAGTTATAGATAAAGTGAGCCTGCTGCCGGGCCACGAGCGCCCTTAAATAAGGGCGAATATGCTGCAAAGAATCAGGATGATCGGCGATCGCAACGGGGCCGTGGGCAGTTTTTAATAGCGGCACGCGCACCATAAAATATTCGTCGAGCGCTGCGGCCGCCTGAGCCAGCCTGAGCAGACGGCTCAACGGCGGTTGAGCGGTGTCAGCAAGGTCATAAATCAAGCGCCGATTAAAGGCAATCCAGCTGAGCTCTCGGTCTAACAGCCGTGGTGGGTGACTATTTAAGGTGAACTCAGAAGATGACAGCATATTAAGAAATCCATGCGCGATCGCCCCACGACTGAATGATCCATAATCGGCGTCTGTGAGCTACCCATAAGCAACGACTCAAGACACTCAGCTATCAGCTCATAGAGGATGGCCTAGGCTATCACTTCATCACTGTAATCATTGTGGCTTCTCGAACAACTCGAATATCCGCTGAAAAATCTGCGTCGTTGTTGGTAGATGACGGCGGAGACTGGGAGCCTGCTGCCAAAAATCTGTCAACGACTTTTGTGCCAAGCTATCTAACCCCTTATTGGCGCACTGGCTCACAGCGCTGAGAACGTTTGCTATCGGCACTCGCAACCTGCTCTAAAAGACTTCGTTTTCCTGTCCCTTCCACCATTCCCCCAGCTTCATCAGCGACTCATGGAGTTCGGACAGCTCTTTAAGGTAGGTCTCAGGTGCCATCGTGGATTTTCGTTCCCGCAGCTTTTGCAAGCGCCACTGAATCACCATCCAGGGTTTGGAGAGACTATCAGTCTGCTCAATATAGCGAGCAATATCGTCACTGTTCATAGCGGGCTCACCCAAGCACTTGAAGATTAGCGGTGTAGACACTATAACGTTGGCCCGGTCGAACCCTCTGCCAGATCCAGGGATACTCTCGTCCCAGCGAGAAGCCTTGATCACCAAAGCCCCCCGTTAGCAGACTAACGAGAGGGCTTTTGAATAAGGTATTGGATGAATCGCGTTAACGCTGCTTAAAGGCGTTCAGCCATTCGCGCATTTGCTCAGCCGCCAGGTCACGGCCCCCCAAGCCAAAGGCGATCGCGATCGCCACGGAGATGGCCCCCAACAGCAGACCAAAGGCCAGGTTGACGATGTCAGTGGCGACGCCCATCTGCTGCAGACCCATCGCGCCCACCAAGGTAATGATGGCAACGCGGGCTGCCTGCGCCAAGAAGTTAGCTTGGCCTCCCCCCATACTGCGAATCAAGCGGAACGCCAGATTAGCAAAATAGAGACCGACCGCAAACACCACCAAACCGCTCAGCACGCGCGCTGAAATTCGCAAGATCGCCTGCACGATTTGCGTCAACGTCGCAAAGCCGAGAATTTCGGTAGCAGTAATGGCCCCAAACAGCACGATGGCGACGAGAGTCACCAGTCCAGCAATATCCGCAGGAGAGCGCCCGGCCTCTTCTACCCTGACTTCGGGCTGACCGGTCGGATAGACATCAGGCTGAGTACCAACCCCGGGAGCCGCATCCGGATAGACCGTGGTCGGCGGCGTGGTCGTCAGTTCCGGGAGCCCCAAAATACTGAAAATGTTGTCAAACCCAACCGAGCGGAGCAGGCTCGTTACCAAGTCGCCCACAAACCGGCCCACCACATAGGCCACGACTAACACCACACCCGCCATGATGATCTGCGGAATGGTTTCCAAGATCAGTTCCAGCATGGCGATCGCGGGCCCAGAGATCGCGTCAATGTCCAGCTCGTTGAGCGCCGCCACCACAGCGGGAATCAGAATCAAGACAAAGACAATCGTGCCCGCCAACTTGGACAGTGAGATGCCCTCGGTGGCCTCTGTCGAAGCTAGCCCAAAGCGAGCACCAATGCTGTCGGCCTGAGTTGCGTGCAGCAAGTTGGTGACAATGTCACGCACGATGCGAGCGATAAACCAACCCACGACCAAGATGATGCCCGCGGTCAGAATGCGCGGAATCGCCTGCAGGAACTGTTCAATCAGACCTTCGATCGGCTCCAACAGGCCGGGCAGATCCAGCGCACTCAAAATGAGCGGAATGAACAGTAAAAAGATGAACCAATAGAGAATGTTGCCAATCGACTCGTTCACCATAAAGGGGCTGCTGCCGCCTTCACCCATTTGCTCAGACAGGCGGTCGTCTAAGTTAAACCGCGATAACCCCTGAGTGACCAAGACTTTGACAATGGTCGCCGTCGCCCAAGCCACGGCCAGCAGCAACAGAGCGCCCCCAATGCGCGGCAAATACTGAAAGATTTCTTGTAAGAATTCGTTCAGCGGCTCAGAAACCACCTCTAAGTTGAGGGCATTCAAGAACGCCACCAACGTAAAGATCATGATGATCCAATACACGCCGGTGGCCACCCACTGCTCAATCGGCACATCGCGATCGCTGCTTTGACCCATCACCATATTGGTCAGGCGATCGTCCAGAGTGGTGCGCAGCAGTAAATTTTTAACGAGGGAAGCCGCCACAGTCGCCACGATCCATCCTGCGATCAAAATGACGATGGCCCAAATTAAGCTGGGCAAGAATGCGCCGAGGGTGCGGCTCATTTCTTCGACAAAGTTGCCGAGTGGCGTGATATCGACTTGAGCAAGTAGAGGAGAGGGCTCCAGGGGCGGAGACACCGAGGCGCTCAGTAAGTTGTTAGGGCTGACTATCATGGTTCCTGAGATTACGATTTCTTCACTGATTTCTGGCGTTTTTGGCCACAACGCACGATCTACGCGACCTAAATACCGTCGAGTCCACTTATGGAGCTATATTTGCGTGAAATCACCATTAATACAACCCTGCACCGTCTCTCACGAGATAGAAATTATTGATATCTCTCTAGGGATGCGCCTCAATTACCGCAATCAGCATTATTACGGGCAATCGCGAGGCGGGCCCCTTTTCCCAGTCAGTTCAAGTGCCCGCGATCGCTGGGGTGAGCCGGCGGCGAGAAAGTTTTTCAGAATTAAAGCATGACCAGTCCGCAAGTCTTTGAGCAGTCGATTCAGATTCAGACCAGTGCCACTGTCGTCGAGCGCTGTATCGTCGAGCGCGACCTCATGGGACAGTGGCTCAACCCGGCACTGCGCTGCGAACCCCTGGGTGAGACCTGGGATACCGAACTCGGTGGCCAAAGCCGCTTCGTGATCCAAATTCCGCTGGTTGAGCCCGCGCTAATTAGTACTGTTGTGGAAAGAAATCCGGGCCTGATCGTGTGGGGTTTCTCTGGCTTTTTTACCGGCCGCGATCGCTGGGAATGTCAGCCCAACGCTACCGGTACGCGTTTGCTCAATCGCTTTGAATTTGTCATTCCGAATCCGCTGGTGGCCTTTGGGTTTAAGACCTTTGCCGCCACCTGGACTAAGCAAGATATGGTGGCTCAGCTGCAGCGCCTGAAGAATGTTGCCGAGCGCCTATAACTCTATCTCCATTCCCCTGCTAATAGCGCAGTCTGGGTGTTGTCAAGCTAGCCCCTCAACCACCACAAACTCCCTAACGTCAGCACCACTAGGGCGATCGCTGCGAACAAGAAACCGTTATCGCCGGTATTCATCTGACTGAGATCTTCGGGTTTGGGCTCAGCACTCAGAGTGGGCCGTGATTTGCGGGGGAGGTCAGCTTGACTGAGAGAAAAGTTCGCCCGATCACTCTCCTCTAAAGCACTGAGGTCAGGCAGCGGCGTCAGCCAGTCGGCGCGGCGCTGCAATTGGGGGGCCTGCAAAATTTCGAGGACTCGCTTGCTCTGCTTGCGCACGTTCACGTCAGGATGCTTAGCGAGTTTTTCCCCCAGGGCGATCGCTTCGGCTTGTCGCCCTGCCGCCGAGTAGGCATTCATCAACCAGAGCTGAATGCTGCCGCCCAATAGCGTTGCCCCCCCCGCGAGGCGGCTGCCCGTCTCAAACGCTAAAACGGCATCTCGATAGTTGCCCCGTTCAAACGCCAGTTGGCCCGCCGCATAGAGTGATTCGGCTTGAGCAATTTTCTCAGAGGGCTGTGATGTCATGGCTTTGCGGTGCCTGATCGAATCTTAGCGGGGTTTCCCTTGATTAAAGGATGCATCAGTAAAATCCATTTTGCTGTTAGCTCGGCCTAGTCGGCGGCCCGAGGCCGTTAGCCCCAGCTGCTCTAGTTCTATCAGACCGGCAGGCCGCTGCCGCTGGTTGGAGTGCCCTGAGCCTCGCCATTCCAGGAACTCAAACGCAACTGCTCCACTTGGGGACACCGGGACCAAGGGACCAGGGCCATTTCGAAAAGAGTACTGGGAGAGTGGATGAACACTCGTTAGCGGCATCACTTTCCAAACCCAGTATTAAGCTTCGTGAATTTAGCGAAGGACATTGGTAGGATCACTAATAGTGAGTAAGCTTAGGCGTCTCAGCGCTTTTTCAAACGAGCCTCGACGCTCAGCCAGCTCGCATCTTCAGTACATCTTCATAATCATCATTTAGACGTTTTATCTTATGGATATCAAGGCGATTTTGTTAGTGCTAACCGGCATTTTTGTCGTCGCAACGCTCTTTTTCGGCACTCGCAACGGTTTCTACGATAGTGATGATTACCACGGCAATGGCTCTGCCCACTAGGTTGAGTGCTGCAAAGCTGCCGTAGCGTCTGCTCTTTCGTCACTGACTCAGCGAGCTTGTGGACTCGTGACAGTGGCTCTGATTGATGCACCTAGAGCGGGGCAGCTAAGGGGGTGGTCATTAGATAGGAAACCGGTGAGCGAATTATCTTGTTTACCCTACGGCGTCGGTCACGCTGAAGAGGGGGTCTGCCTGCAGGTGCAGATGGGGCCTTACCGCGTGATGTTGGACTGTGGCTTAACGTCTCTCGAAGCCCGATGGTCAGCCACCGACCAGCTTGCTCCAGTTGATTTTGTGTTTTGTAGCCACGCCCATCCTGATCATGGGCGATCGCTACTAAAGCTACATCAGCGCTGGCCTGAGCTACCAATTTATTGCAGTGAGGCGACTGCCGAGCTGCTGCCGCTTAACTGGCCGTTAGAGACATTACCGGCTGGGGCTGATTTTTGTCAGCGACTGCCCTGGCGACAATCGGTTGAGTTGGCAGCGGGCCTAACGGCTCAACTCTGGCCCGCTGGGCATCTGCCCGGTGCCGCCTGTATTTTCATCACCTATGCCGCGCCCGAACGACACTACAGCGTTTTTTACACGGGCGACTGCTTTCTCTCCAACTCACGGCTAGTCGAAGGCTTGCCGCTCGACGAACTGCGGGGTTTAAAGCCCGACGTGCTCATTGTCGAAGGCAGTCAGGGCACGGCCCGGTATCCCCATCGTCGCCAGCAAGAAAATCGACTCGCGGATCAGATTAATCAGGCGATCGCCACGGGCCACAACGTGCTCTTGCCAGTCCCTCGGATGGGGTTAGGCCAAGAACTGCTGATGCTCTTGCGCAGCCACCATCATTTCACCGGGCGTGATTTGACCGTCTGGGTCGATGCCTGGGTGGCCCAAGTTTGTGACATCTATCTCGATCTGTTGCCACACTTGCCGAGCAATGTGCAAAACTTTGCCCGGCATCAGCCACTCTTTTGGGACGATCGCGTGCTGCCGCATCTGCAGCGCCTGCCGCCCACCTTGCCCGACGACCCCGGTCATCCCGCCATTCTGGTGGGATATCAAAACGCCAACTTGGCGGCACTGGTCCGTTGGGGGCAGCGGCCCTGGCGCATCTTTTTGCCCGATGACCTGGCCAGCAGCGTGGTCAACGCAGGCTTAGAAAATGACCCCACGCATTCCCAGCCCACGCTCAATTGGCTGCAAGATCTCGGCCCTGAACTAGGGCAGGGGCAAGTGCATTTAGATGCCTATTTGTTGACGACCCATAGCGATGGCGCGGGGACCACGCAGCTGATTCACAATTTGCGCCCGCACCACGTGGTGTTTGTCCATGGTTCCCCCGGCTTCCTTGCCGATTTGGCCAGTTTAGAAGATTTGCAGAGCCGCTATAAGCTACATTTGCCGTCCGCCAATCAGGTGGTGGAGCTGCCCATTGGGGATACCTTTTTACAGCCCGTCGCCCCGGATACGGTGTTTGAAGGGGAAATTGCCGCCACTGAGGCCGGGTTAACCGTGACCCTGCCACCCGAGTTACAGGACGACCCCCGGTGGAACCAGTTAGCCGATACCGGCGTAGTGCAGATTCGCTGGCAGGGCAATGAGCTCGTGGTGCGGGGGCTGACGCAACAGTCGCTCCTGCGACAGGCCAACTCGCCCGCCACCCTGAATCCGTCGGTGCAGTGCTGTTTTAATTGCGTGCACTGGCAGCAACCGCGCTGCAATAACACCGCCTCGCCGATGTATGGTTTTCCGGTCGCAGCCGAGGGCTATTGCCCGCAATTTGCGGCCTCACAAGACACCGAAGCTAACGCGGACTGAGCCCCATCGGCGACGGGGTTCAGGCAAGAAATCGGCGCCAACAAGCCTCCCCGACGACTGGGCGTGGCCCGGTTCAACCCGGACCTAACGCCAACCGGTGGCTGCCGCCAGATAGGTCATCTGGCGGCAGCCACGCTATCAATTTAGACCTGAGTCACCCTTAGTCGGGATTTGACTCGTGGCGATGGGGGTCAGAGAGCTGCTCTGTCTCCGGGCAGTCTTCTGCCAGGGGGAAGTCAAATTCGCCGCGGGGCACCGTGGCTAACCGCTGCATGATGGAGCCAATGCTTTCGAGGCGAATCAGCTCCTCCCAAGAACTCACCTCATCTTCTTCATCGGTTTCGTAGCGAACGGTGACGAGATCGCCTTCAATATCTAAAATCGTGGCGCGTTCGAGCCAGCGCTGCTGGTCCCGTAAGAAAATCCAGACCTCTTTACCCTCACAGCAAAGTTGATAGATCTTGCGGTGAAGCATAAAACGTAACTCCTCAGTAGTGATATTCAAACGGGTTCGATTTTTAGGTCTTTAGGGTTTACATGTACAGTCATCATCGCCGCGATCGCCGTCTAACTGACGATCCGCGAATAGACCTTTGCCAGGAAGCCCTAGCCTGATTGACCATCACACATCAAATGACTTCCCTCTAGTCTATCCCTCCCTCAGACGAACGAGATCATTTGCCCCGGCAAACACTTAAAAAAGTGACGGGATGTGCTCCAGCAGGTTCCCCAGGGCAATTTTCCCGGTCACTGGCTCAATGACGCAGAGCCTTGTCAGACAAGGGATTGAGCACACGACACAAGCGTTGGGCGATCGCCCAACCCCGTTTTTTTGATGGGTCAGGTTGTCGCCCTTTAAGATGTAAAAAATCATACGGGGTCATGATCGCCCCAGCCGATGGGTCGTAAATAGCGCCTACCGAGCAGCCTGCGACCGCCATAACCAGGGATTGATGCCTCCTGTTTTCTCAGCCCATTAGGACTGATGCCGGTGCATCGGGTGTGGCCTCTCACGTCCCCCAGTTGGGGCACTCAGAGGCCACACTCCTGATTCAGAAACAAACGCGGTGAAGGCGTCAGTTCGCCCCTAAGAGATAAGCAAACGGTGGTTTCGACGATGGCCTATCCCCACTATCGATGGTGTCTCGCAGATCCGTCACCGCCCCCCGCTGACTGGCTGCAAGCCTTTGAGCAGGGGCTCTCGACGATTAAGGGAGCCGGTGCCTTCGCTCCGCTACTGGGGCAATTGCTGTGGCAGCGGGGCTGGCGTCGCCTCGAAGATATTCAAACCTTTATTCAAGCCGAGGCCTATCAACCGATATCGCCCTGGGCCTTCGGTGACGAAATGGAGTGGGCGATCGCGCGCCTGCAGCAAGCCCACGAGCAGTCAGAAAAGGTGGCGATCTGGGGCGACTTTGATGCGGATGGTTTGACCGCCACCGCCGTCTTATGGGAAGGGCTGGGGCAATTTTGGGCGCAGCACAGCCACCTGCGCTACTACGTGCCTAACCGCTTTACCGAATCTCACGGGTTGTCCCAAGTGGGGCTAGATGAGCTAGCTGATTGGGGCTGCACGCTGATCGTCACCTGCGATACGGGCAGCACTGCTGACACGGAGCTGACCTATGCTCAAAGCCTGGGCATGGGGGTCATTGTGACAGATCACCACACGCTGCCAAAGACGCGCCCGCCCGTCGTAGCGCTGATCAATCCGCGCCAGTTCGCTGCGGCTCATCCTCTGCACAATTTGTCGGGGGTGGCGGTGGCCTACAAGCTGCTCGAAGCGCTCTATGACCGGCTACCTGCCCGCCCGCAGCAGCCTCTAGAGACCGTGCTAGATCTGGTAGCGATCGGCCTGATTGCCGACTTAGTGGCGCTGCAAGGCGACTGCCGCTATCTCACTCAGGTCGGGCTCAAGCAGCTCGAAGCCCAAGCTAAACAAGGATTGCGGCCAGGGTTGACAAAGCTGCTGCAGTTTTGCAAACGCACGGGCGATCGCCCCTCCGATGTGGCGTTTGGCATTGGCCCGCGCATCAATGCGGTCAGTCGCATTCACGGCGACGCGCGCTTTGGAGTCGAGCTGTTGACCAGTCGAGATCGCCCCCGCGCCGAAGCCCTCGCCCTCGAAGCGGAACTGGCGAACACCCGCCGCAAAGACCTACAGGCCTCGGTGATGGCCCAAGCGGAAGCTCAGCTAGCCCAGCTTGACTTGAGTACGACCCAAGTAATTTTACTCAGCGATCCGCAGTGGTCACCGGGGGTATTGGGACTGGTCGCCAGTCAAATTGCCCAGGCCTATGGTCGTCCCACCATTTTGTTTCAAACGGAGACCACAGCGACGGCTGGCCAACCCTTGATGGCTCGTGGTTCGGCGCGATCGGTGCGGCAGATTGATCTGTATGAATTGGTGCAGGCACAGTCGCATCTGCTCACCAGCTTTGGCGGCCATCCCTTGGCGGCGGGCATGAGTCTGCCGGTCAAAAATCTACCACTGTTTACAGCGGGCCTGAACCGAGCCGTGCGATCGCAACTCCCCACGGCGAATCTGACTCAGCCGCCCCCCTTAACCCTTGATCTAGAAGTTACTTTGGCTGACCTGGGCCAGGATCTCTTTCGCGCCCTCAAGCTACTAGAACCCTACGGCATGGGCAATCCGACCCCACGCCTCTGGCTCCAGCAGGTGCACATTGAACACCTGCGAGAAGAGCGGATTAAAGACCGGCGCGGTGGTAAACAGCGCTATTTCAAAGTGACCTTTGACATGACGGAGCCGGCGACGCAAACCACCTTTCCCGGTCACTGGTGGGGCCATCGCCGTCAAGACTTGCCCGAAGGGTGCCATGACGTCGTCATTGAGCTGGACTTTAATGCCTATCAGAAACGCTACGAAGCACGTCTGATCGATTATCGGCCCTTGACTACCGCCCCGCCGTCAACCGCTGAAACCGCCGGCTGGCTAGTTGATCAGCGCCAAACTGCTCCTTCTAATGCTGCCCCCCCGGCGCTGTTGACCTGTCCGCTCGACTGGTCAGCGTTTGCCCGCTATGCCGATGAGGCGCAGCCGCTGACCTTAGCCTATCCGCCGCCGCCGCCGGCATCTCCCGCCCAGCGCTGGCAACAACTGCTGGGCATTGCCAAATATCTGGCTCGCACCGGCGAATGGCATACCCAATCGCGAGTAGCGGCGAAATTAGCCGTCAGCGATCGCACCCTGCAAATCGGTCTGTTGGCCCTACAGACCCTGGGCTTCACCCTGCAGCAAACGGAGACAGAGTTGGCGCTCGCGGCCCCGGCGCGGCCACCGAATCCTGAGCAATCCGAACTTGCAGCGGCTGACTTTTTAGTGGCAATTCAAGAGGAGTCCTTCCGGCAGCGGTATTTCTACGAGGTACCAGTAGCGACCCTGCAGCAGGTGTTGAACCGGGTAAATCCGCAGCGGCAGCGCCCCAGCTGAGCCGGACAGCGCCGTTGCTGTCCGGCTCAGCTTACCGAGCGGGCAAGCGACGCCGTCTAGCCATTGCGCGATGCGCAATGGCTAGACAGAATAGCGGCGCTCTAACCACAGTCGCACTTCTCGCTCTGACCAACAGATGTCGCGTCGCCGAGTGAGCGGATCATAGACCTGCCAAAAAATGCGCCCGTGCCCATCAAAATCCTGACGAATGCGGGGTTCGGTGCGATCTCGCGTCAGCTCTCGAACGAACCACTGCCCAACTTGCTGAGAAAGTTGGCGCAATCGGACATGCGCGGGGATAACCGGCGATCGCTGATAGAGCGACTCTAACTGCTGACGGACTTGGACATTATTAGGACAAACCACCTTAAACCTCGCTTGCGCGCCTAGCGCTGTAAGTTTTGGCTGTCTGTACCCTACGAGGTGTGCCCCTAAACCTTCAAAGCACAAAGCAGATTGCTACTATGCACAAAATCGATGGTGCAGCTTGTGACAAGAATCTTCGGGCAGGGCTGACCATAAACACAGCTCATCTGAACCGGTAAAACAACTCACGTTTCAACGCGCTCAGCAGAGGTGAGCCAGTAGAGGGTGATGACATCTGGACCGGTTCAAAAATCGAAAAAATGCCTAACCTGTGGGCTTTTGAGAACAACACAAGGCGTTTTGCCAAATTATCCTTCAGATCACGAGGAGGGACCGATAGCGGGGGCAACGCTTCAGTTAGCCTAGCGGCCCTAAATTCATCAACCGATCATGAGAGCTCAAAATCTGAATTATCTCAACGCGGTAGAGGGTCAGGAACCACCGCCAAACACGTATCGTCACACTTCAAAAAGTTGCTGTCAGTCAGAGCCGAAGCGCATCGTGACGGGAGAACAGCGGTTGTCGCTGATAGGGCAATGCCTTGAACTGCCCGTCTTTAGCAACCGATGGTCAAATTATGGCCGCGGTTCAATAAAATAGCCCATGACTCTCTAAAATTGGAATGCCTGTTGGGGGAGATGTTTCTTTGGTCAAGGCGATCGCTAACAGGACTATTCGCATTACTATAGGGTGCCTTAGTAGCGTCCTTCGCCCAGATTCAGGAGGTGCCTGTTGAATATCGCAGAACTGTTTGCCCGAGGCGGCATTGCCATGTGGCCGTTGCTGTTCCTCTCGGTTCTGGCATTTGGTACCATCGTTGACCGCATTTGGTTTTGGTCGCGCATTTTGACCAAAGAGCGTGAGGTTGCCGGTCGAGTACTCGAGGCGGTTCGCCGCGATTGGCCCGCTGCCAGAGATATCGCCCAGAGTGCGAACAAGCTGCCGATGGGACGGTTTTTGCAGTCAGCGCTGTCGCTGGAAACACCTGATCCCGAAGTGTTTCGCTTAGCGCTGGAAACCTCTGCCGATGAAGAGCTGACGGTTATGCGCAAGGGTGAAAAGGGGTTGGAAGCCGTGATTGCGCTAGCGCCCATGCTGGGATTATTAGGCACGGTGTTGGGTCTGATCAACTCCCTCGGCTCAATTCGCCTGTCGGACCTCGCCAGTGACAGCACCTCAGGCACGGTCTTAGGCATTGGGGAAGCGCTGATTAGCACCGCGGCGGGTCTGGTGATCGCGATCATTAGCCTCGCGTTCTATCGCTTGTTTCAAGGCTTTGTGTTTGGTCAAGCAAAAGTATTTCGGCAGTCAGGCAGTGAGTTAGAGCTGTTATATCGTCAGGCCTGGTCGGCCAATGAGCGCGCCCAGGCGCAGACTAAGTCCGATGGCGTCGTCGCTGAGGTGCGTACCGGCCATGAAAGTTGATCTCCTCGATACCCCTTCCGAAGACGTCAGAATCGAGATCATTCCCCTCATTGACGTCATTTTCTGCATTCTGACGTTCTTTATTTTGGCCGCCGTGGGGCTAACACGCCAGCAGGCCATTGATTTAGACTTGCCCAACGCCAGTACGGGCAATCCGTTGCCGCCTCAAGGGCTAGGGGCAGAAGCGCTCCAGCGAGAGCGGCTCTATGTCAGTGTGGATGCCATCGGGCAGGTTTATCTTGACCAGCAGCCCGTCACCTTAGATTTGCTTTACGACGTCCTATTACAGCACCAGCAGGTGTCTCCCGAGGGGCTGATCGTGCTGTATGCCTCTCGCGATGCCCGCTACGAAGACGTGATTCAAGTGCTGGATCTGTTGCGGTCGGTCGGGGGCGATCGCGTGGCCCTGGCAACCCTACCGGGTGAGTCGTTTGAGGCACCGGGGGCAGGCCTCGAAGGGCTGCCGGGCAATGACCCCTTAGATGGTGGTCTGCTGGACTTGACGCCGCTGCCGACCAATCCTCAGCCAGATCTCGATGAGTCGGGCCTACTCGCCCCCTTTGAGCCGTTGCCAACAGAACCCGCCGCCCCCGCTGACGCCACGCCCCAGCCATCGACTACCGACGAATCAGAATGACCTCAATTTCGAGGTCATCATAGTCATCGAGTAAGTTGAGATCTTCAAAGCTGATCTCATACAAGTCACCGTTGCTATAAATCGTTTTGCGGACGCGCACCGCTTCGGAATGATCCCAGCCCACATTGCCATTGGGCCGATTATCGCCATCAAAATAGTAGGTAAAGAAATTGCCCTCGGTGCCTAAAAAGAACCATTCTGATGAGTTGCTGTTGGCGACCTCGTAAACAATGTTTGACTCGGGGGGCAACATATCAGGCGATCGCGGCGGGGCTTGCTCTTTGTACACCCGCAGACGCTGCTGAAAATCGGCTTCGCCGCCTAAAATACGAAACCAGACTTCATGCCGCTGCTCTTGGCCCGCATTCCAGAGGGCGTAGGCCGTTGCTTCGGGCCGCTCAATATCAAAGGAATGAATCACCTGTTGCAAGCGGGGCGGACTGCTTTGCGCCCACAGCGCTCGCGACGGCACGAGAGCCGTGATGAATGCCGCTGCCAATAAACATTGACCAATTTTGCCAGGCCCAACGCGATCGCCCATCTCCCCAAGACCTCAAGTGACGCTTTTCTGCCCTAAACGATACCTTGCTTGGCGATTTTTGGAAGCATTGCGCCTAAAAAAGCTAAATTCACCAAAATTTACATGTTTTTCTCAGGGGCTCGAAAACGACCTAAAAGCCGAGCTTTGCTGATCTAACCTTTCTCTCTTGCGGGCACTGGTGATCGTGATCGCTAGCTCCACTCAATCAATCGATTAGTTTTAAGGATGATCTAGACTGTTGGCTAAAACCTGCGAGCGCTGGCAGCGATCAGGGCCGGCAGTCGCTCGGGGCGGCTGATACTGGTGGCCAATCTGCAGGGGTAGGAAGTCTACTGACGAGCAGTCGTAACACTTTTTTCATCATGAAAGCAACTGATGCGTTATCAAGCTTGCACGATGCAGCCATTGCGCATCTAGAACAAGCCCTGAGCGAGGCTCAGGCCGAGATCACCGCCCTCAAGCAGGCTCGCGATCAAGAGAGCCGGGAGCGACGGCGCATTGAGCATGACCTCAAAACCTCGCAGCAACGTTTACAACTGGTGATGGATACGTTGCCCGAGTCCATTTTTTGGAAAGACCAAGACTTGGTTTACCTCGGCTGCAATCAAAATTTTGTCCAGGATGCGGGGTTGAATTCGCCTTACGACATCGTCGGTAAAACTGATTTTGATCTGCCCTGGAAACGAGAAGAAGCCGAATTTTATCGCACCTGCGATCGCCGGGTGATGCAGTCTAATCAGGCCGAAATGGGCATCATCGAACCCCAACTCAATGGCGACGGTCAGCAAACCTGGCTCGAAACGAACAAAGCCCCCCTGCATAACATTCAGGGTGACGTCATCGGCATTCTCGGCACTTATCAAGACATTACGGCGCGACAGCAAGCCGAGATGGCGCTGCAAGAATTAAACGAGACCCTCAGTCAACAAACGGTAGAACTGACGTCCACTCTAGAGCAGTTGCAACAGTCGCAGCTACAGCTCATCCAACAAGAAAAGATGTCAGCGCTGGGGAATCTCGTGGCCGGGATTGCCCATGAGATTAACAATCCCGTTGGGTTTTTATCCGGGAACTTGCAGCCGGCGCAAGCTTACATCCAAGATCTATTCGGGCTGCTTGATCTATATCAAGCAGCCTTGCCCAGCCCCGGTGAGGCCATTGAGGACGAAATCGACGCGATTGATCTCGCCTATCTGCGGGAGGATTTGCCTCAGGTGCTGCGCTCAATGCACGAGGGCATCAAGCGCATCGGCAGTATTAGTACCAGTCTCAGAACGTTTTCGCGAGCCGATACCGAACATCGGATTCTGTTCAAGCTTGATGAGGGTCTGGATAGCACTCTGCTGATTCTGGAACACCGCTTGAAAGCGGACGAACACCGTCCTGCCATTCAGGTCTCGACGCACTATCGCGAGATGCCCGCGATCGAGTGTTTTCCGGGGCAGCTAAATCAGGTGTTCATGAATCTTCTGGCAAATGCGATCGATGCCTTGGAAGAATCCAACCGGGGTAAAAGCTTCGCAGATATTCAGGCACAGCCTAACCACATCACCGTCACTGCAGAGTTATCGACTTGCCAGCAGTGGGCGGTCGTCAAGGTCCGAGACAATGGGGTGGGCATGACAGCAGAAACCCAATCCAAGATTTTCGAGAATTTGTTTACCACCAAAGGGGTGGGTCAAGGCACTGGTTTGGGATTAGCGATCGCCCGACAAATCGTGGTCGAAAAACACCAGGGCACTCTTGAAGTGCACTCAACCTTGGGACAGGGCAGCGAATTTGTCTTAAAAATTCCGGCGATCGCGCCCTAACTCATTAATGGTCAGCGATCTATTCAGAGGAATGGCGCGAGGTGTGAAATCATCAGTGAACCAGCCCCTTCACCCAAGGCGATAAAATGGGGTCGTCCCTCGTCCTGGCACCGTTTGCGCCACAACTGCTCTGGTGGCCATGGCTCCTCCGGTAGACATTCCCCTCTGGTTGCTGATTGGCCTGCCCGGCAGTGGTAAATCCACTTGGGCCAGCCACTTCAATCAATCAGCGCCACCACTCGCCATCATCTCGACCGATCAGATTCGCGCCCAGCTCTTTGGCCACGCCGCCACCCAAGGCCCCTGGCTGCAGGTCTGGCATTCCGTTAATGGGCAGTTGCAGACCACGGTCAAGCAAGCTCAACAGGGCAATATCAGCGGCGCGATTTACGATGCGACGAATGTGCAGCGCCAGGGCCGCCACACCGTGATTCAAGCAGCACGAGCAGCTGGCTTTACTCGCCTCTCAGCCGTTTGGTTTGATGTGCCAACCGCGCTTTGTTTGCAGAGAAATCGACAGCGATCGCGCCAGGTGCCCACTGACGTGATTGAGACCATGGCCCGACAGCTGGCCGGAGCGCCCCCCCACTGTGATGAAGGCTTTGATGCGCTCTATCGTCTCCAGTATTCTGGCGAGGTGATCGCGACGACAGCCGTGCCGCCCAGCCTAATCAACACTCGCCGCTGATGCGCCTAAGTCGCCGCGACAACGGCCTGCATCGCCTGCTCAACCGTGGGATATTGATAGGCAAAATTCTCGGCCTGCAGATGTTTGGGCAGTACTTGCTGCCCCTCCAGCACCACCACAGCGCCATCGCCGAGCAGCGCCTCAATCACAAAATCGGGCACGGGCAACCACGAAGGACGGTTGAGGGCCTGACCTAAGGCCTCACACACAGTAGCCATGCGAACGGGGGTCGGAGCCGTAGCGTTGTAAACCCCCGACATCGTGTTGTCGGTCAGCGCTCGCATCAATACCGCCACCAAGTCGTCAATGTGAATCCACGAAAACCACTGACGGCCACTGCCGATCGGCCCCCCCGCAAACAGGCGAAAGGGTGTGAGCATGCGCTCTAGCGCTCCGCCCTGGCCCAACACGATGCCAATGCGAGGAATCACTAAGCGCACGCCCTCGATATCTTTCACTTTGCTGGCTTCGGCTTCCCACGCCTGGCACACTTGCGATAAAAAATCCTGATCGGCGGGCGCACTCGTTTCATCAAACGTCTTGGTTTCACTCGTGCCGTAATACCCGATCGCCGAAGCGCTGACGAGTACTTGGGGTTTAACGTCAGCCTGAGCGATCGCCTCCACAATTTTGGCCGTGCCTACTTGGCGACTGTTGAGAATAGCCTGTTTATGAGCTGCGCTCCAGCGCTCGGAGATGGTGGCTCCGGCCAGATTGACAACGCCATCACAGCCAGCAATCGCGGTTTGCCAATCCCCCGATTGCTGCGGCGTATAAGCCACCAGCGTCACCTGAGGAAAGGTCGCTGCGGGCAGAACGCGACGAGCCCGGGCCACATCACGGGTTAACACCACCACCTCATGCCCTGCTTGCTGGAGGGCGGCAGTGAGCTGACTCCCGACGAACCCGGTGCCCCCGGTAATGGCAACTTTCATGAACCCCGACTCCTTTGCTTTGCTGTGATGTGAACTAACTCAACTGATCCAGTAGGGGATTGGCAGAGCAACTGCTCTATGCTAACGACCGATGCGATCGCCTAGCTGTGGACTCACCCACGCGCCCTATCGTTGGGGTGGCTGCCGGATGAACCTCAGCCCGTCTGAGAGAACTCTGGGTACAAAGCGATGCAGGGCCAGTTAAGCAGCCAGACTGTGATTGCTTGATCCCCACCCCTGACCGATCGACACCCTGACGATCGCCCGCACTGTGAGACGGCTTCTCTAACGCACAGGGCTCGGGCTCGCCATGACTAATCTGCCGCCGCTGGTTCACCATAGGCCATGCCATTAGCTTCAGCATACCGATGCATAAAGCGCATGAAGCGCTCCCAATGGTCAGGGCGGTCAATGGCGAGGGTGCATTCAACCTGCTTCAGATCATCGCCCTCTGGCCCGCTGAAAATAAACTTAACGCCCGAAGGTTCGATCGTAATGACGCCTTCGCTATCGGTGAGCTTGAGCGCTTTCGAAAAGCGGCTGCGAAAACTTCTAAATTCTTCGATCGCCTGCAGTCGTTCAAACAGCAACAACACGATGCGATCGCCTGTATCGTTGTCTTGCCGCAGACTCACGTTACTAATCTCTTCAGGAATGCCGTCAAAAAACTCGACGGTGGGGGTTTCAGAGGCCATAACCACACGGACTAACTCAGGTGTTTAGTATAGCGACTGCCGGTTCACCCCCCTGATCAACTCCCGAGCCGATAACCCTTGCCATACACCGTATGAATTAAAGGCAGCGTGCCGGTGGGCTCAATTTTGCGCCGCAGCAGTCGCATTTGCGCCGCCAGAACATTGCTGGCCGGCTCTTCAGCATCAGCCCACACCGCTTGGTGGATCTGGCTGCGGGTCAGCACCTGATCGGGGTGCCGCAGCAGATAGCTCAGCAGCTGCGTTTCTTTTTCTGACAGCTCGATCGTTTGATCCTGACGATAGGCCAGCTGATTCGCTTCGTCTAAGGCCAGATCTTCGTACTGCAAGCGGGTGACGCGGGGGGGGGCCTCCAGGGTGGGGGGGCGTCGTAGCAAGGCTCGCACCCGTGCCAGCAATTCTCGCAGTTCAAAGGGTTTCACCAGATAGTCATCGGCCCCGGCATCCAACCCTTCGACCCGATCATTCAACGTATCCTTGGCGGTCAAGAATAAAACAGGGGTGGCATCCCCACGCGATCGCACCTGCTGGCAAATTTCTAACCCGCTGTAGTGGGGCAGCATCCAATCTAAAATCAGCAGATCATAGGTGGCGTCAGCCGCTAATTGGCTACCAACCTGACCATCCGTAGCAATATCCACCTGATAGCCTTGCCGGGTCAAAACTTGACTGAGGGGCTCGGCTAATTCTGCTTCATCATCTACCAGCAAAATTCTCATGGGCAGCCATCGGCAAGCATTTCAGCATCTTAGAGCAGAAACTGATGACCATCAAATGCAGCCTTGGCCCATCGCCGCTGTGAGGACAAAATTTGGCCTAAAGCGTTTCCATCTGTATTGTTCCGAATTGTGACCGGCGCTGGTTGTGAGTGAAGCGATCGCCCCACTCACGTGATTACGGCTCAACCGCAAGTACTAAGCGCTCAACACCGGCAACATTTTGACGCTGAAAAAAGCGAATCATCTGCTGATCTTCACCGCGAATATGATGCACCATCCAATCAGCTAGAACCGGCGTCACCTCGGCCGTTGCCGTATAAGCAACCTGATCAAACTTAGCGAGTAAAGCCGTCACTTTGTTGACCAGCGCCTTGTGAGTGCCACAGTGGACTTGCAGATTGGGGTACTCGTGCTCAGCCATCAGCCCTTCTTCCAACTCAAAGTGCTCAACCGCACAGTCGGCGAACTCCGTGAGGCGCGTTTTGATCACAGCCATGGGCGGTGTCGGCAGCTGAGTCAAGTCGTAGATTTCATTCACCAGGCTGAACAAGCGGCGATGCTGCTGATCGATCACCTCGTGTCCGGTGCAATAGTCATCTTGCCATACCGCAATTGCCATAAAACTCCACCGTTAAAAGCTGCTGCAACGGTGCAAAACCGTCTGCTGGATTACCGTAAACCACTCTACGCCAGTCATTATTTGAGCCGTAGGCTCTGTCATAATTCTTGTCGCAACGGTAACAATATAGAGTTCGGAGCAGCCCCATTTTGCTGCCCACGGATGCCCTCACTCCTCCCCGCCCAAACCCAAAACCTATCCTCGCTTCACTCCCTACTCCGAATTCTTCACACGTCTTCCAAACCAGGCCGGGGCATTGGCGCCATACGCGCTCGTTTGAGCCGCTGTAGCCACCAGCTGCCTAGCACCGCAAACAGCAATGCGCCCCAGCCAACCAGCGGCTGCAGCAGCAAAAAGCCGCCCACCGTAAACATGGCCCCAAACAACAGGCACAGTGCCGCCAACACCTGTTGCAGCTGCAGCAACAAATCTTGCTCGGGGTTGATACCCGGCTGGTCAAAATACAGGCGCGGCCAGCCACCGGCAAAGGTAACTAATTGAATCGGTCGCTCGCCCAGGCGAGTGCGCTGCCGGTTCCACCCTGGCCCGCCGGGATGCACTTTGTTGTAGAAACGTTCAAGTGTTTCATCCGTTTCGGGGGCCGTCAGCAGCATGGTGGCGACCCAAATCACCGTGGTGATGCCCGCAATCACCAACAGCCGTTGGCCAAAATCAGCGGTTTGCAACACCGTCACCCGAGACTGAATCAACCCCACCAAGGTGAGGACAGGATTCTGGAGCGCTTCGTCAGCAATGGGCATGGTTAAGACGCCGATAATAAACCCAGCCACCATCGCCGCCAGCTCTGCGGCAGCATTGATGCGCCACCAAAACCAGCGCAAGATCAGCACCAGCCCCGGCCCGGTACCGATGGCGATCACCAGGCGAAAAATTGCCGTCACATCGGTCGAATAGAAAGCCGCGATCGCGCCCAACACGGTGACCAATACCGACGCCACCCGCCCCGCGAAAACCAACTGGGCATCGTTAGCCGCCGGCGCAATGAAGCGGCCATAGAGATCGTTGGTCAAGTAAGACGCACCCCAGTTAATCAGGGTAGACACCGTACTCATAAACGCGGCAATCAAAGAGGCGACCACCAGCCCTAGCAGCACCGGCGGCAAAAAGTCGAGCATGAGCTGCGGATAGCCCAGTTCACGATCTTCCAGATTGGGATAGACCACCAGCGCCACCAGCGCCACAATCACCCACGGCCAGGTACGAATCACGTAGTGCAAAATGTTGAAAAACCAGGCGGCTTTCTCCGCTTCCGCTTCATTTTTAGACGCGGCCAGCCGCTGAATAAATTCGCCGCCGCCATCGCTGCGACGAAACGCCCACCACTGCAAGCCCAAATAGGCCAAAAACGTATTGGCCGAAATGCCCGCTGCTTCGCTCCAGCGCAAGCCGCCCCCTTGCCAATTTAGCGGCACCAAAGACAGCGTTTCGCGGCCAAACTGAGTGCTGACTTGATCGATCAGCGTGGGCATACCGCCGATTTTGATCAGGGCCGCCCCCGCCACCACGATCGCCCCAAACAAAGCGAGAAAAAACTGGAAAAAGTCCGTCGCGACCACGCCCCACAGGCCCGACAGGCCCGCATAGACCAACACAAATAAACTGATGCCGACCACAGTCCACAGTTTGGTCTGGTCACCGGGGTCGATGCCCAGACTTTCCCAGAGCTGCAGGGCCGTGATGACTTTGACCATCGCCAACATGGCATAGCCGATGCCGATGCAATTGATCGGCACTGCAAACAAAAAGGCCTTGATGCCGCGCAGCGCGGCCCCCATCACCCCGCCGTAGCGCAATTCCGTGAGTTCCGCGTCGGTGACGATTTCCGATCGCCGCCACAGCCGCGAAAAGACATAGATCATCACCACATGGGCAATGCCAAAGCTCCACCATTCCCAGTTACCCGCAAGGCCCCGCGTACCCACGACGCCAGCGATGTAGAGGGGCGTATCAATGGAAAACGTGGTGGCGGCCATACTCGTGCCCGCTAGCCACCAGGGCAGCGATCGCCCCGACACAAAAAAGTCCACCAGTGACCCCGATGCTTGACGTGACAGATAAACCCCTAACCATAGGGTCGCCATCAGATACGCCAACACAATCAGCCAGTCAATCCAAATCATCGGGGGCAACCCTCTAACCAATTCCCGCTATCTTCTCACAAGGGATGAAACCCCAGCGGGCTTTAGCATTGGCGGATTGACTCAGGTGAGGTCAAGCCTCGGCAGTAGCGATCGGCAACCAGAGCACGAACGCTGTCCCAATCGTGGCAGCTAATAAGGACAGCGTTTCTGGTAACGTCCAGGGGAGCTTCGAGAGCGGACTGTAAACCGCGATTTGGCCGCGCATTTCCCCCATTAAGTCGGCTGCGATCGCCAATCCCAAGCCGCTGCCGTCCAGTTCGCCCGCCGCCTGCCGCCCGCGATAATGGCGTTCAAAAATGTGTTCTTGATCCAGGAAGGGAATGCCGGGGCCTGTATCCCCGAGCAAAATGCCGCCCAGGGTGGGCTGATCGGGGTGCGACAGGCCCCACTGCAGCCATACCTCAGTCTCTGGGGATGAATATTTCAGCGCATTGTCGAGCAGATTGTTAAGAATTTCTCCCAGTGCCTTGGGGTCAAACTGCAGCCAGACATCCTCAGCGGGCGGCACCAGATGTAACTTCATCTCGGCCGCTTCAGCCAATGGCTGATTGAGTCTCACCAGGGGCTCAATCAACGCCGCAACGGAACCGGGATGGATGTCCAGAGCACCGCCAAAGTGAGCCAACGAATCCGCTGCCGTCAGCAGGGCTGGCTCCTCAGGAGACTCGTCAGCAGGTGCCAACAGAAGCGGGGCTGATGTGGCGGCGGCGGCACGGGTGTCGTCAGCCGCCTGCAGCGTTTCGTCAAAATAGCCCAGCAGTTCTTGGAGGCGATCGCTTTCCCGCAGCATGTTGGCAACCAGCAACTGATTTTGATCTTCTGAGGGCAGGCGTTTGATCAGCAGCTTAC
Source organism: Cyanobacteria bacterium J06626_4 (assembly GCA_038523235.1). Classification (GTDB taxonomy): domain Bacteria; phylum Cyanobacteriota; class Cyanobacteriia; order Phormidesmidales; family Phormidesmidaceae; genus Halomicronema. The sequence goes on from JBCBJQ010000033.1 coordinate 42,000, forward strand.
CAAAGGTTTTCAATGCGGTGAGCGGGCTCCGCAGCTGATGCAGCAATTCGTGAAAGCGATCGGACTGTTGAGCTTGCACGCGATCTAAAGAAGATGTCCGACTGCTCAACCACTGACCACGCTGATCGAGCACACAGGCCAGCGTCAACGAGTGAGCGCATTCTGCCATCTGATCGCGTTCGGGCTGTTGCCAGGGACGATCGGCGCGCCAACTGACCAATACGCCAAACACACCCCCCTCATGCATCAGGGGAATCGCGAGCCGTTGCCGGGTGGTGTGGTCGGCATCGCGAGCCGTTGCATAGGCCGGATCGGACAACACACGCGGATCAGGCTGAATGGGGACTTCGTCCGCTACTGCCGCAAACTGAGCAGGTTCCGGGGTCCCACTGCTGGACGCGGCCGCTGGCAATCGGCGATCAAGCCGGGGAGCCTGAGATTGAGGAGATTTGGGGGTGGGATAAACCGCGATCGAAATTAGCTGCGGGACGGCCTGATCAGACCAGCCTTCGGCCAAATAGACGGCAGTTGAGTCAGCCCCGACCACCCCAGCCATCATGGTAATTTGAGATTGGCAGAGGGCCGCAAATTCCGCGCTGGCAGGCATTAGTATCATCAAACGTCGCGGGTGATTATCCCTTCGTCACAAAGAAATGGGGGTGGTTACGAGCTGAACGAAGCACATATCACCATGCTAATCAAGAAATGAACAGAAAATCTATTATTTTAACCATGACGTTACCCAAATTGATATGCAAATAAGTTGAAATTTTAGTTTGTACCGGATATACTTTGCAAGGTTAGGGGTTTTGTAGCACAAACTACATACCTTGGCAGTTTTGTACACCAGAGAGTAGGAGGTAGGCAGGTTGGCAAGAAGACGTAAACGTAAGAGCCGCCGTCGTCTAGAAGGTAGGCGAATTCTGGAGTGTGTACCTCAATATAGTATCGAGAGCGGGACGGATAAACCAGTCACCGCAGCTCGTAATTTTATCCACAACGAAAACATTGCGCCCCCGGCACTGTTGCTTGTGAAGCGTAACGAGCACACCACTGATCGATATTTTTGGGCTGAGAAAGGTCTTTTCGGTGCCCAGTATGTTGAAGAGAACCACTTTCTGTTTCCGAGTTTGAGAGCCCTGCTCAACGAAGAGGAAGACGAAGTTGTGAGCTTGTCGAAGTGAAGTTTCAGCTTTATTGCTGAAATGACGAGCAATCGTCTGACTTTTATAGCCTCAAACCCCACAACTAAAGCCCATTACAAGCAAAGAGACGGCAGTATTTATTACTCCGTCTCTTTGCGCTTTAAAGCGAGCTGAGACTCTAAAACGGCCAGCTCATCACGATGAGCTGAGACCCAAAGCTGGGTACCCGATCGCTCAACGTCACTGCCGCTGTCAGCGGTCGATCGCACCTGAAAATCGACCTGCTCGATGCGGGTTGACCCCTGCCAATAAAACCAAGAAGCGAGCGGTGAGAGCACTAGTAATCCGTAGGGCCAGTAGCCCAATTGAGGATAGGCGATCGCCAATACTAGGGCCAAGCAGGCAAAGCCAATGCCCGCCAGGCTGCCTAAAAAGACCGCCATAAAAATGCTGGCCCCGACCTTGCCCTTAAGGGAAATTGAGCCCGACTCGGCATTGACCGCCGTGACCTGATAAGCCCGATTGGCGAAGTACTGCTGCAGCGTTGCCAACAGAGAGACGTCATCCATCTCGGTGGCGTAGAGCGCGGTTTCAGTGCGGTCTTTAGTCGAAGCGCGAATAAAAAAGACCAGCCCGATGGCGAGCACAACGGTCAGGGTAAAAATCGAGGGGGAAATGAATTGAATCGGTACAGTCATTGGTTGAATTAGAACGCTATTGGGCCTGGTGGCACAGCCGATGCTTGATCTATCCTATCCTCGCATTTCACGAGCCCCAGGGGAGCAAAAGCCGTTACCCTCCCCAAGATCAACAGTTCTCACCTCAGACCAACCGCTTCACCTGCCCCACTCAATTTGCCCTTATGAGTTCAGGGCCAACATCCACACGGCATTCACATGGCATTCACGTTGCTGACGATCGCTTGCACCAACCCTCTTAACGACGGCCCCGCATGCTCCACAGCGGCTGTAGCCGCACCATGCCAGTCTGAGGCTTGAATGATGGTATTGACTTAGAGTGCACTCTAAGTTTTATGGTGAGCGCTATGGATACGGAACTGTCGATTCAACAGGTTGCCGCCATCACTCAAGTGAGCGCGCACACGTTGCGTTACTACGAACGCATCGGTCTGCTGACTGGGGTTGCCAGGGCAACCAGCGGTCATCGTCGCTATGCCAGTCAAGATATTGCCTGGATCAACTTTTTGATGCGGCTGCGGGCCACCGGTATGCCCATTCGAGAGATGCAGCAATTTGCTGAGTTACGGCGACAGGGCGATCGCACACTGGCGCGACGGCGACAACTGCTGGAAATTCATCAGCAGCAGATCCAGCAGCAGCTAGACGAACTGACTCAGAATCTGCGGGTTATCCACGACAAGATTCAACACTACCAAACACTAGAGGCCTTCCATGGGACAAATTCATTCACCGGACACCCAGACTGACCGTTATCAGCAAGGATGGCAAAAACTCGCCGAAGTTGATGGCCAGGCGGGAGAACACGTGATTGCCAGCTTAAAAGACATTGCGCCGGATTTGGCCCGGTACATCATTGAATTTCCCTTTGGCGATATCTATTCCCGTCCCGGACTCGATTTGAAATCTAGAGAAATCGCTACTGTAGCGGCACTGACAGCCATGGGAAACGCCCAACCACAGCTTAAAGTCCACATTCACGGGGCCTTGAATGTGGGGTGCACCCGCGAAGAAGTGATCGAAGTCATCATACAGATGGCCGTCTATGCCGGTTTTCCAGCCGCTTTGAACGGAATTTTTGTGGCCAAAGACGTGTTTGCCGATCTCGATGCCGACGCCATGAGTTGAGTCAAGCCGTTCATCGAATGGGAATAAAGAGCCAACCCGCCCCCCTCGGAACGTAAGAATTGGTGGTTTTGACGCAGTTGATAACGACAACGACCAACAATGGCAGTTTGTCGGTCATGCGCTGCGGCACTAACGTGACCATGCCCGCGAGCATTCCTGGGGGATATCCGACCACGACAGGTACTCAACTGTTCCGCCAGTTTAACTAAACTGTAGGCATACCAACTGATTCACCCTGCAACATGCCCATTATTTCGACCCTGCTGACCCTCGTGATCTTTGCCTGGTCACTGTTGATTATTTTCAGCCAATTTGTGGCCTAGAGACCGATTTCCCAGACCTGCTTAAGCAATCGGCGTGCCGGACTGTTCGGGCATCGCCTCACTCGGTGGCGAGAGTTTGGCAGCGGCGCAGAGGTCGGCCAGCTCGCAGCGATCGCAGGCAGGCTTGCGAGCATTGCACACGGCGCGCCCGTGATAAATCAGCCGAATCGACCAGTTCTCCCAATCGGCTTGAGGAATCAGCTTCATCAGATCCGGCTCAATCTTTTTCGGGTCGCTGTGCTTGGTAAATCCCAATCGATTGCTCAAGCGTTTGACATGGGTATCAACTGTCACCCCAGCGTTGATGCCAAAGGCATGGGCCAACACGACATTCGCGGTTTTTCTGGCGGCCCCCGGTAAACTCGTCAACTCAGCCATCGTTTGCGGCACCTCGCCGCCAAAATCCGTCACGATTTTGCGGCAGGCTCCCTGAATGTTCTTGGCTTTATTGCGGTAAAAGCCGGTTGATCGCACCAGCGTTTCAATCTCGCTCAGGTCGGCTTCGGCCATTGCTCTGGCATCCGGAAATCGGGCAAACAAGGCCGGGGTCACCAGGTTCACTCGTTCGTCGGTGCACTGGGCCGATAATATAGTCGCCACCAATAACTGCATTGGCGTTTCATAGTCCAGCGAGCAGGTGGCGTCAGGATACAGGCGCTTCAGCCGAGCCAGCACTTCGAGGGCTCGCGGCTTTTTGGGCAACAGCTTGCGGCGCGGACTCACTGCAGCAAATCCTGAAAGATTTCTAGCTGGGAGGTATCGCGCACAATCAAAAAGACTCCCAAGCCCAGCAGCAGCACTAAACCGGTTTGCATCACGTTTTCTTGGAGGCGATCGGGGAGCGGTCTGCCTCGCAGCGCCTCAATTAACAAAAAGGCCAACTGACCGCCATCTAAAGCGGGCAGGGGCAGAATGTTGATAATCGCCAGGTTGATACTGATGATCGCAGTGAAGGGGAATAGCGTTGCGGCATTATTAGACACTAAGCCAGCCCCCTGCTCAACAATTTTGACGGGGCCAGCAACTTGACTGGCCATTGACGAAAAGTTGGTGATCAACATGGCAAAGCCCTGCACCGTTTGCAGAAACATGCCCTGAAACTGTTGAGCCGCTAACGAAAAGACTTCAAAGACGTTGTTCGCCTGACGGTACTCGACCTCACCATTGCGCTGGAGCTGTACACCAATCACCGAGTTACCGTCTTGGCCAATCTCTGGCGTCACCGTCAGGTCAAGAATTTCGCCCTGTCGCTGCACAGTCATGTCAATCGGCTGCTCAGGTTTGTCTTGAATCAGCTGCACAAACGACTGAACGGTGGTTTCGTCCGTCCCAAAGTCAATGCCATCAGCGGACAGAATGATGTCACCCGCCCGGATCCCGGCTGCCGCTGCCGGAGCAGAGTCCGAAGTGAGTTGAGGGATGAGAATGCCCGGTTCTGGCGTGAACGCTTGAGGTACCCCCACAGAGGCAAACTGAGCGACAAAGACCAAATAGGCAAACAGCAGATTAGCCACTACGCCCGCACTGATGACGATCGCCCGATCCAAAATCGGTCGATTGCTCAACAGATCGGGATCTTCGGGAGGAATCTCACTCTCAGGATCATCGTCTGGGAACCCGACAAAGCCGCCCAGGGGAATCGCCCGCAAGGCGTATTCCGTATCTGGCCCCTGATACTTCCAGAGAATCGGGCCAAAGCCAATTGAGAAGCGGTTGACGTGGATTCCCTGGAATCGAGCAGCCAGGAAGTGCCCCGATTCATGAACAAAGATGAGCAGGGCTATAACGGCGATCGCGGCCAGAACGGACATAAATTCTCGGTGTTGTAACAAATACGTTGTCTTATTCTATCTGCCTACCCCCGCTATCACCGGTGAATTTGTGACGGTCAACGGTGAGGAGATCCCTATCTGTCCCCATGGATGCGGCGAGCCACCCCAATTTGCCCTACTTGCATTAGCCCAGCGGCTGGTGCCTCCAGGCATTCAAGCAGGAGAATTTACGGAAAGCTTTAGGCGCTAGCTGTGTTCAGTAGTGTCATCCGTTCATCAAGTTAATTCAAGCCAGGCGATGACACCTCACACCCCCGAGCAGGGTGCGATCAACGTCCGTTCATGGGTCAAGCACAAGACTGTGTTCGCGATGACCGGCAGCGGACTCATCAGCTTGGCCGCATTAATGATGAGCAATCCTGGCCAAGACGCTTATGTGGACTATGCCGCTGAGCGGTTCCCAGCAGAACTCAAGCAAGACTGTGACGAGCCGCAAAGAGAGATTCGCGTTGGCGGGGTCATAACCTTGCCCAGCGAAGACTTGTGCCGCTCTTTGGTAGACAGTGCCGACCTAGTCGGACGCGGCGTGGTCAAGCTGTTAATTGATCGCTCAACCGATCGCACAAACTTGGGCGCTTTCAGCATTTACACCACCACCATCGCGGGCAGAACGATCAAAACGGTGGGCATCGGCAGGCACTTTATACCGTTTTATCACCAATAGGCAGGCGTCACAGCCACTCGCGGCCAAGGTAGGGCTGCAGCACGTCGGGCACTTTCACCGTGCCGTCGGGTTGCTGATAATTTTCTAAAATAGCGGCCATGGTGCGCCCGATCGCTAGCCCCGAGCCGTTCAGCGTATGGACATATTGTGTCCCTTTTTGACTCGTTTCCTTAAAGCGAATGTTGGCCCGCCGCGCTTGAAAATCACCGCAGTTAGAGCAGCTCGAAATTTCTCGATAGGTGCCTGACGACGGCAACCAGACCTCCAAATCGTAGGTTTTGTTGGCCGAAAAGCCTAAATCACCGGTACAAAGTTCCAGCACGCGATAGGGCAATTTCAACCCCTGCAAAATCGCCTCGGCATCTTTGACCAGGGCCTGGTGCTCTGCTTCTGAGGTTTCCGGCCGCACGAACTTGTACATCTCGACCTTATTGAACTGATGCAAGCGAATCAGGCCCCGCGTATCGCGGCCGTAGCTGCCCGCCTCCCGGCGAAAACAGGGCGTAAAGGAGCAGTAGTGATAGGGCAGATCATCACCGTTGAGAATCTCGTCGCGGTGCAGATTTGTGAGCGGCACTTCCGCCGTCGGCGACAGCCACAGGTCATCGTTTTTGCACCGAAAGCTCTCTTCGGCAAACTTCGGCAGCTGGCCTGAGGCCGTCAGAGACGCCGTGTTGACCAAGTAGGGAGGGATGACTTCGGTGTAACCATGCTGAGTGTGGCGATCTAGCATGTAGGCGATCAGCGCTCGTTCTAATGCAGCGCCCAATCCCATCAGCGCGACAAAGCGACTTTGAGCGATCTTGGCCGATCGCTCAAAGTTCAAAATTCCTAACCCTTCCCCCACTTCCCAATGGGGCTTGAGGGCAGCGCTATCGGCCGGCAGATACTCATCGCCCCAGCGCCAGACTTCCACATTTTCCGATTCATCTTTGCCGTCGGGTGTGGTGGCACTGGGCAAGTTGGGGATACCCAGCAAAATGGCTTCGATGTCAGCTTTGAGCGCCTTCTCTTGGGGTTCTAGTTCGCCCAATTGGGCTTTCACCTCATTCCCTTCGGCTCTCAGCGTCGCGACTTCGGGGCCGTTGGGCTCTGCCCCGGCGCGAATTTGCTGACCGACGGCTTTGCCAATTTCGTTGCTGCGGGCCTGCAGTTGCGATCTTACCCCTTCGATTTCTCGCTGCTGCTGGTTCAAATCGAGCACGCGCTGCAGATCGTAGCTGCCGCCCCGGCGATTGAGGGCAGTCTGCACGTCGTCAAAGCTTTGTCGAATAGTCTTGAGATCTAGCACGCGATCGCTTCCCCTTGCTGCGTTCCCAGTGTCTTCCTACAAGGATGTCAGGGTATCATCCCTTTGCCAACTATGAACCTTCGACCAGTCCCCAATTCTCAGTAAACGGACTCTCACGCAATCTGGGCAACGCCGCGGAGCCCAGGGGCCAGATCACGCATCTTTAGGGCGTCCGAGCCAGGGAGCTGCGCTTAAATAACCGCTCCAAGATCAAAACGTTTCTGTCAGGGGTTGGCAATGCCAAACCTCGACCATTTTGGGCGCTATGTTCAAGCACCACCTAAGTCGAATAGACGCATTCCCGATTGATCAATCCATCAATGCGTTTAAAGCGGGCATATTACCCGCCAGCAGGACTAGCCAACGAAAGTGGGATGCACTCAGTCGAATCGACCGGCAGTAACTTCCAATCAATAATCACAACTTTTATTGTCATTGACATTTTTTATTGTCAGTGTTTATGATGGCGACATGGAGAAGCTACAGCAAATTGCCGACCAGCAACCGGAGTTAACTCTGGAACGCTTTGTCGAAACCGTCAACGACTGTTTGCCCCAGTTTTTACCCGAGTCAACCACCGGGGGCCGCGGGCAAGAGTCGGTGAATGCGCGACTGGTGCGTCATTACACCACCCAAGGCTTGCTGGATAAACCGCTTAAGCAAGGCCGAGAAGCCCGCTATGTCTATCGGCATGTGCTGCAGCTGCTGGCCCTGCGGCGGTTGTTGGCAGACGGGTACAGCGTCAGCTCGATCGCTGGGCTGATCGACGGTCAAGCTAACCCGGTGTTGGAAAGCATTTTGCAGGGGAGTACACAACTCACGGTTGAAGCGGCTAACCCTGCACTGGCATTTTTGTCCCAAATTCGCGATCGCGCCACGCCGACTACTCCCGCTCCCGCTCCGGCGGCGCGTCAACGCCGGTCGGCTCCGGTATCTCCGGCTCGCACATTATCGGCGCCTGCTCCGGCTGTGCCCGCCGCTTCCCCAGCGGAACCGCCCCCCCAAACCTGGACTCGCTTCGAACTGCGTGACGGTTTGGAATTACATCTACGGCAAGATTTTGTCGCCCCAGCCACCCCCGCTGAACGCGATCAGCTCCTGCAGCTGATTACTCACCATCTCATCCACCATCCTGATCAGAGGCCAACCCCATGACCCAATCCCTAAATCAACCCCAAGTTGAATTAATTCCCTTACACGACGCCATCGTGGCTGAGCGACCGGTCACCTTAGATGTACTCGTTCGCATTACACCGCCCACCCTCCCTCAAGACACCGAACGGCCTGCACTCAACCTCAGCCTGGTGATTGATCGCTCAGGGTCGATGGGCGGTGCGAAGATTGCCCGCGCCCGTGAGGCAGCCCGTTTTGCGATCACCAATCTGTTGCCCAGCGATCGCCTCAGCGTCGTCCTGTTTGACAACCGGATTGAAACACTGGTACCCAGCACCCTGGCGACCGATAAAAACAGCCTGCTCAGCAAACTCGATCAGATCCAGGCGCGAGGGACAACCGCCCTGCATGCAGGCTGGGTGGAGGGCGGCCTGCAGGTGAGCCAATATCTCAACCCGGATCAGCTCAATCGCGTCATTTTGCTGTCAGATGGGCTGGCCAACGTGGGCGAAAATCGCCCCGACGAGATCGCGACTGACGTCCATGGGTTAGCCCAGCGCGGCATCAGCACCACTGCCTTAGGGATTGGCGACGACTATAGCGAGGATCTGTTGGCGGCGATGGCGCAAAGCGGTGACGGTAATTTTGTGCACATTGCCTCGGCTGAACAACTGGCTGACATTTTTGAAACCGAGCTATCGGGCCTCGCTGCTACCCTGGGGCAACGCGTCAGCCTGGGCTTAGAACCGCAGTCGGGCGTCAAGGTGATAGCGGTACTCAATGACTTTGCATCAACCTCGACCGGTCGATACAAGCTGCCCAATTTGACCGTGGGCAACCCGATCAACGTCGTGGTGCGCCTGCAAGTGCCTGCGCTAGATCAGGGCGGTGAGCTGCTGCGCGTGCGCCTGGCGTGGGATGCAGCTGACCAGCCCGATCGCCAAGTCTTAGAGACCGAGTTAGCGCTGCCCCTCGTCAGTCAAGCACAGTTCAGTGATTTCCCAGCGAATGCGGTGGTGCAAGAGCAGGTGGCGCTGATGATGGCGGCGCAGGCTCGCCGCGAAGCGATCACCCTCACCGATAGCGGTGACTATGAACGCGCCCGCGCTTCTCTGCAAGACGCGCGGCTTACCATGGCGGCGATGGCCCCGTCGCCCGCCCTGCAAGAAGAACAGTCGGTGTTAGCTGACTTGGAAGCGGATTATCAGGGTGGTAAAATTTCAAGCGCCCGCAAGAAAGCGGCTTCACAGTCCTATAACCTGCAGCGAGCGGGCAAGTCACAGCCCCGACGGTCAATGGATTCTGGTTCTTGATCGGAATATGGGCTCGTCTCTAAAGGTGATCGGGATCCACAAATTCGGTGCCATATTTGGCCGCGATCGGAGCCATTTTGTCCAGACTGGGCACCCCCAAGTCAGAGGCTTCTCCCGCCGCTGGGGTTGAGGCCTCTAACAAAAAATTCTGAAACCAGTCAGAGCCGGTAATGGTCAGCAGTTTGCCCGGCGTCAAGCCGACATTTTTCGGCGCGTGGGGAATACCTGCGGGAATGTTGATCAGGTCTCCTGCAGAGGCTTTGATGGTTTTGATCGAGCCATCGGGTTGACCGGCATAGAACTCGAAGTCCCCTGCCAACACATAAAAGGACTCGGCTGCGTGTTTGTGGAACGGTGCCCCTTCTCCCGGCTGAATCGGACTCTCGGTAATAGAAAATTGATCGGGGTCATCCCCCGCAACAAAGGTCTTGAAGGTAACCGGCGTACCGCCGAGAAACCGTGCTTCCCCTTCGCCGGGATGCACAATCTGCACAGAATCGGCAGGTGTAGCAGCGGCGGCGGTGGGTGACATCCAGAATCCTGACGCGCTTAAAAAGCTAGCTAACAGTAAAGCCCATAGCAATTTCATGGCAACTCTCCTGATGAGGCCAACAAAGACAGCGAACTGTTTTTGCTAAGCACAATTCTAAGAGGTGATTATTCACCATCACAAACATGGCGCAGCCTTTTTTCTCCGATCGCAGCATTTCTCGGATGATCCACCAACCCGGTTTTGAGCAGAATTACACCCGAGAAAATTGCCCAGCCTTTTGCCCGTTGCAGCGTTGTACTAGAGATGTGGCCATCTGCCGCGATCGTCTATCCGTTAAAGATGAAGCTTGTGATGAAACCAGATATGGCGACAAATCCATTGCACATAAATTTGCTTCGTGCAGAAGGAATAATGATTGAGACAAACAGCATCTTGAACCTAATCGAGCAGTTGGTTGGGGCGAGGCTCTGCTTGCATGGATAGGGTGCCTGAAAAAACGATAAATAAACTCTAAACAGGCTCAAACCAGAACCAGAGGAATGATTACAGTGAAACATTCCACCTATTTACCCATAACAGGGATCTTAGGCAGAATAACGTCTGCCTAA
>JBCBJQ010000034.1:0-52479 GCA_038523235.1 Cyanobacteria bacterium J06626_4
GCAATCGCGTCATCTGCCTCGTAGAAAGGACGCTGGCAGAAGCGTCTTGCGGTCTTAAGCAACATCGAAGATCTCAGCTGAGTCTCACTGCTGATGAACAAACAATTAATCGAGGTGCCCTTATTTAGACAGAAAGTTTCTACATATTGTCCCTGCCAGGGTATATCGACAGAAACTTTCTACCGATCGCCTCAAATCTGCCCGATCGCAGCCAACCCTTCCACCTCTTATCCCGACAGCCAAAGATCGCCAGCGACCGGCCAACTTTTTCAAACCTAAATCTCATTCCATCGCACCCATACAATGCTCAGGGCCTGCAAACGCAGTTCTTTACAGCAACGAGATACTGACCTGATCAAACCAGGGCAAGACGCCTCGCCAGACTTGATCTTGCCTTAGACTAGGAATGATTATCATTCTTGTGGGTGATTCACCATGGTCAACACCGCGATCGACACAGTGCCCGTAACCGTCCTCACGGGTTATTTGGGGGCTGGCAAAACCACCTTGCTGAACCGCATCCTCACCTACGAGCACGGCAAAAAGGTGGCGGTGATCGTCAACGAGTTTGGGGAAGTCGGCATCGACAATCAACTGGTGATTGACGCTGACGAAGAAATCTTTGAGATGAATAACGGCTGTATCTGTTGCACAGTGCGGGGCGATCTGATTCGCATCATTGGCAACCTGATGAAGCGGCGCGACAAGTTTGATCACCTGGTGATTGAAACCACGGGGTTGGCTGACCCCGCCCCCGTCATTCAGACCTTTTTTGTGGATGAAGACATGCAGGGGCGGCTCAATTTGGATGCGGTCGTCACCGTCGTCGATGCCAAGCATATTCATGACCACTGGGAAGCAGACGAAGCTCAGGAACAGATCGCCTTTGCCGATGTAATTTTGCTCAACAAGACCGATTTGGTGAGTGAGGCCGGCCTGGAAGCTCTAGAAGCCCGAATTCACACCATGAATGCGATGGCGAAGGTGTACCGCACCCGCGATGCCGCCGTTGAGATGGACACGATTCTCGGCGTCAACGCCTTTGACTTGAATCGGGCGCTGGAAGTTGACCCCGACTTTTTGGGCGAAGATGCCCACGAACACGACGAAACCGTTGGCTCCATTGCCCTGGTAGAAGCGGGGGAACTGGATGGCGAAAAACTCAACGCCTGGCTGAGCGAACTGCTGCAAACCCGAGGCCCCGATATCTTTCGGACGAAGGGCATTCTCAACATTGCGGGAGAAGATCAGCGGTTTGTGTTCCAGGGGGTACACATGCTGTTTGATGGTCGGGCCGATCGCCCCTGGAAGTCGACTGAAACCCGCAAGAATGAGTTGGTATTTATTGGTCGCAACCTGGACGAAACCCAACTGCGGGAGGACTTTCGCGCGTGCCTAGTGTGACCAAAACGCTGCTGACTGGTTGTCGGCAGGGCCATCTCAATGACTATGTGACGGCGATCGCTTGGTCGCCCAATCATGCCCTCGCGATCGCTTCTGCCGCTGGCGAAATCCTCCTGGTCAATCCCGAAACCCAGGAAGAGCATTGCCTCCAGTCAGCCAATGGCCAATCCATTGATTGTCTGGCCTTTTCTGCTGACGGTCATTACCTCGCCGCTGGCGGCCAATCGGGTGAGCTCTTGATCTGGTCCATCCACTCACTGGCTCAGCCACCCATTGCCCTCCCTCACCCCCGCACCTGGCTCGATCACCTCACCTGGCATCCGACCCGTAACGAACTCGCCTTTAGTCTCGGTCGCTATGCCCAAGTCTGGGATGCGGAAACAGCCGAAATCGCCACCACTCTCCAGTTTGAGACCTCGTCGGTACTCGATTTAGTCTGGCATCCCCGGGGCAGTCATCTGATTGTTAGTGGACATCAGGGCGTCAAAATCTGGCATCGGGACGACTGGAATGCCGATCCTGAAGTGCGCGAAATTGTGGCGGCCAGTGTCGCGATCGCCCCCTCCCCTGACGGTCAATACCTCGCCTCCGGCAATCTGGATAGCACGTTGCTGGTCTGGCCCTTCGACAGCGACGTGCCCTGGCGGATGAGCGGTTTTCCTGGCAAAGTGCGTCAACTCGCCTGGTCTGACGTCACTGTCGGCAAAGCGCCCTTGTTGGCCACCGCTAGCGGCACTGGCGTGGTCATTTGGCGCAAAAAAAGTGACGCCAATGACGGTTGGGATGCCCAAGTCCTTGATTTGCATGATGAACGGGTGAACGCGATCGCCTTTCAACCCGGCAGCACCCTCCTCGCTTCCGCCGCTGAAGATGGCCAACTCTGCCTCTGGAAAAAGGCTCAACAAGTCGCCCAGATCTTAGAAGGTGCTCCCCAGGGGTTCTCTACCCTCGCCTGGAGTTTCAACGGCAAATGGCTCGCCGCCGGTGGACAGCAGGGTGAGTGGCTGGTGTGGCAGCAGAGCAATCGGGGCCAGGGGTTTGGCTAATTGCGATGCAGGGCAGACGTCTACCGGCATGGTTCCAGGTCAGACTAGGGATGGTTTCAAGCGATCGCCCGCCAAGATTGCGACAACACCGTGCCAGCAGAGCGGGCAAACACGACGGTGAGCAACAGACCCACTAACAAATCGGGGATGGGAGATTGGGTCAGAAACACCAGTCCCGCAGCCACCAAAACTGACGTATTGGCAATGATGTCGTTGCGGGAGCAGAGCCAGACGGACGACATATTCAAGTTGTCTTCACGATGGCGGGTCAGCAGCAATAGACAGAGCAGGTTAGCTGCCAGGGCTACCAAGCCAATGAGCCCCATAATTTCTGCGGTGGGTGCAGCCCCGATAGCAAATTGGTAGACGGCGCGGGCGAAGACGGCGATCGCAAACCCAAACATAATTACTCCCTTCAGAAGGGCTGCTCCCGCCTGAGCTTTAGCGCTGCGATGAATCACATAGAGGCTGGTGCCGTAGACCAGGGCATCGCCCAACATATCCAGGGAATCTCCCGTCAGTGAAAGGGATGCGGCTCGCAGCCCCGCCCCAAACTCGACGACAAACATCACCAGATTAATCCCCAACACCACCCAAAGCACCCGAGCCTGACGCTTTTTGAGTTGAGTCAAGGCTTCGGCTTTATTCTGACAGCAGCGATCGACCATTGCTTTTACCCAAACGTTCAAATGAATATTTGAATAAAGGATAGGTCATTATGATGATCATTTGAACGTTCTCAAGCAATCCAGCGCGGTTCGGTTACGGTGGGGAGAGATTGGCGCTTTAGGATTGATACTTGCCCATAAAAGATCAGATGGGTCGCAGCGTGAGGTAGACGCTCAAGAGCGCGAGGTTCTCGTGAGTAGGGGTGTCATATTCTGCCTAAACGCCCAGCCTGGGATGTGACCAAACCCGTTGAAAGCCCTACGGCATGGGTGTCTTGATAGGTTTGAGAGCTTATCATATTGGGTGGAATGATTCTCTCTAATAAATAGTTAGGTTTTTGTCTTTCCTAAAGATATTGTTTCAAAAATGCCAACTCACATCTATTGCGATATTGATGAGGATAATCCATTCGATACAGTCGCTGGATTTGACGGAGGGGAAGATGCTTGGGATCTTCCCACCCAAATTCATGAGCTAGAACGATGGTTAAGTATTCATCTTAAAGAATTAGATCAAGGATCTTATGTTGCTGATATTGGCTTCACTTTGCGAGAAGGAGCCAGTGGCGGCGGGGCTGTGATGTCTAGAAAATTGATTGCGATGCTTCACGAAGTTGGTATGGAAGTTTATTTTTCTGAATATTGGTTGACTTAGCACGATCGCTTATCGTTATCGACCAAGTTGATGCGATGAAACTCAGCACTTCGCAAGCATAGTTCCACTAAATATCTCTGCTTAAAACTCACACGTTCTTATCCCAACTATGCGCTCCAATATTGATCCTGAGAAAATAGAGCAGCTGATGGAAATCCTTGGCAGAGAAGCTCGTGGTTCGGGCTCTGTCTACTTCACGGGAGGGGCTAGCGCTTTGTTGATTGGCTGGCGAAGTTCTACCGTTGATATTGATATTCGTTTAGACCCTGAACCACCAGGAATTTTTCAAGCCATTGCTAAACTCAAACAAAAACTCAACATCAACATTGAACTGGCTTCACCCCAGGACTTTTTGCCACCCCTTCCAGGATGGCGTGATAGGAGTGTGTTTATCGGCAAACGCGGAAAAATTTTGTTCTATCATTATGACTTTACTGCTCAAGCGCTTTCTAAGCTCTCAAGAGGATACGATCGCGACCTTAGTGATGTTCGGGCTATGTATGCACAGGGATTATTTTCGTTGGAAGATTTGAGTAATTGCTTAAGCGCAATTGAGCCTGAATTGATTCGTTTCCCTTCTCTTAATCCTGAGACTTTAAAGAGCCGGCTCAGTAATTTTATTGAACAGACATTATCAGAAGGAAGTTAATTATGGAATTGCAAGAATTACCAGGAGCGGAATTAATTTTGCCGGGACTGGAGGATTTACACAACGGTAACTCTGAAACAGTTGGAGCTTTATTGATTGCGATCGCATCAACGCGCCTAACTGAAGCAGGTCTGGATTTTCACATAAGTCACTTGATTCCAGAGCCAGAGCTAACACTGTACGACCGTTTACAACATGAACGGGACGATGCTTATCCTTACTACAATGCTTTATTGAGCAGTCTCAACAGCTTTTGCAATGCGCTAGAACTTGCTAAGGTTACCTAACAATTCGTTGGTGCCCCGGAACGAAAGGTATCGGTGAGAATTCAGGTCTGCCTACTGCTGCGCTACAGACCTCCCTGGTTCGTAGAATCTTTAATCCACTGACTGTCTCAGTGAATAGTTGAGAATTTCGGAGACTCGCCGATCGCGCAACGAATAGCAGGCCAGCTTGCCATCATTGCGATATTGGAGAATCTTCAAGTCCCACAGTTTGCGGAGATGATGGGAGGAGATCGCGCCTTTCACCTCTAGCAGAGTGGCGATGTCGCAAACGCAGAGTTCCATTGTAGGTCGGGTAGACGACAGCAAACCCCACACTACAAGCCCCCTGATTGTGCAGGATATCAGCAAATACTCTGCCTTCTCGCTGGCTGGCATTTCACAGGGCACAAGCATGCCTCAGGCAATTTCTAGATAAAATAAGAATTAGTTTCTGCTCTGGCAGGTAGAGAGGAAAATCTAAATGGTACAAGCACCATCTAAAACACTGAGCTTGGCGGAATTTCTACAGTTGCCAGAGACAACACCGGCAAGTGAATACATTGATGGCCAAATTATTCAGAAACCGATGCCCCAAGGGAAACATAGTGTAATTCAAGGGGAACTTGTGCCCGCTATCAATGGGGTAGTTAAGCCTAAGCAGATTGCTCGTGCCTTTCCTGAGCTCCGCTGTACCTTTGGGGGGCGTTCAACGGTTCCTGACATCGCAGTGTTTCTGTGGAACCGAATTCCTCGTGATGAGAATGGGGAAGTGGCCAACACATTCCCGGCTGCACTCGATTGGACCATTGAAATCCTGTCTCCTGATCAAAGCCAAACGAAAGTAACCGAGAATATTCTTCATTGCCTGCAGCACGGAACTGAAGTGGGTTGGTTAATTGATCCAGGTGAACAAACTGTGTTTGTCTATCGTCCAAAACAAGCCCCTGAAGTATTCGATGAGCCAGATGGAATCATTCCTGTAACATCCTTTGCAAGTGAGTTACAGCTTACGGTCAAAGAGTTGTTTGCTTGGCTACTGGAGTAAAACTTGGGTCGTTACCAGTATGCTAAAGCTAGCTGGGTGAGGATGGAACTCACTTGCTGATGAGATGTCAAGCTTCCTTGCTGCTGCATAGCGCGCCCATCACACGCCTTCTCATCCCTAAAATGCCTAATCAACTAACTGTCTCAATGAATAGTTGAGAATATCGGATACTCTTTGATCGCGTAACGAATAGTAGGCCAACTTGCCATCGTTACGATATTTGAGAATCTTCAAGTCCCGCAGCTTGCGGAGATGGTGAGAGGCCGTTGCGACTTTGACCTCTAGTAGGGTGGCGATGTCGCAAACGCAGAGTTCCTGGTCGTGGCTTAGGGCATACAAAATTTTCAGTCGTGAACGATCGCCCAACGCGCTAAAGATAATCTGAGCCGTCTCCAGGGTGTCATCACTGGGCAGCGTATTTTGAACATGCTGCACCAACTCAATGTTGAAGCACCGAATCTGGCAAAGGTCCTTGGGCTTAGAGTTGCTCACAAATGGATCAGGGATTGTATGGGCTCATTATGGCGTATGAGCTGGGGTTCAGCGTCGGTAGATGCTTAGGCAAACGATAGGGTGGCTTTGGTGAGGGCGGGCACGATTCTGTCGCAGGCCAGCTTGCCGCCAAACAAATTCCGCGCGACGGGACCCACTCGCAGCGCCGCCCAAGGCCCCATCAAAAAGAGTTCGCACCCTGGCCAGCGGAGATATTCATCTAATATGGGCAAGCCGTTGACGGTAGCGATGGGGTGTTGCTCCCAGACGTCTGCCAACAGGGGATGAGATCGGATATCTAAGGTCGTGCCTGTGGCGAGCCAGACACGGTGAATGGGTTGATGGGCGATGCAGTCATGCACCGATTGGTTATCGCAGCACACCTTCCAGGTATCCCCTTGCCACTGGGCAGCCGCCACCTGACAGTGCTCATAAAAGGTGATGTGCCCCTGCCGCTGAAGCTGCCGCAGGCGAGTCATCATCGCAGGTGTGAGCGAACCGCCGTTGCGAGCCTGCTGGATCATCTGCCAACGGCTTTGCATATCCGGTTCGGCGTGAAATCCTTTCAGATACTTTGGCCCCAGCCACCCCGGCTCAGCATCAAACAGCTTTTCTTGAAAGGTACGCCGCGCCATCATCACCACATTTGCGCCGCGCTTCACCGCCCCGACGGCTAGGTGCCCGCTGGTTAAGCCACTGCCCACAATGAGCACAGTTTCACCCGCGAGGGAACTGAGAGCAGGCAACCGAATCTGGTTGGCATGGCACAGCCGTTCGGGGGGATAGATCGCACTGATTTGCTTGACCCAATCGGGCAGATAGGGCTGGCCACCCCCAGCAGCTAACACGACCCGCCGCGCCAGCACGGTATCCCCGGTCGATAAGGTCAACCGAAACCGGGCAGGTTTTTTCTGCCAGGGCTCCAGTCGGGTGACTGCGGCGGGCACCACCTGATTTTGCAACTGCCAACGCTGCACCACCGTGTCGCAGAATTCCTGAAACAATCGCGTACCGGGGCGATCGTAGGGCGGGTGCAGTTCCGCATAGCGCCCTTCAGCAAAGGTGCGCAGGGCATGGGCATTAGGGTCGGGATGATGGACGGCAGGCGATCGCAGATCTTGAATTTCTTGAGCCGCAAACTGCTGCTGCCACTGGGTCATCCAGGTACCGCTGGGGTCAAAGACCTGGATGCGATCGCGCAGTTTCGCTTTCTTTTGCAAGACGTGGGTGACCAGGGTGAGGGCCTGCGGTCCGGCCCCAATAACAGCAATGTCGGTCGGCAATTGAGCCATATATATTAGGGTTGACTGTGGTTGCTCAAATAAAATGCGAGCAATATGATTATGATAATGATTATCGTTACCACCTTACCAGCCTATGATCACTGTCGTCGCTGGCCCCTGCGGTGCTGGCAAAACGACCTGGATTCTGCAGGAATTGCTTCAGATACCGACGCCTGTGGTTTACGTCACACCGGCAGTCGGGTCGGTGCCGATTGATGCTACTCGCGTGAAGGCGCGATTTCCCCAGGTCGAAATCTTCGATCACCAGTCCGAAACGGAACTGCTACAACGCTTGGCGGCGGGCGTACCTGCCTACTTTGAGTTGGGCTTTCAGCTAGAGACGGACATCCCGCTATTGGCAGATCGGCCGCATCGTCGGGTGGCGCTGCTGGCTGAGGAGAATCAGGAAGCAGGCTGGCAATTGTGGGCGGATACCGTCATCCAGGGCAATCCATCCACCCTGGATATGCAAGCGGCGCAGCTGTGGCGGGCTCCCCTGAGTGGTCAAGTATTTGACTCGCCCAGCCTGGATACCTTCTGGCAAGAACTAACTCAAGGAGCCTATGGCGAAGTGCATCGGGCCAAAGGCATTTTTGAACAGAGCGATGGTCAGGCCTTTCATCTCGACTTTATGAACAGCTTGCCGGGTAATGCCTACACTGAACTCAATTTGCCGCGATGCGTGCAGGGGCGTCCCAATCGCTTTAGCGGCCTGGAGGTGGTGGGGCAAGGACTGGATGAAAGGGCGATCGCCGCCACCCTCAAAGACTGCTATTTATCCGACTCACTCCTCGCCGCTCATCAGGCGACCCTAAACGACTCTGTCCCCCTGGAGGTGGCATGAACATTGCAGTCCTATCCTGTATCCACAGCAATCTCGCCGCCTTGGAAGCCGTCCTGCGAGATATCGACCAGCAGCCCGTTGATCAGATCTATTGCCTCGGCGATCTGGTCGGTTACGGCCCCTATCCCAACGAAGTGGTCGCCCGCATTCGCGAACTCGACATTCCCACCTGCCAAGGCTGTTGGGATGAAGACATTGTTGACGGGCTCAATGCCTGCGACTGCAGCTATCCGTCCCTGTTGGCCGAGACCCGAGGTCACCTGGCCCACGAGTGGACGAATCGGGAAGTCACGCCTGAAACCCGCGCCTACCTGGCCAGTTTGCCCCTAACACTGCAACAGGACAATCTGTGCTTTGTTCACGGCAGTCCCCACAGCCAGCACGAATATTTGCTGCCTGACACCAGCGCCTTCATCGCTCTGGAACGAGTCCTCGCCACCGGAGCCGACACTCTCTTCTGCGGCCACACCCACGTTCCCTACGTGCGCAACTTAGAAAACAGCCATCTCACTCTCAAAGCGGTTCACCCAGCCACTCCTTCACCCTCCCACTCTCCCACTCCTCTCTCTTCCCTCAAGCGCATCATTAATGCGGGTTCCGTCGGCGAACCCCGTCATGGTCGGCCCAACGCCACTTACGTCATCTACAACACCGACACCCAACAGGCCGAACTCCGCGAAGTTGAATACGACTATGCCCAAACCTGCGACGCCATTCTTGAAAAAGGACTACCCGCGATCTTTGCTTGGCGACTTTCTCAAGGGCTGGAGTATGCCGAAAAAGCCGACGACCCCACTCATGTTTGTGAACGGTAGAGGGGAGTAGGGAATAGGGGACAGGGAGTAGGGAATAAGGGAGTAGAGCAAACGCGATGCTCAGAACCCAAAACCCAAAACTTAACACCGACAAACTACTCCCCATTGCCCTGACTTCCGTTCGGCTGAGCTCGCGTCGAAGCCCACTCTTCACCAACCCATCCACCCCCTACTCACCCACCCATCCACTCTCCACCCATGACTCACTGGGCCATTCTCTCTGGCATTAACGGCAATCTTTCCGCCTATGAAGCGGTGCTGGCTGACCTCAAGCGAGTTCGCTACCAGGTGGAATCGCTGTATATTTTGGGCGATCTCGTCGGCCCCGATCCGTACTGTGAGGCATTAGTGCAGCGTGTGCGTCAGCCCCATCGGCGTGAGCTGGAACCCCAAGTTTGTCTGGGCTGGTGGGAAGAACAGTGTTTTAACCTGCACGGCATTGGCAGTGACCCGGAGGCTACCGAGTTGTTGAAGCAGATCGGCCCCGATGGCATTGAGCAACTTTGGAAATCGGTGTCGCGGCAGACGGTGCAGTGGCTGCGATCGCTGGACTTTGGCTTCTTTGAATTCGATTGTTTGCTGATTCACGGCAGTACGGTGGGGTGCCACGATGTGTTGACGCCGGAAACGCCGCCCATGCAACTGCTGGATCGACTGCTGCGGGCGGACGCCAACACGCTGTTTTGTGGACGATCAGGACAGACCTTTCAACTGCAAATTCCGGCAGGGGCGGTGACCTCTACCGTGACGACTTTGGATGCCCCAGTGCAGACCATGACGCAGACGGTGAGCGATCGCCAAATTGTCGGCGTCGGTAGCGTTGGCAAAGAACCGGGGGAGGCCACTTACACCCTGTATAGCCCCTACACCAATGCCGTGAGTTTCCGAACGGTACGCTACGGCAGCCAGGGCAAGGGCTTTGGGGCGGTTTGACTCGATTCGCGTCAATCAGGAGTGGGGTAGGAACGATAGAAACGGTTGGCAGTCCTTGGAAGTGGAAGAGTAGCCCGGAAATTTGACGCGATCATGAGGCGTCTTACGCCCGATTCCGAATACTAGAGAGGATATTCAGAATTTTCTCTCGGGTGAATTTAGGCTTTGCATCACCAGGTTTTGATCGACTTCGTTGGCATCAATAAATTTCGATTTCTGTCGCTGGGTCCAAAAGCTAGCCAATAGCCCCTCTGATGGACTGAACACGAAAGCCAAACAGAAAAAGCAGAAGGATACGAGGACAATTGCAGCTCCGGAGGGCGCATCTAAGTAATAGCTCAGATACATGCCAATCACGCTGGACAGGGCCCCAATAATCGAACCCACCCACATCATTTGGTGCAGCTCTTTAACCAGTAAGTAGGCCGTGGCGGCTGGAGCCACTAGCAATGCCACCACCAACAGCGCCCCCACCGTGGGTAAACACACCACGATGGTGACAGTCATCGCCGTAATCAGTGCAGCGTTATACCAATGCACCGACATCCCGCTGGCCTGAGCCCCTTTTGGATCAAAGGTGTAGAACAACAGCTCTTTGAAAAATAACCGTACCAAGATGACAGCGACCACGGTAACAGCTAAACTCCACCAGACCTCTGTCATGGTGACCCCGAGAATGTTGCCAAACAGGATGTGAATTAAGTCAATCCGATTGGCCCCCGGCAGGACACTCACTAACGTGACGCCAAGGGCCACGAATGAGGTCAAAATCAGGGCCATCGCGGCATCGGTTTTCACCCGCGATCGCGACTCAATCAAATAGAGCACCAGGGCGCTGAGCACACCAGAAACTAAGGCCCCAAACGAGAGGGCAACGCCAATCACATAGGCGATCGGCAGACCCGCCATCACCGAGTGAGAAATGGCATGGGCTAACATCCCCATCTGCTGCACAATCATGTAGCTGCCCACAACGGCACAGAGAATGCCGAGAAAAATACCCAGCATGAGGGCACGTTGCATAAACGACAATGACAAGGGCTCAATAATCCAATCCAACATAGAAGGGTTCCGTCTCTTTTCAGGTTGATGGGTTGAAAGTGATGCAACAGGGCACTGTTCAATCGCGGAATGCTTAAGGCGCAAAACGGTATCTGCGGCAATTTCCTGATGACCCCTAGTGCAATAAAGCCGGGGCTATGCAGATGCCGCCTAGGCGAAAACTCGGGCGAGACCGCGACCATAGGCCCGTTCTAAATTGTCGGCGGTGACCACCTCTCGACGGGTGCCATAGGCAATCAAGCGCTTATTGATCAGCAACAGCTGGTCATAAATCGCTAGCGAATCACCCAAATCGTGGTTAATGACGAGCAGGGTTTTGCCCTCTGACCGCAGTTCCTGGAAAATATCAAAAATGATGTCTTCAGTCTTGCGATCCACCGCGGTAAAGGGCTCATCAAAAATTAATAACTTCGCTTCTTTGGCCAGGGCACGGGCTAGAAACACTCGCTGCTGCTGCCCTCCTGATAACTCGCCAATGGGGCGATCGCGCAAATCATACATATCTACCCGTTCGAGCGCCGTGCGGGTCTGCTGTCGCGCCTGCTGGCTAAATCCCTTAAAGAGTCCAGTATGCACAGTTTGGGACATCATCACTACATTCCAGACGGTGACGGGGTAATCCCAATCAACACGAGACCGTTGGGGGACGTAGGCGGTTTGCAGGAGCTGACGCTTGAGGGGCATGTCATTAAATCGAGCCACTCCCTGGGTCACGGGCACCAAGTTCAAAATGGCCTCGACTAGCGTACTTTTGCCCGCACCATTGGGGCCAATAATGCCGACTAGCTGACCCGCAGGGACAAAAAAGCTGACATTATCAAGTGCGCAGTTGCCTTTATAGTCAACCGACAAGTTCTGAATGTCTAACATCGGCATCAACCTATCACAGGAGAATAATACATCATCTCAATTATCTTCATTGAGGCAGCAAACCCAGTAGAGACGACACCAATCGCAAGAGCCCTCTAGAGAGCAGCGACATCACAGGCAACTGCCTGAACCGAGATTGGACTGCCGTACAGAAGCACCTTAACTTAATGGCATTGTTTATCAATAAGTCAATCAAGATGGTAACGCCTATTAATAGGCTAATCAAAAGGTTGACACAACTGTATAGGTTAGTAGTATTAATATCTACGCTTGATAGCGTGTTGCTCATTTTTGCCCTAATGCAGGCTGAACATAGAGTAGTACCAGCAGTTTTAACGTATACAAGCGCACAGAAACGGATGTTCGAATTCAAAGTTCACCAAACTTTTCTGGGTTGTAACTATCGTTGAGCTAACTGGCGTAGTCGTAACAATCGGTGGTTGTCTAGCCCCCGTTGTTGAAGACAATTCTTAAATAAATGTAAGGTACAGAGGAACCATTCATGCAACGATTTTTTGCCCCCCACCAAGGGATGTTAGGAGTTGCAACTGCACTCCTGATTGGTCTTGCCGGTTGTACCGCCTCAACCCCCAGTGACCCGGCCGCTGAATCTGACCCCGCTGCTGAATCTGACCCCGCCGCCACTGATGTCACCGACGAAGGCCCGATTGATGTCGTCGCCTCCTACAGTGTTATTTGCGATTTGACCGAACAAATTGCGGGGGATGCAGTGCAATTGGCCTGTCTAATTCCCGCCGACCAAGACCCCCACACCTATGAGGCCACCCCCTCCGACCGGGAAGCCGTCGATACGGCCGACCTGGTCTTTTATGCAGGGCTCAACTTTGAACCCTCCATTATTGATATGGCGACCGCATCGGACTCCGAAGCTCCCAAAATTGCTCTGCACGATGAATCGGTGCAGGAACTGATTGAAGTGGAAGAAGAGGGGACATTGGAGCCCGATCCCCACGTCTGGCATGACGTTGAGAATGGTCTGGCGATGGTCGCCTTGATTCGGGACAACCTCATCGCCGTTGATCCAGACAATGCCGATATGTATACCGCCAATGCGGAACAGCTGACGGCTGAGTTAGAGGCTCTGGATGTCTGGATTCCTGAGCAAATTGCCACCATTCCGGAAGACCAGCGCCGCTTGATTACGACCCATGATGCGATGTCGTATTACTCTCAAGCCTATGGGTTAACGGTCGAGGGCACCTTGCTGGGGGTTTCAACGGAAGAGGAACCCACGGCCGCCAAGGTTAACGAACTCGCCACCTCAATTCGTGACAAGAACCTGCCGATCATTTTTACTGAACTCACGGCTGATGATCGCGTCTTACAAACGGTGGCAGACGAAGCAGGGGTCTCTATTTCTGAGAATGTCTTGCTGGCAGATGGTTTGGGACCAGAAGGGACGCCTGGAGACACTTACACCGGGATGCTGGTTTACAACACCTGCGCCATTGTTGGAGGCTTAGGCGGCGAGTGTGCGCCGGCTCCATAGGACTTGCCAACCTTAAATTCTGTAAGGTTTCTAAAAGTAATGGGGTGATTCACTCTAGCCCTTGAAAAACACTAGCGTCCATCTCGATATTCACAAGAATGTCAAGGTGGACGTTCGTGTTTCAAGCTAAGCCGCAGTTATACCAGTTCTGCAAAGTAGCGCTATAGATCGGGGATCCCCCGCTATCGCTGCCCCCTTGTCGAAGGGGGCTACACACTTTTGTGATGTGTAGTCCAAATTCAGCGAATTGGTATTAACTGACTGAAGCCACTGGTGGTTAGGCTTACCTGCCAACTGCAAATTCCGGCAAGGGCGGTGACCTCTACCGTGACGATGTTGGATGCCCCAGCGCAGACCCAGACGGTAAGCGATCACCAAATTGTTGGCGTCGACAGCGTTGGCAAAGAACCGGGGAAGACCACTGACATGCTGTGCATTCCTGACACCAATTTTCCTGCTGATGATTGCCAGTTTCCTAGGCTAACTGATGTTGCTTGCCAGGGTGCTGGGCCATTGAAGCTCGACACTATGGCGTTGATTCAACTTCAGAGTGATGGGCAAGTTTAGACGATTGCTCATCACTCGCCACAGACAATCTTGGAATTCCGACAGGTACTGCCTAGCGATCGGTGCGCACGGGCGTTGTCAGAACGAGATCGCTTGCTTCAGGGAACTTATGAGCAGGGTGCGCTCCCCAAAATCGATTTGTCCTCGCTTTCCCTGATTTCACATGTTATTCCCCGTGCAGGTCTAGACAACCACTTGCAAGCAAACTCTTTGTGCTTGAAAGCATTTCCGCCTTGACGCACTAGCGTTGTGTAGTACTTGCCACCCGGAACATTGCACCCCTCATCAAATCGGAAGCGCAGCCCAATCCATCCTCGATCTCGCGTCACTATGCCTGTCACCGGAATTTCGTACACAAAGTTGACGTCTGCGGTTGCTATTGATGGCTCGATCCTTTCATCAAGCCTAATAGTCAGGTGTCCTTTGAAATCATCGGGTACGATGATCGTCGCAATCGGGCCAATGTACGCCCGCCATGCCGTATCTAGCATTAGCAAAGTGACGATTAGAACAAATAGGAACGACAGACTACCCCAGGCTAAAGAGGGAATGCCAATGAGCTGCCCTCGCGACCTCAAGACACCGAGACCTACACATCCAATAGCGAGGATGATAAACACACCAATAATCGTTATTCACAACACCCCTGTACCAAGTCCGGAAGCAGCCTTCAAAACAGTCATCTGAAAGATTGGAGTCCCAAAGCCAATCGCGAGAACAGCCAGCGCGAGGACGAGGAGTATTATTTGTCGGCGTCTCACTGCTTTACGAACTCCCTCAATACGTCAAGGCAACCTAAACCTCTGACCTGCAATTTAAATGGTAATAATCGCCCTATCAAAAGCCTTCAAACATCAGCCACCCAATAGCGCCTCAAGTCTCTTCGTGGCGTTTCAATCGGCTCAAAACGCGATCGCTTCAGAAATGCTGTCGTCAGATTTAACCTGAATTAATCGTCAGGCTCATCCAAGTGCTCTGAGGCTTCCTGATAGAGATTAAAGATGTGGTCGTCTTTCAGGCAATAGTAAACACTGCGGCCCTGCTTGCGATAGCTAACCAATCGCATCGTGCGCAACACTCTCAACTGATGAGAAACGGCAGATTCACTCATGTCGACGGCCTCAGCCAGCTCGCCCACGCGCAATTCTTTCAAAGCCAGGGCAGACAAAATGCGCCAGCGATTCGGGTCTCCCAGCACCCCAAAAAACTCGGCCATCCGCTGAGCCTTTTCCACACTCAGAATCTTACTAACCGGAAAATCTACCCCGATCGCCGGCACTGTTTGGTCTTCAGAGTTCGACATTAATCAGCCGATCGCCACCAGCAACATCAACACTTTCAACTTCAGCTCAGCCATTTTAGTTCAGAGCTAAAGAATGTGTACCTAGATACCTGAACAAGCATTCAAGTGTTATATTATCCATGAATAACTGTTCAAGTATCTGCCATTCTATCGGCTAAGGAGACTGCCATGACAACTGTTACTCAAATGAAATGCGCCTGCGATTCTTGTCTGTGCATTGTTGATACCAGCCAAGCGGTTGAAAAAGAAGGTCACTACTATTGCAGCGACGCCTGTGCGACCGACCATCCTGAAGGTTCTGGCTGTGGTCATACCGGCTGTACTTGTCATAGCTGAAGCCCTGCAGGCAGCAGGGATCATGCCCTCCTGGGTAGATTCAATTGATTGAAAAGGGAGGCAGGCGATCGCGCTGCTGTCTGTATCTGATCGTCTGTCCCCCTTTTGTTCAGCAAGGGGTAACAATTCAGGTGTTGCTGAATTACGGTATGAATTTGCCCCCTCGCCCCCAATTCTGGGGGCGCCGGATTTCTCAAAGTCCCTCAGAATTGAGGGATTCAGGGGGCGAGATCACTGGCAACTCAGATAGATCCATACTTCGATTCAGCAACGCCACAATTCACCATCACGTGTGACCGTTTCTACTCGGCAGCACGTCAGTTGAGTTTTGCCAGCTGGGGCCTCGTCACCCACGCTCAGGCTTCTCGACTGTTTCTGGCCCAATTCACGTGAGCCAGCGCCGCCGCCAGGCCCCAGTCGATTGCAATGCTGAGGTTGCCTGTTCTTGAGTGCGCCGTTGCTGAATGGTTGCTGCATCATCCTGCAGCGCGGGATCGCGATAGGGGACGGCAGCGCGGGTTTGCAGGTGTTCTTGCTCTTGCTGAGATAACGGTTGCAGATTGCAACCGTCGTAGCTGGCCAGGGTGCTGGGCCATTGGCGATCGCGCACTGCCAGCGAGCCAATCTGTAATCCCGCCAGCTGCAGTGCTGTACGCACCGCTGCCGCGCAAGAATAGGTTACTAGCACCCCCTGCGGCTGCAGGCACTGAGCCACTAACGCGAGAAACTCGACCGTCCACAATTGCGGACAGCGCGGTGGTGAAAACGGATCAAGAAAGATGACGTCGGCCTGCAGACCCGTTGTGGCCAGCGTTTGCAGGTGCTGCCGGGCATCGCCGATGAGCAAGTCTGCCTGGAGGTGGGTGCGAATTTGCTGCGTTTTGGCGAGATCGGTGAGGGCGACTTGTACGGGTGGCGGCCAGTTATTAAGGAGGCCCTGGGCGATCGCGGCGCGGGGCACGGTTTCATCCAGTTCTAGCCCCACCAGCTGGATTTGAGCCTGGGGCTTGATGGCCCAAATGCCTTCTAAGGCAGCGGCGGTGTTGTAGCCCAGGCCGTAGCAAACATCCAAAATTGTGATGCGGTCTTGCCTCAAGGCGCGGGGCACCAGATTGGTCGCCTGCACGTAGATGCTGCGGGCTTCGGCATAGGCCCCTTCGCGGCTGTGAAACCATTCGCCAAAGGTTTCGGAAAAGAAGGTGGCGCTGCCGTCAGCAGTGGGGATCAGGGGGAAATGCGGCGTTTCCATCGGGATCTTTAGCGAAACTGGCAGGATCGATAAAAGATCCTAACGGCTCAATCCTTCCAGATGCGGCACAATAAAGGAAGTTAAGAAACTTTACCGTTGTTAAAGTGTCCTGCCAGGAGGGCTTGATGGTCGCTGCCGCACCCCAAATTCAAAAACGCCTCACCATGCAAGTGGAACCCGACATTGCTGCGGATACCACGGTTATGCGATCGCTCGATTGGGATCGCGATCGCTTCGACATCGAGTTTGGCCTGCAAAATGGCACCACCTACAACTCCTTTCTCATTCGCGGTGACAAGATTGCCCTGGTCGATACCTCCCACGCCAAGTTTCGCGAGCTGTACCTCGACATTCTTAAAGGGCAAATCGACCCGGCCACGATTGACTACCTCGTAATTAGCCACACTGAACCCGACCACAGCGGCCTCGTGCGCGATGTGTTGGCACTGGCCCCGCAAGCAATTGTGGTCGGTGCGAAAGTGGCGCTGGCCTTTTTAGACGACCTGGTACACCAACCCTTTGAGCGACTGCAGGTCAAAAACGGTGATCAGCTCGACCTGGGCAACGGCCATGTTTTAGAATTTGTCAACGCCCCAAACCTGCATTGGCCCGATACGATTTTCACCTACGACCACAAGAGTCAGGTGTTGTTTACCTGTGATGCCTTTGGCCTGCATTACTGCAGTGATGACCTGTATGACGAAGATTTAGCCGCCATTTCCCCCGATTTTCGCTTCTATTATGAGTGCTTGATGGCCCCCAATGCTCGCTCCGTGCTCTCAGCGATGAAGCGGATGGATGCCCTGCCTGAAGTGACCACCGTTGCCACCGGCCACGGCCCGCTGCTGCGTCACAATGTTGGCGAGCTCACTGGTCGCTATCGCCGCTGGAGTCAAGAAAAGAGCCAGGCCGAAACACTGGTCGCTGTGTTTTACACCTCCGACTACGGCTATAGCGATCGCCTGTCTCAAGCGATCGCGCGGGGCATTACCAAAACCGGCGTGGCAGTTGAAATGATGGATTTGCGATCGGCAGATCCACAAGAGGTCAATGAGCTGGTGGGTCGGGCACGGGGATTGGCGATCGGCATGCCCCCCGCAACCGGTGCGAAAGAAGCCCAAGCCGCACTCGGCACGATTTTGGCGGCGGTGAGCAACAAGCAGGCCGTCGGGCTATTTGAATCCTACGGCGGCGATGATGAGCCCATTGATCCACTCACAGCCAGTTTGCAGGATCTGGATCTGCGACTGGCCTTTGACCCCATCCGGGTTAAAGACACGCCGGATGAGGCGATTTACCAGCTCTGCGATGAAGCCGGTATCGACTTCGGTCAACTGCTGGGTCAGGCCAAAAAGCTGAAGAAGCTGAAGTCACTGAACGCTGAGATGGAAAAAGCGCTCGGTCGCATCAGCAGCGGCTTGTACATCATCACGGCCCAAAAAGGCGACGTCTCCAGCGCCATGTTGGCCTCT
This sequence comes from Cyanobacteria bacterium J06626_4, assembly GCA_038523235.1. Lineage (GTDB taxonomy): Bacteria > Cyanobacteriota > Cyanobacteriia > Phormidesmidales > Phormidesmidaceae > Halomicronema. The sequence continues at coordinate 18,470 of JBCBJQ010000034.1, forward strand.
TGGGTTTCGCAGGCGAGCTTTAAGCCGCTGGGTCTCACGGTCGCGGTGGCCAAGGACCGGGCCATTGAGTCACTCATGCAGGTGGGTGATACCTTTGTGCTCAACATTCTCGAAGAGGGCAACTACGCGTCGCTGATGAAGCACTTTTTGAAGCGGTTTCCACCGGGGGGCGATCGCTTCGCGGGCATTCGCACGCGTCCAGCGAACAACGGCTCGCCGCTCTTGGGTGATGCGTTGGCCTATCTGGAATGCACGGTGACTAGCCGCATGGAGGTGAGCGACCACTGGGTTGTTTACTGCACCATTGATGAGGGCAAGGTGTCTGACCCCGACGGCATGACTGCCGTTCATCACCGCAAAGTGGGCACCTATTATTAAGTTGTCTGGTGTTGGGAGCCTCAATCGTGATGCCAGTCACCTTTTGAAAAGCTAGCTGGGAAGCCTGGTAACGAGAGTCTCTTTCCATCGCTGACGGCAATGACATCGCACACTCATATTGGCACGCTCAAAAAGTGGCAGGGCGATCGCGGTTTTGGCTTTATTCAGCCTGATAGTAATGGCGCTGACGTCTTTCTACACATCAGCTTTCTGCGTCCAGCGATTCGCCCCCCTCAGGGGGGCGATCAAATCGTGTACCGTCTATCGATGCAGCCTGATGGCCGAGTGAGAGCAGTGAATGCCACCCTTCAAGGTGTGCCTTTACGGCTTACCCGTCCGACAGCAAAGCCAGCTTCGAGCAAGCCGGCCCCTAAACCCAAGAGAACCGGTAAGCGAACCCTGACTGGAGCCATCGAAATCATTATCGGCATAGGGGTGTTGTTGACCGGCTTGATGTCTACCGGTGTCTTCAAGCGAATATCTTCCTCGGTTACTGAGCCGACTAACAGAACGTCTTCGGCAATCACCGCTGCGGTAAACCCCGATTGTGTGATCAAGGGCAATATTTCTCACAATAGTGGGCGCAAGTATTATCACTTGCCCGGTATGGAAGATTATGCCAACACTAAAATTGACAGGACTTACGCATTGACAGAAAAGAGCAGATGACGGGTACTGTTTTCGGCGCTTTGAGCTTGATTTTACCCCCCAACTGAACGGGCCTCAGTCAGAGGGGCGCTGATCATCAAGGGCTGGAACCCTCTTCTGGCAACGATCCATAGATTATTCCGTTTGTACAGTGCGTAAGTCCTGATTGATTCGAGCTGGGGAGAACGGTGGTTTTGTACTGAAGCTGAGGCCAAAGCTAGCGGTTGGACAAAGGCCCCTGCTCGTTAACAAATAAGAACACTGCTCAACACGGGAAAAGCTCGCCCCAATGTTTGGCACTGTCCTGTTAAGGGGTGAAGCATTGAAAGCCTCTGGACAAGAGTAATTCAGAGATCTTCAATGGCCTCTGAATTATTCTCATCGCCATGGCAGGCGTCTTCGTTTTACCCAAACTCCAATGGGGCCTCACCCAGTTGTGGATTAACCGCTGTACATTCAAGGCCCTCTATAAGCTTTTGACCGGCTTAGCATAGTGATTCTGTCGCCTTCAGTAAGCGGTTGCCCGCCGCCTCAAGGCACTGTTGAATGCCTCGACATGATTGGCATGAACCTCTGCCTTAGGACTTATCGCCGTACAGGGATGCTCAACTTTGAGCCATTCCACCCTTGCCTTGCCCTGAGACCCTTTGCTCTTAATGGCGACCTCTAAGCCCTCACGCCATACCTTTCGATAGGCAGAGGCCGATGAGGTGATGCTGCTGGACAAATAGATGCTGGCCAGTTTCCAGAGTTCCTTGCCGTAGCGCCGCTCACCATCCGTAAACCACCGTATCCAATGACTGGGCTCTGCCCACTGCCAAGCGCGTTGAACACCTTGCTCAAACAGCTGAGCATCCTTGAGTCCAGCATTGGCTTCTAGCCAGTAACGACTCTGGCGCTCAATGAAGCTAATTGTCCATCCCTGCGACTCTGAGGGGGGAAAGATTCTCTGCTACTCGGGTGTAGAGTTCATCACAAGTTGGGCTACGTCGAAGAACGGCAGATTAATGAGCAGCGATCTCGGCAGGCCCTCGACTCAGCCTTAGCCAAAAACACTGATTTAGGAAAGCGGCTCAGCAATCTTGACCAGGCGTCCTATGCTAGTGGGCTGCAGAGTATCGTTAATGAACTCAACAAAGTCGCAGCGGGCACGAACCTGCTCAGCAACTGCTTCGTGCCGTACAAGATCGCCTCCGAGAAGTGGCAGCCACTCAGTCATAAACGATTTGAGATTAAGTCCAAGGTTTGGCGACCAGATGGTTAAAACCGGCGGTTTCACATGCTTCGGACTCCCTCACCATCCCTAATTCAACGGATTCCCCCCTCGAGACTGCCTTGATAACGACTTTGGGGAGGGAGCCGCGATCGCCCGATCAAGATGTGAAAAGCCTGTCTTGACCGGCGCGACTAAGTCAACAGTGAGCTACCGTTAAAAAAACGGTGCACTTTTTTGGAACGTAGGATTGACGCCCTAGCCCTTTCTCTCCTCCAGCTCTGGGGGAGAGGCAATCTGGTTTCTCAAAACCAGGGAGCAAGGGGGCCAAAATATAGAGGCCATGGCATCAGTCCTGGGAGATTTGATGAGCGCCTTGAGTTATCAACAGCTCATGCTTTGGGATTGCTATTAAAGGGAATCTCTGGCGTTGATCAAATCAGACCTGAGCTAACCCGCCAGGGAATTTTGTGGGAATCCATCTACCATGTCCTCGACTCAGAATCTTTTGGGTGGGCGCTATCAGCCGATTCACCCTTTGAACACGCACGTCGCTGGTCAGACGCTGCTGGCCAACGATATTCAAGACCTTGACCATACCCAATGCGTCGTGCGCCAACTGCGCTTTCCGACTCGCAATCCCATGACGCGGCAGTTTATTCTCGGTCTGCTCAAGAAAAAAGTTCAGGTGTTGAAAGAGATTGGTCAGCATCCGCAGATTCCCGCTACCACCGCTGCCTTCAATGACGATCAAAGCTTTTATATTGTGCAGGAGTTTATTCCAGGGCGATCGCTGCGGGAGGAACTCGCCTCAGCCCAGCCGTGGTCAGCAGCAGATGCGCGCGCCTTTTTGCGAGCGGTGCTGCCGGTCTTGGCCCACGCCCAAAAACGGGGTGTGGTGCATGGCAATCTCAAGCCCTCTAAGCTGATTCGCCACCAGGCCGCCGATCAGTTCGTCATTCTCGACTTTGGTGGGATCAAGAGCGTCAGCCAAAATATTGCCTACAAAAAGAAAAGCTTCGTCCCAGTGCCCCAGTTGGCACCGGCTCAGGCTTACTTAGCCCCCGAACAGTGGCGTCGGCAAACCCGGTTTTGCAGCGACCACTATGCGCTGGGCATGATGGTGATTCAAGCCCTGACTGGGTTGCCGCCAGAAGCCTTGCCCACCGCCCAAGAGCCGACGCTGCAGACCGACATTGTGGGGCTCTTAACCGCGATCCCGGACTTAGATGCCCCAACGAGTCTGCTCTTGACCCGCATGGTGCATCCCAACCCAGAGCAGCGCTACCAGGCGGCCACCGATATCTTGGCTGACCTCGACCAGCTGCAATCATCCCAAAGTGCCTTCCCAGAGCTCGTGACTCAGGCGCCGGTGCCCCTATCGATTAGTCACGGTGACGACTCACCCCCGATCAGGACTCAAAAGTGGCCCTGGGGGCTGATTAGCGTTGTCGGGTTAGTTGGGTTGGCCGGTGTGACTGGGCTGATGGCCCTGAGGCTACCCCAGCGAGTCTTGGCCGGGCAGCAGCTGCAGACTGGCCAAGACCTAGAGGCCGATGATCCCGAGGCGGCCTTAGCCCGCTATAACCGCGCCCTCGAGCTGCAGCCGCTTTATCCAGAAGCCCTAGCGGAACGCGGGCAGTTGCACTTGACCATGGGAGATACCGAAGCCGCGCTGGCTGACCTGACGGAAGCGATCGCCCTCGCCCCTGAGCAATCAACCTATCCTTATGACCGGGCCAACATTCGGCTGTCAGTCGGGGATATTCAAGGGGCGATCAACGACTACACGCAGGCTCTACAACAGGACGCTCAGTTTGTCAAAGCCTATGTCAATCGGGGCAGTGCCCGCGCGGAATGGGGTGATGACCAAGGGGCGATTGAAGATTACACCCAAGCCATTGAGCTCGCGTCGGGTACCGAGATTTTGGCGGCAGCTCACCTCAATCGGTGCTTGTCTTACTCCAACCTGGGCGAACAGTCGGCAGCCTTGGACGACTGTGCGGCAGCCATCAATTTGCGCCCTAGCCATGCGCTGGCCTACCAAAATCGTGGGCTTGTGCGACGGCGCTCGATGGACTATCAGGGCTCGCTGCAGGATTACAACATCGCGATTCAAATTGAGCCCAACAGTCCTGACCCCTATTACAATCGCGGGCTGACGCGCCAAGCCTTAAATGACTTGACCGGGGCCATGGCTGACTTTTCGCAGGCGATCGCCCTCGACCCGAACTATGTGTTTGCCATGTATGACCGCGGGTTGCTGCAGGCGGAGCTCGGCAATCATGCTGCCGCCCTCGCTGATCTGCGGCAAGCCTCGCAACTGTGTCTCGATTTGGGCCGGACTGGCTGCTACGACGATGCCCAATATCAAATCACCCGGCTGCAGGCGGCGCTACCGGTCGCCAAGTCCGAAAGCAACTGATCACCCGGCCCCCCAGCCAGTAAAATACGGACGTTGAACAAACCGGCACTCCTCTATGGCGATCGCGGTCAAGCCTGCTCCAACCATTCAGTTGCTCCAGACGCCCACCTCAGCGGCCTGGGTCGAGCAAGCGCTGGCAAATCTTGATACGGTACTGCTCGATCACTCGCACTGTGAACGCAAAGCCGCCGGAGTTGCCCTCAATCTTATGTGTCGCTATCCGTCGAGTACTCGCCTTGTGCGCACACTAACGGCGATCGCCCAGGAAGAATTGAGTCATTTTGAACTGGTGAACCAGTGGCTCGAGCGCCGTCAAATTCCCCTACGGCCCTTACCGGCACCGCCCTATGGGGCTGGCCTTAGCGCTCAGGTGCGGCGTGAAGAACCGCGGCGGCAGCTTGATTCGTTGCTGGTCGCGGCGCTGATTGAGGCTCGCAGCCATGAACGATTGGGGCTGCTGGCCAGCCACTGTCCTGACCCGGAACTGGCCCAGTTTTACAGCAGCCTGATGGCTTCAGAGGCGCGTCATTATGGCGCTTACTGGGTGCTGGCGGCTGACGAATTTGACCGCGCGGTGGTGAGCGATCGCTTAGCTGCCTTAGCCGTGGTGGAAAGTCAACTGTTAGCCACCTTGCACCCGGAACCGCGAATTCACAGCTAACGTGCCCCGAGCATTGGCCCGGGGCTGACCGTGCTGGCCAGATTTAGCCGTCAGCCACCGTCAGCCACCCGTGAAAATCGGCCAATATCTGCGACCAACCTCACCGCAAGACGATAGTATAAATACGCTCAATGACGGCATGACCAACATTCACGGTGGATGGGGAGTGTGGAATCAAAATGCAACGACGACGCTTTGTACAGCAATTAGGAACTGGGTTTGTCACTGCCTTGGGGTTGGGCATCACCTCAACGTGGCAGAAGGCGCAGGCGCAGTCGGCCAGCGTCAGGGTGCAATGGTTAGGGCACACCTGCTTTATGTTTGAGGGCGATGGTCGGCGGATTTTGGTGAATCCCTTTCGGGCCATTGGCTGTACCGCTGGCTATGCCGTTCCTGCGGTAGCCTCAGACGTCGTGCTGATCAGCAGTCGTTTATTTGACGAAGGCGGCACTTTAGAAGGGCTGCCGGGTAATCCGCCGATCTTGGCCGAGCGCGGTGAGTACGAATTGCCGCCGGTGCAAATGAAGTCGATCGAAGTCGATCACGATCGCGATGGCGGTCGACGCTTTGGCAAAAACCTGATCTGGCGCTGGCGACAGGGAGGACTGACCTTTGTGCATATGGGCGGAGCCGCCGCACCCATTTCTGTGGAAGCGCAAATTCAGCTAGGCCGCCCCGATGTCATGCTGGTGCCGGTGGGCGGTGGCCCCAAAGCGTATGATGCCGAGGAGGCGATCGGGGCGATTCGCACGCTGAACCCCCGTATTGTGATTCCGACTCACTATCGCACCGGTGCTGCCGATGCCGAAAGCTGTGATATCGCGGGTCTGCAACCCTTTTTAGATCTGATGCGTTCAACCCCAACGCGTCAAGCCAACAGCAGTTCTATAAACCTGAGTACAGCCGACTTGCCAGGGGGCGATGGCATGATTGTGCAATTGCTGACGAGCCCAGCGGCCTAGTCAGCAGTTCAGCCAGATGCTTGTCAACGACATGCCAGTCCGATCGGACTGGCATCTGGCCGTTTGTCTGTATTCCTCGTCAGCAAGGGCGGGGGATTAATGGGGTAGTTTACCAGCCGGTTATCGGAAATATTTGTAGGATTAAGTGAGCGGATCGCATTCCCTGGCGATGCGGCCTTTTTCAGCTCGGAGAGTCGCTTAAAAATGGCGGCCTGCTGACCGAGATTGAGTACTGATAGACTTTTCGGGAGGCTCAGGCTCGGTGTCATCAGCTGCTCTAACTCGCCCTAGCCGGCGTTCATCGCTCAGCGATGATCGCTGGCCAGCCGTCGCGTCATCTCGTCGCCGCAGTCTGTGGCACCCTTGACGCGCTTGCGCCGATATCATCCGTCATTTCATTCGCCCATTTCCTCGTTACCTTCTACCCATAGCTATGCAAACGGTTTATCAACAGCGACGTCAGGACTTGATGGCCCTCATGGGCGCAGGCATCGGCGTGTTTGCCAGCGCCCCCATGGCGGTCATGCACAACGATGTCGAATACAACTTTCGACAAGACAGCGACTTTTACTATCTCACTGGGTTTGACGAACCGGGTGCGATCGCGGTGCTAGCGCCCCATCACGAAGAGCATCGCTTTGTCCTGTTTGTGCGACCGAAGGATAAAGATAAAGAAATTTGGTCAGGGCGACGACTGGGGGTGGAAGCCGCCAAAGCCGCCCTGGGCGCTGACGAAGTGTTTTCTATTGAGGAGCTAGACGCTAAACTGCCCGACTACCTCAAAGGGGGCGATCGCCTCTTTTATCACTTTGGCCATGATGAGGCCCTCAACGGTAAAATCTTGCGGCATTGGCAACGCTTGCTCGCGTCCTACGTTAAGCGGGGCACGGGGCCAACCGCGATCGCCGATGCCCGGCTGCTACTGGAATCGCTGCGCCGGGTCAAACAGCCGGAAGAGATCGCCCTCATTCGTCAGGCGGTGGCGGTATCGGTCAAAGCCCACAACTATGCCCGCGAGATTGCCCAGCCAGGGCGCTACGAATATGAGATTCAGGCCGAGATGGAACATCTCTTTAAGCTGGCCGGGGGCGGCACCGCCTACCCCTCGATCGTGGCTTCTGGTGACAATGCCTGCATTCTGCACTACGTCGAAAATAATCGTCAGATGCAGGCCGGTGATCTGCTGCTGATTGATGCGGGCGGCTGCATTGACTATTACAACGCCGATATTACGCGCACCTTTCCGGTGGCGGACAAGTTTTCGGCAGAGCAGCGCATTTTGTATGAGTTAGTGCTGGAAGCGCAGCTCAATGCGATCGCCGAGGTGCAGCCGGGCAGACCGTTCAATGCCTTTCATGATGCTGCTGTGCGGACGATTACAGCGGGCCTGGTCGAGTTGGGTCTGCTCATTGGCGACGTCGATACTCTGATTGAAGAGAAAAAGCACAAGGCCTTTTTCATGCACGGAACGGGGCATTTCCTTGGATTAGATGTCCATGACACGGGTGTTTTGCGTAATGCTGATAAAACCTGGAAGCCCTTTGCCACCGGGAATGTGGTCACCGTTGAGCCAGGCATTTACGTGACGCCTGACTATGAACCGGTTGAAGGCCAGCCAGCTGTAGATGATCGCTGGCGCGGCATTGGCATTCGCATCGAAGATGACGTGCTGGTGACCGATGCTGGCCCGGAAGTCCTGACCGCTGGCGTGCCCAAGTCAGTCGCGGAGATGGAAGCTTAGGGGCAGAGGAGCGGGAGAGCTAGATTTGGAGAGTCATCGCGAGGAACTGGGTGAGATCGCCAAGTCGCTGGTCGCCTGCAGCCACAAGGGGCAGCATTTGAGCGTTGCACTGGCGATCGCCCCAGTGGGCCTTACCCCTCTAAAGTCACCGAGGTAATGCCCTGACGCAATCCCCGTTGTTGCCAGAGCCAGGCTTGCTCAACCAAACCCAGCCGTCCCAATAGAGTGGCAAGGGTGACGAAGGGGCGATAGATCAGCGGCGACGCCGTGAAAAAAGCAATTTTTTGCCATTCTTCGAGCTGTCGGTGCTGAGCCGCGGTAATCTCTGGCTGGCGACTGGTTTGAATGGCCTGCAGAGCATCCTGTAGCTGCTCGTGCGACCACACGGACGAGGTGCCCAAGGCCCTGAGTTGATTGCAGACCACGATTGCGTCTCGCAGCGCCATATTGATGCCTTGAGCCCGGTTAGGAGCCATTGGATGAGCCGCATCACCGATTAGCAGCAAGCCCTCGGTAAACCACTGCGGGGCCTGACCGACGATGACATCTAAAAAAATCGGCCCTTCCAACTGATGGCGCTGCTGCCGAAAGTAGCTTGCCAGGGACTTAGGGGATGCTTGGGCAAATTCTTCGGCCCAGTCGCGATCGCCCATCGTCTTCGCCTGGCCTTTGGCCACAATCCAACCGATCTGTAACCGGCCATCCCAAGAGGGATAAAACGCAAACTGCCGCTGGCGCTGCAAACATACGGTAAACACTGTTTCACACAACAGCTCAGCGGGCGCTGGCAGCTTAAACCACAGCACGTCAAATTGAGTCGCCGCCTGGTTGAGGGCCAGTCCGGCCAATTTGCGTAGGCGTGAATAACGGCCATCGGCGGCAATCACCAGATCACCCGTAAAGGCGCGACGTTCATCACCACAGCGAGCGTTGACACCTTGAATGCGATCGCCCGATAACACCAATGACTGCATTTGCCAGCCGGGATAAAACTGAAAATGGGGCAAGGTTTGCGATCGCTCGACGATTGCTTTGAGCAAGGCCGACTGGTGAATCAAGTGCGTGGGGATTTGGCCAGGGGCACCCTGCGGTTCGACCACCCGCATCCGTCGTCGCTGCTCGATACAAAAATCCCAAGCGTCTAGCCGCCGCTGGGGAATGTCTGCCAAGCAATCGGCCAGTCCCATTTCCTGCAGGGCAGCGACTCCCGACGGCATCAACCCTTCGCCGCGAAACACGCGATCGAACTGGGTTTCTTGCTCTAGTAAGCTGACCTGAATGCCGCGCTGGGCCAGCAAAAAAGCTGTCGCTACGCCAGCCGGCCCGGCACCCACAATAATGACATGACCCATAGCTGCTGCTTGTTTGAGAGGGAATTTCTGGACTAACGGGGATCAATTGGAGAGCGGCGGGCAGAGGCCGGAGGGGCAGGGGGGCTAAGTTTTTGGTGGGGACATGGGGGATGGGAAAGCGCAAATAGGGCGGAGGAGCTGTTGGGTTGGCGTTAGGGCGATCGCGAGCAGAATTCGACCACCTGTTCAAATCTTCTGTTCCCATCGGGTTGAACGGCATGGAAATCTGACACCGACATTATCGTTATTATCGTTCCAGACTTCCATGCCGCATGACAGCAATCAACTCGCTACTCTATCCCCTGCTCCCTGGGCTCCCTAGCCCCCCGGCTCGTCCTCTAAAGTACTGCTTCAAACCCGCCTCAGAGTTCACAAAACTTCCGGGCATTATCAAACTCCACATCTTGCCAGGAGTAAGCAAAGTGACTCACTGAATTAATTTCTGGCATACTCTGGCGAATGGCTTCCATCTGGGCTTCTAACGGGGGACGATCGCGAATCGAGGCGCCCCAAGTGCCAGCGATCGCCGGTTTCACAAACTGGCCGCCTTGCGGGCCAGCCACCGCCATCACCTGCCGAATCTCGTCCAAAATGCAGCCGGTATGGCCGCAGACGCCATAGGCCATCGGGTGCCAGGTCATCCAAGTGGGAAACCGATCCCAATATTGCAGGCGCGAGTCAAAGCCATTGCCCACAGCGCGGTTACCACCCGGAAAAAACACCGCTCCCGTGCGGAGTCCTTCCTGTTGAGCGAGCTGCCCCGCGTCATCTAAAAAATTCACCACGCCCTGCACGGCATGGGCCACGGCTAACCGCCACAACTCATTTTCTAGCACGGGGCGCAGAGCAGTGGGTGACGCGCCACTGCTGTTAGACGGCTGTCGGCTTTGCCACAGTGGCTCTGTTTCATTCGGAAACAAGCGCCCGACATCTGCTAAATCCTGGTCGATCAGGTAGCCACGGCTGATATAGCGCCGAATCAGCTCTTGGCCTTGATAGTTACTGGCCCGCTGTAGCAATGAGTTACGCGAGGCATCTCCATAGATCCACAGATCAGCGACTTCACTCGCAACGGAGTAGGTGCCAGTGCCGCGAGGATAGCGGATGTAGTCAAACAAGATGCCTTGGGGCCGCCGCTCGGCGACTTCCTGCAGCATGACTTGAAAATCTTGCTGGGCCTGCAGACTGTAAGGATCGACAAACACCTCTTGGCTATTGCTGCTCTTACCGCTCGTGGCAAACGTGTAGGAGCTTTGGCCCTGTCCATTCGTGGCGAGGGCCTGTTGGCGATCGGCATTCAGGGTGTAAGAGTAGCCAAAGTTGAGCGTAAAGACCCAGGCATAGGTTTCGAGCCCGCGAGGTTTGCCTTTGGCGATCGCCTCGGCCAACAAATCGCGATTTTCATAGCCCGCAGCCTTCACCACGGAAGGCCAACGGGTGGGGTTATCCGCTGCTGGTAGTAAGACTGTGCCGCTATAGAAGGCCTCTAAATAGACTTGGTCGTAGCCTAGATTAGCGATGCGATCTAAAACGGCTTCTAAAATGCCAGGCTGCAAATCACAGGAATATAACCTCAACCAAACGGCCTGGTCACGCGGCCAGGTGGCGTTACGGCAGTTAGCCAGCGCCCGAGCATGCTCAGCCACGAGCGCTTCATACTGACTGCGGGCCTGCTCGTCGCCCTGTTCAAACACCGCCCGGCGCAACGCCTCTTTGCGCGTCGCGTCGGCTTGCGAAATTTGACAGTAACGGTTGAGCTGCAAGGCCTGTGCCCGCGTGGGGGCGAGCGGCACAAATATTGCCAACAAGAGGGCAAATAAACCCACTCGCCACTGACCCATTGCCCATAACATTGGCGTTAGCTGCATCGGAGAAATGGTCATCTCGCTATTCGTGTCCTCAAGCTCCCGCAAGTGTAGAAGAAGCGTCAATAAGTTACCAGGGGGTATCGAAAAGAATCTGTGATCCCCATCGATACGTTCCCCAATGGTGACGATTTTGACCTAGCGACGTTCCTGAGGGGGCCCAGCAATTTTGCGGGTGACTCGGTTCACATGGGCTCAGTCGGTTTGCCCTCGACCTATGGGTGGAGCGGTATCCTGGGTAATACCAGTTCTGCAAAATAGCGCTACAGGTCGGCGATCCCCCGCTGTCGCTGCCCCCTTGTCGAAGGGGGCTACACACTTTTGGGGATGTGTAGTCTAAATTCAGCAAATTGATATAAGTCAATCCGCCGAAGTTGAGTTGTCTGAGACCGGTTCACCTTCTTCCAGAAACGCTAACAGCGTGCCCAATCGCATGCGTTGAATGTACGGCCAGCCACCGTTCAGCTCGATGTCTCGCAGCAGAGCATAGAGTCGCTGGCGATTGGTGGGAAGTGTCTCTTGAAACCACTCATCGCGAATATAGCTGTGTAAGAGTTCTAGCAGTCGCAGCAGCTCTAACAGCGCAATCTCATCGCCCTGGCGATCGCGACCCGCTTGCTCAATCGCTCGCGCTAGCCTTTGCAGCTCCGGCGGCAAATTTTCTAGGTCTAAGGCAACGTGATCGCCCATCGGTATTACACTCCCATCCAGCCTTCAAATACGCCCTCATTACTCTATCGGTTTCTTTCGCAGCGATCGGGAGATTAATCTTGTTTACAATTCTTCAGGTTTACCGGGGAATCTAGTTGGTCTTCTGTGCTGGGGGGCTAAGCCATGTAGAATGCTATCTTGAGGCTTCACGTGGCACTTATCGGCAGATTATTCTCATCTCACAACACCCGGTTTGGGGCAGTGTTTATGAGGATGCCTTCGGTCAGGATTTTGATTGATCCCCGGTTGTTTTGTTGCAAATTGACCGGGGATAGCGGTGAGCGCTGAAGGGTCGAGTCCACCAAAGCCTGCTTTTATAGTCTGTAATTACAGAACTCCACATAGAGACTCTATTGCTTTTGAGGTTGACCATGAGGTATCGCGCGCTCGTTGCTGCTTGCTTGGCAGTATGCCTGGGATTTCTAACCGCTTGTAGTGGCGGCCCCGTGGCCACTGCCGACGTTCCCCTGACTTACGATGAAATCCGTAATACTGGGCTAGCAAACAAGTGTCCTCAGCTGTCTGAAGCGGCTCGGGGCACCATCGAGATTTCAGGTGACAAGGCCTATCAAATTGCCGGCCTGTGTTTAGAACCCACTAACTTCTTCGTCAAAGAAGAGCCGACTAACAGCCGCCGGGAAGCGGAATTCATTCCGGGTAAGTCGCTCACTCGCTACACCTCCTCCCTGGATCAGGTGCGCGGGCAGCTACGACTTGAAGGTGATGGCAGCCTAACGTTTTTAGAAAAAGACGGCATGGACTTTCAGGCCATTACCGTGCAGCTACCGGGTGGCGAGCAAGAGCCGTTCCTGTTCACCATTAAAGGGTTGACGGCTCGGTCTCAAGACGGTCTCAACGCCATCACTACTTACACTGATTTGAAAGGTAGCTATCGGGTGCCCTCCTACCGCACTTCGAATTTCTTAGATCCGAAGGGTCGGGGTTTGGCCACCGGCTATGACTACGCCGTAGCACTGCCAGGCAGTGGCGACAGCGAAGAGCTCCGCCGGGAAAACATGAAAGCGTTTGACATTGGCCAAGGTGAAATCGCGCTGATGATTTCTAAGGTTGATGCAGCCACGGGTGAAATTGCTGGCACGTTTGAAGCACTGCAGCCCTCTGACACTGATATGGGCACGGCAGAGCCGGTCGATATCAAGGTTCAAGGCATCTTCTACGGCTATGTCGAAGAAGGGTTTGAAGCCGCTTAAATCGTTAAGCGATCGCTTTGAGATGCTTACTTAATTCGTTTGACTTAAGGGAGGTTGACCAACCTCCCTTTTTTTATAGCCCTTGAATTTGAGCTGCGGGAATCCTGTTGCCCTGCCAATCCAGCCATTACGTTGAGCACAATCCCTGATGGGAAGGCTTATCATCGAAGCAACCCGGACACACGCCTCAGCGGCTCCCTGAGCATTTGCCATGACAACCCAGATGGCCGAGAATACGACTCCCTTCGATCACCCTCAACAGCGAACCCTTGACGGCCCCAAGGCGAAGGGACTGCGCCGCACGCTCCGCCTGCTGCGTTTGATACTGCAGCCCACACAGTATTTAGACGACAACGTGCGGCGCTATGGCCCGATGTTTCAGATTGGAGGCGACAGTTCGTCCCCGCTGGTCTATGTCGGTGACCCAGAGGTGGTGCGAGAGATTTTTCTACTGGATGGGACTCAGGCCCTGTCGGCACCGACGAATGCGGTGCTGCAGGTCATGGTGGGTGAGCATTCGATTCTGCTGCTGGACGGTGCGCCTCACCAGCGGCAGCGCAAATTACTGATGCCGCCCTTCCACGGCGATCGCCTACGCACCTATGGGCAACTGATTAGCGACATCACCCGCCAAGTGAGTGCCGATTGGCAACCGGGCCAGTCGCTGCTGGCGCGGCCGCCGATGCAGACACTGACACTAGGGGTGATCTTGCAGGCGGTGTTTGGGTGGCGCGAAGGGGAACGACTGGCGGAGCTGCAGCGGCTCATGGGCACCCTGCTCGACTTTTTTGCGACCCCGATCAGTGCGAGTTTTCTCTTTTTTCCGGCATTGCGAAAAGACTGGGGCGTGGCGAGCCCTTGGGGCCGCTTTGTGGCCCTGAGAGAACGGGTACGGCAGCTGATTTATGCCGAGATTCGCGATCGCCGAGCCGACTTGGCCCAGCCCGATGTTGACCCGCACGCCAAGACCGATATTTTGACCCTGCTCCTGTTGGCCAGAGATGAACAGGGTCAGGCCATGACTGATGCCGAACTGCACGACGAGATCGTCACTCTACTGCTAGCCGGTCATGAAACCACCGCTTCTGCGCTGGTGTGGCTGCTGTACTGGATTCATTATTTGCCCGAGGTGCAGCAAAAGTTGCAAGCAGAACTGGCGGCACTGGGGCCTCAGGCTGACCCGATGGCGATCGCGCAGCTGCCCTACCTGACTGCCGTGTGCCAAGAAGCCTTGCGGATCTATCCCATCACCCCGACCACCTTTGCTCGCGTGCTGCGGGAACCGACCCCCCTGGCAGGCTATGACTTTGCTGCCGGCACCGCGCTCTTGCCCGCCACCTACATCATTCACCAACGCCCCGACCTGTATCCTCAGCCGCGCGAGTTTCGCCCTGAGCGATTTTTAGAGCGACAGTATGCGCCCCACGAATATCTGCCCTTTGGGGGCGGCCATCGGCGCTGCATCGGCTCCGCTCTCGCCATGATGGAACTTAAGATTGGCATCGCGACGCTGCTGCAAGACTTTGTGTTGGCGTTGCCCGACAAGCGTCCTGTACTGCCTGCTCGCCGCGGTTTGACCCTGGCTCCGCCCGCTTCAATGCGCCTCCAGGTCAAGTCGCAGCGGCATTCTGCGCTCAGCTCTTCCCCAACCAGCAATCCCTAGACATCGATCAGACAATACGCCCGATTGACCCATCTGACTGGTTGCACCAAGGGCTGATGGGTCATGTTCTAGACCCGTGGAAGACTGCTGTCATCTTGCCTGTCCCAATTCGTAGCAATTGATAAACAGTCCGCCCAGCACCTGTTTCGAGTCTCACAAACAGGTTGCTTCCCCAGAATTCGTGAATGGGACAATCTCAGTCGCCTTCAGTAAAGCACTCTGCAGCGATTTACTGAAGCCTACCCAAGAGGCTTGACATAGCCGAATAAATTTATTCGGCAAGAGGTCTATTCATATAACCGATTGTTAGGGATAAAAAAGCGCCGATATGAACAACCATGATCGCGCGATCTTTCCATAAAACGCCCACAATAAACCAAAGGATAATCCCCGCAATGAAAGCATAAACATTTAGCGGAGAGTAATTAAGACCAGTCAGACCGTATCCAATCAGTTGAACTATGGTTGCTATCCATTTGACCAAATTAACTGTTTCAACAGAAGCATTGCCAATTCTCATAGTCGTTTCTGCATTATTTAGTCACTAAATAATATAGGTTCAACGTCAGCTCTGACAGATAATATTTCATCTGTCTGCCGGTATATCGCCGATCTGATTGTTAACTCTAGGAATAGGAGCTGTTAGCCACCATCTTTGACAGATAACGCCTCTTGATTAAGCCAGTGCAGCAATCAATGCGACTATGGCATTTCAGTCTAAACTTCGCAAACTTCATGATTAGAAGGGAGTTAAAAGTCGCAAATGATTAAACGGTAAATCGCAACGGCGGCAGCCCCTTATGGGCTGTCTGGTGAAGCAGGATAAGTCGGATTGAAGGCACCCTTCCATTAATCAAATATGCAGTGCAGTGCTCAGAATCCATAGCCTCAGCCCTCAAACAGTTGCAGCATACATAGGCTTTAACTGCTGTCGCAGAATAAAGTGAATCTAGCAGAGCCTTGAAATTCAAGCTATGACGTTCTTCACTGCAGAATGCTAGAACAAGGCTTTCGCACTTAACTCTGTTGATAAGGTAAAGGGCCAGCATCAGGTGGTTCCTTCGAAGCCCTCAGGATTGAAGTTCTCAGGATTATTGACAACAGCAAACTGGCTCATCATCCCGGTATCTTCATGATCGAGGATGTGACAGTGAAGCATGTAGGGGATATCGGGATTGGTATAGGTATTGAAACGAGCCAGAATAACGACCTTATCTTTCCCCTTGAAGAAAATGGTATCTTCCCAGCCTTGTTCATAGGGTTCAGGTGGGCGACCATTCCGCTCTAATATTTGAAATTGAGTTTGATGCACATGGAAGACATGCCATCCTGACACGGATTTCAGCGTCCAAAGCTCGGTATCTCCGAACTTAATGACATCATCGATTCGATCCATTGCCATCTGCTCACCATTAATTCCCCAGCCTTTGCCAACCTTGTCGAAGACAAACTCTCTACTCCGGTCAACTTCGCTGGGGTCGATTCTTTCAATGGTGTTGAGTGTTGATGGCAGGGGACCAGTCATCGCTGTCAGGGTCTTGTCAGTCCGAAGTTCAATCACTCGGCCAAAGGCAGAATCGAGTAAATTCAATCGATCAACATCTTTGAGATCGACAATGATTTCAGCTCGCTCACCAGGAGAGAGGGTAAGCTGTTCCATCTCAATGGGATGATTCAAATACCCACCGTCAGACGCAAACACAGTCATCTTTCCAGATTCGACACTTAGTTGGTAAAGACGCGCTTGACTGCCGTTGAGAAGGCGCAACCGCACCAGACCAGCGGGAACCTCAATGTAAGGATCAAGGGTGCCGTTAACGGTTAAGTAAGGATAGTAGTACCCTTTTCCGAAATTACTGAGGGTGAAATCTAACTCACCATTTTCCTTAAAGGCTCTGTCTTGAAGAATGATAGGAATATCATCCATGCCATAGGTTGAGGGGAGTTGGCTAGCGACTGGATTATCGTCATCAACAATCATCAAACCAGCAGCGCCCCGATAAACTTGCTCAGCCGTATGGTCCTTTAGATGTGGGTGATACCACAGCGTTGCCGCTTCTTGAATTACGTCGAATTCAGCTGTCCAAGTCTCGTTGGGGCGAGTCACACTGTGTGCGCCGCCATCCGCTACGGCAGGGACGTCAGCCCCATGCCAATGGGTCGTAGTGTCTTCATCTAGATGGTTAGTGACATCAATGACCGCATGATCGTCATAGTAAAGATGTAGGGTTGGGCCTAAGACACTTGCTTGGTTGTAAGCGATCGTGGGTGTCAACTGAGCCTGATGATAGTCATGGGCTGAAGTCTCTAAATCCAGATGATAGTGAGCGATACCATCTTCCATGCTGGGCTCAAGCAACGGTGGCACCGAGAGAGCATGAGTTGCTGGCACATCCGTAGCAACCTTCACAGCCGGATCGTCATTCAGAAAGGCATCTACGGCGACGATACCGCCAACGACTAAAAGACCGAGGATAAAAGACGCAATGATACGGTAGCGAGGCCGACGAAGAAACAGGAGCTTATTTTGGAACATTTCAGGTCTGCGGAATGAACATCAGGGTCGTAGCCTAAAAAATTAATTTCATACTTCATTTCCCATCACACTTATCAGCCCAACCAGCCTCGGTATCTCCACAAACCCAAAACACCACTCCCGCCTCCCAACATGCCCTGTCGAGTTTAATCTCTTATCGCTTTGGCGATCTAAATCGTTAGGAATGTTGTCTCCCTGATTTGCTGATGAATTAACACTCCGGCTTATGTACTTCCTCCCCTCCCATACAACAGTCCACGACATAGTTAAGGACATATCCCTCGTTGCGGCTTGTTCCCAGACTGGGGATGGATTTCAGGTTTTTCAGGAACCATTAAATACCGCTGATAGACGTCTTGAGCAACTTGTTTACTGGCACTGGCAACATATCGAAAGTTATAGGTGCGGAGGCCTTTGAGTCCACCTAAGGCTTGAAAGACATCGGAACATTCGGTAAAGTCTTGCCCCGTGGCATCAATCAGTGCGCCGCCTTTTTGTTTGAGAAATGCGATCGCCCCACACACATCCCAAAAAGATCCCTTCCCCATCAAGGCAAAGTCGAGTCGCGGTCGGGGACGATGTCGAGAGTCACAGCACCACAGCAGGGTGGGCACCGCCGCGCCCAACTGACGTCGCTTGAGGGTGAGCCCCTCCAGAGGAACGTTCTCAAACGTACTGTCGATGCCGTAAAACTGAGCTGCTGATAAGGTTTTTAGTGGTTGTGTGATCGGCAGCCCCGCCGTGCTGCAAAAGGTTTCGCCCGTAAACGGTAATGAGATAATGCCGCTGTCTACAACACCCTGCTTCATCAGGCCAATAGAAATGGCCCACAGGGGAATGCCCGCCTTAAAGTTGGCGGTGCCATCGAGAGGATCGACCAAAAACCAGGTGCCATCCTGGGACGGTTTATCTTGACCAATTTCTTCGGCCACAATGCCGGCGGCGGGAAAGTCTCGTTCAATGGCAGATAAAATCATGCGCTGCGATCGCACATCCACCTCAGAAACAAAGTCAAACGGAGCGGCTTTAGTGCTGAATGCAATCGTCGCATCATTAAACACCCGCTTTTGATATTGGGCCACCGCCGCAACAGTCTGGATTAGACGTCCAATCATAATCTCAGTGATTTTTAAGCCTCAAAAGAGAGACCTTAGGCTGATCGATCTCCACCATGACGCCACTCCTATCAGTATTTTTATGGGCTCATCATAGGTATTTAGTTAGGTCTAGTCACCTGACATTAGAACTAGACATTGTCCCTAACGAAATCAGCAGGTATCGCCACAGACTGACGCCAAAATGTCCATAACCCTGACTCATGCCCTCACAAAATCAATAGGCAGCTGGATGCCAGATTTGCTCTACTGACTTCACTGACAGGGATCAATGTCTTGCTCAATCAGGATTCTAGAAGCTTAGAAAATCCAGCTAAAAACACTCCTAAAAAACTGTTCTAAATCCCCATAGAATCCAGAGTTACGGTTGCCCAGCAGTCCGACTAAGCTATGACAGCATTCAAATTCCCCCCGCCACAGTCAATTGATTATCGTTTCTTAGGAAAGCAGATGGAGAGAGTGACCCAGTCTTCTAACCGCATCTCCAAACGGAAGCCATCAAAGATAGAAAGCATTAAGGCGAATAGTAATTTTTTGCGCGAGCCTTTGGCGACAGAGCTATCCCAAGAGACCACTCACTTTAGTGAAGCGGCCCTACAAATCCTCAAGTTTCACGGGTCTTATCAACAAGATAACCGTGACAATCGCGTCAAAGGGCAAGAAAAAGACTATCAAATGATGTTACGGACAAGGACACCTGGCGGCATTGTTCCGCCTCAGTTTTATCTCGCCCTTGATCGCCTGTCAGATCTCTATGGCAACCACACCCTCAGAGCTACTAGCCGTCAGGCTTTTCAAATGCATGGAGTGCCCAAGCAGACTCTAAAAATAGTCATTGCTGATATTATCCGCAGCATGGGGTCAACCCTGGGAGCTTGTGGCGACCTTAACCGCAATGTGATGGCACCAGCTGCACCCTTTAAGCAGCGTCCAGACTATAAATACGCCTGGGAATATGCCCATAATGTCGCCAATCTATTTACCCCACAAACGGGGGCCTACTATGAAATTTGGCTAGATGGCGACAAGATCATCAGTGGAGAAGAAGATCCCCAACAAAAAGTCGCCCGGCAGCCAACCCTCCAGACTGAAAAACTCCCCGAATCGGTAGAACCTTGGTATGGTCCTAACTATCTCCCCAGAAAGTTTAAGTGTTGCGTAACCGTGCCAGGGGATAACTCCGTTGATGTGTATACCCACGACATTAGTTTGGTTGTCATCACCAATCAAGCTGGTGAGCTAGAGGGCTTCAATGTGCTCACAGGCGGAGGGATGGGACGCACCCACAATAAAGAAGACACCTTTGCCCGTTTATCCGATCCCCTGGGTTATGTCGATAAAGATGACGTCTACACCCTCCTCACCACCATTGGGGCCATTCAAAGAGACTATGGCGATCGCACCAATCGTCTGCACGCCAGGATGAAATACCTGATCCACGACTGGGGTATCGATACCTTTAAAGCCAAGGTCGAAGCTCATTTTGGTAAACCTTTACAGCCCTTTAGGGAACTCCCCCCCTGGCAGTATCAAGACTTTTTAGGATGGCATGAACAAGGGGACGGCAAACTGTTTCTCGGTATTTTAGTCGAGAATGGCCGGATTCAAGATGATGGCAGTCGCCAGCTAAAAACAGCTTTGCGGGAAATCGTCCAGCAGTTTAATTTACCGTTGCGCCTCACCCCGAACCACAACATTATCCTCTCTGAGATTGAGCGATCGCACCACCAAGCAATCACCACCATTTTGGTCACCCACGGGGTTGAAATTGACCCCCATCATCTCAATGGTCTGACTCGTTATGCCATGGCGTGTCCAGCATTACCCACCTGTGGTTTAGCCATTACCGAATCAGAAAGAGTCTTGCCCAGTGTTTTAGACCGTATTCACCAATTGCTCACGAAGTTAGACATGGCTAACGAACCTTTGGTGATTCGCATGACGGGCTGTCCTAATGGCTGTGTTCGACCCTATCTTGCCGAATTGGGGCTGGTCGGCAGTGGGCCTGGCACCTATCAAGTCTGGCTGGGAGGCACGCCAGAGGGTACTCACCTGGCCCAGCCCTGGGGACAAAATCTACAGATTGACCAATTAGAAGCTTTTTTAGAACCCCTATTCCGCCATTTTCAAACGCACCGGGAGCAGCATGAACGCTTTGGAGCCTTCTGCAATCGCATCGGACTTGATACCTTAACAAGAATTTAGGTGCTTTCCATGACCCATTATCTCATTTTAGAATCGAGAGATCCTTTCGACTCTGCTGACTGGAAAACGATGCAGGAAATGATTATTAGTCTCAAGAAAAGTGGCCATGATGTGACGCTCTTTCTCTTACAAAATGGAGTTCTCATTGCGCGAAAAGGGACTTCGTTTGAGTCGCATTTTTTCAATCTAAAAGCCTTAGGAATCAACATTTTAGCCGACTTCTTTGCTTTGCAAGAACGAGGAATTCAAAATATGGTGATGGGCGTAGAACAAAGCCATCTCGATCGACTCATTCAACTGTGCTTAACCCCAAATACTAAGACCATTTGGCACTAATCAGGAATCTTATGTCACCTCAAACTCTCAGCATTGCCATCATGGATGCCCCCTATGAGTCTGCCAACTCCACCACGGCGCTCAGAATCATTCATAGCGCCTTAAATCAAGGACACCATGTGCATGTCTTTGCCTACGAAGGCGCTGTGAATTTAACCATGAAAGCCCAGGCTCCCCACGCTAACGCCATTAAAGGAACAACCGTAGAAGAAGAAAACCATCCCACCACCAAAGATTGGATTACCGCGTTGTTTCAACTGGCGAAAGCCAAAGGAGTCACGCTGAAGTGGGTTAACTGTGGTCTGTGTGTCGATGAAAGAGGGGCCGGTGATTGGATTGATGGAGTCCACAGAGGCGGTCCTCAAGACTTTATTCAATCTGTACAAGCCAGTGATGGCGTATTAGTCATTCCGACACATTAAGGGAAACAGCATGAAAGTACTCAATATTGTTGAAACTGCCTACAGAGCCACCCTAGAGGAACAGGACGATACCATTCTTTGGCTGAGTCAGAGTTTTCACCATGCGGATGTGGATATTTCAATTTTGCTGAGGGGAAATGCGGTTAACTATCTCGTCAAAGGGCAAACGCCATTCAATTTAAGCTTTGGCACCTGGCAACAAACCCAGCCACCAGCGTTAGACCGCGACCTGGAGATGATGATGGCTAAGGATATTGCCGTGTATGCGATCGCCAATGATATTCAAGCTCGGGCTTTACCCTCAGATCGCCTGATAGAGGGCATATCACTTATTCAAAAAAGCGAGATTGCCGAGCTGTTTGAGCAGTTTGATCATGTCTGGCATTGGTGAGTTCAACAGGAGCATCCCACTTTTACAAAACTAGGGTGCGCTCAGCTCAACAGTCGAGGCTATCCGTACTCATCAACTGATAAAGCGCCTGCAGTCGGGTCTTTGCTTCGAGTTTGGCAAGGATATTGTTGATGTGAAACTTGACCGTGCTATCACTAATGTGAAGTTGCTGAGCAACTTCGCGATCGCGCAATCCCTTGACGAGCAACGCGATCACCTCTTGCTCTCGTTGGGAAAGCTGCTGGCGGGATGGGGGATTGAGGCCCCATTCTTCTCCTCTTATGACCGCTACAACCGCTGCTCGCAATTGGGTTGCCGTTGTGGAGAGATTGACCTGGGCTTTGACGCCGTGGGGTGCTCTGTGTGAGTCGTGCTTGAGCCAGATAGTGCGATCGCAGGTTTCTACCAAAGCTGGTTGATCAGTCAATAGAGGCATCTGCCGCCCCCTATTCCCCTGAACCCTGAGTCCCGCCGCATAGGCTAGCTGAGTAAAGCCCGTTTGCAATAGGGGTAAACGACATTGAACCCGCAACGATATGTCTGACAGATTGTCCAAGGAGGGAAAGGTCAAGGAAATCTGCATCGCCTCAATACTAGCCTCGGTATTGATGTGAAGACGGCCACCAAAACAGGCGGCAGTTGAGGCTAAATCACTCAAAGCAACACTCTCCCACGCTTGTTGTTCCTGAGGAATAACCGACTGGAGGGCCGCAATTGCCTCCAAAGAAACAGCATCGGCGGCATAGGTTACACGGCAGTAAGTGCAGTCTAGGGTTTTAAGTATTTCAGCCACTTTTAGAAAAAGTTGAGCCTGGGATAATCGAAGGTGCCGTTCTGTTCCTAGAATGGTCAATTTTGTCTGCCCTAGGATGTAGGCCAAGCTCTCGGAGAGGGAAAGTTGGGCTGGGGTAGATTGTGGCTTGTCCATTGAGGACGCTTGCTGTTCTTTTTGGTGCAGCGAGGCCATTTCCAATGCGACTGTTAAAGTCGTACAAAACCCGAGCAGAACTTCTAAAAATTCTGGCCTCATGGGCTGATGTCCAAAGGCCGCTAACACTCCAATCACCTGATCAGAATTAGTGAGAGGATATCCGGCAAAGCTCGTAATTTTATTGGCGATCGCCCATTCCGGGTATCTCACCCAAGATTCTGCAGTCAGGTTATTGCTCAATAGCGATATCCGATTTTGAGCAATTCTGCCAATCTTAAACGCTCCCATGGGGATGCGGCTAAACGCACCATCGGTGTGAGTATACAAGCCCGATGATGCCGCCAATCGCAACCGTTTACGATCGGGTTCCACTAACCAAATGCGAGTAAATGCACAGTCAAACTGCTTAACCAGGCCATCCGTTGCCAGGCGGGCAATATCATCTAAGTTTAAGGAAGTAGAAAAGCTTTGAGCAATTTGATTAGCTCGCTGTAAATCCCAAACTAGCCTTGCATCATCCAGCATGTTAGAAAAATCGCTAGGGTCAATAACTTGCCTGAACCTACGCCATAAAAAAGTTGAACGTATCAAACGATTAACGTTTGAGTTCAGGAACCGGCCCCAGAGGGGATCGGCAAGCGCAGTTTGCCAGCGGTTCCCTACACCCGCACTCGGATGAGCGCAATCAAGCTACTGAGGCTCTCGCCGGTAGCCATAGTATGTGATGACCAAGGCGATGATCAACAATACGCTTTCGATATTGCCCAGCTGTAAACATTCGGATGAGACCCAGCAGCAAGAAGGACCAACCCGTTGCTGTAATGAGGCTAGGCTAGGCGCGCACCCGAAGATTATGTGCCCGCACGATGGATAGCCCGCGACGAATAAAAGGACGCCTGACAGATAGACCACGGGTGGGATTTGCGCGTCGTAGAGATGAGGCTGAACTAGCGGGAACTCGGCGATGAGTGCTGCAGAAAGAGTAGGATCGAGTAGGCTAGCGATTTGTCGAGAGCTCGCCATCCGTACACCCGTAAAGGAGTGCGGGCTAACGGCAAAACGTAGCGGTGATAGACATACTTGGTGACTCAACCAGCGACTGCTGAATCATCCGCTGCCGTGAAATGCTAGCTCACAACAAGATGAACATGAACTCAGCATAGAAAATCGATAATCAGGATGATTCTGGAGTCAGAAGTCCATTGGATGTTGCTTGGTCAGTACAGCGTGACGACGCGATCGCCTGACCGACAAAAGCGCGATCGCATTTTAGGGTTCACGCGAGGCGATCGCACTACAATTCCTGACCAACGGCACTGCCCCTATCGCCCAATTGCCAGCGCGTAAAGGATATCCTTTTCCGTGCTTAAAAACGCCTGGGTTTCCTCATCGTAATAAGCCCCGATGCCCGTGCAGGCAACGTCGTAATAGGTGCTGGCCAAATAGAGCCGCTGCCCCAGCACCCCAGCCATCTGCATCGCCGTTTGATAATTCTGGGGATGCGCAGCTAAAAAGAACGTCACCGCCCCATCCCCAGCAATGCGCTGATTTACGCAGAGGTATGCTGCTTTGGCAGAAAAGTCACCGTCCTGCAGCAGTGCTCCATCGCGATAAATACCCGGAGCCAGTCCCGTCACGCGGTGCACCACGGCATAGATGGCGATCTCTTCGTAGCTATAGGTCGCAATGGGCTGGCTGAGCACTGACAGAATGGCCCGATATTCCTCCAGCGAAATCGCTACCTTGCGAAAACAGCGGGCCGATCGCCGCTGATAAATGGCGTCTAAAAACTTGGAGCAATCGTAGTGCCAGGTCGGACTGCGGAGCGATTGACGGGGACTGACCGGGGCCAAAGTAGCCTGATAGCCCTGCTCGATAAACGGATTGGGGATGAAATAGTCGGTGCCACAGACAAAGGGCATTGGCAGCCGAAATTCGCGGCGCGGCCGGGGAATTTTGTGACCGGAGATCGCGGCCCCCAGCGCCCATTCCTGATTGGCAAATCCCATCGCTTGATTTAACTGGGCTTTGTCAAAGTTAAACACCAGCTCTAGCGGATGTTCAAAGGCATAGGCGGCAGCAGCGATCGCGCCCAAATGGTGCCCGCCATCCAAAAAGGCATAGCGGAGGCTGCGGTCCTCATACTTCCAGCTAGAGCGAAAATAAACACAGCTCACTAAAAAGATCAGTCCCTTGACAGTGTAGCCAGGGCACACATAGGCTTCCAGACCATCGTCAATGAGTTCGTAAATCAGCGTGAGTTGATTATGCGCGACTTCGTAGCGGTACAAACCGTTGATGATGCCGTCAACGCCCCGAATCTGCACATAGAGTTCGGTGGGGTACAGGCTCCCCGCCGAGGGGATGACCCGCAGTTGCGCTGTGTAGTGACGATATTGCCTTTCCAGGGTGATGGCGCTGGTGGCCTTGATCACTTCATGGGTGGGGTTGCCCGCTGCTAACGGCAAGCGTCGATAAAACTGGGGATAGGTTTTGTAGGCCGAGGGCTGAGTCGAAGCATCCACATAATTGGGATTAATCTTGACTGACTCATCAGAATGGTTGGTTTGCTCATGAATTGTCAGTCGCCTGAGCTTACTTGGCAGCATGCTTCAACACTCTCCAGACCGCTGGCGTGCTGGCAAAGTCGAGGGCGGTGAAGTCGTCTAAATTGCGCAAGGTGGTATTGGCACCGAGATTTAACAGCTGCTGCAAAACCTCGATTTTACCGGCAGAGGCCGCATACATCAGGGCCGTCGCGCCATTGTCGTTTTGATTATCGATGTCGATACCCGCTGCGACCAAGCGATCGATAGCGTCATGAAAGTTGCCGAAGCAGGCAAACCAGAGGGCATTGTTACCATCGCGATTGCGGCAGTTCACATCGACCCCAACCGTGAATAACTCCTGCATCCAGTCCAGGTGACCGGCCCGAGTCAGCTTCATCAGGGCCGAATCCCCGTTCTCGCCCGGTTGGTTGAGAGCTTCAGAGACATAGCCGTTATCGTTTAGCCAGGTGGCTAAAGCTGGACTCAGGGTGGGCTGGGTAAGTGTCATCGCGTTGAAGTCTCCGGCATCATCGGGGCAAGGGCTTGATTGAGGGCAGCGGTCGCCGCATCCAGCGTCAACTGCGGCTGTGACCAGGCAATCGTCCAGGTGCCATCGCTGCCGAGGATTTCGAGATCACTGTGGATGGGCGGCTTACCCAACACATCCATCAGTTGTCGAGCCAAAATACAGTGGCTGGTGACATTCGTGATCACCGCGATCGTGAGCACATCCTCAGAATCCGCGATCGCTTCCTGAAAAACAGTTTTAATCTGCATGACATCCCTGTCTAAAGATTTGTCAGTCAATGCATCAGGTATGGTCGAAATTGATTTTTGGCGGTTGAGAGTTCAACCGCCCGACTGAGAACTGATGTGCTGCTCTTTCCCGATCAATGGAGACAGTCATCACAATCCATCACATTTTCCCGAGAACGCTCGGAAATCTCCATCATCATCTTAGGGCAAAGCTTGGGAAGCAATCATCGCTGAAATTGAACCATCAGCGGAGTGCCGTCTTCGAGGGTTTATGGTGAACTATTTCAGCTAATATTTTGTTCTGATGCATACAAAATATCGAGATCAGAGCCGCCATTTTGACGTCTTTTTAAGAACAGTCAAAAAGCGTGTTTTTATTTATGAGTTTATGGATTCGATTTCACTGAGCTAGACGATCTTAAGAGAACTTGAATAGGGCCAATTTTGAAGTAATTCATACAGAATACTCATTCACAATCTTCCCTAATAGTGCAGTCGGGTATTGTTCTCACAGAGGATCTTGGCCATGCCGATCGTTGGGTTGCTCAGCAAATTTGATCAGTGCGTTTTGAATATGGCCCTGATTCATCTCTGCAATACCGAAAGCCATGTCGGTCAGGAGATGCGCCGTCAATATAACGCTTGGAAACAAGACAGTGATGACCCCGTCCATAACCCTTGGCTAGATATTCACAAGTTCTCCATCTACATTCCCCATCCCGATCAGGATTACGAAGACATCACCCTCGCAGAGGGATTCACCCAGGGATATAACATTGAGGTCGAACCGGTCAAAGACCGCAGCCGCCTGATTTATGACATTCCTCAGGGCGGACATTTTGTGGCGGTCATGAAGCAAAAGCAGGTGGACGGTGATTTTGCGATCGCGGCTACTGGCGTGTTTGTGCGCTCCCTGGCAGTCCTTAGTCTGGATGTGGTGGTTGATATCACTCAAGGCGAGACTCAGCCCATTGTGGTCAAGCATCCGATCATTCGCGACTATCCCCAAGATTGGGAAGCAAAACTGCGGTCATTTTTGCAGAGAGAACTCAGTGACGAAGCCCTACCGCGCCTAGTGGGATACGTCGATCGCAGTTTGAATCCTGACTACCGTTCGCCGCGATGGTATGAGGTCCACCAGGCTGGCGATGGTTTATTGACCCTTTGAGCAAGCGGCCCATTCAGCGCCGGGTTGGGAACCGTGCTTCATTGCAAGCGCTCCGATGGTGGCTGAACTTGGGGATATTTGTTTGCTTAGGAATGAGAATTGAATAAGTTGGGATAGCCGTCTCGGCTGTCTTCAGGCAGGCAAGATGCCTGCGCTAAACAATTTGGATGTTATTTGCTCCTCATTCCTTAGAGGGAACGCCGCAGCAGATCAAGGGCGGAACAGCAGCTGAGGTGCCGAATCCAGTCGCGTCCCCGCAGGTTGCCAAATCGGTAGGCCTGGCTGCTCACCTGCCCCTCAGGCCCCGCAATGCCAATGTAGACGAGGCCCACAGGCTTTTCGGCAGTGCCGCCCCCCGGCCCCGCGACGCCGGTAATGCCGACGCCCCAATCGGTTCCTAAACGTGCCCTGACGCCGGCTGCCATTTGCTCGGCGACGGGGGCACTGACGGCCCCCAGCGTGTCTAGCACGGCGGGTGATACGCCCAGGAGCCCAATTTTGACAGCGTTGTCATAGGAGATGATGCCCCCCATGAAGTAGGCCGAGCTGCCGGCTACCGCGGTCAGCATGTGGCCTAGCCCACCGCCGGTGCACGATTCGGCTACGGCCAGGGTTTGCCCGGTTTGGCGGAGGCGATCGCCGACAACCGATGCCAAGGTGTCATCATCGCTGCCGTAATAGGGGTCGGGGGCCAGTTTGAGAATCTCGTCGGCCACGGGCTCAATCAGGGCGATCGCGGCGGCTTCAGACGCGGCGCGGGCGGAGATGCGCAGCTTGACAGTGCCCTGACTGGCGTAGGGGGCGACGGTCGGATTATCGCGGTCAAAGAGATGATTCACCTGCTCGGCTAGATCAGATTCGCCAATGCCCCAAAACTTAAGCGTGCGACTATAGATGGGGTCGGCGGCCCAGCCTTCACTTTGCAGGTAGGGTACGGCGGTCGTTTGCCACATGACGTGCATTTCTTTGGGCACCCCCGGAAAGGTCATGAGCACTAAACCGGGACGCGGTTCCCAAATGATGCCGGGGGCACTACCAGCTGGGTTCGGCAGCACGTCAGCCCCTTGGGGCAGCAACGCCTGCTTGCGATTACTGGCGGCCATGGTGCGACCGCGCCGCTCATATTTTTGCTGAATGTCGGCGATGACTGCCGGGCGTTCTGCTAACGGGGCGTCAAAGAAATCGGCCAGGGTTTCATGGGTGAGGTCATCGGGGGTCGGGCCAAGCCCGCCAGTGAACAACAGGAGGCGCGATCGCTCGCAGGCGATCGCCACGGCTCGCTGAATCCGTAATGGGTTGTCGCCCACCACAGTTTGGTAATAGTGGGAAATGCCGAGCTGGGCTAATTCCTGAGCGAGAAACTGAGCATTGGTGTTGACGATGTCACCTAGCAGGAGTTCGCTGCCCACGCATATAATTTCTGCACTGCCCTTCATGGGTTGCTGTTATCTCTAATGAAGACCGCCCCTATGACCAACCGGCTGGCGCGGCATGGCATGATGAAGGGCACTGAGACGATAATTCTATCGGTGATCGCCCAAAAATACCCGCCATCTACCCTTTGATCCTACGGTAGCCACTTCTGACGATTCTGTCTGTGCGCGTATGAAACTCTTTGTGCCTCAGATTTCTCCATCCTTTGGCGGGTGGTTGGGGGGCGGTTTGTTCTTCAGAACCCTCGTCGCTCTGCTGTTGCCCGTCGGTTTTGATGAGGTTTACTACTACCTCTACAGCCGTCATCTGGCCTGGAGCTATTTTGACCACCCGCTGATGGTGGGGCTGACGACGGGCCTGGGTTGGTGGACGACGGGCCTGATCATCCCCCTGACGCTGCGCGTGGGGGCGCTGGGGCTGTACACCTTGAGTCTGGGCCTGCTGTATCTCACGGCGCGGCACCTGTTTGACGAAAAAACGGGGATGCTGGCGCTCGCCCTCGGCTCGCTCTCGCCGATTTTGTGGATCGCCTTTGGGGTGCTGACCTCACCCGATAACGGTCTCATCTTTTTTTGGACGCTGACGTTGCTGCTAGCGGCGTGGGAGTTTATTCCCCATCGCTTTTCTTCTACGTCCAGTTTGAGCACTGCTAACTACCAGCCGAGTTACCGCATTGCGCTGATTGGTCTGACCGTGGGGCTGGCCTGCCTGAGCAAGTATCACGGGTTTGTGTTGGGCGCGGGGCTGGTGGGGTTCTGTCTGACCAGTCGACGTAGCCGCAGAGCGTTAACCTCGCCGTGGCTGGCGATCGCGGCCCTGCTTTTCCTCCTGACGCTGATGCCGCTATGGGTTTGGAATGGCCAAAATGAGTGGTTTTCGTTCCGATTTCACCTGTTTATGCGATTTGAGGGTGACGGCATGCCCAACCCCTACCGAGTTCTAGACGCGCTCGGCACCTGGCTGCTGGGCATGGTTTACCTATTTCCCGCGATCGGGGTGCCGCTGTGGTGGAGCACCGGACAATCGCTGCTGCTGCATATTCAAACCTGGCTACAGCCGCCGCTCACAGGGGGAGAATGGGTGGCCCGCGATCGCCTGGCGCTGATTCTCTGGCTATCTTTGCCCATCGCGGTAGGGTTTACGCTGCTGGGGGGCAAACAGGCGATTTTTCCGGCTTGGCCGGCACCGGGCTTTTGGGGACTAACGCTGCTGCTGGCCCACAGTGCCACCCGCTGGCGAGCAGTCGTTGTGCGTCGCTGGCTCTGGGGCACGGGTCTATTTTTAGGCACGTTGGTGCTGGTCGCGCTGCTGCATCTCTCGGTCGGCCTTTTGCAAAAGCCGGGAAATTTTAGTCTCTTGGGGGGCTGGGTACCGGTGGCACAGGATGGTTCGACGGCGCTATTGGATGTGGGGCAGCTGCGATCGCATTTTGCCCAAACCCCAGAGCTGCAGAAAGCCCTGGCAACCTCTGACTTTATTTTTACCGATGAGTTTTATCTCTCAGGCTATGTTGATATGGCGCTGCATCCGCTGACGCCACAGCCGATTACCTGCTTTAGTCAAGACCCGCGCGGCTTTGCCTTTTGGGACGAACCTGATACCTGGTTGGGGCAAACTGCTCTGTATGTGACGCTGCAGAGTTTGCATGGCGATCGCGAGGCCTTGGTCGCGGAGTTTCAGCCTTATTTTCAAACCCTAGAGCCGATGGCTGAGGTGCCTCTCACCCGAGGTGGAACTGTCACCGATACTGTGCTGGTTTACCAAGCCAGCGATATGCAGCAGGTTTATGAGTATCCCTATCCTTAGGATGCGGCATCGATTTTTCAGCGGTCGCGCTCCCAATACAATCTTGAAAATACAGGGCAATGGTTCACAACGCGGGCGCGATACTCCAAACGATGAAAAGGTGGTTGGGCCTACGGGTGAAGATTGGTGGGCCAGGATGAGCCCTGGCAGGGAGTTTAGCGTGAACGGTCGGGACGTGACCTACTCTACGGCTTGAAGACGCCGGGTAGCCAAGGAAAAGAGGTGCCAGGAGCATTGATTGGCCAGGAATCCTTGGTAAAGTTCGGTTAGCTATTATCGGGTTTGGGGCTGATGCAGCGCATTCACGTGATCGTTTACGGACGAGTTCAAGGGGTGGGATTTCGCTACAGCACCCAAGCCGAGGCGGTGCGGCTCAACCTTACCGGCTATGTGAGAAACCGTCCCAATGGCACTGTCGAAATCGTGGCCGAAGGGCAAGATTCAGCGATCAATCAGCTATTAACTTGGGCTCACCAAGGCCCGCCTGCCGCTGCGGTGCATCAGGTTGAGGTCACCTACGGCAGCGTCACTGGCGAATTTAGCCAGTTCACCATTGAGCGTTAAAGTTTAGCCTGAGCCGGTTACCATAGCGGTGAAAATCGATAGCTGATACGGGATGCAAGGCAACTCGATGCGCGGACACATTACGCAAATTAGTATTTCAGATGGCGGCGTCCCTAAAATCGCTGTTCCCGAGGCCGAAATCATTGAGACAGGGCTGGTGGGCGATCGCCACAACAGTCCCAAAATTCACGGTGGGCCAGAGAAGGCAGTCTGTTTATGGTCGCTAGAAGTGATTGAAGCGCTGCAGCAAGAAGGCCACAATCTAGCTCCGGGCTATGCGGGCGAAAATATTACGGTGGCGGGCCTCGACTGGCCCCAGATCGCTCCTGGTCTGCGGCTGCAGCTCGGCGATGAGGTCTTGCTAGAGGTGGCCAGCTACACGTCTCCCTGTCGCAAAAATATGCGCTGGTTTGCTGATAAGCGTTACAGTCGCATGAGTCAAAAACATTATCCTGGCAGCAGCCGGGTGTATGCGCGAGTATTGCAGCCCGGCAAAATTCGGACTGATGATGTCGTCGCGATCGCTGCGGGGCCTTGATCTCACGTCTCGGTCACTCGCATAACGGCAGGCTGGGTCTACGGTCCCAGTCATCGGCAGACGCGCTTCAGTACACTAGGGGGACATGAGCCGTTGCGAGTGGCCTGTAGGACTTGATTTTTTGCCATGATGCCTGATATCGATAGAGTCCGACGCTGTGTCTCACTCAGCGCCGGATTTATTTAAACAGGGCTTGAAGGAGAGTCTAACCCGTGGTTCCACTGGTTGGACAGGGCCAGCCACTGTTGACGCGGATAGAGCATTGCCCATGGCACACTATTTATCGGTCAGTTCCGTCCGGGCGCGATCTCGTCGTGTCAGTCGTGGTGTTATTAGGAGAGGTGCATGATTTACGATACTTCCCGTCCTTCACC
The DNA here is from genome assembly GCA_038523235.1 of Cyanobacteria bacterium J06626_4. Classification (GTDB taxonomy): domain Bacteria; phylum Cyanobacteriota; class Cyanobacteriia; order Phormidesmidales; family Phormidesmidaceae; genus Halomicronema. The sequence goes on from JBCBJQ010000034.1 coordinate 50,425, forward strand.
GCAGAGAATTGTGAAACGTGATGGAGAATTTCCCGATATTATTCGCCTCGGCGATCCCCATTCTCCATGGCGGGATCTTTATCATTTGCTCCTCACTATTTCATGGCCAGGATTTGTCGCCGTCTTATTGGTGGCCTATTTGCTGATCAATGGTGCCTTTGCTCTGGCCTATTGGTTCGGCGATGATGCGATCGGCAATGCTGACCCGGACTCATTGCTAGACGCCTTTTTCTTTAGCGTGCAAACCATGGCCTCCATCGGCTATGGCGCCATGTATCCGCAAACTGACTACGCCAACTTTCTAGTCGTCATCGAAGCCTTTGTTGGGCTCTTGTTCATCGCCATGGCCACGGGCATGATTTTTGCCCGCTTTTCGGTGCCGACTGCCCGCATCTTGTTCAGCAACTTTGCGTTAATTGCCCCGTTTAATGGGGTGCCGAGTCTGATGTTTCGCACCGCCAACAAACGGCGCAATCGCATTTTAGAAGCACAATTGTGGGTCACCCTCGTACGCGACGAATTTACAAAAGAAGGCGATCTATTTCGACGCTTTTACGATCTCGAACTGATTCGCTCCCACACGCCTTTATTTGCCCTGACTTGGACGGCCATGCATCCCATCGACGAGACCAGTCCACTCTATGGGGCAACGCCGGAATCCCTGCGCCGCGATCACGCCGAAATCATCGTCATCATCACCGGCATTGATGAAAATCTTTCCCAAACTATCCATGCCCGACACTCCTTCATTGCCGACGAAGTCTTATGGAACTTTCGGTTCAAAGACGTTTTGGGATGGACTCAAGATGGCCGGCGGGCGATCAACTTCAACAATTTTGACCGCGTGTATCGGGTTGACCCGGTCAACGGCTATGTGCTGACGCAGGAACCGTTCGAGGATACTGCTGCATCAAAATCTGCACCTGCTCGGCGTGATAAGAACTCCGAGTAAGGGGCGACGACACCACTTGCAAGAAGCCCATCGCTTCACCGGCGACTCGCCAAGTCTCAAACTGCTTGGGAGTAATAAAGTTTTGAACGTCAAGGTGTTTGGCTCCCGGCTGCAGGTATTGGCCAATGGTCAAAATATCGCAGTCGGCCTGGCGCAGATCTGCCATCACCTGACGCACCTCTTCATCAGTCTCGCCTAAGCCGACCATAATGCCTGACTTGGTATATACCCAAGGGGTTAGCTCCCGAGTGCGGCGCAATAGCTCGACCGACTGGGCGTACTTGGCCTGAGGGCGGACACGGCGATAGAGCCGGGGCACGGTTTCTGTATTGTGGTTCAAAACTTCGGGATTTGCTGTGAGAATGTCGGCCAGGGCCTGCCAGTTGCCACACAGGTCAGGAATTAACACCTCAATTGTGGTTTTAGCAGAGGCGGCGCGGACGGCCTCAATGCAGCGCACGAACTGAGAAGCGCCGCCATCAGGCAAATCATCTCGATTGACTGCCGTGATGACGACATGGTTGAGTCTCATTCGCTTCACAGCTTCCGCCAGGCGCAAGGGCTCGGTCGGGTCCAGAGCCTGAGGCTTTTTCTCAAAATCAATGTCGCAATAGGGGCAAGCGCGGGTGCAGGCCGGTCCCATGATCAGAAAAGTAGCGGTGCCCGCATTAAAACATTCGCCAATATTGGGGCAAGACGCCTCTTCGCAGACGGTGTTTAACTCCAGGTCGCGCAGCAGGGATTTAACATTGCCGACGCGCTCCCACTGAGGCGCTTTTACTCGAAGCCAATCTGGTTTTACAGCCACGACGTTCTCTTAATCTGAATATCTGCATTCCATCCTAGCGGCTGATTTGAGAATTTCTGACGGGCGATCGCACAATTCAACCGGTTTGTTCAGGCAGAGAGCTGGAGCGATTCCATTTGATTTCCTAAAATGACCTTAAATCGCTCAATCCAGGGAGTTATTTCACAGCCTGTTCAAAGGTGCCCATAACTGCTTTGTCACAAGGAATATTGCTGATATCTCAATCTGTGAAAAACTTTTGCAAAGACTATAAAGTCAATCTATCTATACTAGAGCTTCCAAGCTTAGAAAAAGG